>JAXJWH010000116.1:0-11170 GCA_036308125.1 Agathobacter sp.
GGACATTATATCAAAAATGGGAGGTAAATGCTCTTTTTATTTGCAAACTCCCTAAAATAAAGGTTTTTAATAAAAAATGAGGTAGTAAACTTGACACTACCTTCTTAAGCTTGGAGGTATGGTGAATGATAAATAGCGAAAAAATACAAATAGCCTTGAAAAGCTATAAAGAGGCTTTTTCAGAGCGTTGGGTGGATGAAAAATTTAAATGGGAGGCTGTTAAGTGGTTTCAGGACAACTGGAATATCAATGCTGAGAACTTTAGCGAGATGTTTGCAAAAGCCACAGAGAAAACAGCCGGATTACTTGCATCCATGAATAACTTCCCAAGGAAAATGATGATTCAGTACGCAGAGGATGATGCAGAAGCGGTAAGAGCCATGTTCATTCGGCTGTATGATGAAACCAAAGATGTCACAGACAGGGTATTGCAGTTTCAGTCTGATGCACAGGATTTGTGTGAGCGCCTGTCGCCGGGGTATCAGCATTATCAGAGACCAATGGCGATTACAGTATATCTTTGGTTAAAATATCCGGATAAGTATGATGTATTCAAGTACTCTGTCTGTAAAGGGACAAGTATATACCTTGAAAATGATTTTAAGCCTACCAAAGGACATACAGACCAGAACATAAAGGAAAATGCAAAACTTGTGGATGCCATCCGTGATGCAGTAAATGAAGATGCAGAATTGATTTCCATGTTCGAGGAAAGTCTGGATGATAGCTGCTACGAAGATAAAAGTCACAGAATCCTTGCTTTTGATGTATCATTCTATATTGCGAATTATCTAACTGATAATATGAAAAAGAAAAAGGAGGAATGGATCGGGGCTGACTATAATCCGGGTATTTCTGTGGAAATGTGGAAAGCTCTTTTTAAATATGAAGACATATTCAATAGTCAAAGCTGGGAAATACTATATAGAATGCTTGATTATGGAGGAATGGCAACCTGCAAACAGTTGTCTGTGAAATATGGTGAGAATAGCAATTTTTACAATAGTGGTGCAACTGCACTAGCGAAGAGAGTCGCAGATAATGTGGCTTGTGATATACCTGCTAGAGAAAAGAATGGCACAAAAAGATACTGGATGATATTGTTTACCGGAAGAAGTGCAGAATCAGATGAGGAAGGCACTTTTGTATGGAAGCTCAGGGACGAATTGGCAGAGGCGTTGAATGATGTGGACTTTTCTGATACGGAACTTTATGCCAATCATTCGGAAGGTGATGTGAACTACTGGTGGCTCAATGCAAATCCGAAGATTTGGAGCTTTGCAAATATTGATGTGGGCGAAGAACAGACCTACACCATGTACAATGATAATGGAAATAAGAGAAGAATTTTCCAGAACTTTTTGGACGCTAAAGCCGGAGATTTGGTTATTGGATATGAATCGAATCCTGTGAAACAGATTGTCGCATTGTGTCGAATTATCAAAGAAAATGACGGAGAGAATCTGTACTTTGAGAAGACAGAGGGATTAACAAGTCCGATAGACTATGCAACATTAAAGGATGCTCCGGAGCTTGAAAAGATGGAGTATTTTACAAACCCACAGGGAAGTTTGTTTAAACTGACAAAGGGTGAATATGATTTCATCATGGACATTATCCGTGAAGAAAATCAGGAAAATCCTATCGGAAGTGAACTGATAGACACCTATGACAAAGAGGATTTCCTTTCAGAAGTGTATATGACTTCAGAGAAGTATGATACCCTGAAGGGACTGCTTTTAAATAAAAAGAATATCATTTTGCAGGGAGCTCCGGGTGTAGGAAAGACATTTGCTGCAACAAGGCTGGCATATTCCATTATGGGTGTAAAGGACGAAACAAGAGTAAAGTTTATTCAGTTCCATCAGAATTATTCTTATGAAGACTTCATTATGGGATATAAACCAAGTGGAGATGGATTTGAACTTAAGACAGGTATCTTTTATGAGTTTTGTCAGAAGGCTGCGAATAATCCTGACTTACCTTATTTCTTTATCATAGACGAAATTAACCGTGGAAATATGAGTAAGATTTTCGGCGAACTTATGATGCTCATTGAAAAGGATTATCGGGGAAAGAAGCTGACTCTGGCTTATAACGGGCTTCCTTTCTCAGTTCCAAAGAATCTGTACATCATTGGTATGATGAATACTGCGGATAGAAGTCTGGCATTGATTGATTATGCGCTTAGACGAAGATTCAGCTTCTTCGCAATGGAGCCGGGATTTGGTTCAGACGGTTTCAGGAAATATATGAAGTCTTTTGATAATGACACATTTGAAACATTGATAGAAAGAATCAAAGACCTGAACTTTGAAATTGCCAAAGACCCTTCTCTTGGAAATGGTTTCTGTATTGGACACAGTTATTTCTGCGGTCAGGAAGACTGCAGTGACGAATGGATGCAGTCAGTAGTAGAGTATGATATTCTTCCGATGCTGGAAGAATACTGGTTTGACGAACCTGCAAAATTGCAGAAATGGCAGAACATACTAAGAGGAGTGTTTAACGACTAATGACAAGTGACAAAGGGATTTTGATAAAAAATATATACTATATGCTGACCTATGCCTTTCAGTCCCTGCGTCAGTCAAACTTTGATAAAGTGGCTGCGGAGGAGTTTGAGAATATTCACGATATGTTTGCAGCCATCCTGGGAAAAGGTGTTGCAAGTCAGTTAAAGCAGGGATTGTATCGGGAGTATATATTGCAGGAAGAGGAGCTTTCCGTACTGCGTGGCAAACTTAATATTCAGGGAACGATTAGGAACAAGATTCAGCACAAACAGAAGCTGTCCTGTGAATATGATGAACTCTCAGAGAACAATCTGCTCAATCAGATATTAAAAACTACTATGCAGGTTTTGGTTCGACAGAAGACTGTGAAGCAGGAGCATAAGGTGGTATTGAAGAAAAATCTTGTGTTTTTTGACAATGTAGATGTGATAGAACCGGGGCAGATTAAGTGGGACCGGATTCGGTATCAGAAAAACAATCAGAGTTATAGGATGCTGATGAATGTATGTTATCTTGTAATTACTGGGCTTATATTGTCAACGGATAAAGGAGAAGTGAAGCTTGCTACCTTCTTGGATGACAGAGCTATGCACAGCCTTTATGAGAAGTTTATACTGGAATATTACCGGTATCATCATCCGGAATATAAGGCTAATCCGGATACAATTCCTTGGGATATTGATGATGGTATGATTGAATTTCTTCCTGCCATGGTTACTGATATTACACTGAAGCATGGTGGTAGAACTTTGATTATTGATGCAAAATACTATGCCCATACCATGCAGAGCCAATATGACATACAGAGTATTCATTCCAGCAATCTATATCAGGTGTTTACCTATGTGAAAAACTTAGATAAAGATAATACAGGAAATGTTGCAGGAATGCTTCTATATGCCAAGACGCAGGAACAGATTACTCCAAATAACAAGTATTCCATGGGTGGCAATACCATATGGGTAAAGACTTTGGATTTGAATCTGCCATTTTCACAAATAGAAGAACAGTTGGAAAAAATTGCAGGAGATTATTTTGGGTAGAATGAATGAATCGCAAAAATGGATGGAGATTATGAAAAGATTTTCTAATACCGGTGAAACCGGAAGATGCCCAAACTGTGGATATGAAGAAAATCTAGAGGTAATTATAACAGAAGATGGTTTAGGGTCAGTTACATTCCATTGTAAGGGATGCAACCAATACACACATTTTGATGGAAGAAGGATTTGATTTTGGAGCAAGAGTATCATTCGGAAGTATTTGATATCAGGCGTGTTAGCGAAAATGATAAGGAACTGTTTCGTGAAGTCGCTAAAGCAGAATACTTATTTGGCAGGCTTTATGATGTGGAACCGGATATTGGATTAAAAGTATATTGGGAAAGCTTGACTGGAGATGATACAGAGATAAACTATTCCGTGTTTCTTAAAAATGGAGATTTGCTTGGGAGAGTAGCATTACAAGGTATTGATAACAAGTTTCCCGAGTTGGCTATTATCATCGTGAAACAATATCAAGGGCAAGGATATGGTGAATTATTATTAAAAGAATGGCTGAATTGGATTTGCACAACAATGGGATATCAGAGGATAAACATAAGGATTGACAGCAGCAATACTAGAAGTATAAAGCTGTTTCAGAAACTTAAGGCTATAGTAGATAGGGAAGAAGACATTATATATTGTCATTTAGATTTACCAATGGAATAGGGGTGGTTAAATGCACGATTACAATAATAATGGTATTTCTGATAAAGAAGACTTAATAATAATGGAAACTGACGAAGAAAATATGCGTAATGGTGCTAATACTGCAATTCCGGCGCTAGTAGTAGGGATTATTGTAATAGCAGTTATTTTGTATTTCACAGTACTATGAACGGAGGGAATATGGCAGATACAAAAAAATCCAGCTCTTTAGAACAGCAGATGGCAGAAGATGAAATATTTTGTCTGGTTGAAGATTGGCTGGGGTGTAAAGTAAGTAGAAATCCTAAGATAAAAATGAATAATAATGACAAGGTACATATTGAGCCAGATTTCTATTCAGAAGAACATAGTATTATCGGAGAAATATTTGCTCATATCGGAGAAAATAAGAGAGGGCAAAGTACTAAAATCGCCAATGATATTCTAAAAATGCTTTTGATTGAAAAAGATCGGTGTAAAAGTTATAGAAAAATAATTGTAGTTTGTGATGAACAAGAAGAAAGGACTCTGTCGGGGAAATCAGCACTTGCAGAAAGCATCCGTCAGTTTGGAATAGAGTTAAAGCGAGTAGAGATATCAAATGAATTAAGAGAAACTATTCTATCGGCACAAAACAGACAAGTTATGATAAATGGGTAGGTGGAAATCTATGGAAAAAATCGAAGCCTTGGAGAAGGTTGGAAAAAATCTTCTTATGGGAGAAAAGGAAGCTGCAAAGACATTGATAAATGAGCAGTATCCCTTTAGACATATGGAAGCAACCAGAAGGGCATATACGGATAAACAGAAAATGCAGCAATTTAAAAAGGATGGTTTTATTGACAGGTATAGCGGTATGAAACTGGTGAATCCCGGATTCTTGAAGGTTTTATCTCATTATATGCCGGAGGAATTTCCGTATCACTCTCATTGGAAAATGGAAGAGTGTCATAATGCATATTGGGAGTTCATCCCAACGGTGGATCATATATACCCGGTTGCACTTGGCGGTGCCGATTCAGAGGAAAACTGGGCTACCACATCCATGTTACATAATTCCATCAAGAATAATTGGACTTTAGAACAGCTAAACTGGAAATTGTACGATGCAGGTAACTACGAAGAATGGGATGGATTGACAGGATTGTTTATTGAACTGGTAAATGCAGATACAACATTACTGGAAGATTCATATATCAAGAAGTGGTATAAGCTGTCACATATGTGAGCTTAGTGATAGGAATAGATGATAAGGAAGACTCAAGCAGGTGGTAAGATGTATTTAATCAAAACGGTAAAAGGTGATATTACGAAAATTACAGATGTTCAGGCAATCGTTAATGCTGCCAATAACTCTCTTTTAGGAGGCGGTGGAGTTGATGGTGCCATTCACAGGGCAGCAGGACCGGAACTTCTGGCAGAATGTAGGACTCTTCATGGTTGTGAGACAGGTCAGGCAAAGATTACAAAAGCATATAATCTGCCATGCGATTATGTGATACATACTGTAGGTCCGATTTGGAATGGTGGCAGAAGTAAGGAAGAGGAACTTTTGGCAAGCTGTTATTTTCATTCTATGCAGGTGGCACTTGAGCATGAGATAAGAAGTATCGCATTTCCTTCTATTTCAACCGGAGTATATAGTTTCCCGGTAGAACTTGCAGCAAAAATAGCGGTCAAGACGGTCAGCCGATTTTTGGAGGATAACAAGAATAGCTTTGACCTTGTTGAATGGGTTTTGTTTGATTCTGTGACAGAATCAGTGTATGAAAAAGAAGTGGATAAGTTGTATTCATAGATTGGAGTGTGATAGATATGCCAAAAATGAAATGGTCAGATTTAAGACCTATGCAGCTAGGTCGATATGCTGAGTATTATGCAAAAATGGAATTTGCTTCGTATGGATATGACATATATACATCGGAAGTAGATGATCATGGAGTTGATTTTGTCGCAAGTAAAAATTCAGGTATTTACTATGAGATACAGGTAAAGAGTCTGCTAAAAGGAAATTATGCATTTATTCCAGATAAGTTAATGGATTGCAACGATAGTAAAAGACTTGTGTGTTTTCTGAAATTTGTGGATGGTCGTTTACCGGATGTTTATGTGATACCTGCAACAGCATGGCAGAATCTGAACGAAGCATTGCTATATAGAAAATATGATAAGCCGGGTCAATCCAATAAAAAGGAATGGGGAATTAGTTGTGCGAATAAGAATTTGCCATTATTAGAGAAATACCGTGCTGAAAAGTATCTTGAGCAATAAGGAGGTGCCGGATGCCATTTAAGATAGTACGCAATGACATAACAAAGGTTACAGCGGATGCCATTGTAAATACAGCAAATCCAAATCCAATATGTGGCAGTGGTACAGACCTTGCTATTTATGAGGCTGCCGGCAAGGAACAGCTTCTTGCAGAGAGAACTAAGATTGGAAAGATTGTAAGGGGAGAAATTGCAGTTACCGGAGCATATAACTTGAATGCGAATTACATCATTCATACAGTTGGTCCTGTATGGGAGGATGGTGTTCATCATGAATTTGATATTCTGGAGAGTTGCTACAGGAAGTCCTTACAGAAAGCAGTGGAGTTAAAATGTGAGAGCATTGCATTTCCTTTGATATCAACAGGAGTATATGGTTTTCCAAAAGACAAGGCATTGCAAATAGCTGTATCTGTTTTCAGCGAGTTTCTTTTGGAAAATGAAATGCAGATTATTCTGGTAGTCTTTGACAAGAAATCATTTCAACTTTCCGGGCAGTTGGTTGGAGAAATCGATTCATTTATTGATGCAAATTATATCAGGCAAAAGCGTAGAACCGAATATTCTAGGCGACCATTCAGTCGCAGTAGAATAGAATCTAATATAACATACGATTCGGAAGTCTATGAAGAATGTAGCCGCTATACGGAGGCAGAAGAGAGTGAGCCGGAACTGCTTATGTCTGTTCCAATGTCGGAAAAGGCTATGTCTCTGGAAGAGGAGCTGGAAAATGTAGGAATGTCTTTTCATGATAAGCTGTTTGAACTGATAGGTGAGTCAGGGATGGACAATAAGGATGTCTGGAAACGGGCGAATCTGGATAGAAAGCATTTTTCAAAGATACAGTGTGATGAAAAGTATCATCCAAAGAAAAAAACAGTGATGGCTCTTTGCATTGCTCTGGAATTAGATTTGGAACAGGCAAAGGATTTGTTGGCGAGGGCAGACTGGGCGTTTAGTCCAAGCAGTAAGGTTGATTTGATTGTACAGAAAGCAATCATTGATAAGCAGTATGATATTTATCAGCTTAATTTGGTGCTGTTTCAATACACCAATGAGATACTTGGAGTGTAATTCTATGCTGACAGAAAGGAGTGCCGGGATTGGTAATTGAAGACTTACTAAAGAATGTCAAATTACCTGCGATTTATAAGCGAGAAGGTAAAGACTGTTATTATGACACTTATCGGAAGAAACTTATAGAAATTACTCCGGAGGAAACTATCAGACAAAAGGTGGCAGCTTTATTTGAACATCAATACGGTGTTCCTAAAAATATGATTTTATTGGAAGTTCCAATGTCTTACTATGTTGAAGGTGCTTCCGGAAGAGCAGATATTATTATTCATAAGTTTGATGAAGAAGAACAGTGCCTTTACCCTGTTACTGTGATTGAATGTAAGAATGAGAAGGTATTTCTTACAGACAATGTATCTGAACAGGCAATTAGATATTCTGATACGATTGGAGCGAGATACATTGTAGTTACAAACGGAATTGACTTAAGGTTTGCTGCGTATGATGAGGATACGGATAGTTATGTTTTTTTGGATAACATACTATCATATGGACAGATGATAAATAAGGAATATACCTTGCCGGAAAACAAAGAAGAAAAAGAAATCAGATTCTCTTTTGATGAATTGCAAAATCAGGAACTGATTTGGGATTATAATGAGTCCGGAAACTGGATATTTGGAGAAGATACATCTGGTACACTTAGGTCATTTGCAGTAAATATGTATCAGGCATTACTTGATACAGAGCATAAATTGCCCATAGTGAAAAGTAAGAACTTTGAATTACTTGAAGACCTTGGGCAGAGATATATGGATTATGGAAATGCCGGAGGTGGACACTATAATGGTGTGTATAGAGCATTTTTGGTAAATGATAGATTCGGCGAAACGCAGATTGTATCATTCTCTATATTTGGTACAGATGCAGGGTTTCGAGGTGAAAAGCGCAATAGTTACACCTCTATGACAGTAGCTATAGACCGATTTAAGACAAGTCATAATTCGCTTCAGTATAATGTTGACAGATTTGTAAAACTGTTACCGGGTGGTAAAGTTGCTTTTTTACATAATGGTCAGATAAGCAGTATGAAAAGCGATGAGATTGTTGCTATGGTTTCGCAACATGGAGATGGAATCCGGGTTGGTCCGGCAGGAATCGAATTAGGAACAATAGATATAAATAGATTATTGTACCTTGATGATAAAGATGTTTCTGAACTGATATATAGTTTCATTGAGTATGCACTTTTGAGGGAAGAAGTTCGGAGACGGAAGAAAAAAGGGAAGTAAATTTTAAAAAAGTTTGAAGGCGTCAGTATCTTATATACTGGCGTTTTTCTTTTGCCTGAAAGTGTCGCCCATTCAGCGACCAAATAAATAAGGTGCAAATATATAATGTAATTGTAATAAAGAAAAAGATGCAATGAGCCGGAACAGACCGGGGATAGGAGGAGCTATGTACGGAGCAATATTAGGTGATATTATTGGAAGTCCATTCGAGTTTGATAGAGGTGATAAGACAAAGGATTTTGAACTGTTTACAAAAGGTTGTCAGTTTACGGATGATTCTGTAATGACAGTTGCGATCGCAGAGGCTTTAATTGCGGTAGGTCCGGATGCTACAAAGGAAGAAATTGAGGATGCTGTGATAGCAAATATGCAGGACTGGGGAAAGCGATATCCTCATGCCGGATATGGCGGAAGATTTCGCTATTGGCTCTCAGCACGAAGTCCGAAGCCATATAACAGCTACGGAAATGGTTCTGCAATGCGGGTGTCTGCTGTTGGCTGGCTTTATCCCACTTTAGAGAGAACCAGGGAGGTGGCAGTTTATACAGCGGAAGTAACACATAACCATCCAGAAGGTATCAAAGGAGCAGAGGCTACGGCAAGCTGTATCTTTTTGGCAAGGCATGGGGTGAATAAGGATGGTATCAGAGAGTATGTAGTCAAAGAGTTTGGATATGATTTGAATCGTACACTGGATGAAATAAGACCGACTTATCATCATGTGGAAAGTTGCCAGCAAACGATTCCGGAAGCGATCATTGCGTTTCTGGAGTCTGAAAATTTCGAGGATTCAGTAAGAAATGCAGTCTCACTTGGCGGTGACACGGATACCCTCGCAGCTATAACAGGAAGTATCGCAGAAGCATTTTATGATATGTCAGCGATTTTACGGGCAGAATGCAGAAACCGGGTAAGTGAGGATATCTTACATGTGATGCAGTTATTTGATGAAACCATTGGCAGGAGAGTATATCACTCAGATGAAAATGAAGATTTATCCGGAAATGCTGCCATTGAGACAGCCATACATCAAATGTATGCGAAAGATGATAAGAATAGCCTTTTATTTCTTTTGACAATGCTTTGTGGGAGAATGAAAAGTAAAGGTCATGTACTGGTGCCTTTTGTAACGGTGGGGGAAGACATGTTTTCTGATTTGGATGTGTATCATCTCAAGGAAGGAGATACCCTTACACTGGATCACGATGTCAGATTACACATGGATACCGTGACAGAAGGAAAGGATGAAGAATGGTTTTATTTTTTCACAGGGGAAGAGGAATCAAGGCGCAAACAGTGTGGAAATGTCATCATTTCAATTCCTTTATATGACATGATCGAGATTGCGTACAAAAGTGAAAAGGTACAGGGATTGGTTATTAATCCATTTGGAAAATATGTGCGATTAACGAAGGAACTTTTAGGTTTTATATTAAAGGAATTTACAGAAAATTGGCAAGAAGATTAGGAGGAATTGCTATGGAACGAACAATCAGAGTAACAGGTAAGGGAAATTTGTCAGTTAAGCCGGATACGGTCAGACTGGTTATGACGATGGAAGGAATGAAGGAAGAGTATGATGCGGCATTGGAAGAGTCCGCTCATATGACAGAATATCTGAAGCAAATGTTTTCAGATTTAGGATTTGATTGTGAAGATATAAAGACCTTGAACTTTCATGTGAGTGCTGAGTATGAGAGTTATCAGGCAAAGGACAAAAGCTGGAAAAGAAGATTTGAAGGATATAAATATGTGCATCAAATGAAGATTGAATTTCCTGCTGATAATAAGAGACTGGGTAAGGTACTATATAAACTTGGACATTCCCCGGTCAGACCGGAGTTTCGTATAGAATATACAGTAGCGGAGCCGGAGAAGTGCAAAAACGAGCTGCTTAAAAATGCGGTAACAGACGCAAAATCAAAGGCAGATGTACTTTCCAAAGCATCAGGAGTAAGTCTGGGAGAGATTATTACAATAGATTATTCCTGGGCGGAAATAGACTTTGTATCAAGACCAATGGACAAACTGATGCTGGAGGAATGTTGCGTCAGGAGCTGTGAGCCGGATGAAGCTTATGATATTGACATTAACCCGGATGATATAGATGTGACAGACAGTGTTACGGTTGTGTGGGGGATTAAATAAATTTGAATATATAATTTTGTGTGATACAATACAATTATAGATACATAGAAATAGGTTTTGTAGTATTTTAGAACTAAAATTATTGTAATAGTATTTAGGTAATTGCGAAACAAGTTCGCAATCTTGATACAACACAAGGAAGAGTTTGTGTCAATGCATAAATTCCTAGATGAAGCGAGTTCTTTAGTTTTTAGGCGCACTTCAATAAACCTCATATGGTTATGAAGTTGGTAATA
>JAXJWH010000117.1:0-25653 GCA_036308125.1 Agathobacter sp.
GGACATTATATCAAAAATGGGAGGTAAATGCTCTTTTTATTTGCAAACTCCCTAAAATAAAGGTTTTTAATAAAAAATGAGGTAGTAAACTTGACACTACCATTGTTAGGAGAGAGGGGTAAAAATGAAAAATCTAGGATATGTAGAAAAATTACTGATGAAGGATATTCCCAAAAAATGTTCACAGTGTGGAAATACACGATTGTATTACAAGGGGCTTGGAAGCTATGAGTGTAAAAAATGCCAGAATATAGAGTATGACGATTATGGAAAAATACGAAACTATATTGATAAATATGGAAATACACCTGTTCAGACTCTGGTACTTGAGCTTGGAATCGACAAAGAAATTGTGGAATATTATATCAAAGACGGCAAGCTGGAAATTGTTGAGGATGAGAGCATTAATTTGCTGACCTGCTACAAGTGTGGATGCACAATTATAACAGGAAGATATTGTCCGGCATGTCAGAAGGAACTTACAGATGGCATTAAAGATTTATTTAAGGAAAAGAAAAATATATCAGGTCATTCAGGTCTGCAGAAAAATGATTCCGGAGCAAAAATGCGTTACTTGGATAAGTAGATAGAGGATGTGTTGCATTTAATGAATTTTCCATATTATTGGTAGAATTAGCTTGGAAAAATGCACAAAAATCTAGTGCAGTTATTGGTGATTTTATCAGCTTTCCACAAAAACAATAATGTGTTACAATCATTTTGTTTAAAGAATATCAAGAGCCATTGTAAAGATGGCAGAAAGAGGGGAAATATGGCTAGATTTACATTACCTAGAGATTTATATCATGGAAAAGGATCATTAGAAGCATTAAAATCATTTGAAGGAAAAAGAGCGATTATCTGTGTTGGTGGTGGCTCTATGAAGAGATTCGGCTTCTTAGACAGAGCAGTTGAATATCTTAAGGAAGCTGGTATGGAGGTCGAACTTATAGAAGGAATTGAACCAGATCCATCGGTTGAAACAGTTATGGCAGGTGCTAATAAGATGTTAGAATTCAAGCCAGACTGGATTATTGCTATGGGAGGAGGTTCGCCAATTGATGCAGCTAAGGCTATGTGGATCAAATACGAATATCCTGATATTACATTTGAGGATATGTGTAAAGTATTTGGAATTCCAAAATTGCGTAAAAAGGCAAGTTTTTGTGCAATTTCTTCAACATCCGGAACTGCAACAGAGGTAACTGCATTTTCTATTATTACTGATTATGAGAAGGGAATTAAGTATCCGATTGCTGACTTTGAGATTACTCCTGATGTAGCAATTGTAGATCCTGACCTTGCAGAAACAATGCCACAGAAACTCGTTGCACATACAGGTATGGATGCCATGACACATGCAATTGAGGCATATGTTTCAACTGCAAATTGCGATTTCACAGATCCACTTGCAATTCATGCGATTGAGATGATTATGAAGGATTTAGTTCCTTCATATAATGGAGATATGGCAGCAAGAGATAATATGCATAATGCACAGTGTCTTGCAGGTATGGCATTTTCCAATGCGTTACTTGGAATCGTTCATTCAATGGCACATAAGACAGGAGCTGCGTTTGCAGATTATGGTGCACATATTATTCATGGAGCAGCAAATGCGATGTATCTTCCAAAGGTAATTGCATTTAATGCAAAAGATGAAACAGCAAAGAAGAGATATGGTGTAATCGTTGATTATATGGGAATTTGTGACAAGAGTGCATCTGATGATGAGAAGGTTAAGGCCCTTATTGAATACTTGCGTCAGATGAATGATGACCTTAAGATTCCACATTGTATCAAGAATTATGGAGCTGACAGTTATCCAACAGAGAACGGATTTGTTCCTGAAGAGGTATTTTTAGAGAGACTTCCTGAGATTGCAGCAAATGCAATTTTAGATGCCTGCACAGGTTCTAACCCAAGACAGCCAAGTCAGGAAGAAATGGAAAAATTACTGAAATGTTGTTACTATGACACAGAGGTTGATTTCTAATAAGAATAATAAATTAAGAAAAAGGCTCTGCTACTGTAAAGTAGTGGAGCTTTTATAGTTATGAATAATAAAATCAGATTAGTTTAAATTGGAAAAATATGGTTATTTTCGGCTGATGGGACTTAAATAAGGCAGATTTTTATGGTTTATATGGAAGAAAATGTAAACAAAAGTAAGAAAAAAGAAAATTTTTTTAAAACAGATATTTACCAAAACGTCATTTTCAAATACAATATAGATAGAAGAAGTAATTAGAGTTAAGGAGAAAGTTATGACATTAGATGATGTACGAGTAAATATCGACAGAGTTGACAAGCAGATAAAAGAACTTTTCCAGGAAAGAATGGAGCTTGCAGATCAGGTAGCTTGTGTTAAAGCTCAAACCGGTGACAATATTTTTAAGCCAGACAGGGAGGTTAAGATTATATCTAATCTTACAGAAGATATTGAGCCAGGAATTAAGAGAGAATATGTTGCGTTATTGAAAAGAATCATGGAAGTCAGCAGAAAGTATCAGTATGGCAGAACTTTGGAAATGAGAGATTGCCTTGATATAGATTGGAGTAGTGAATACAAAGAAATAACTAAAGTTGCTATGCTTAAATCAGAATTATATTTATGTAATATGATTTCGAAAGATACAGTTGATACAGTTGATTCTTTTACAGAGGTTGGTGAACTTATAGAAAACGGACAGGCTGATGCCGGAATTGGTGTTTTAGAGGATATCAGTGTTGGCGTATCAGATGAGATTCACAGATTATTAGTTGATAATAAATTATACATTAATAAATGTGAAGTTTTAAAGGATTCTGAAATCAGAAAAAAGGTAGTTCTGTTTTCAGATGAGCTTGTGGTAAAACCTGAACATAATAGATTGAAAATTATGTTTACATGTAATAATAAGAGTGGAGCTTTGGCAAGTATTTTGTCAATGATATCAGATTACGATGTTAATCTTACTGAGATTCATTCTAAACCAAACCAGAAGGATGATTGGAATTATGAATTTTATGTAGAGATTGAAGCAAATTTATTGAACAAAGAGATACAGGCACTGGCTTTCCAGCTGAAAAATGAAACAGAATATTTTCAGATTTTAGGAAGTTATCAGTGTGAAGGAGATTTTTAATTATGCCAGTTTTTGATTTTAGTGATGCCCCAAAGGAAAAAGACGGAGGTATCTGTACATATACAGTTTTTTATTCTAACAGTTACGAAGCAACACCGGAGAAACCGGTTATGATACTTGATAATAAGAAAAGACAGTGGAAACATCATTCTACAGGAATGTTTACAAATCCGGTTAAGAGAACAACTTTTGAATTTAAGGAAGAAGATGGAATTGTACCGGCAGATATATTGAAAATCGATGCAAGATTTACAAGTTTACTTAAGTGGCTTGGAGAAAATCATATTTGTGTACGACTTTCCGGTGTGAATAATGAAGAGGGTTATTGCGTATACAAAATTCGAGAGATGGGAGTTGGAGCTGGAACCAAGTTATCAGCGGATGATGGTTTCCTTCAGTTTATGATTGACAGATTAATGGCAAGTCAGGCTCCGGCAGAGGAATTAGACGAAGATGACATGGAAGAAGAAGGGGACGAGATGAAACTTACAAGTCTTCAGAGTATTACAGACTTTATGACTTGTGCAGGCAGAACTCTTCCAGATAATATCAGATTATGGGCAAGAAGAAATCTTGCAGTAGCAAGATCTAATGAGGTGACTCCTGAGGAAAGACGTCATGCACAAAGAGCCCTTTCCATTATGATGAATATTCAGTGGAAAAATAATTATTTTGAGTCAATTGACCCAGTTGAAGCAAGAAGAATACTTGATGAAGAATTATATGGTATGGAGAAGGTTAAACAAAGAATAATAGAAACAATTATTCAGATTAACCGTACACATACTTTACCAGCATATGGAATTCTTCTTGTAGGACCTGCTGGAACAGGTAAGTCCCAGATAGCATATGCAGTTGCAAAAATCTTAAAATTACCTTGGACAACTTTGGATATGAGTTCAATTAATGATTCAGAGCAGTTAACAGGAAGTTCAAGAATATATTCAAATGCAAAACCAGGAATTATCATGGAAGCATTTTCAATGGCGGGAGAATCAAATCTTGTTTTTATAATTAATGAGTTAGATAAGGCTTCTGAGGGTAAAGGAAACGGAAATCCTGCAGATGTATTATTAACATTGTTGGATAATCTTGGCTTTACAGATAATTATATGGAATGTATGATTCCGACAGTAGGTGTATATCCTATTGCAACAGCAAATGATAAGTCAATGATTAGTGCACCTATTTTATCAAGATTTGCGGTAATTGATATTCCAGACTATACAATGGAAGAAAAGAAAGTAATCTTTTCAAGATTTGCATTGAAAAAGGTTCTTAAACGAATGGGCTTAAATGAAGATGAATGTATCGTTACAGAAGATGGTCTTGATGCATTAGTTGATTTGTTTAAGGACACTTCAGGAATACGTAATTTAGAGCAGGCGGCTGAACATATTGCTGCAAATGCTTTGTATCAGATTGAAGTAGACCATGTTAAGAAGGTAGAATTTGACGGAGAGATGATTCGCAAGTTGCTCGCATAAAAAAATGGGGAAAAAATAAAATATATATTAAATTGCAATATATTTGTGTCGATATCATTAAAGTAAACAAATGTATTGCACAAAAAAGGATAGCAGATTTATGAGTAGAAAAGTAAGATTTATTTTAGTTGGTAGCATTTGTGGAATGTTATTTATGCTGACTACTAATAAAGTGAATCCATATGCTGCTGAAAACAATAAGGTGGAAATGAATACAGAAGTAGTTGAGGCAGATTATGATTTCTATTTTAATGGTAGTGGTGGAGATGTTACCTCAGAGGAGTTTGTTTACGAAGGGGGAGTAGGTTCTAATATTTATGGACTAGTTAGAGCAACGACCACAGGTATGAGCACAAGCAGTAGTGGTGTAAATTTAATTAAAAAATACGAAAGTTGCAGATTGAAAGCGTATGATGATTTGCAACCAAGTGTTACGTTAACCAAGGATACAGTTATTAAAGGAAGACTTACTATTGGTTATGGTCATACAGGTTCAGTTGATGGAAAAGCTATTGCATGGAATACTCAGATAACCCAGGCGAAGGCAGATGAATTGCTTAAGGGTGATTTAAGTTATTTTGAGAATTCGGTAAATAGTTTTGCATCAAACAATAATATCAAATTAAAACAGTGTCAATTCGATGCACTTGTTAGTTTCAGTTACAATGTAGGAACTAAATGGATGAGTGGAACATCAACTTTGAAAAAGTATTTGACAAACGGAATTTCTAATTATTCAGATGATGAGATAGTGAATGCGTTTTCAATGTGGAACAAGTCTGGTGGTTCAATTTTAACAGGATTAACAAGACGAAGAAGAGAAGAGGCTGCGTTTTTCCTTAATAATTCAGCAGCAGCTAATTATAAAAAAGGAAAATACATTACCGGCACGACACTTAATGTAAGAGAAGGTCCTGGAACAAAATATAATCAGGTTTCTAAAAATGGTAAAAAACTGGTATTAGATCCTGAAAAAACAATTACAATAACGAAAATAGAAGGTTATTGGGGCAAATATTCAGATGGCTGGGTTTTGCTTGATTATTGTAGTTTTGTAGCAGGTTCAGGAACAGACAGTGTTGGAAGTTCCGGTTCAGATTCTGATGTAAGTACATATTCAACAGGTGCGTATACAATTGCAGTTCCATCACTTAATGTACGTTCCGGAGCAGGAGTAAAATATAGTCCTGTAGGAATAGTTAATTCAGGTGATTGTGTGTATGTTTCAGATGTTAGTGGAGGCTGGGGTAAAATACCAAAGGGATGGATAAGTTTATCATACTGTAAGAAATATACAGTTAACAAGCCTACCTTAAAGTCAGTGTCTGTATCTTCCACAGGACCTATTATTAAATGGTCTAAGGTATCTGTTGCAGATGGATATTATGTCTATAAGAAAATTGAAAGCGGTTCATGGACAAAAATTAAGAAGATAACATCTAACACAAAGCTTTCTTACAAAGACACAAATGTTGTTAATGGACAAAAGGTTCAATATAAAGTATATGCATACAAAAACATTTCAGGAAGTGCAGTAAAAAGCAAAAGTTCGGCATCAAAGACATGGTATCATGTAAGCAGAACATCGATTACATCACTTTCAAGTTCTTCTTCGGGAGCGTTCAATGTGAAATGGAAGCAGAATTCAAAGGCAACCAGATATCTTATTAAATATTCTTTGAATTCAGATTTTAGCTCTGCAGGCTCGGTGTATGTCAATGCATCTTCGCTTAATAAGACAGTTACCAAGTTAAAGAGCAAAAAGACATACTACGTCAGAATTAAAACATATATAGATGTAGGAAATACATCATATGTTTCAGCATGGAGCAACAAGAAGAAAATTACTGTGAAATAAAATAATAATTTAAATAAGGCATAGGTTGAAAATGAAGAGTTTTCAACCTATGTTTTTGTGTTATAATAATAGGGCAATAAATTTGAATTAATTGTAAATTTTTCGGATAAAATTGTTTTAAATATATAAATTAGGAAAAATTATTCATTTACAAAATTGCACAAATAAGATACGATAAAATTAGTTTATTTTGGAGGAATTATCATGAAAAACTGGGAAGATAACGTAAGAAAAGTTGTACCATATGTTCCGGGTGAACAGCCAAAAGAGTCCGGAATTATTAAATTAAATACGAATGAAAACCCATATCCACCAGCACCAGGTGTAAATAAGGTGCTTAAGGAATTTGATACAGACAGACTTAGATTATATCCGGATCCTTGTATATCAGAATTGGTTGAGGCAATTGCTGATTATTATAATGTAGATAAGGAGCAGGTATTTACAGGAATTGGTTCAGATGATGTTCTTGCAATGATTTTTTTGACATTTTTCAATTCAAAGAAACCAATTTTGTTTCCTGATATAACATATTCATTTTATGATGTATGGGCTGATATGCTTAGAATCCCATATGAGCAGATTAAATTAACTGATGATTTGAAAATTAATGCTACAGATTATTATAAGGAAAATGGTGGAGTAATATTTCCAAATCCTAATGCGCCAACAGGAGAGCTTTTGAGTATTGATGTGGTTGAGGATATCATCAGACATAATCAGGATGTAATAGTTGTGGTTGATGAAGCATATATTGATTTTGGAGGAGAAAGTGCACTTCCACTTATTGACAAATACGATAATCTTCTTGTTGTGCAGACTTTCTCAAAGTCACGTTCCATGGCAGGTTCAAGAGTCGGATATGCATTTGGAAATAAGAAATTAATAAAATATTTAAATGATGTTAAATATTCATTTAATTCATACACAATGGATTCAATTACAATAAAACTTGCATCGGAAGCAATCAAGGATAGAGAATATTTTGAGGAAACAGTAAATAAAATAATTAATACAAGGGAATGGACTAAGGGAGAATTAAAGAGATTAGGATTTGAATTTGGTGATTCAAAGAGTAATTTTATTTTTGCAAAGCATCCTTATGTATCCGGAGAAAAATTGTTTGAGGAATTGAAGAAGGCAAAGATATATGTCAGACATTTTAGTAATCCGGAGAGAATCAATGAATACTTAAGAATTTCTATAGGAACAGATGAAGAAATGCATAGATTAATTGCTTTTTTGGAAGAGTATTTAAACAGATAACAAAAGAGTGTCAGGTTTACTGATGTGATTGATATAGAATATAGGCTTGAATTAGTCAATAAAATAAGATTTGGAGAATATATATGATTTTAGATTATATTATTGTTTTTTTGATTTCAATGGTACCATTAATTGAGTTGAGAGGAGCTATACTATTTTCACAGATACGACACCTTCCGGTTATGGAGTCATACATAATTTGTATTATTGGAAATATGTTGCCGGTTCCAATTATTTATCTGTTTGCCAGAAAAGTTTTGGAATGGGGAGCTAATAAACCATATATAGGAAAGTTCTTTACATGGTGTCTTGAAAAGGGAAGACATGGCGGAGAAAAGTTGCAGGCTAAGGCAGGCAGAGGTTTATTTTTAGCATTATTATTATTTGTTGGTATTCCGGTTCCGGGAACAGGAGCATGGACTGGTACATTAGCAGCAAGTATTCTGGAGATGGATTTTAAATCATCAATACTTGCAGTAATGCTTGGAGTTATTTTGGCAGGAGTAATTATGATGGTTGCAAGCTATTTTGGTGTAAGTCTTTTTTAATAAAAAGAATAGCTTGTAAGGTATTTTAAGTTTGGAGTTTAGTTACATTTAGAGAAAAGTATAAAGTAAAAAGGGGAAGAGATGTCATTAGGAATTTTTGTTGGATTTGGAATATTATTTATGGCAGTTGCATCAGTTGCACTGGGAATTAATATTATTAGAAATGCTGGTATGCAGATAAGAGAAAAGAATATTATATTTGGATTATCTTTATTTGCATTTCTATGGTGTGCAGGTTATGGATTTATGACTTTGTCTGAAACCGTTCAGTATGCACATATCGGAAGAACAATTGGACTAATTGGTGTATATTGTTTTATTGTTATGGGATTTAAGTTTTTTATATACTATTGCGGTGCAAATAACAGTAAGATGAATTTATTTTGGAAATTTGACTGGTTATGGGCATTTTCATGTATATTCTTACTTGCAAAGCAAAGTCCACAAAGTGTTATTTATGTAAAAACAGTTTATGGTACATCATTTTATTCTATTGTAAACTGGATAAGATATTATGCATTGTTTTTTATTGGCGTGAATTTTTTTGCAATTTTTATGCTCTTAGTAATAGGAAGAATTAAGGCAAGATTTACAAGGCAAAAAAAGATGATAAATATTTTGTTAACCATGGAATTGGTGTTAATACTGGCATCAATTCCTGATGGTGTCATGCCATCGTTGAACAGAGCATCATTTCCAGCAAGCTGCATTGGTGTATTTATCGTAATGATAATGGTTAATCATATGGCATTTAAATATAATGCTTTTTCATTGACAAAAGAAAGTATTTCAAGATACATATATGAAAGTATTGCCATGCCAGTGATTTTATTTGACGAAAATCATAATGTTTTACGATTGAATAGCAAAGCTGAGGAATATTTTGACATTGAAAGAGATGAGGAAGTTGGAAAATTTGATGATTTGTTTGAAATCACAGATGATGATACTTCAAAATATATATGCAATATAATAGGTGGTTTGCAGGAAAATGCCCTCAGGGTGGTTACGAAGAAAACCGGATTGGTATGCGAATTATCTTCAAATGTAGTTCTTGATGATTACGGGGAATTTTTGTGTGGTGTTATCTTTATAAATGATTTAACAAAGGAATATAAGGATTATGAACAATTACAGGAACTTAAGGGTAATCTTGAGAAGCAATTAGAGGAAAAAACAAAGCAAATGGAGGATATGACACTCCAGACAATCAGTACGATTGCCAATTTTATTGATTCAAAGGAAGCATATACAATTGGTCATTCTACAAGAGTTGCTAAATATTCAGAATTAATCGCAAAGGAATTAGGTTGGACAGAAGAAGAAATTATCAATGTCCATTATGTAGGATTATTACATGATATAGGTAAGATTGGAATATCTCATACAATATTAAATAAGAGAACGAATCTTACAGATGATGAATATGAAACAATAAAAAAACACACAATAATAGGTGGAGAGATATTAAGAGACATCAAATCAGTAGAGCACGTTGAGGAAGGGGCTTTATATCATCATGAGCATTATGATGGTTCAGGTTATCCTTTTGGTCTTAAGAAGGATGAGATTCCATTAATTGCAAGGGTAATTGGAATAGCAGATGCATATGATGCCATGACAAGTAATAGAAAATATAGAAAATCACTTCCTAAAGAGGTGGTGTATGATGAGATAAAAAAAGGTGCAGGAAAGCAGTTTGATCCATATATTTCATCAGTTGTACTTCGGATGCTAGATGAAGGAATTCTGACTACAATTAGTGAAGTAAACAATTTCAAACATGAATCTAATATGCTGACTGAAAGTAATATGTTGATGGCAAAGGTAATCGGTAATGAAATTATAAATACTCATTATGAAACAGAGAATGATTACCTTACGCAGATTTGGAATCGTTCAGTTGGAGAAAAGAAAATTAATGAATATCTTCAGATCGGTGATGGTGCATTAATTATTATTGATATGGACAACTTTAATGAAATCAATAGTATGTATAGCCATGAAAAGGGTGATGAAGTACTTCAGATGGCAGCTGATATTTTAAGAGTGCATGCAAAAAATGAATTTTTGTGCAGACTAGGTGGCGATGAATTTATGATGTTTTTCAAGGGAGTAGATTCAATTGATAAGGCAAAAGAAATTTTGGAAGCCATTTATCTTACATACAACAGTAAGCTGCTTGAACATGATGAGATGATGTATACATCATTTTCCATGGGAGTTGCTCTTTCCAAATTCGAGGGACGTGATTATGAGAATTTATTCAGGTGTGCAGATAGGGCTTTATATTATGTAAAGCAAAATGGAAAACATACGTATAGTTTTCATAATTGTGCTGAACTTGATGGCGTTGGCGATAATAAAATTCTGAATCTGAATAATTTAGTGGATTCATTGAAGAATAATTGCGATTATGCAGGTGCATTTAAGATGGAATATGGACAGTTTTTACATGTTCATGAATTTATTGAAAAATATGCAATGAGGAATCAGCAATGTGTTCAATTGGTTCTGATGACAATTGATTATGAGAATTCAGTTAAAATGTCATTAGCTGACAGAAATATAATAATGGAAGAATTGGATTATTCTGTTACCGGAGTATTAAGAGGGGTTGATGTATGCACCAGGTTTTCTAATTCGCAGTTGTTAGTGACTTTGGTAGATACGGAGGCAGAAAGTATTCCATATGTGGTACGAAAACTATTGAAGTCATTCTATAGGGTTCATCGTAAGGAAGATGTTAAAATTGATGTTGAATCAGCCGATATAACCGTTAAAGGATCGATATTTAATCAGAATGTGAATATTCATGCGTGACAACGATACGTCAGAATTGATGAAAAATTAAAATATATTATAATTATTATAATGTTTTGGGGAACTATGAAAAAGCAGGGAAAGTAAATATTTATTTAGGAGAAAAGATGAAAAATTTATATATTATTGGATCTGGCGGGTGTGGCCGAGAAATTGCATGGCTTGTTGAAAGGATAAATAACGTTGAGGCAACATGGAATTTAAAGGGGTTTATTGATGATAATGAAAGCTGTTGGGGCACAAAAGAGGATGGATATACAGTTTTAGGTGGTTGTGAATATCTTATAAATATTGCAAAAAAACATACCGTTTATGCGGTATGTGCTATTGGTTCATCTTTGGTTAGAAAAAAAGTAATTGAAAAATTTAAGGGGAGTAATGTAAAATTTGCAACACTTATTGATCCAAGTGTTATTATCTCAGATAGGGTGAAGATTGGAAGCGGTACTACTATCTGCGCAGGGAATATAATTACGGTAGATATACAAATAGGTAATCATGTAATTATTAATTTTGATTGTACTTTGACGCATGATGACATAATTGAAGATTTTGTAACTTTATATCCAAGTGTTAATGTATCTGGAAATGTTGTTATTGGTAATTTGGTTGAATTAGGTACGGGAACACAGATTATACAGGGAAAGAGAATTTGTTCGAACAGTATTGTGGGAGCTGGGGCTGTAATAATAAAGGATATAGAAGAACCTGGAACGTATGTGGGATGTCCTGCTAAAAAAGTATTATAAATTAAGTTCTATTTGAATTCAAATTAATAAAAAGAGGTATTTTATTGTGTTAAAGAGGATGTTGATGGTTGCGACAGTTCCATCAATGATTGGTCAGTTTAATATGAATAATATTCAGATTTTGCAGGAAATGGGGTATGAAGTTCATGTTGCAGCTGATTTTACAGATGAGAGTGTGTGGCCGAGGGAAAAGTGTGAAGATTTTTGCATGGAAATGAATAAAAGAGATATATTGTGTCATCAGATTGATTTTTCCAGAAACCCATTAAAAATTAATCGACATTTAAAATCATATAAACAGCTGTTGGAATTAGTAAGAATTAATCAGTATAATTTTATTCATACACATACTCCAATAGCATCAGCGATAATCAGAATAGTAGCGCATAGGACACATACAAAGGTTATATATACTGCACATGGGTTTCATTTTTATGATGGTGCTTCATGGAAAAATTGGTTAATTTTTTATCCAATAGAGAAATTTTTGTCAAGATGGACAGATGTGTTGATTACAATTAATGAGGAAGATTATAAGCGCGCTGTTGAAAAATTACATGCAAAGGAAGTTGTTTATGTACCAGGGGTGGGGGTAGACACAAAAAAATTTGGAAATTGTAATATTGATAAAAAGGAGAAAAGGGCTGAATTTGGAATACCAGATGATGCTTTTGTTTTGATTTCTGTTGGAGAATTACAGAAACGAAAAAATCAGAAAGTTATAATAGAAGCATTGAACATACTAAAGAATCCTGATATCTATTATATTGTTGTAGGTCAGGGAATATTGAAAGCTGAATATACTCAATTAATAACAAAATATAGACTTGAACAAAATGTTAGATTGCTAGGGTTCAGAACGGATGTAGCAGAGTTATTAAATATGGCAGACATTTGTGTATTTCCGTCTTATAGTGAAGGATTGCCGGTTGCTTTAATGGAGGCTATGGCAGTTGGTTTGCCTATTGTTTGTAGTAAAATAAGAGGCAATGTTGATTTGGTTAAAGATAATCAAGGTGGTTTTTTATGTAATCCGGATGATATTGGTGAATTTGCAGAGATGATTAATAAGGTAATAGAAAACGGATGTGACCAAATGGGACGAGTAAACAAAGAAAATATAAGAAAATTTGATGTAGAATCAATTAATGAATGTATGAAAGAAATATATTTTAGAATAGTATAAAAGATATTTTATGAATAAAATATGAAAGGAATCATTTAGTATGAAATTGTTAACGATTGTAATTCCTTCTTATAACACTGAAAAATTTATAGATAAAAATATGGCTTATTATATTGATGAACGTTTGTTTAAAAGTGTAGAGATTTTACTAATTGATGATGGAAGTAAAGATTCTACGAAAGAAAAAGCCATGCGGTATCAAAACGAGTATCCTGAATATGTAAAAGTGATTTCAAAAAGTAATGGTGGACATGGAAGTGTAATTAACTGTGGAATTAGAAATGCAAAAGGAAAATATTTTAAGGTTATTGATGCAGATGATTGGGTTGAAACTAAAAACTTAGTTAAATTTGTGGAATATCTTAAAGATAAAGATGTTGATTTAATAGTTAATCCTTATAATACAATACATGAGGTGACTAAGAGAAAACAGAAGGTTGTTAATTTTAAAAATGTTGAGTATGATGTTGAATATCAGTTTGACCAAATAGCAGGTAAATATTTTAAATTTCTTTCATTGCATGGTATTACGATTAGAACAGAGATACTTATACAAAATGGAATAAGATTAACTGAGGATTGTTTTTATGAAGATTTTGAGTATGTTTTATTTCCAATTCCATATGTTAATAGAGTAGTTTTTTTTGAATTACCTATTTACAATTATTTAATAGGTCAAAGTAGCCAAAGCGTTAGCGATGAGAATGTGCTTAGAAATAAAGATATGCTCATAAAAGTTTATGCCGAGTCCGTGAGGTATTTTGAAGAAGTTTCTAGCAAAATGTGTATGGAAAAGAAAAATTATATTGAAAATAATATTCTGAAGTTTGGAAATTCAATATATAATGTATTTCTTAGAAATTACAAAAAAAATGATGCATATAACTGGATGCATATATATGATTGTAAAATAAAAGAAATTTCAAGATATTATTATGACGAGATTGGAAAAAAATATCCATATATTAGGTTATGTCGAAAAAAAAGCAAAGTATATTTTATTTTGATTGCAAAGATTTTATGGTTATATAAAAGAGTAGTGTAGAAAAGGTTTTAGATTATACTTTAACGTAGGATTTGGGGATATATGAGTGATTTTGTTAGTGCAATAATTACAACACATAATAGGAGAGAATTGGTTAAATGTGCTATTGATAGTGTTTTAGCTCAAACATATAAAAATATTGAATGTATTGTTGTAGATGATGCTTCGACAGATGGTACAAAGGAATATTTAAATAATTACATTTTAGAATCAAAAATAAAATATTTGTATATTAATCAACGAGAGTCAAAAGGGGGAAATCATGCTAGGAATATTGGAATACAAGTCGCAAATGGAAAGTATGTAGCATTTTTGGATGATGATGATGAATGGCTTCCACATAAGATTGAGAGGCAAATGAAAATTGTAGCAGAAAATTTTGATATTAATTTTGTATACTGTGGAAAAATATGGGAAACTGATTTTGATGTTAATTCAAGGTTTGAAGATTTAATTTTAGATTCAAAATACAAATCGGGAGATCTTTCGAGAGAGGTATTAATACATATTATTTCCACAACCTCTACAATTTTGGTATTGCGGCAGCTTTTACTGGATGTTGGGGGGTTTGATGAAAATTTGAATTATTGGCAAGAATATGAGCTGTCTATACGTCTTTTGCAGTGCACTAAAGTTGGTATTGTTAGAGAAAATCTTGTGTTGTATAGAGTTGTAAATTCAGACAAAAAAAGATTATCAAATAATCTTGCTGGGTGGGAGAAAGCAGTAGAATATATATATGAAAAGCATAAAGTGTTATATGCCAAATTGACAAGGCAGCAATTGGCAGAAAGAGAGTTTTATTATTGTATAGACGGAATAAATCGTGCTAGAAAGGTAAAAAATTGGATTGTATTTTTGAAATTTCTTGTAAAAATACTTTTTTCACCACGTGTTTTAAAAATTGCAATTTTAAAATACATTAGAAAAATCAGAGTTGTGTTAAATCTTTCTAAAATGATTTTAGTTTGCTTTACTTTATGACTTTAATATGCTAAAATGAAAACACAGACTAATTAGGAAAAGAGGAATACGGGATGAGCAAGAAGCTTAGAACGGAAGCGGTAGATCATCTGTTTGATGCTGTTTTATGTTTAGAAAATCGTGAGGAATGTTATACTTTTTTTGAAGATGTATGTACAGTAAATGAGTTGTTGTCTTTATCTCAGAGGTTTGAGGTAGCTAAGATGTTGCGTGACCAGAAGACATATCTAGATATTGCAGAGAAAACCGGGGCATCGACAGCTACAATTAGCAGGGTTAACAGGTCATTGAATTATGGGAATGATGGGTATGATATGGTTTTTTCAAGAATGAAAGATGACTCAGAAGATAAATAATTAGTATATGAATATTGTAATAAACAAAAGCTATCTAATCAAATTAGATAGCTTTTGTTTATTACAGATTTAATATAAGAACTTATAAAACAAATTATTTATCTTCTTCTTTATTTTTATTAGTTTCATTTAATTTATCAATTTCATGTTCAATAATTCTTTTTTTGATATACACATCAAAACTAAGCATACAAATAAAACTAAAAGTATGAAGAAAATGTTGATCTTCCTCAGGAAAATCTTTGAAAGTCTGATTTGCTGTAGTGTATTTTTTACCTAAGTCTTTTAGAAGTTTCTTAGATTCTTCTGATTCAAGACTAAATACTTCATTATATATATCAAGCATTTTAAATCCGTCTTCATTTCCAAAATATTTATCGGTAAGTGGATTCAAGATAGACTGAATATCATTTATGCTTAAAATGTTCTTGAAATAATATATGAAGATAAGCGTTAAAACATGTTCCTTGGAATATTTCTTCTTCTCTGGAGGAGGTAAAAGATTATTCTTTGCATAGTTATTAATCATGGTTTTAGTAAGAATTTTATCGTTTTCATGTCGTTTTGAGGCAGCTAGCTGCTCGTCCATGAAAGTTGTTATCTGATCCATATATAAATCTATGTTAGGTATGTCTTCAGGCTTAACATAATCTATTCTTTTGAGTTCTTCTAATAATCCCTTTAAAAAGTCCTTGACACCATTATCCATTGTAAATCACCTCATACCCTATTATATAGTAATCAAAACTATATGACAAGATTTTTTTTGACAAATAAAATCGCTTGTGCAATTATTCAATTGTATCAGGACATATATCATGTTATAATATCCACTGACAAAGGCAGAATATATTTTATGTAATATAAAGATTTTTGAATGGAGAATAGAATGATATTATTAGATGATTTAAATAATGAGCAAAGGGAAGCGGTTCTTACAACGGATGGTCCTTTATTAATTTTAGCTGGTGCAGGTTCTGGAAAAACCAGAGTTTTAACATATAGAACTGCATATCTAATAGAAAAAGGTGTAAATCCATATAATATTTTGGCGATTACTTTCACAAACAAAGCAGCTGGTGAAATGAGAGAGCGAATTGATGATATGGTCGGTTATGGTTCGGAAAGTATATGGGTTTCTACGTTTCATTCAACTTGCGTTAGAATTTTAAGAAGATATATAGACAGACTTGGATATGGAACAAATTTTACTATTTATGATGCAGATGACCAGAAGACAGTTATCAAAGATATATGCAAGAGATTGGAAATTGATACCAAAATTCACAAAGAGAAAATGTTTATGAGTGTAATTTCATCCGCTAAAGATGAGATGATAGATCCTGTTACTTTTGCAAATCAGGCAACGGGTGATTATGCCAGGAGAATTCAGGCGCAGGTTTATACAGAATATCAAAGAGTATTAAAGGAAAATAATGCGTTAGATTTTGATGATTTGTTGTGTAAAACAGTTGAATTATTTAAACTTGATAAAGAGGTGCTTAATGCATATCAGGAAAGATTCAGATATATAATGGTTGATGAGTATCAGGATACGAATACTGTTCAGTTTGAATTTGTCAGATTACTTGCCATGAAATATAAGAATTTGTGTGTGGTAGGTGACGATGACCAGTCAATTTACAGATTCAGAGGGGCGAATATTTATAATATTTTAAATTTTGAAAAGCATTTTGAAAATGCCAAGGTGATTAAACTTGAACAAAATTATCGTTCCACACAGAATATTCTGGATGCGGCAAATGGTGTAATTGTAAATAACCTTGGGCGTAAGGAAAAAAGCTTATGGACTGAAAATGGTGAAGGTGAGAAAATAAATTTTCAGCAATTGGATAATGGCTATGAAGAGGCCAATTACATAGCATCAGACATAGCAGGAAAAATAAGAAGCGGAGAATATACTTATAAAGATTGTGCAATATTGTACAGAACTAATGCACAATCACGTCTTTTTGAAGAGACATTTATTAATTATAATATTCCATATAAGATAGTTGGTGGAGTAAATTTCTATGCTCGTAAAGAGATAAAAGACATTCTTTCATATTTAAAGACAATAGATAACGGTAAAGATGATCTTGCAGTAAGACGAATAATTAATATTCCAAAGAGAGGTATCGGAGCTGCGACAATCACAAAGGTGCAAAATTATGCTCAGGAAAAGGGAATTGATTTCTATTCTGCTCTTGAAGATGCAGATAATATTCCAACGATAGGAAAGGCAGCGGCAAAAATCAAACCATTTGTACTTTTTATTCAGTCAATGAAAGCAAGAAGTCAGGTAGGTTCTTTGGCAGAATTGGTGGAAGCTATACTTGAAAACACCGGTTATGTAAGAGAATTGGAAGCAGAAGGAACGGAAGAGGCACAAGGACGTATAGAGAACATAAATGAATTTATTTCTAAGGTGGTATCATATGAAGAAAACACAGATGAACCGACATTGAATGGATTTTTGGAGGAAGTTGCACTTGTTGCCGATATTGACAGTCTTGATGAAAGCAGTGATTATGTGGTATTAATGACAATTCACAGTGCAAAGGGATTGGAATTTCCTAATGTATATCTTGCAGGAATGGAAGATGGACTTTTCCCAAGCTACATGTCGATAGTGAGTGATGATTCGGCAGCAGCAATAGAAGAGGAACGAAGATTAGCATATGTTGGAATTACAAGAGCAAAAAAACATCTTACAATAACATCGGCAAGAATGAGAATGGTAAGAGGGCAGACACAGTTTTCTAAAGTATCGCGATTTGTAAAGGAGATACCGGGAAATTTACTTAAAGGTACGATTTATGAAGAAAAAAATCCCGATGATGAATACAGAAAGGAAAATTCATTCCAAAAAGCAAGAAAAGCTTTCCGTTCAACACCGGATTATTCAACCGGAGGTAATAATTTCGATTCATATTCTTCATTTGGAACAGCTAAAGCTAAAACGCCTGTTTATACACCTGTAAGCAATCAGAAATCATTTTCGACAAAAAATACAACAGCCGGAACATTGGATTATGTAGTAGGTGACAGAGTTAAGCATGTTAAATTTGGAGATGGTGAGGTTGTTGCGATTGTTGAGGGGGGAAGAGATTACGAAGTTACGGTAGATTTTGACAAAGCAGGTACAAAGAAAATGTTTGCATCATTTGCCAAATTGAAAAAATTATAAAAAATTATACAAATATTAGTTTTTTTCTGTGAAAATTGTTAATAATATGGTATAATAGTAACAACAATATTTGAACACTATAATAACGAAGAAGGAGTGTATTGGATTTATGAGCAAAATGGAAGACATTATTAAAGAAGCTAAAATCAATGAAATGCTTAACGGACTTGTGAACAAAGATTCAAAAGAATCAAAAAAGCCATCTAAGACAATGGTCATTTTTGCAATAATTGGAGTAGTAGTTGCAGTAGCAGCCGCAATTTATGGAATATATCGTTTCTTTACTCCAGATTATTTAGATGATTTTGAAGATGACTTTGATGATGATTTCGATAATGATTTTTTCGAAGACGAGGATGATGACGAGCCTGTTAAGGTTACTTCAAGTGATGATGATGACGAAGAAGATGACTAGTATTGAGGGTTTTACCGCTGTGGATAAGTTAGAACAGTGAATTTTTATGGGGCTACTGTGGTAGTCCCTTTTTTTGACATTAATTATCTTAAAATAAATAGAGATGGAGGACATATGAAGAAAGGTTTTATAGGCGAAGGAATTGTAGAGAAAGTTGATTTTCCAAACAAAGGTGTCGTGATAACAGAGGATGGAGAAAAAGTTATTGTTAAGAATACAATTCCAGGGCAAAAAGTTTCATTTGCAGTTAACAAAGTAAAAAAAGGTAAGGCAGAAGCAAGATTATTAGAGACGATAGAAAAATCAAAATTGGAAACAGAAGAGCCATGTCCTCATTTTGGAGCGTGTGGAGGCTGTACATATCAGCCTGTTTCATATAATAAGCAGCTTGAGATAAAACTTTCTCAGGTTAAAAAATTAATTAGTGATGCTATTGGCAATGAGGAAACTGCAGGTTATGAATTCCTTGGAATAAAGCCAAGTCCTAAGACAGAAGGATACCGTAACAAGATGGAATTTACTTTTGGTGATGAATATAAGGACGGACCATTGGCATTGGGAATGCATAAAAGAGGAAGTTTTTATGATCTTGTTACTGTAGAGCATTGTCAGATAGTGGATAATGATTTTAGAATTATTCTTAAAACTACATTAGATTATTTTGCAGATAAGAAGATACCATATTTCCATAGAATGAGTCATATTGGTTATCTTAGACACCTGTTGGTAAGAAAAGCAACTAAAACAGGTGAAATTCTTGTTGACCTTGTTACATCAGGACAGACAGAGAATTTCAATGAAAATGAATTACTCGAAGGCTGGAAAGAAGCACTTACTTCCATAGAATATGCTGGAAAAATCAAAGGAATACTTCATACAAGAAATGACAGCGTAGCTGATGTGGTTAAAAATGAAGGTACTGATGTACTTTTTGGTGAGGGATTTTTCTATGAAGAAATTCTGGGACTTAAATTCAAAATATCACCATTTTCATTTTTCCAGACGAATTCTTTAGGTGCTGAGGTTTTATATGAAACTGCCAGACAATTCATTTTGGAAGGAAACGAAAATGCATTAAACGGAAGCACAGTGTATGATTTATATAGCGGAACGGGAACTATCGCTCAGTTAATGTCACCGGTTTGTAAAGAGGTAGTTGGTGTTGAAATCGTCGAAGAAGCGGTGGAGGCAGCTAAGGAAAATGCTAAATTAAACGGACTTGATAACTGTAAATTTCTCGCAGGCGACGTACTTAAGGTAATTGATGAAATAGAAGAAAATCCGGATTTTCTCATTCTAGATCCACCAAGAGACGGAATACATCCAAAAGCATTGGAAAAATTAATAGCTTATGGCGTTGATAGAATATTATATATATCATGTAAACCAAGTTCTTTGGCAAGGGATCTTGAGGTATTTTGCGCAAGGGGATATAAGGTTGAGAAAATTTGCTGTGTTGATATGTTCCCTGGGACAGTGCATGTGGAGACGGTAGTTCTCTTGTCCCAACGTAAAGCGGATGATTATATTGAGGTGGAGTTAGAACTGGATGAGCTTGATGTGACGAGTGCGGAGAGTAAGGCGACTTATAAGGAAATTCAGGAATATGTGCTGAAAGAGCATGGGTTAAAGGTCTCTAATCTGTATATTTCACAGGTAAAAAGAAAATGTGGAATAGAGGTTGGGGAGAACTATAACTTGCCTAAGTCGGAGGATAGCAGACAGCCTCAGTGTCCAGAGGAAAAGGAAAAAGCTATTAGGGATGCGTTGGAGCATTTTGGAATGGCGTAGAGAGGTGCAAACTATTTATATTATCCTGTTTACGAGTGGAATTGGTTGGTGCATGGGATTTATTAATGAGAAAAAGATAGGTGGTTCCATCCTACCAAACTGGTTCATACATGCGGTATCGAATGTATTTTCTGGCATTTGCTCTGCGTTTTTGCTTTTTTGACAGATTATTTTAGATTTTGTCACCTGTATCAGAGGGAATCCCCAAAAGAGAAATGGAAAGAAAAAGGCACTGTATCGTTCTAAAAAACAGGATAAATGTGCCATAAATCCGGCGATGCAACCTATAGTTTACATTAAGAAACTATGTGATGGTGGTCTTTAGAACAGCTAACAGGTATCATTGAAACGAACAAAATTTTCAGATTGGAGGACTCGCTATGACATTAGGCGACAAATTATCAAAATTACGAAAAGAAAATAATTATACGCAGGAACAGCTTGCAGATGTTCTTGGCGTATCAAGACAAGCCATCAGTAAATGGGAAAGTAATATTACATATCCCGAAACAGAAAAGCTGATACGGATAAGTAAATTGTTTAACTGCTCTCTTGATTATCTTCTCAAAGATGCGGAAGAAACGATTTATAAACCTCAATCAGATACAGATACTCTATTTCTCAGGAAGAGAATCCGTGAAAGAAAAAGTGAAAAAACTGTTTTGGGTATGCCTTTGTGGCATATCGGAAGAAATGCAAGAGGTTTTATTGCCGTTGGATTAAATGCCCGTGGAGTTATTGCAGTTGGCTTAAAGGCAAGAGGAATTGTATCGCTTGGTATGCTATCCTTTGGAGTGCTATCGCTTGGTATGCTTTCTTTTGGCTTGCTTTCACTCGGTATGTTTGCTCTCGGTCTTTTGTCCGCTGGTTGTTTTTCCATTGGCGTATTTGCAACCGGTGCAATTAGTTTAGGTATCATTTCTCTCGGCGCAATCGCTATCGGTGATTTTTCTGTCGGAGCATTATCTATTGGTAAATATTTTGCACTCGGTGATAATGCAAGAGCTATGATTGCGTTAGGAGATACCGAAGCCGCAGGAAGCGTTTTTCAAAAAATTGGCGAGCTTTCCGCACAGGATATTACTGCCGTAAAGCAATCGCTCGATACGGTTGTTCCGACTTACCTCTCATGGGCGAAAGAAATAATCAAGCTGTTTTTATGAGGTTTTATATGCTGTTAAATACTTTTAATACTGTGTTTTCGGCTACATACAGGAGGAACTTGCCGACATATTTGGAGTGTATAAGTGTTCTACCAACGGTAGATAGACAATTTTCTCCTTTCATATCATGCGTTCTACCAGCAGTCGATAGACATTTTTACAGAAACGATTATAATGAAGGCAATAAACAATAAATGAGAAGGAGACCGAAGTAAAATGAATCAAGAAAAAACAGGTGCTTTTATTGCCCAATTAAGAAAAGAAAGCAATATGACGCAAGTTCAGTTGGCAGATGAATTAGGAGTAACCAATAAAGCTATTTCAAAATGGGAAAATGGTAAGTCATTGCCGGATGTGAAATTGTTTCAACCAATATGTAAGTTGTTTCACATTAGTGTCAATGAATTATTGGCAGGAGAACATATACAACAAGAAGAAATACAATATAAAACCGAACATACGTTATTGGAATATGTTTTATTAACAAAGAACATATGGAAATTGAGTTTAATTTCATTTCTTTTAATTGGGATAGGTTCATTGATTTGCTTCTTACCGTTTATGGTCAATAGAACAGACACAGTAATTCGTATTTTCGGTTGCAGTATAGGAGCTATTATTATTCTTTTTGGAGTCTATATGAATTTTATTGTTAAAATATATATGAATACAAATAGAGTGTATAATTATATGAATGAAAAATTCGGGCATATGAAGCTGTTTATTTCAGGCATTATTATGGAACTCGTAAGTATAAATATGTTCAGCTTTATGTCTCTGGGATACGAGGGAAAGGGTGTTAATGCTATATTAGGAACAATTGCATTTGTGCTATGCTTTGTTGGTACAAATCTAATTATAATGGCTTGTAATATAAAAAATAATCGTAATGCAAAATAGAATCATTATGAAAAATAATCAAGCTGTTTTTATAAGGCTTGTCTCTGTTCGAAAGTAGAACAAGCGAATAAATTATACGAAGGAAAGTATGGATAAAAAGAAAATAATGGCATTTGAACCTTGGTTTTTTATTTTTTTCGGCTTGTTCCATCTGCACAGGATATGGGGATTGATTGACAGAAATTCCTACGCTGAATTCTGGACAGGCGTGTTACATAATAAAGGATTGTTTTATTTTGTGCTGATGGGAATATTAGCAATACTGTGCGTTTTGGGTATTATTACTTTTTGTAAAAACCGGCATTGCAACTACTGGTGGAGATGGATATATGTCTTTGGCGGTATCTATGTGTTGTTTGATTTGTTCGCTATTGCTGTCGGATTGGACTTTTGGAATAAACTTTTATTGTGGATGTTTGATGTACAATCACCGTACTGGAATGTAATATGGTCTTTCTTTATTTTGCTTGGTGGATTTGTATTTGCATTGGGAATATACTTATTAATACAAAGAAAGAGATGAAAAACGAGCTGTTTTTATATGGTTTTAAGTGCTGTCAAATACTTTTGACACCGTGTTTTCAGCAAAGTAAAACAGGTTTGATAGACAAAAAAGAAAAAGTGATTATTCTCGAAGCAGGTAGGGAGAACAAATCACTTGTGAAGGAGAAATATTTATGGAGCTGAACGCACAAATAAAAAAGTATCGAACAGAGCTTAATCTGTCCCAAGAGGAATTGGCGGAGAAGGTCTATGTGACAAGGCAGACGGTTTCAAATTGGGAGAATGAGAAAAGCTATCCGGATATCCACAGCCTGTTGCTTCTCAGTTCATTGTTCAATGTATCTCTCGACCAACTAATTAAAGGAGATGTTGAGACAATGAAAGAAATTATCAACGAGCAGGAGGTTAAGAAGTTTAATTATTACGGAAACATTTTCAGTATTCATTTTTTTATTTTGATTATCACAGCGGCACCGCTATTCTTTTGGTTAGAACGATATGCGTTCATACCTTTCGGGGTGTTGTTTGCAATTACAATGTTTTGGGCATTGAAAGTTGAAAAAATCAAGAAAGAAAATGATATTCAGACTTACAAGGAGATAGTTGCATTTACAGAGGGAAAGAAACTGGATGAACTCCACAAAGCAGTGGAAGTAGGAAAGCGTCCATACCAAAATGTATTGAAGGTTATCATCAGTGCTGTTGTTACGGCGACAGTTTGCTTTTTGATTGGACTGTTAATGCACATATTTTTGAATTGAGTGAATTGTTTTGGTTTTAAGCAGTAATAGTGAAATTTACATTAAAATCAGCGATCCCACGCATATTCTCCGTTTGAGGTGTGTGTTTTTGCTTTAGAAAGCATTAAAATGCAGGGGAAAAACACATTGGAGGTAAAGTTATGAACCAACTGAAAATCGGCAAATTTATTGCCCAGAAAAGAAAAGAGAAAAACCTGACCCAAGAGCAGCTTGCGGAAATACTCGGCGTGTCCAATAAAACCGTATAAAAATGGGAATGCGGAAAGTGTATGCCTGACTACGGCATTATAAAACCATTGTGCCAAGAGCTTGGCATTACCGTATCTGAGCTTATAGACGGCGAGGTTAAGGCTGACAGCAGTATTCGGGTGTTTGACGAAGAACAAATACTTGATATGCTCGGGCGGATACAGCAGCTTGAAAAACAGAGAATGTCAATTCTCGGTATCCTGCTGATTGTAATGGGAATTGCTTTGTTTGCATTTTCTCAGTTGCTAGGCGGAACGGATTTCAGAGATTTTCTGTCCGGTTTGATGATGGGAATTTCTGTCGGAGAAATGCTCGCCGGAGTATATATCATAGGTCGATCCTTCGCAAAACAGTAGAAAATCATGATTGCTACGCTAAGTAGCATAAATGTAATCGGTTGTTTCTTGTGGAATTCCTGCGAAATCGCTATGATGAGCCTGCAAATTTCAAACAAGGAGGACTCAAATATGAGTTTAGGAGAAAAAATCAGAGAACAGAGAAAACAGGCAGGTCTTTCACAAGAACAGCTTGCTGTAAAGTTAAATGTGTCCAGACAGGCAATTACCAAATGGGAAACGGACAAAGGAATTCCCGATGTTGCCAACCTGATAGCAATTAGTGATGAATTTGGGTTGAGTTTGGACGAGCTGATTAAGGGAAATGTTGCTGTAAAAAGGAAAATCATTGCCGATAGCTCCGCTAAGAAATGGCACATACTGGTTATCGTGTACTTATTGGCTATCGTGGCCTATATCGCCTATTTTGCTGTCTGCCACAGGATTTTGATGATCGGATTTCTGGTCGCCACGTTGTTTATGCTGTTCTTTGAACTGCGGATTTTCATTAAAGAGAGAATATATCGACAGGGCAAAAACGACAAGACAGAGTAAAAATGGAGGGACAAAATAGCACGATGAAAGCCACAAAGATTATAAGTATACTCATTGGCGGCATACTGGGAGCAATTTGTGCAGGCATCACGGCATATTTTTGGGAAGTCCATTTGCTTCGGCTGCTGTAGGATTTGTATGGTATTTCGCTGGTTACTATATTGGAAAATGTATCGGTAAAGCCAGAGAAAAATCAAAAGGAAAAAGGGAAAAAGTAACTGAATAACCTATATTTCGGCTTTGTCACGCAGAGTAACAGCGTTGTCATAGATAGTTTATTGCATTTGATGACGTTTCAGATTACATTGGGTTCATCAAAACAATGGTAGTGTCAAGTGACTTATGAAAAAACAGAGCCAA
>JAXJWH010000118.1:0-3194 GCA_036308125.1 Agathobacter sp.
ACCTGGATCTGTGGTGGGATTGAATGATTCGTGATGTAAGTAGATTAGATTGGTTTACGACCATTGGAAGTTCTTAAACCGACAAGTTAAAAGGGGGCGAAAACATATATCGAATCATCCACGAATAAATCCCCATTTTTTCGCCCCCTTGTGTTCTTCTCTTTCTAATTATAACACACTAGTGGAAAAATCGCATTTCTCAAAGATGATTTTTATACTTCTGTTTTGTCGCAAGACCACCTCGCAGATGACGCTCTCGTTTGTTTTCGTCGAGTACACCGCGCACCTGTGTCGCCAACTTTGGATTTACACGAATAAGACGGTCCGAGCAATCTTTATGTACGGTTGATTTACTCACTCCAAACTTCTTCGCCGCCTGTCTAACCGTCGCATTATTTTCTACGATGTAGCTTGCAATTTCGGCGGCTCTTTCTTCAATGTATTTTTTCATAGAAAAACCCCTGCAATACTTGTTTGTAAAGTGTATGCAGGGGTTAGTTCATTTATGAGCTATTCCATTCTATAAAATTATACCTTAAATCGTTTAATCAGCTGTGTTAAGTTCGAAGCCTGATTTGCGAGCTCCTGTGAAGTTGACTCGTTTTCTTCCGCTACTGTAGAGTTCTGTGAAATTCCTTTCGAAATGTCTTCTACCCCGCGTAAAATCTGCTGCATGTCTTCCGCCTGAGTTCTTGCTGTATCCGCAGTTTCAAGAATTGTTCCATTCACTTCTTCAAACGCTTGTGAAACTTCAAGCAATGCCTCTTTCACTTTTTCAGCTGTTTCATTACCTTTTTGAATCTCTCCAATTGAGATTTCGATTAATTGTTTTGTATTGCTTGCAGCTCTTGAACTTTCATCGGCAAGTTTTCCAATTTCATCGGCTACTACCGCAAAGCCTTTGCCTGCTTCGCCAACTCTTGCTGCTTCAATTGATGCATTAAGTGAAAGCAAGTTTGTCTGGCTTGCAATTACTTCGATTGTCTGAATGATACCCACAACTTCCTGTGAAGTTTTCTGGATATTGTCCATCGCAAGCATCATCTGGTTCATGAGTTCCTGATTTACTTCCATCATCGAAGTAACTCGAACAGTTTCCTGTGCAGACATCTCTGCTTTTTCTCTGTTCTCTTCTACTTCCTGCGAAATCTTATTTGCGATTTCAATTAATCGCTCGATTTCTTTTGCCTGATTGCGGGCACCTTTTGATACTGTCTGTGAGATTTCTGAAAGTTCTCCAGATTCTCTAAGTACGATGTCCGCGCCTTCATTAATACCAACGATTACGCTTGTTAAGCCTTCTGTAATACCGTATAAAGCCTCCTTAAGTCTTGCAAATTCACCAACATAGTCGTACTGAAGTTCAAACTTAAGATTACCTTCTGAAATTTCATTTAATACCGCTGATACTTCATTGATGTAAACAATATATTCTTTTAATCGTTCAACTGTCTTACCTATGTAAAACGCCAACTCACCAATTTCGTTCTGAGAAGATGTTGTTAAATCTACATCGAGTCTTCCTGCTGCTAATTTTTCAGCGATGTCCTTTAACTCAATAATTGGTTTACTGATTTTCTGTGCGCTCTTCTTAATACTGAAAAATACCATGAAACATGCAAGCCCAACCAATAAAACAAGGCTTACGAGGCAGAAAATAATTGGCTGATAATATTCGCCAGCTGGTAATACACTTAATACCATGTATCCAGTTTCGCCTACTTTTGCGAAATGACCATATTCTGTGCTATTTCCGAACTTGATTCTCATAGAACATGGAGTCTGGTTTAAAACTGCATCGATCGCTTCTTTGTTAACCGATAAATCTGCCATATTCATTAAGATAATTTCTGCGGTTGGTGCATATGCTACTCCACCATTTGGTGAAAGAAGAATCGAAAATCCGTTTGAACCAATTCTATACTTTGCCATGATTTCTGCAATCTTGCTTAATTTAACATCTACACCAGTAATACCGATTACGTTTTTGTTACTATCAAAAACAGGGCTAGCAATACTAATTACCGCTTCCTGCGAATCCGAATACTGCTGATATGGTTCAGAGAATACGGGTTTTTGCTTGTCTACACATGAATACCACTCATAAAGTGCAGCATCAAATTCCCCTACTGATGTGTAGCCATTCGACATAATAACACTTTTAGAATCGAGGTCAACAACCCATGTTGTTGCAACCGCATCTGCATTTGCATCCACTAAGTTTCTTAACTGCTGAATATTACTTGCATAAGTTGGATGCATTGAAATGTTGGAACCCGCACCATTTCCTAACAACATCTGCTGGATTTGAGGACTTACCGCCAAGTTTTCTCCAATCGCAATGTATGGTCGGAAAAAGTCGGAGGTTTCCCATGCCGCAACTTCTGATTCCAAACTAATTTCTGTACTATTTGCGTTATTAATAGTTACTGTCATAATAGCGCCAATAATCGCCGATGCGATTAAAAGGAACACAATTATGTTTCTTCCGATCTGTACACTGATCTCTTTTTCAATTTTTGTTGTATTCGTTTTCTGCTTTCCACCCATCAAGATTTGCCCCCCTATGTGATTTTGTCACAGTCTCCGTTTCACTATTATACCACAGGGTATTACTTTTAGCAAATAAGTACTGATTTTTCTCTCCTTCGTTTGCCTCTTCATCAAATACAACAAGAAATTCCTTTAACACTTCTTTTGTCAGATATCCACCTCTCCAATGGAATAAAAGAATTCTGCCTTTCTTAACCGCCTGCTTTGTTCGATTTCGAACCTCATCCACGGTCGTCCAGGAAATTTTCTTTTCTTTGTAGTAAAAATGCTCGCCGTCGGTACACGCTGGCACCTTCCAGATGACCGGCTCATGATCTCTGAAAATCTGCTTATCCGACAAATTCACATAATCATATCGCACGGTGACATCTTTTGAAAGGGTGTTGTCAAAGGTCGCATCGAGATGATAATACTGACCGTCAATACGAATTACATTCCATGCATGGCGATACTTAGTTGAATGACCCGCCAAAAATGGTGCATCGTTCAACATACCCTCTACCTGCTAATCAAAGAGCTTTACTTCTGTGACTGACACTGGCACAGAAACAAAGCTCTTTTTGTCTGCTTCAAAACCGGAGTCCCGAATCCCAATCCCCGACTTTTCGCCGACCCGCAGATAGAGGGTATAACACACTACA
>JAXJWH010000119.1:0-9165 GCA_036308125.1 Agathobacter sp.
TGATACAATAGTTATGCATTTCTTGATGCACCTCCGAGTGATTTGTTTGGTAACTGGCACTTGGAGGTTTTTCTTTTATTATAAACAAAAAAATGCTGAGGGACGATAAAAATCGTCACCCCAACATTTATTTTAGAACCTATTTTTATATAAGGTATATTATTTTGTTAATAATAACATAATGTCGTTGCTTCTCTTTACGAATTTAGCCATTGCATCTGCTGAAAGTGTCTGGTTGCTAAGTAAAGCTAAATCATATAACTGTTCAGCGAACATTGGAACATTTTCTGAGTCTTTGTTCTCTAAAATATATTTTACAAGGGCGTTATTAGCATTAAGTGTAAGTGTCTGGTCAGCGGCAAACATATTTGGATCCATTCCACCCATTGAATACATCTTCATCATATCCTGCATACGTCTTCCCTGCTCAGAAAGTGTAAGAAGAGATGCAACATCTTCGTTCTTAAGGCTGTCAACTTTAACAGTTACTTTATCGTTGTTAAGTGCCTTTTTGAAGATTTCTGATAAAGTAGTAGTAGCTTCTTCAAGGTCAGCAGTAGTATCAGCTTTTAATGAATCTGTAAGGTCAGAGTCAATTCTCATGAACTGATAATGCTCATTTCTCTGCTCAAGCTGTGTGATAAATGAAGTATCAATGTTGTGATTTAAGATTACGGCATTCATTCCTTCTTCCTTGAACATGTTAATGTACTGTCCCTGCTGAACAACATCTGTAACATAATATACAGTTTTCTTTTCGATTTCTTTTGCTTCTTCAGCGTTTTCGCTGTTTTCCTCAGTTGAATCAGCTTTATTTTCTTCCTCATTTTCTTCAGTAGGAGCTAATAATTCAGGAAGAGTCTGGTATTTATCGTTGATATCCTTAAAAAGAATGTAGTTATTCATCTTATCACAGAATTTTTCATCCTTTAAGCAACCAAATTTGATAAATGGGCTGATGTCATCCCAGTATTTCTCATAAGATTCTTTGTCTGTCTTGCACATTCCGATAAGTTTATCAGCAACTTTCTTTGTGATGTATTCAGATATTTTCTTTACAAATCCATCATTCTGAAGAGCTGAACGTGAAACATTAAGTGGAAGATCAGGACAATCAATTACACCCTTTAATAACATTAAGAATTCAGGAATTACTTCTTTGATATTGTCTGCGATAAATACCTGATTATTGTATAACTTAATTGTTCCTTCAATTGAATCATATTCTGTATTGATTTTTGGGAAATATAAAATTCCCTTTAAGTTAAATGGATAATCCATATTTAAATGAATCCAGAATAAAGGCTCTTTGTAATCCATGAATACTTTACGATAGAATTCTTTGTATTCATCATCTGTACATTCACTTGGATTCTTTGTCCAGAGTGGATTTGTGTCATTTAAAGGAACAGGGCGCTTTACAATCTTTAATTTATCTTTTGCAGGAGAAACTTCTACGATTTCCTTTTCACCATTTTCGTTTTCTTTTTCTTCTGTCTTAGCTTCCTCATGGATTTCCTCGATAACAGTATCAGTATCTAATTTATCTTCTTTATCAATGGTTTCATATTCTTCAGCAGCATTCGCATTTGAAAGATAAATTTCTGTTGGCATAAATGAACAGTATTTTTCGATAATCTCTCTTGCTCTGTATTCATTAGCAAATTCAAGACAGTCTTCATTAAGGAAGAGTGTAATCTCAGTTCCTACTGAATCCATATCTCCATCTACCATGTCAAATTCAGTTCCGCCGTCACATGACCAATGTACAGGAGTTGCTCCCTCTTTGTAAGAAAGTGTATCGATAGTTACTTCATCAGCAACCATAAATGTAGAATAGAAACCAAGACCAAAATGACCGATAATCTGATCGTCATTTGATTTGTCCTTGTATTTCTCGATGAAGTCAGTTGCACCTGAGAATGCAATCTGGTTAATATATTCTTCAACTTCATCGGCTGTCATTCCAAGTCCGTTGTCAATAAACTTCAAAGTTTTTTCTTCAGGGTTAACAATAACCTGAATCTTAGCTTTATAATCTGCTGGAAGAGAATACTCACCCATCATATCCAATTTCTTTAATTTTGTGATTGCGTCACATCCGTTTGAAATTAATTCACGATAGAAGATGTCGTGATCTGAGTATAACCATTTCTTAATAATTGGAAAAAGGTTATCGCTATCAATAGATAAATTACCATGTTTGTTTGCCATATCTAATAACTCCTTTTCTCTTTGTTCTAACTAATTAAAATAATAAGACTATAAGAGCAAAAAGTCAACAAAAAATTAGCACTCTTCTAAAAAGAGTGCTAACAGCGTTCGAAAAACCTTGAAAATAAAGGGTTTTCTAAATTATTAAAAATTTATAAACAAAATTATTTAAGGACTTTTACAGTGTTAAATTTAGAATATTTACTGTAAATTTTCTTTCCATCAACTATTTTATAAGCTCTGATCTGATATAGATATGTAGAATTTTTTGACAGTTTTTTGTGAGTATATGATGTTGTGGTATTCTTTTTTATAACTGCGATTTTTTTATAGCTGTTGTAATTCTTTGAGCAAAAAATCTCATATCCGCTTACGTTTGATGATTTTTTCCATTTAAGTACAATCTTTTTGCCTTTTTGATTCTGGCTGGATGAAACCTTAACTTTTGATAGTGGGGTAGTAATACATAATGATGATGTATATTTTCCTTCATATGTATTGTCATCTACGATGCTTACAGGACATACCTTGTAATAGTATGTTGTTGCTTCTGTGTCAATGTCTTCATCAATAAATTTAGTAGAAGTTGTATTTTCAATTAATTCATATTCATCACTGTCATTATTTTCCACTGCCCTGTATATATTATAACTGTTTGCATTTTTGACTTTGCTCCACACCAGTTTTATACACTTGTCATTATCTTTAGTGATGAGTCCGCCTTTGAATTTAGAAATTGATAAAGCTCTGGCTTCATCTATTGCATTTTCTTCCTGTGATTCATATGCTTTTGAAAGATTTACACAGGAAACAGTGCTGTAGCTGTACCAAGGATTTTTAAATCCGTTAGCAGTATAATCATAGTAGATATTAAATCCGGATTTTGTATTATAAAAAATCTTACTTCCGATGCTTACAGGTGCATTACCAGAAAAATAAGCTCCCTTTAAATTTGTGCAGTTTGCAAATGCTTCCTTCTTGATTGTGTTTACGTTTGTTCCAAACCATACTTTGGTTAAAGAACTACAGTCTTTAAATGAATAAGCTCCAACATATGTAACACTGTTTCCAAGAACTGCGGTTTTAAGAGAATCACAACCGATAAATGCATTTGTTCCGATTGTTGTAACTGAATTTGGAATCTTGATATCCTCAAGGCTTATGCAGTCGGAAAATGCAGCAGAGCCAATGGATGTCAGTGAATTTCCAAATGTTACATTTTCAAGATTGGTGCAGTCTGAAAATGCATTGCTGTTAATTGTAGTAAGGTCATTTTTTAAATTAACATTTGTTAATGATGTACAGCCCTTGAAAGAACTGTCACCTATTGTTGTTACATACTGTGGTAAAACAATAGTTTTTATGGAAGTACAGTTTTTAAAGGCTTCTGCTTCAATGGTTGTAAGTTTTGAAGGCCATGTTACATTATAGAGATTTTTACATTCATTAAATGCTCCAAATCCTATTTTAGTAGTGTTAGTTCCAAGATTAATTGATGAAAGACTGCTACAATTTAAGAATGCATAGGAATCTATGGAAGTAACGCTTGAAGGTATTGTAACATTTGTAAGTGATATACAATTATAAAAACTCTTATAAGGTATTGTTGAAATTTTGGAATTTAAATCAATGCTTTCAAGTGAACTACATTTCTCAAAACAGTTTTCGCCTATAAACTGAGTATTTTTTCCAATAGATGCCTTTTTAAGGGAAATACAATCGTAAAAGACATTGTTTCCCAAAGTGTTTACACTTGAAGGTATTGAAACATTAGTAAGTGAATTACATTTACTAAAAGCACAATTGCCTATGGATTCAAGATAAGTTCCCCATGTTATTTCATCAAGAGAAACACAATTGTAAAAGGCGTATGGCAGGATGTTTTCAACATTTTTTCCAATTGTAACTTCCGAAAGATTTGTGCAGTTGCTAAAGCAATTCTCACCAATTGTTGTAACTGTGTCTGGAATAGTAACTGATTTTAAGTTAGAACAATCGCTAAAAGCCTTTGAACTTAAAGATTTAAGAGAAGTTCCCCATACAATTTCTCTTAAATTTGAACATCCGCTAAAAGCTCCATTACCAATGCTTTCGACTTTTTTTCCAATGGTAATTTTATTAACCAGTGAGCAGTTTTTGAAAGCTTCAATGCCAATTGTTTTAACATTGTCACCTATAATGATTGTTGTGGCAAGTTTGGCATTTTCGAAAGCGGAATTTCCGATTTTTGCAACTCTGTAGCCATTAATATAATTTGGAATTGTTATTGTGTCTGAAGTGCCGGAATATGAACATATGGTGATGGTGTAATCAGAATCGATTGTGTAAGAAAAATCCCCATATGTACGAGTTGCGGCGTATGCTGTGTCCGTCAAATTTAAAAATGGTACATCAGTTGTCGGAACAAATAATGAACCGGTTGCAAGCAACAAAGAACATGTTGATGCAACGACTGTTTGTAAATATTTTTTCTTCATAGAACCCTCCTTGATACTTTTTTCCTATTTTTATTGTAACATTAAAGAACTCAATAATAAAGTGGAATTTTATAAGAGATTAATGATTTATTTATATTCAAAATAATGTTTTATATAAAGTTTAAATTAAAGCATTAAATGGCATTTTATTTTCAGATGATATATAATTAGACTAATGATTTTGTTTATGGAAGGGAATGAAAAAGAAAATTATATGTATAGCTATTGCAATATTAATTTGTGCATTGGGGTTCATAGGATATGCAGTGGGTTATCAGAAAATAGCTCAAAATAGAAGATATCCTGATATGGAAAAGAATTTAGACAAAATAGAAGGTGCTAACATATGTGTTATTAGTAAAACCTGTCATGATGATATGGAAGGGTATAGTGCGGGGGCTAGTGGTTTTATTTTTGCAAAAGACGATAATGGATATTATGCACTAACAGCAAACCATGTTGTAGAAAAAGAAAACACACAATTTATTGTAATGACAGAAAAGGATTGCACACTTTCAGAGTATAGGAAGGAGCATCCAAAAATGAAAATCACATCACCTGGTGAGTATTATGATAAATTATCAAAGGCAGATGTGGTATATCAAAATGAAAAATGTGATTTAGCGATTATTCATTTTGAATATAAAGATGATTTAAAGTGCGTGTCAATTGCCAAAAATAATTCAAAAAAAAGCGACAAGATAGTATCGGTAGGAATAAATGGAGATAAAATGGAGTATTTTGTGAAAACATATGGAAAAGTAACACAAAGTGAAACATCCGTTTTTCATACTGAAGATAATCTTGCTGATAACGAAGTACAAAAACATAGTGCATATGAAACTAGTGGATTTAGCGGTGGAGGAGTTTTTAATCAGGATATGGAAATTGTTGGCATGAATATAGGTGCTGCAGTTAATGGTTTTGGGCGTTTTTCCTATGGTGTAATGATTCCAAGTGAACAGATTAATGAATGTATCAAGGAAAGTGGTGTGTTAAATTAATTGCATAAATTTACAAAAAAGGGTTGACATCAAAAAATGAAGTGATATACTTTAACACATAAAATAAATGGTAAATTAAATAAATTGTTTCGGGGCAGGGTGTAATTCCCTACCGGCGGTATAGCCCGCGAGCCATTTGGCATGATCCGGTGAGATTCCGGAGCCGACAGTTGTAATTTTATTACACGCATTATGCGAAAGTCTGGATGAGAGGAACAGAATTATTGTATGGAATATTTGTGGGTATTACATTTTAGTGTAGTACATATTTTGCATATTCAATATAAGATTTAGCTCTGAAATTATATTTCAGAGCTTTTTTTGTTGCATATAATTCCCTGATGCAAGCATATAGGAGGAAAAATTGACAGATATTGATTACATGAAAAGAGCAATACAGCTGGCAAAGAAAGGACAGGGATTTACTAATCCAAATCCAATGGTTGGTGCTGTTATTGTAAAAGATGGACGGATAATTGGTGAAGGATATCATAAAAAGTATAAGGAATTGCATGCAGAAAGAAATGCAATAGCAAGTCTTAAGGAAGATGCAAAGGGTTCGACAATGTATGTTACTTTAGAACCATGTTGTCATTATGGTAAGACTCCACCTTGCACAGAGGCGATTATCGAAAATGGAATAAGCAAAGTAGTAATCGGTTCAAGAGATCCCAATCCCTTAGTAGCAGGAAAAGGTGTGAAGATTTTAAGAGAACATGGGATAGAAGTTGTATGTGATTTCCTAAAGGAAGAATGTGATAAATTAAATCCTGTATTTTTTCATTACATAATTACAAAAAAGCCTTATGTAACAATGAAATATGCCATGACATGCGATGGAAAAATTGCAACAAAAAATAATGATTCCAAGTGGATTACAGGGGAAAATTCAAGAAACGAAGTTCATAAAATGCGACACAACAATATGGGAATTGTAGCCGGCATAGGAACTGTGCTGGCGGATAATCCAATGCTTAATGTAAGAATAGAAGGTCTTAAATCTCCGATTAGAATAATTTGTGACAGTAATTTAAGAATACCTATGGAATCTGAGATAGTAAAAACGGCGAATAAATATAAAACCATAATTGCATATGTAAATGGAGATTCAGATAAAATAAATGCACTTGAAGAAGAGGGACTTATTTTACAGAAGTTCTCTTCGAAAGATGGAAAAGTTGATTTGAATGAATTGATGCAATATCTTGGAGAACAAAATATTGACAGCATATTTGTAGAAGGCGGTGCTAATCTAAATGACAGTTTTATGAGGGAAGGTCTTGTAAACAGATTGGAAGTATTTGTTGCACCTAAGGTCTTTGGAGGAGCAGATGCAAGAAGTCCAATTGAAGGAATGGGAGTTGACTTTGTATCTGAAGCCAAGGAATTTAGCCTTGAAAATGTAAGAAGAATAGATGAAGATATTTTGTTAAGTTATGTGGCAGGATAAGGAGGAGAAATGTTTACAGGTATTGTTGAAGAAGTTGGAATTGTAGACAGTATAAAAATTCAGGGAAAATCCGGAAGCATTACAATTAAAGCTGATAAAGTGCTTGAAAATACAAAATTAGGTGATTCAATTGCAGTTAATGGAATTTGTCTTACGGTTACAAATATTTATTCTGACAGATTTACCGCAGACATTATGGCTGAAACAGTAAGAAGATCCGGAATGTCTGCGGTGAATGCCAAGGATAAGGTTAACCTTGAAAGAGCAATGGCATTAAATGGAAGATTTGGTGGTCACATTGTATCAGGTCATATAGATGGAACCGGAAAAATCATTGATTACAAAAGGGAAGAAAATGCAGTATGGGTAACAATAAGTGCATCTGAGGAAATACTTAATCTTATAGTAGAAAAAGGTTCAATATGTATTGACGGAATAAGCCTTACGGTTGCAGCGGTTACAGATGATTATTTTAAAGTATCGGTTATACCTCATACAGCAGAAAATACAACATTGTTAAATAAGAAGATAGGGAATATTGTTAATCTTGAAAATGATATAGTAGGTAAATATATTCAGAAATTCATGAAGCAATCTGAAAAAGATAGCAGTAAAAAAAGCAATTTAACAATGGAAATGTTAGTGGACATGGGATATTGAAAGGAAGAATAAGGATATGAAAGAATTTATTTATAATAAAGTAGAAGAAGCGTTAGAAGATTTAAAGGCTGGAAAAATAATTTTAGTATCAGATGATGAAGACAGGGAAAATGAAGGCGATATGATTTGTGCAGGGGAATTTGCCACACAGGAGAATATCAACTTTATGGCAAAATATGCCAAAGGACTTATCTGCACTCCAATGAGTCAGAAACTGGCGATGAAACTTGGTTTTCCTGCAATGGTTACTAACAACACAGATAATCATGGTACAGCATTTACAGTTTCCATCGACCACGTTAATACAACAACAGGAATATCTGCAGCTGAAAGGTCATATACAATGATGAGCTGTTGTGATGATAATTCAAAACCAGCTGATTTCAGACACCCTGGACATGTGTTTCCGCTTGTGGCAAAAGAGGGCGGTGTGTTAGAAAGAAACGGACACACAGAGGCAACTGTTGACCTTATGAAACTTGCAGGATTAAAAGAGTGTGGTGTGTGCTGCGAAATCATGGAAGAAGATGGAACAATGATGAAGTCTGAAAACATCTGGAAACTGGCACAAAAATATGATTTAAAATATATCACAATTAAAGATTTACAAGATTATATTCATATTCATGTTAAGCATGTTGAGAAAATGGCTGAGGCAAAATTACCAACAAAATATGGTGATTTTAAAATGATAGGATATGTAAATGATATTACAAAAGAACATCATGTGGCACTGGTTAAAGGTGACATTGGTGATGGGGAAAATGTCCTTTGCAGAGTACATTCAGAATGTCTTACAGGAGATGCATTTGGTTCAAAAAGATGCGATTGCGGCGAACAGCTTCAAACTGCATTAGAGATGATAGAGAAAGAAGGAAGAGGAATTCTTCTATACATGAGACAGGAAGGAAGAGGAATCGGACTTATTAACAAAATAAAAGCCTATGAGCTTCAGGAACAAGGATTTGACACAGTTGAGGCAAATGTTAAATTAGGATTTGCTCCTGATTTAAGGGAGTACTGGGTTGGCGCACAGATTTTACAGGATTTAGGTGCAAAATCATTAAAATTATTAACAAATAACCCTGACAAAGTCTATGGACTTGAAGGTTTTGGCTTGGAAATAATTGAAAGAGTTCCAATAGAGATTCAGCCACAGAAACATGATTTATTATATATGAAGACAAAGCAGGAAAAAATGGGACATATTTTTAAAGAAATTAGTTTATAAAATGATTTTAAAGGTAGTGTCAAGTGACTTATGAAAAAACAGAGCCAAAGAAAAAGGCTCAATCGAACCTTGAAAATTGCAGATATTTAATCTTTTGATGAGTGACGCCACCCTTGACAGCACAACAAA
>JAXJWH010000120.1:0-22677 GCA_036308125.1 Agathobacter sp.
TACCTTCTTTCCTAAGATATCTCTATTATACAGCAAGTAAACTGTTTTGGCTTGTATCTACTACAAAATATATGAACTTTTCAAGGTGCTATAGAGGGGCTTTTGACCCCAACATCATCTATATAATGTTATTTAGTATAATATTGTTTAATAGTATTGGTTTGATTAGATGCTATTCAATAATTATAAAATAGGCTCTGTTAATCAGGTGTTGTGTAAGATTTCACAGGAATTGCTATAGATATATATTTTTGCTATATTATAATATATAAATACTAAAGATATATAACAACAAATTCTTTTGTTTCTCTTTCTTTAAGTCCTTAGAAACCCTTTATTTTCAAGGCTTTCCAGCTTTTTTTAAGGACAAAATGAGGCAAGAAAAAGGATATAAAGAAACCAATTAGGGACTAAAAGATATAAGTTAAAAGACTAAAAGATACTGTAAAAGGACATAAAGATACTGTTCTGGTTTCTATGTGTCCTTTTACGGTATTAAAGGGGCTAAAATAGTTAACTCAAATTTCTAAAAGGTTAACATTCGTGTGATTTTAAAACAATACTAAGGTGTGCAGTTTCATTTTGTCCCTTTTACAATGTTTTTTTGTGGTGTGAGGTGATGCTTTGGTGGTTTCAATCTGTCCTTAATTCCTTAATTCATACTGGTGCGTAGTTTCCAAATGTCCTTAGTTTGATAAAAAAGGACAAAATGAGAAATCTATAAGAATACTTATTTTACAAGGGTTTTAAGGGCTTATAAAGACATGAAAAGAGGACGAAAAGAAACCAAGGACAAAATGAAACAATAGAGTAAAAGGACAGAAAGAAACTAAGGACAAAATGAGACAATAGAGTAAAAGGACAGAAAGAAACTAAGGACAAAAAGAAACTCTAAGATAAGAAAAATATTTTATTATGAATTTGTTTCTAATCTTGAAGTATTAACTAAAAACATTTGAAAGGTTTATAAATGAAAAATTAGGACCTCAATGTTCATTTTTATTTTTTGAAAAAGAAAAATAGGAGTATAGTAATAAAAAATGTGAACTTGGGCAATTATTTAGTTTTTATAATAAGGGACAAAATGAAACTATGAGAAAAATAGACCTGAAAGTGTCTTTTTGTCCTTTTATTAGAACTTGGAATAGTTTATTTTATATATTCCAAATTAGTTAAATTGTATAATATGTACAAAATTAGGGACAAAAAGATACTTAAAAAGGGACTACATGAAACCAAAAAGAGACAGAAAGAAACCATAATCCAGAAAAAGGACAAAAAAATGCCCAAAAATGAAATAAGTAATTGAGATTTAAAAGCAAAATAGGTACAATAAAAAGGACAAAAGTAAACCATCGTTTCTTATTGTCCTTTTTGCAATATATAGTTCTTTAATTTGTAGGAGAAAAGAATGAGTGAAAATGAAAAGAATGAAGCTTATTACATGGATAATGAGTTAATTTTAAGAAAATCAAATGCACTAATTGGTGCAAAATATAAAACGAATTTATTGGAAAATCAGTTATTGTCAATTGCGATGACTAGAATTGAAGTTGATGCAAAAAGTCCTGATGCTCCAATTAAAGCGCGATTATACCCAACGGATATTAATAAATTGATCAATAAGGGGAAAAATATATATAGAGAATTAAAAATTGTTTCAAATACATTGGCTTCTCATCCTGTAACTATCGAAGATGGTTCAGGTAATTTTAAAGTTTTTGCTTTCATTACTGAAGTAACATATGAGAACCAGGTTTTAGAAATTACATTTTCGGAAAATATAAGACCACATATATTAGGCTTGCAAAAGAATTATACAACACTTAATTTGTCTATTTTGACTGGTTTCGTGAAAAATGCATCTTTTAGAATATATGAGATTTTGCAAAAAGAGATGTACAGAAGTAGAAATTCAGTGAATAGTGGTATGGTTTCGGTAACTTATAATTTGAATGAGTTAAGATTTATGATCGGATTAGCAAATTCAGAGGAAGCTGCAGTGCAAAGGTATATCGCAAAAAACAGAGATAATGTTGATTGGGACTATCTTTATGAGCATGTTGCAATTGAAAAATCATATGGCGTATGGCAGGATTTGAAAAAAAGAGTATTAAATCCTGCTCAAAAAGAGTTGGCGGAAAGTTCAGATATCAGATTTGAGTATGAAGGTATCAGGCAGGGTGGAAACAAGATTAGGAAAATACGTTTTGATATTTACCCAAATGTGGTATCCGGCTCAGCCAGGGAGGCATTAGAAAAAAGAGCAAAAGTCATAGAGGAAGAATCTTCAGAAGAATATAGACAAAGTGTTCAGCAAGAGAATACATATCAGGGAATTTATAGAGAATTTGTTGGTCACAATAATTTGAGCTACGATGATATAAGTTTATTACTTAGTAAGGCAAAATATGATGAGGAAACCGTAAGAAGTGCCATCAAGATGGCTGATAAACAAACAGAGATTTCAAATTATATGGGTTGGTTGCTTAAATGTATTGAAGGTGGCTGGTCTGAACCTGTTGAAGTAGTAGCAGGAAGTGATAAGAAAGCAAATATTATTAAAGAAGCTAAAAATGATATGGCATCTCCAGAATTTCAGAAGATTATGTGGGAAAAATTAACTCAGAAAGATGATTTCCCTGATTTCCTGGAATATATAAAATTATCAAGAAATGCTTTTGAATCAATATATGAAGATCCTAAGGAAAGAGCTGAAGTATATGCAGATTGGAAAACTGGAAGGATATAAACACAATATATAGTACTTATGATACAAGGTAACTGCAAGATGTAGTGCAAAATAGAAACAAAATGCAAGATTGCCTTCAAAAAACAATAGGATTAAAGTGTAGGGGTAGGATGTTTATTATGAATACATTAGAATATACAAGAAATTTGTTTATGATATTAGACATATCTGAACAAAAAGCGATAATAAAAAAAGCAAAAGATAGGGGGTTTTTAATACCGGGTTTTTCTAAAAAGCCATGTACTGCACCGGTCAGTACAATAGTGAAGTTTTTTGGAATGAAGAATAAAAGAGATAATTTGTTTTATTATGATGTAATATTACAGATTATGATAGAAAAGGCTGAAATAAATGATAATTATGTCTATAAATTAGCTAAAGAATGGAATTCACCAACTGCTAACAGAGAGGAATTGTCTAATGAATTAGATAGTATGGTGAAGGAACGTGATATACAAAAAGATGATATTGCTGCAGGTTCAAGTAATTCTGTAAGTACTAGTACTGATAATGATTTAGAAGAATTGAAAAATGAGGTAACACAATTAAGGGAAAAAAACAAAAAAAATAAGAATTCAATACAGGAATATAAAATAGAATTAGACAATTTAAAAGGAAAAATAGAACGTTATGAGAAAGAATTAAAAAATAAATCACGGGAATTGGATGAATATGAGAATAGATGCGAAAAATTAGAAGAAGAAAAGAATAGTCTGACAAATAAATGTTCAGAGGCAGAATTGAAAGAAAAGGAATTATTAACGGAAATTGAAGAATTAAGTTATTTTAAGAATAATACACCTAGAATAGTTTGTTTTTCGAAGAAGGAAAAAGAGATTCCGGTTAAAGGATATAATGTTACTATTGTTAATAGTTTGAATGAAGATATAAGGTTTAATCTTAAGGCTAATGAATTTGACGAAGTATGGTTTATTCATAAAGGATTTCCTTATGGCATTTTTTCGGAAGTTAAAAATTTATGCAAATGTAAAGTAAAAGAATTTATAAGTGTAGATAGTTTAGTTAATAAATTGGCAGAAGGGGGAAGGTTATGATTGCAAGTGGGAGACAAATACTTGGTAATTTAGCAGATGTTGAGCCTGAAAATTTCAGAGATAATGTATTTATAAATCGAAGCGGGGCAATCCAGTATTTACTAAAACCTCTTACAACACCTGCTGAAGAAGTAGAAAGTTTTGCTGGGTATATAAGCAGTTTAGAAGAAAATTATGTTGATAATGATATATATACAGAGAATAGAATTAATAATTTTAAAGATGAAGTTAAGGACGAATTATTCGTTTTCACATATAGAGAAAATGATGAAAGTGAATACCAGAAAATTCTTAAGGCTTATTTAGTTCCAAAACCTCAGATATTTGATAACGAGGCAAAATTTATTCAGATTCCGGTGTTTGCATCTAAAAATGATGAATTAGTGTCGGAGTGGGCAGAGGCAAAATCTTGGAAATTATATCGTGAATATAATAATATTAATGAATTTTTAATTTATGTATTAGAAAACAGGCCTTTAGGAAGTATTTATGGATTTGATGCAGAATATCATATGCCTGAATTTATTTTGTGGAAAGATGCTGATTCACATATATATGCATTAGGACAAATTGATAATATGGAATATGATGAAGTTGGAAGTTTGGTAATAAATAGTTCAAATTTATCGAAAGAAGATATTAATGAATTTTTAAAATATATGATTTATGATATATATTCAAATCCTACAGTGGCATATATTCCAGAAAAAATATATAAAATTGTATTAGATAAATTAAAAACTAAAAAAAGAGAGGTCATAACACAGGAAAATTCAGAAAATAATTTTTATACGTTGGCGGATGCTATTTATGAAATGGGAGAAGTTGTTAAAGATAGTGCAATTGAAATTTCATTGGAACATAAAAATGATGAAATGATTATTTCTTTTATGGATTATTATAGCAGAGAAAGTAATTTGTATTATGATATCAAGGATTTTGTGAATTTTCATACAGCTATGAAATGTAGCAATTTAGTTATTTTGTCAGGATTAAGCGGAACTGGAAAATCTCAATTAGTAGAGATTTATGCAAAAGCTCTAGGAATCGATAATGATGATTTGGAAAATGAACAATTGTTATTTGTTCCAGTAAGACCTTCATGGAATGATGATTCAGACTTGTTGGGATATGTTGATTTAATTCAGATGACTTACAGACCTTCAGATACAGGATTTATAGATTTGCTAATTAATGCTCAGAAGGAAGAAAATAAAGATAAAATGTATATCGTATGTTTTGATGAGATGAATCTGGCACGAGTGGAGCATTATTTTAGTCAGTTTTTATCCATACTGGAAAGACCAACAGGTAAGAGAGAACTTAGATTATATGATAATCAATATACAGATAAATTAAAAAATAGTGATAAATATCCAAGTAGAATACAAATTGGAGATAATATCAGATTTGTTGGAACGGTTAATATAGATGAAACAACTTATCATTTTTCAGATAAAGTTTTAGACAGGGCAAATGTAATACAGTTAAATGTTGTAGATTATTCAAAAGAATGGTATGAAAAAAATTATGTTCCAGTTCCAAAAATTAAGTGGACAAGTGAAAAATATAATAAACTGGTATTAAATGATTTATCTGAGAATGAATATATGGTGAGATGTTTATTGTGGGATATGCATAGTATGTTACAAAAAGCAAATCCAAAATTAGGAATTGGTCCTAGAATTGTTGAAGCTATTGAAACATTTATTGCAAATATACCTTTGAGCAATATTGGAGGATTTGATGAAAGAAATGCAATTGATTGTCAGATTTTGCAAAGAGTAATGCCAAAAATCAGAGGCTCTGAAAATCAGTTGGGGGATATATTGAAGAAAGAAAGTGAACAGAATTTTTATAAAATATTTGATAAATATTCTGACATTTCAGATTTTAATAGATGCAAGGATATAGTATTACAAAAACAAAAGGAGTTATATACATATGGATACTGTATCTAATTTGCCATTTGAGCTAAGTTTAATAAAAACGTTTCCAGTTCGAGTTGAACAAAAGGCAGTACATTTTGTTAAGAAAGAGGAAAATATCTGGAAAAATGATTTTTGTACATTAGAAGCAGAGGAAAATGAGGAATTGGAAATTTTGTTTAAGGCAAAAGATCCAAATGCAAAATTGTACTTAGATGCGTTAGACATAATTCCAGAAAAAAATGTGGAACTATATACTGATGAAAATGGATGCTTATATAAAAAAAGCTCAAATGAACCATTTGTATTATATAAAAGCAATGAGGGATATGATGCATTAAGGGTCGATGAATTCAAAATATCCATATCTTCTTTTGGAGAATGGTACTATGGAGTATTTAAAATCATACCTAAGCCAATGTCAATTTCTGAATGGAAAATGATGAAAGAAGATTTAGAAAAAGAAATATATGGTTTAACTTCTGATATTATAAATAATAATATCTCAAATTTGGGCAATAAAGTAGGGTTTCCATTTGAACTTAGAGAAGCATTTTCTGTGATTGATAAATTTTCAGATGAAATTTCATTAGCTTTAGTTGATATTGCAGAAAATCCAAAATTTGAAATAAAGAAAGAATATGAGGAAATACCAAAAGAAAGAGCGACATCTTTCAAATTAGATAGAGAAACCATTCGGAGATATTTGCAAAGAGGTGGCAATGTTAATACTTTGAAAGTTCCGGTTACAAAAATAAATTATGATGTTCAGGAAAACAGAATATTAAGAATGATTATAAGAAAATGCGAAAGTTCTTTAAATAAAGTAATAAATTATAGCGATTCAAAAGGAATTTATGCAAAATATAAGCAAGAGGCAATAAAATTACGAAAAAAAATCATGAATTTGAAGTCGAAAAACTGGTATATGCAAATTAGTGAAATAAATAACATGTATATTCCACATTCGTTTATTATGGATTCAAGGTATAGCAAAATATACGACATGTATAGAAAGTTATGTGATGATGAAAAATCTCTGAAAATTAATGCATCATTTTCACATGTATGGAAGCAAAGTAGTTATATGTATGAAATGTGGTGCTTTTTGAAAGTATGCAGGATTATATTAGAGGAATATCCGATAATAAATATCGATTGGAATTTGGAATATGGAAGAGAAATTGTTTTTCCGTTTTTATCTGAAGGAACAAAATTTAGATTTAAAAAAGAAAATATAATCATTGAGGTTGTTTTTGATAAAATATTGCCAACAAACAAAAATGACACATCTTTGGAAGAGCCTTTATTTATAGCAAAAAATCATAATAATGCAAGAACGCACAATAGACCGGATATTATAGTAAGTGTGTTTGAAGAAGAGATGAATTGGTATTTGGGTTCATATGTTCTTGAATGTAAATACAGAAAAATAAATTCATTTTGGTATGAGAATTCGACACGTTCAAGCAGAGGACAATTAGAAACTTATTATAATAATGCTAGATCAATATATGTTATGGGAGATATAGGAAATAGGTTACAGATCAGACCTGTTACAAAAGTGTATGCGTTAACACCTGATGAATCTGAAGATGGTGAATCAGAAGAAGAATTTGGAATAGTCGTTAAGCGATTCAAGGCTTCTGAAAATGAGGAAAATCAAAATCTGGTGAAAAAGGAGATATATAAAGAAATCGGAAGTTTGATTGAAAGATACAATTGTATAAAACAAATTATGAATAATGGAGTTATATGATTTAAAGTTTTATTATAGTATCTGTCAAATATTAACAAAAAAATCAAAGAATAGAATGCTTATTTGTGCAATTATTTGATTGACCAGTAGTCAAAAATGGAATAGAATTTATATTGTAATGAGATGACCGGTAGTCAAAAAAGGAGAAAAAATGTTTATAGAATTATTTGCACAGGTTAAAGCATATTTTCAAGATGCAGATGTAAGTTTTGTGAATGAACATGTAGCTTATGAATTTTGTATTGTTGGTGAAAATGGTGGGATATTTTATTTAGAAGTAAAAGATGGAAAATTACATGTTGAACCATATGAATATATAGATAGAGATGCCAAGATTACGACATCTTCTGAGAGCGTACTTAGAATTGCAAAGGGAGAATTAGATCCTATTTTTGCACATAATGTTGGACTAGTAAATATAGTTGGAGATATGTCTAAGGTAGGAGTGTTAAAGCAAATTCTTGAAGGTGTATCAAAAAAAGAAAATAAATATCATTGGATTCCTGGTAAGAAATATATTAATGTATCAATTAGAGAAGATGGACAGGATGATGATGGAAGATACAGATTTGTTTTTAGAGTTATGCACAAAGAACATCAGTCATATGGTCAGTTGTTTAGAGCAAAATGTAATGAAGATTTCAGAATTGAAGAATTGCCAGGAGATGTATATGCTGAAAGAGAAGGCAAAGAAATTACATTTGTAAGAGGAAATCAATTAAATGATAATGGGTTAACGGATATTTGGGTGAAAATATCTGCTGAAAGTAAACCTGAAATTGATACAATAGAAGATGGAATATTTGATTTAGTTTCATAAACTTAAGTAGAGAGTATTATTCTGGAAGAATAGTACTCTCTTTTTGATGTTAGAAATACGAAACAATGTAATAATAGTATGAAACGACGTAATAGTTGTATGAAATGGTATAATAGTGATATGGAAATATTGTAATAGAAAAATTGTAATATAAAATATTGAGTTGAGAAGAATTGGAAGAAAAGCATAAACAGTAGAGAAAAGTAACAAGCCAGCATATTTGAAGTTTGGAAGAAGAATTAAAGAGAAAAGGATAAACAGTAGAGAAAAGTAATAAGCCAGCATATTGGAAGTTCGGAAGAAGAATTAAAGAGAAAAGCATAAACACCAGAGAAAAGTAACAAGCCAGCATATCGAAAATTGGTTAGAAGAATTAAAAAGTAAATTATAAACATCGGAGAGTAGTAATTATTTAGAAATGAAAATCTAGATATCAGAAAATAAAACAATACAGAAAAATATTAAATATTTGAAAAAATAATAATTGTAAAACAAAAATATAAGATATAGAAATAGAGCAAAATCTTATAAAGAAAATAAAATTACCAGAATAGAAGAAATTATAAAGAAAATGAAATTACGCAGAATAGAAGAAATAATAAAGAAAACAAGATTATACAGAATAGAACAAAATCTAGAAAAAAATAAAATTAAACAGAATAGCGCAAAATATTACAAAGAAAATGAAATTATACAGAATAGAACAATAAATCAAATAGAAAACAATAAAAAACAAAATAGTGAAACAATAGAATGAGAAGTTGTAGTGGTATAGAATGTAATGATTATTTGTTAAAAAATGCGAAAATACAGAATGTTCAATATATTTAATTGAATTCAAAAGAAGACAATTAAATTACTGAATTTTAAGAATATAGTATATACTGATGCAATGTAATTAATGGTATAATGTATGTAATCGGAATAAAAATAACTGACGGAATGCAACATGAAATGCAATCGGAATAGACGATACGAACAGAAAAAGCAAAATGAAATATATAAACGGATAAATCGGAAAAAATAATAAAATATTATATGATTGGGTAATTGGAAGCTGTAGATATCAATATATTCTAAAATAAATGAGATTTGTTCGGAAAATGTGTAAATTTGTCATTAATAATATTGAATACAGAATTAATATTTGATAAAATAAGAAAAGTGAGAATTTTTACATAAGAGGAGGGATGCGTATGGCAAGGAAAAGTAGTGTTGAAAGAGCACAGATGAAAGCTGGTGGTTTTGCGACAGCTAAGAAAAATGTAATTATTCAGTATCAGGGACGAGAGCGTATTGAAGAAAATCTTATGAATTTGATAAAAAAAGATGTTCTTAGCAAAGGAGTCAGGGACGAGGAGATAGAAGTTGTTGATGTGTATATAAAACCAGAAGAACAGGCAGTGTTTTATGTTGTTAACAAAAGCATAGAGGGTTCTATTGGTTTTTAAGAGGAGGAAAATTTATGACAGTTTTTGTGGTAGCAAATCAAAAAGGTGGAATCGGAAAGACAACAACGGCAACCAATTTAGCTGGAATTCTGGCTAAAAAAGGGCAAACATTGTTGATAGATGCAGATCCTCAAGGAAACAGTACAAGTACATACGGAGCAGAAATTGAGGATGTTGCAACTTTATTTGATGTAATGATTGATTCAGAAAAACTTCCAATTAATGAAGCTATTCAGAAGATGCCAAATGGTGATATTGTAGCTTCAGATCCACTTCTTTCTAAAGCAGAGAAAATGCTGGATGGTGATGTTGAAGGTTTTTACAGATTAAAAGATGCCTTGGATGAATTGGATGGGTATGAATATGTTGTTATTGATACAGCTCCTTCTTTAAACGTGATTTTATATAATTGTTTGATTGCTGCAGATCAGGTGATAATTCCGGTAACAGCAGATGCATATGCAATGCAAGGAATTGTGCAGCTTTATGAGACAATTATGGCAGTAAAAAGAAGACAAAATCCAACTCTTAATGTAGCTGGATTGTTATTGATAAAGTATTCAGGCAGATCCAATTTGGAAAAAAGTACAAGGGAAGAAATTGAAAAACAGGCACAGGAAATGGGAACTAGATTATTTAAGACATCAATTAGGGAGTGTGTCAAAACTAAAGAGGCACAGGAAAAGAAAAAGTTGCTTATTGATTATGCACCGAACTGTAATACATTAATTGATTATTTAAGTTTTGTAGATGAATTATTGGGATAAAAAATAATCTAGAGTGTTTGGACAACATTCTAGATTATTTTTCGTACTACAATTATTATATTTAACAGAAAAAACATAAATCTAAAAGGAAAATATCCTTTGTAATGCTAGTTATTTTGAACCGAAACGTTTTTGTTCACTTCTTTGAGTTGAAGAATTATTTGCAGAGGCTTTCGTTAGTGTGACTTCAAGTTCTTGCTCTTCATATCCATTACCATTTTGTCGAGAAATTACAACTTTTACAGTATCACCGGCAGAACATGAAGCTAAGTATGACTGAAGTTCTGTTGTTGAGGAGATATCTTTTCCATTAAACTTTGTAATTATATCACCTTGTAAAATGCCGGCTTTTTCTGCACCAGAACCAGAAACTACGGAATTAACATAGATTCCTAATGGCATATTATATACAGATGCAATGTCACTTGAAACATCTCGACCTTCAATTCCTAAGTATGCAGCATTATCGTTTGTATAAGAGCCTGATTTAATAAGGCTTTCAAGTATTGGCTTGGCTACAGAAAGTGGAATTGCATAACCGATTCCTTCTACTTCGGTAGAAGCATATTTTACGGAGTTGATTCCTATCACTTTTCCAGAAGAGTTTAGAAGAGCTCCGCCACTGTTTCCAGGATTAATTGCTGCATCGGTTTGAATTAAATTACTATTAGTAATAGTTTCACCGGTTGTTTCATCTTCAGTTGTAACAGAACGATTTAAGGCACTGATTACACCGGTTGTTACAGATTGACCATAACCAAGAGCATTTCCGATGGCTATGCAGGAATCACCAACTTCCAGGGAATCGGAATCTTCAATTGTCGCAATTTTAATGGCAGATAATGTATCTTTATCGATATCGCTTGTTTTAACTTTTACAACAGCAAGGTCGTTGCTTGGATATGTGCCTTGAGTTTCAGCCGAAACAGTTGTTTCGTCATTGAACTGAACCGTCAAGGAATTTGCGTCGGCAACAACATGATTATTCGTTGCAATATAAAGGTAATCAGAATCCTGACTTAAGATGACACCTGTTCCGCAGCTTTCAGATTCGTATTGCTGGCGACCACCCATAAAATTCTGATAATTTACAGTAGATGTATTTGTGATGGCAACAATGCTAGGCATTACTTCATCAACTATATCTGAAACAGATGAGATTGAGCTGGAATTAGATTTTGAGTTTGTCGTTATATTTCCAGATGATGAAGAACTTTCAGTAGATACAGGTGTTGAAGTATTATTTAAATATTTATTTCCTGTATAACATACTCCGGTGAATACAGTTCCTGATACAAGTCCGAAAACGGTTGCAGTTGCTACATATTTTCCAATTGATTTTCCAAAATTACTCATAAAAATGCTCCTTTCATATGTAAAATCATGTACTGATTAGTAATTGTTTTCTCTTTACACTTAAGAAGTTTAAGGTTTGAATGTGAATAATTTGTGTTGTAATTTTGTTAAAAATGTGATTTAAAAATTGAATTTGGAATATAATAGGAATATTTCATAAGTGAATATTATAAATTACTAAATAAGAATATAGAAATGGTCGAAATAGAAAATATATGAAAATAATTAGTCATTTATGGAGAAATGTAAAATAAAAAGTTCGAAAAACGTAAGATGATTAGTCGAAAATATATAGTTTTAAATAAAATTGTGATGTCTGTAGGAATGTAGAATAAATTTATTGAAGCATAAGCGATTGGAGTAAAAATGAAGAAAAAAATCAGAACTTTGATAATTGTGTTAGCACTTATAGTGGTGTCAATTAATTATGTTGATGCTGCTTCTTTTAATGACATAAACGACGAAAGTGTTTTTTTAGTTCAGGAAAAAGGTAAAGGAAGATGTACGCTTGTATCGACAACAATGATGATTAGAAGAGCTATGATTCTAAATGGAGAAATTGGTTGGGAAAAACTGACAGAAAGATCCATGAAAGAAAATACAAATGTATGGACAAATAGCGGATTAAAATGGAGTTTTACATTTAATGGATATAAGGTAAATAGTGTTGGTGGAACGACAGATTTGGATAAGTTGTGGAATTTATCGGATACAAAAAAAGTTGAGTTATTTAAATCATTACTTAAAGAACACCCTGAAGGAATTGTGATGTGGTGTAAATATGAACATGACTTAAACAAAGGAAACCATGCAGTACTTCTTACCGATTACACAAATGGAAAATTTTATTGTGCGGATCCTGCAAAAAGTTCCAAAAGAATTTTGCTTAAGGATGCATCTGTAAGTATGAGCAATGCACTTAGATATTGGTATATTTCATCACCATCTCTGACAATGGATAAGATGTTAATTAATTCTAAGACAGGAAGACCTGATGATGCAGTTAAATTTAGAAATAATTATTATTATGTGGTTTATGATTATGCCAGCTGGCCTGAGGCAAAAAATATCTGTTTATCTTACGGTGGACATTTGGCAACAATAGAAGATGAGGAAGAGGAAAAATTTATTGAAAGTCTGAATGTGGACAAGACCAAACTGTGGCTGGGTGGATACAGACAGAGTGATGGAAACTGGGCATGGATTACCGAGGAAAAATTTGAATATACCAGTTGGAAATCAACACCATCTTCCGCAGGAAGTAAAAAATATATTACCTTGTATAATGGTGGATGGAAAAATTTGGCAAAAAATTCAACAGCACCTGTTGGTTACATATGCGAATGGGAAGGATATAAAATCTCGACAAATTCGGATAATCTTGTTGTGAATAAAAATGCTAGCGCAAAGATAGATTATTCGGTTAAGTTACTTAATCAGAATGTCGACATTACTCCTACATTTTCATCAAGTAATAAATCCATTGCAACCGTAAACAAAAAAGGAGAAGTTACCGGAGTAAAAACAGGGATATCTACAGTAACCCTGAAAGTTGGTGAAAGTTCTGCAAAAAATAATGTAATTGTCAGACCACAAAAAATAGATAATATAGCATCATATGATATAACCAAGAATACCATTAAGCTAAAGTGGGATGCTTTAGAAGGGGTTGATGGATATAAGATATATGCATATGATAAAAAATTAAAGCAATATATAAGAATTAAGACTATATCAGATCCGTCTGTTACAGCATATAAGGTAAAAAATATAAGTGGTAGAAAATTAAGTAGTAAAACCCAATATAGTTTTAAGGTAAGAGCATTTATCAAATATGAAAACCAGACATATTATGGAAAATACAGTTCGATAAAAGTTGAGACAATAAAATAATTCAAAAAATCACCTTCATATTATTTGCATAATATGAAGGTCTTTTTTTAGTCATCTTCTTCTGACTTGATGTCAGCATTGGCACTTGCCTCTGACTTTTCTGCGCTTTGAGCTTTTCTTTCAGCTTTTACAAAATCAATAAATTCCTCAAGACATAAATTATGATTATGCATATAGATAGCGGATTCCTTTCCTACATATCTGTAATGCCATGGCTCATAAATTGTTCCTGTAATATCAGTTTTGTCTTTAGGATAACGTAAAATAAAACCATACTTCCAGCTATTAGCCATTAACCATTTCTGAACATCTGTGTCTTCCTGTTCTGTCTCCAGGCGCTGATTGTTAATATCAACGATATCAACAGCTAAACCGAGCTGATGTTCGCTAGTGTCTGGAATAGCTACAGAAGTAGCAGCTATCTTCTCTGCAGTTTCACGGGAATGTCCCTGCTGCATATAGCTTTGTACTTCACTTTCGAAAAGTGATTGCTGTTTCTCAAGTGTACGATATGATGAACAGATAACCGGAGATAATCCTCTGGCCTTACAGTCTTCAATCATATCCATAAGGTCGTCATAACAGTATGAAGAAACAGCGTGATTACCATTAACAGAGATTGTATCAAACTTATAATCCTCTGGGATTGGAGAATCATCATCTACAATAAGAAGAAGTTTCTTTACAGTACTCTTACTTGGTAAGATAAATTTCGTAGGAGTAATCTCCTTTTTGCTAGTAGTCTCGCTTACGATTTCTGACACTGTTTCAACAATCGTACTTGCTTGGGGTAAAAAATCAGACGATTGCATTTTAAGGATAATTGCAAATACCCATAAAACAGCAGACATAGTCATAAGTGACTGCACAACTCGGAGTTTTCTCAGTTGCTTTTTTTTGGATGTGTTTTTCTCTGTGCGCTTCAATTTGAAATCCTCTTTTCTAATGGTATGAAATTTTACAACTGCTAAATTGGGGTGTACAGTTGCGCCTAATCAACATATTGTAGTATACAACAAAAAGAGGTGTTTTTGATAAAATCTAACAAAATTTTTACATTTTTTATGTTTCGCCAAAATAAGGTAAAAAAATTTATTTTTATTTGTGAAAAATTATGAAAATTTTATATTTGTAAAGAAAAATTGTAATGCACATATGCTAGAATGGTGGTATAATGGTACTAAGGAACATAGATAATAGAGTGTTGGAAAGATAATATTAATTTTGGATGTGTCGTTGTGCTGAAAGGATGAGTGTTCGTTCAAGAAAACAATTAGACGAACAGAATAGTCGGAACAATCAGTATGAGTAGGTTAAACGATATGAACACGATATAAGAACAAGACGAAATGATTGATATAATTGGAATTGTATGAATAAGCAGTACGATGGAAATAAGCGAAACAATCGGAATGAACGGAAATTATGTGTTTGAGACATAGGAGGTTGGCATATGGAAATTGGATTTGTAATGGCTGTAGTGTGTATCTACATTATTGTAATGGCATCATGTTATTTAGATGTAAATATTGAGAGAAAAGGGACAGATGAACTATAATTTTTGAATTTACTAAAATGCGAGCTTTGTGTATTACTGACAAGGTTCGCTTATTTAATGGGGGAAAAAGATGAAGATAGATATGCATTGTCATGTAAAAGAAGGCTCTCCGGATTCAAGAGTAAAAGTTGAAGAGTATATTGCATTACTTCAAAGGCAGGGATTTGATGGGATGCTGATTACAGATCATGATACTTACGACGGATACCGTTATTGGAGAGATAACATCAAAGACAAAAAATATAAGGATTTTGTGGTATTAAGAGGAATAGAATATGATACGCTTGATGCCGGACATTTTCTGGTGGTGATGCCTACAGATGTAAGTCTTAAGATTCTGGAACATAAGGGAATGCCACTTTGGTTGCTTATGCTGGTGGTACACAAACATAATGGAATTATTGGACCAGCGCATCCATACGGAGAGAGATTTTTAAGTGTTTTTAATACTGGAATTCATAAAAAAACAACGGCGATTGCAACCGATTTTGATTTTGTAGAAGGATTTAATGCCTGTGAAGATGAAGAGAGTAATATGAAAGCTCAAAAAACAGGCAAAAAATATAATATCCCATGTGTAGGAGGAAGTGATTCTCACAGAGTGGATTGTGTAGGAACTGCATATACATATTTTCCTATAGACATAAAAAATGAAAATGAGCTTATAAAATATATAAGACATAATGGCAAGGTGAAATGTGGAGGCAGGCAGTATATTGGAACTGCAAAACACAAATTGGGTGTTTTTAACAATATTTTGGTTCAGGGTTTTTGGTTTTATAATAAGATAGGTGCTCTTATGCATAGTAAACATCGAAAATTTGAATTAAAAAAACTTGAAAAAAGAATATAAGAATTCGTAAAGGACAAACTTTATAAAGAGTTTGTCTTTTTTGTTGTCAAATATTAAATAGGGAATTATATTTTAGGTTAATTTGGATTTTTTTACCATATTGCAGTTGATTTTATGTAGCGATAATAGTACAATCGAATAAGTGATAAATGGCATATGCCAAAAACTACAGGAGGTAGATATCATGTTGGAAATAAAGAACCTTTCCTTTGATGTATCAGATGATAAGGGGCAAAAGGAGATTATTAAGAACCTGAATCTTACAGTGGAAGATGGAAAGTTTGTTGTAATTACAGGACCAAATGGTGGAGGAAAATCCACACTTGCCAAATTAATAGCAGGAATTGAGACACCGGTTTCTGGTGAAATTATATATAATGGAACAGACATTACAAATATGAGTATTACTGAAAGAGCACAGCTTGGAATTAGTTTTGCATTTCAGCAGCCAGTCAGATTTAAAGGAATCACAGTGCTTGATTTATTAAGACTTGCTTCAAAAAAGGATTTGTCTACGTCAGAGGCTTGTTCTTATCTTGCTGAGGTTGGATTATGTGCAAAAGATTATGTTAACAGAGAAGTAAATGCATCATTATCCGGTGGAGAATTAAAAAGAATTGAGATTGCGACCGTTCTTGCAAGGGGAACACAGCTTTCAATTTTTGACGAGCCAGAGGCTGGAATTGATCTTTGGAGTTTTCAGAATCTTATAAGAGTTTTTGAACATATGAGAGAGATGACACAGGGTTCTATCCTTATTATTTCTCATCAGGAGAGAATTCTTGAGATTGCAGATGAGATTATTGTAATTGCAGACGGTCAGGTGTCTAAGCGTGGAACTAAGGATGAGATTATGCCTGCATTGCTTGGAACTGCAGATATTTCAAGAGCATGTAATAAATTTACAGAAGGAGAATAACACTAATGGTTGACGAGATTCAGAAGAGATTATTAGAAGAAGTTGCAGACCTTCATGAAGTTCCGGAAGGGGCATATAATATAAGAGCAAATAGCGAACTTGCAGATAGAAAGACAACTGCCAACATAGATATTGTAACCAAGAAAGATGTTAGTGGTATAGATATTAAAATTAAACCGGGAACAAAGAATGAAAGTGTTCATATTCCGGTTGTATTAAGTGAGAGTGGATTAAAGGAAACTGTTTATAACGATTTTTATATCGGAGAAGACAGTGATGTTGTTATAGTAGCAGGCTGCGGAATTCACAATTGTGGTGTGCAGGATTCACAGCATGATGGAATTCACAGATTTTTTGTTGGAAAAAATGCAAAAGTAAAATACATTGAGAAACATTACGGTGAAGGTGATGGAACAGGAAAACGTATTTTAAATCCTGTAACAGAAGTTTATATGGAAGAAAACAGTTCCATGGAGATGGAAATGGTTCAGATTAAGGGTGTTGATTCGACAGTAAGAACAACAAAAGCTGAATTGGCAAAGGATGCTTCTTTGGTGGTAAGAGAAAGACTTATGACTCATGGTTCTCAGTTTGCCGAAAGTATCTACGAGACCAGCCTGAACGGAGATGGAGCATCAGCAGATGTTGTATCAAGATCTGTTGCAAAGGATTCTTCATATCAGAAATTTGATTCTAAGATTACTGGAAACTGTGCATGCACAGGACATACTGAGTGTGATGCAATTATTATGGGAAATGCAAAAATCCTTGCAGTTCCACAGCTTGAAGCTAACAATATAGATGCAGCATTAGTTCATGAGGCAGCAATAGGTAAGATTGCAGGCGAGCAGATTATTAAATTAATGACTTTAGGACTTACAGAGGAAGAAGCAGAAGAACAGATTGTAAACGGATTTTTGAAATAGATGGAGATTTTATATGGGAAGACCTAGTAGAAAAAGAAGAGTATGTGAGGATCCTGGAACAATGGATTTTATTCTTGAAAATGGTTCTACGCATGGCGAACGTATAAATATAACAATAGATGAGTATGAAACAATCAGACTAATCGATTTGAATGGTATAAGTCAGGAAGAATGTGCAAGACGTATGAACGTTGCAAGGACAACTGCACAGGCAATTTATAGTTCTGCAAAGGAAAAAGTTGCTAAAAGTCTGGTGAATGGTGTCCCTCTTCATATAGAAGGAGGAAACATTCAGGTGTGCCATGGAGATGCAGGATGCCCTGATTGTGAACGTAAAATAAATGATATGGAAGGAGTACAAAATGAAAGATTTTAATATGGATACAAAATGTGTGCAGGCAGGATACACACCAGGAAACGGAGAACCAAGACAGATTCCTATAGTCCAGTCTACAACATTCAGATATGAAACAAGTGAAGATATGGGAAAACTTTTCGATTTAGAAGCAGAAGGATATTTCTATACAAGACTTCAGAACCCAACTAATGATAGTGTTGCAGCTAAAATTGCTGAATTAGAGGGTGGTACAGCAGCTATGCTTACATCTTCAGGACAGGCTGCCAACTTTTTTGCATTATTTAACATATGTGAGTGTGGAAGCCATATTGTAGCTTCATCATCAATCTATGGTGGTACTTTCAATCTTATTTCAGTTACAATGGCAAAGATGGGAATTACAGTTACTTTTGTTTCGCCTGATTGCACAGAAGAAGAATTAAACAACGCATTTCAGGATAACACAAGAGCTGTATTCGGAGAGACAATTGCTAATCCTGCACTTACTGTTTTGGATATCGAGAAATTTGCAAAAGCAGCTCATGAGCATGGAGTTCCACTTATTGTAGATAATACATTCCCAACACCTGTTAATTGTAATCCAATTAAATGGGGAGCTGATATCGTAACACATTCAACAACTAAATACATGGATGGTCATGGTGCGGCTGTTGGTGGAGCAATTGTAGATTCAGGTAATTTCGACTGGATGGCACATGCTGACAAATTCCCAGGATTAACTACTCCTGATGAATCATACCATGGAGTAACATATGCTGAAAGATTTGGAAAAGAAGGTGCATTTATTACAAAATGTACATCACAGCTTATGAGAGATTTAGGATGTATCCAGTCACCACAGCATGCATTTATTTTGAATCTTGGACTTGAGTCTCTTCATGTAAGAATGCCTAAACATGTAGAAAATGGTCAGGCTGTTGCAGAATTTTTAGAGGCACATCCAAAGGTAGAAAAAGTAAATTATCCAGGTCTTAAATCGGACAAATATTATGAAATCGGACAGAAATATTTACCTAATGGTGGATGTGGTGTTGTATCATTTGAATTAAAGGGCGGAAAGGCTGCAGCGGAAGTATTTATGAAGAACCTTAAATTAGCTGCTATTGAAACTCATGTTGCAGATGCAAGAACATGTTGTCTTAACCCTGCAACTTCAACACACAGACAGATGACCGACGAGCAGTTGGAAGCTGCCGGCGTTCCAGCAGGTCTTGTAAGAATTTCCTGTGGACTTGAAGCAAAAGAGGATTTGATTGCGGATCTTTCACAGGCATTAGATGCAATTGATTAAATTTAAAATTTATTTTTGATATAATAGAGACAAATAGATTAACTGGAGGTGAATTTTTGATGTAGAGTCATAATTCACCTCCGGATTATATTATGCCAGATGTAAAGAAGTTGTAGTAAGTTTATAATTTTACTTGAAAATAGAACTTTCATTTACATTGTGGTTATACTAAGGAGTGAATATGTTATGTGGCTTATTATGGCAGTTTTATCAGCTTTTTTTTCCGGAATAACATCAATTTTAGCAAAATGCGGTATTAGAAAAACAGATTCCGATGTTGCAACGGCATTAAGGACAATTGTTGTTTTTATTTTTTCATGGATAATGGTTTTTATTGTTGGTTCTCAGAATACAATAGGTCAGATTAGTAATAATTCGTTATTGTTTTTAGTTTTATCAGGGGTGGCAACGGGTGCATCATGGATATGTTATTTTAAGGCATTGTCAATGGGAGATGTAAATAAAGTAGTTCCAATTGATAAATCAAGTACAATTTTAACAGTACTATTAGCCATTATTTTGTTTGGAGAAATTAATAATTTACATATTAAACTTTTGGGAATATTGTTGCTTGCAATAGGCGTATTTATGATGATTGAGAAGAAATCGACTGAAACAAAGAAAACTCATAGGGCGTGGCTTCCATACGCAGTTGCATCGGCAGTTTTTGCTTCATTAACATCAATACTTGCCAAGGTTGGAATTTCAGGAGTGGAGTCAAATCTTGGAACTGCAATAAGGACAGGGGTTGTTCTTATCATGGCATGGATTATCGTTTTGATAAAGAAAAAGCAAAGTGATTTGAAAAATTTAGATAAAAAGGAATTAGTATTTATTGCATTATCAGGTCTGGCAACAGGTGCATCATGGCTTTGTTATTATTATGCAATTCAAAATGGAATAGTAAGTGTGGTTGTACCTATTGATAAAATGAGCATTTTGGTTTCTGTTGCATTTTCTTATTTTGTATTTAAAGAAAAATTAAGCAAAAAGGCTGCGATTGGTTTACTTCTGATGTTGTGCGGAACATTGGCGATGGCAGTCTGGGCATAGTAGGCAGAAAATACGGAGAAGATATATAAATTGTCTGGCAACTATAAAAGGCAATTAATCTGATGAAAATTAATAAGAAAATATATTATGGAAAGGGAGTAAAAATGGAAAAAAGAAAAATATTGGAGAATAAGTTCTATTTGTACCTGACGGAATTTTTTTCAGGCATGTCAGTTATGGCGGTGGAGCTTGGAGCGAGCAGATTATTAGCACCATATTTTAGTTCTTCGCAGATTGTATGGACAATTATTATTGGTACGATTATGATTGCAATGGCACTGGGAAATATTTATGGTGGTAAAAGTGCAGATAAAAATCCTAATCCCGACAAATTATATGGCAGAATTATAATAGCTGCAATTTAGATTGCACTTATACCAGTTGTGGGAAAATATATTATAATTGGGATATCTGCTGTTATGATTTTTTCGGTTAACAGTAATTTTTTGGTATGGGCAGCATTTGCTGCTTGTATGGTTATATTTGTTTTTCCTTTGTTTTTGCTTGGAACAGTTACGCCATCCCTTGTAAAATATACAGTTGATGATTTAGAGGATAGCGGTAAAACTGTTGGAATGTTAAATGCATCAAATACAATAGGAAGTATTATTGGTACATTTGTGCCTACATTTATAACAATTCCAGCGGTAGGAACATCTATTACATTTTTGATTTTTTCAGGAATATTGTTAATCCTTTCGATTATTTATTTCTTAAGCAGTAAAATCAAATCCACAAAAGCCGTTGTGGGTGCAATTGTTCTTGTTATAGCCTGTTTTTTGGGAAACTCTGATAGTTTTGCTTTCTGGGAGGATGATTTAACCTACGAAGGTGAATCTGTATATAATTATTTGCAGGTAAAGGAAAATGAAAAGGAAGTGTATCTGTCTACAAATGTTTTATTTGGAGTGCAGTCTGTATATGAAAAATCAGATGAATTGACAGGAATGTATTATGATTATGCAATGGCAGCTCCACTAATGGCGGGAGTGAACACAAAGGATAATCTGGATGTTTTGATACTTGGAATGGGAACGGGAACATTTGCAACACAGTGTGACCGATATTTTGATGGAATGACAATGGAAGGTGTTGAGATAGATGAGGATATTACAAAGCTTGCTACTAAATATTTTCATTTATCAGAAGATATACCGGTATACACATATGATGGAAGAGCCTATTTAAATGCTGTTGATAAAAAGTATGATGTTATTATGGTAGATGCGTATCAGGATATTACCATTCCTTTTCAGATGTCATCAAAGGAATTTTTTGACTTGGTAAAGAGTCACTTGAATCCTGATGGTGTGATGGTTGTTAATATGAACATGCGAGGTCAGGAAGAGGGAAACATCAATGAGTATTTGTCTGATACAATAGCATCGGTATTTGGTGAAGTTTATACGATTGATGTTGATGGTTCGACAAACAGGGAACTGTATGCATCTGATAATCCAGAGATGATGGCAGCTTTAAGCGAAAATGTAAAACTTGAAAAGCATGAAGATTTGGCAGAATTTATTAATGGCAATTTAAATAATTTTGCAAAATATAGTGCTGGAAATTGCATTATGTCGGATGACAAGGCTCCTGTTGAATTACTTGGAATGCAGATTATTGATGATTTAATAGGTGATGAGATTACTTACTATAAGAAAATATATAAAGAGCAGGGAATTCAGGGATTATTAAACGAGTTTTAAAGATATATCTAATTGAAAATTTTATAATTTATACAGATTTTGATTATAGAAAAATAATATATTATATATAAATTTATATTGAAATTACTATTTATGATGTTGGGGGCAAAACCATAAATAGATTTGCCCCTGTTTCTATACCACCTTGAAAAATTCATATTTTGTAGTATGTCTTCGGATTTTTGAGGCTATAGGCCGGGTATTTCCCACCTTGTTTTATGCAAGTACCGGA
>JAXJWH010000121.1:0-2294 GCA_036308125.1 Agathobacter sp.
ATTGTACAAATCCACAATTTGTTGTTTAAACTCTTGTGTGTACTTCTTTTGGTTTTTAGCCATGTTGAACAGCTCCTTTACATTATTATGATTATTATAGACCGTTCAACTTTTTATGTCTATGGTTATATACTAACACCAATCCACATATTTGTGTGGATGAAAATATTCGCCGAAGATTGCAGACTAAACTGATAGCAGCAGTTTTGAATTTTAAAGTCGTATAAGTAAACGGTCTGCAATCTCCCTTTCTATTCGATGACAAATTCTTATGCACCATGTACCTTGAAAACTGAATATGGTTTGTCCTGCAAGACGTATGAAACAACGGAGCTACACAACAGGTACGCCATGACAGCCTGTCCTTTAGGATAAAATGCAATGAAATGTATTCAAATACATTGAAGCAAAGGCACGAGCGAAAAAATACTTTTGTTGAAACGGAATTAGATAATCCGGGGCGAAGATGTTGTTTCTTAATAATGATACTTCCGGTATAAGAGTCCGGTCTGAAGAAGATGGTGTAATTCCAATGCGAGCCATAAATCTGGTGGCTGCTTGCAGGATATTATTTTCCTGCTAATCAAAGAGCATTTGTAAAAGTGAAATTTGATTAGCGGGAAATTTATTTGCTTATTATTGAAGAAAGGAAGAAAACCTATGACAGAAGATAATTTATATAAAAAGAAGCAAGATTTATCTGTTCCAATATGGAAGAAATATATGTTGACAGTAGAGGAAGCAACACAATATTTCGGTATTGGAGAGAAGAAAATTAGAAATTTAATTGCCGAAAATAGAGATACAGATTTATGTTTTACTGTTCAAATAGGGAATAAGTCATTAATAAACAGAAAAAAGTTTGAGGAATTTCTTAATCAAACTACAGCTTTATAGGCTGTTTTTATAAGTAACTTACAGCTTGGCAGATTAACAAAAATCCTGTCAGTTGTAGTGGAAAAAAAGCTCTGGCTATGGTATTATTAATATATCGTGCTAGGGCTTCTTCGGACGAAAGGAGCAAGAAATTGAGTAAAAGACGAGACAAGAAAGGTCGCATTTTACGAAACGGAGAAAGCCAAAGAGCAGACGGAAGATATGCGTATGTATATACAGACAGTCGAGGAAAGCAAAGGTTCATTTACAGTTGGAAGTTAGAAGCCACAGATCCGCTTCCGGCAGGAAGAAGAAAGTGTATCTCTTTAAGAGAGAAAGAAAAAGAACTAATGCGAGATTTAGAGGATGGCATCACACCCTATGGTGGTGATTTGACAGTTCTTAAATTGGTTCAATTGTATGTTCAACAAAAAACAGGTGTCAGACATAGTACAAAAGCCGGATACAAAACGGTTGTCAATCTTTTAAAGAAAGATGATTTTGGAGCAAGAAGGATTGACAAGGTAAAACTGTCTGACGCAAAAAGATGGCTGATAAGGCTTCAGGAGAATGGACGAGGTTACAGTTCCATTCATTCCATTCGTGGAGTGTTAAGACCTGCTTTTCAAATGGCAGTGGATGACGATTTATTACGCAAGAATCCGTTTGAATTTCAATTATGTACAGTAGTTGTCAATGACAGTGTTACAAGAGAAGCAATCACAAAAAAGCAAGAGAGAATGTTGTTGGAGTTCATAAAGAACGATCAGCATTTTTGCAAGTATTATGATGGAATATACATTCTGTTTAAAACAGGACTTCGTATTTCGGAATTTGTTGGACTGACCACGAAAGACCTTGATTTTGAGGAAAGAACCATTAACGTGAATCATCAGTTACAACGTGGAAGTGATATGGTGTATATCATTGAAGATACGAAAACAACCAATGGAACAAGAGTACTTCCAATGACAGAAGATGTATATGAGTGCTTTCAACGTATCATCAGTCAGAGAAAAAGACCAAAGAAAGAGCCGAAAGTGGATGGAGTGAGTGGTTTTCTGTATCTGGATAAGAATGATATGCCAATGGTAGCATTGCATTGGGAAAAATATTTTCAACATATTATAACTAAATACAACAGCATCTATAAAGAAGAATTGCCCAAAGTAACACCTCATGTTTGCAGGCATACCTATTGCAGTAATATGGCGAAAGCAGGAATGAACCCTAAAACGTTGCAATATCTTATGGGACATGCAGATATAGGAGTAACTTTGAATACTTATACTCATATGGGATGATGTTGGGGTCAAAAGCCCCTCTATAGCACCTTGAAAAGTTCATATATTTTGTAGTAGATACAAGCCAAAACAGTTTACTTGCTGTATAATAGAGATATCTTAGGAAAGAAGGTA
>JAXJWH010000122.1:0-4115 GCA_036308125.1 Agathobacter sp.
ATTATAAATCAGGTGAAACAGTAGAAATAGTTGCTATGATACAAGGTACAGACGGATATACAGAAAAGACATTTTCACTCACTTTAACAGGTAAGGATATATTTGGTGACGATGCCACAAGTGAATCTTATGAAGATTCAAACGATGAGTATGACAATGGATATGATGGTAATCAGTACTTCAGTCCTTTCGACTCATTTTGGTCAATACCATAAATTTACTTCTTTTTACTACTTAATCGGGTAGGAGGTAGATAATTATTTTATCTACCGACCTCCCACACCACCGTACGTACCGTTCGGTATACGGCGGTTCTTTAGTTTTCACACATTTTCAAATAAAACTCTGTGAATGTAGGATAACCTAGTTCACGGATTTTCTTGTTGTTAAATGCGGTTTGAAGCACGAAATATCCGCTACAATACCAGCTCCCATTTCGCATATTTGCACATATCCATGCCTTCTCTTCTTCCACATTTAATTTCTTGAGTTCTTTAAATTTAGTCTTGGCTTTCTTCCATTGTTTCCAATAGATTGCTCTTATTCTATGGCGCAACCATTCATCATTATCTTGCAACAACCTTTTCATGTCTGCCATTCCAAAGTAGTTTACCCATCCTCTAATAAACTGTGTCAATTTCAATGCTCGGTATTCATTTCCCCATCCATTACTTCTATCAGTAAGTTCCCTGATTTTATTCTTCATCTTTGTTACTGATTTGGGATGTACTCGAAATCTACATTTTCCTCTGTATCTATAGAAACTATAACCAAGATATTTGACTTTACTAATATGCGCCACGCATGTTTTGATACGATTTACTTTAAGGAATAGTTTTTTCTCAATATATGGCACTATATTGTTTAAGGTTCTTTCTGCACCTTTTCTGCTTTTACAGAAAATCATACAGTCATCTGCATAACGGACAAATCTGTGTCCTCTACGTGTCAGTTCCTTATCCAATTCATTCAGCATTATGTTGCTTAAGAGTGGGCTTAATGGTCCACCTTGTGGCATACCAACTTCTGTCTTTTCAAACACGCCTCTGCTGATAACTCCGGCATTAAGGTATTTGTGGATTAGCGATATTACTCGTCCATCCTTGATAGTTCGTGATAGCACTTCTATTAGTTTGCTCTGACATACTGTATCAAAGAACTTCTCTAAATCCATATCTACCACATATACATATCCCTCGTTGACATTGATTTGGCATTTTTTGAGTGCGTCGTGCGCACCTCTGTTTGGTCGAAAACCAAAACTGTTTTCCGAAAACTGTTTCTCATAAATCGGAGATAATACCTGTGTAATTGCTTGTTGGAACACTCTATCAACCACTGTTGGTACTCCCAGTTTTCTATACTCGCCTTTTATCTCTTTGGGTATTTCTACCCTACGGACTGGATTGGGTTTATATTTCCCATCCTTTATCTGTTGGATTAGGTGCTTTTGGTTATCTTTTAGAAAGCCCAGAAGTTCATCCACGCTCATTCCGTCAATACCGCCTGCGCCTTTGTTTGATTTTACTTTCTTATAAGCTTTGTTAAGGTTATCTTTGTGTAAAATCTGCTCCATTAGATTGTCCGAGGAACTTTTAGTTCCTTTTGAAATATCTGTGATGATGTCGTTGTTTTCAGTAATCCTCTGGTGGGCGGACACTTCTGCATACTCTTTCTGTTCCGCAGATACCATTTGCAGATAGTCCTCTGTATGAAGTTGTCTGTCCTTAAGTCCATCTTTGGTTACATTCATTTACTCACATCTCCTAAAGTTCAGTCCTTCCCTCTATGTTTGCAACCATAGTGGTACTATGACCTCTGCTGACTTCTTGCCATTCGTTGTTACTACAAGTTTCTTACTCTGTTTCCACTTGCCGACAAGACCTCCCTAGGTACCACACGTTTCTTTCTCTCCATCTATCTGCCACATTTACCACAGTTAATTCCGAGTAGTTATTGGACTTTGGTTTGTATTGCAACCTTATCCTTAACTGTAGCCTGATGTGATTTCTGTTCGTCAGACCAGAGATTTGCCTGCACCTTCCTTCAGATTTCGCCTCACGACGGACACCCTTGGTGTTCGGCTATATCCTTCCCACTACTAGGGTGGATTAGGGACTTTCACCCATTAGAAACGTGCGCCGCTAGGCGCACAATAAAAAGAGGGGCTATGTTTCATAGCTCCTTTTCCATTTCATTAGTTTAATAATGGTTTTATAGGGGTTTTATACCATTATTAAACCATTACAAAACCTATTTTTATTATAAAGTACCCAGATAGTCACTATATATTTTTTCTAATTCTTCTGCTTTCAACTCGTCCAATACTTCCATCGAATGATACATAACCTCTACCATCTTACTTTTTCGGATGCCTGCACGCTCCATCGAAGCCACCATAGTTCCCATTACAATAGTTTTGAAACATCCTACATCAAATATAGCATTTATATCTTTATTATACATAACTCCCACTCTCCTACTATTTGATACATCCAACATACCATATTTTCTGCATTTTTGCCCTGCTAAATGTAATTTTTTTACCAAAACACTTGATTTGACAAGGGCGAAGCCTATACTAGACTGGCAGTTGAGGGAAGCAGAGCAAAAAGCAGTCCTAGAACGTGTCTGGACTGCCTGCTAAAAGCCATAACTAGACCGTATAGTCTCGGTTCTTCGCTTTAACCCTTGTTGCATAAGATGAACCACTAAGACACGAGCAACCCATGACATAGGTTCAAATTGTCGGCTTTCGCCTTGCTTATCCCTCCGCATAGCATTTTTAGGAGTGCTGTCAGCTCCTTGACGGAGAACAAGTATCATAACAAGGGGAATTGCTTGTCCTACGGGCTAATTCATTGCTTAGGCTTAGCCACACCACCATAGTATTTATAGAGCCTATCAAGGGCATTTCCACTCTCTCAATATGAAATTAGGGCAATAAAAAAGATATGTATAGATGCTCCTGCACCACATACATATCCAAACTTCCCTAGGGCAAAATCGTCCATATTGAGCCTAAAACCCTTGATTTTACTAGATGTTGCGATTGACATACACTAATAAAACCCTTATAATAAGAGCATAGCTAGATATGTTGTAAGTGTCTGTGAGAGGAACGTACAACAGCATATTCAAGAGAACCGCCAAATTCTCTTGAGACTTAAAACGAAATCATAAACCGTATCCACCGCCAAATGGATGCGGTTTTTTCGTGTCTAAATCCTTTTCATATATTGTATATCTTTTCTTTTTTAAAATCAAGAGAATTTTCACACTCAAAAGTTATAATTTCACAATTTTCGATATTGATTTTCCTGCCAAAAGTGGTATAATAATGGTATTAAAGGGGTATTAAACCCCTATTAAACCGTTTTTAAACCCCTTTTAAAGGGGTATTAAACCATTACAAAACCTATTTGAGAGAGGAGAAAAAATTTTGCAAATTATTTCTGTAAACATTACAAAAGGTGGCTGTGGCAAGACTACAACCGTGCAAATGATGGGAGAAATCCTCGGAAAAGCAGGAAAAAGAGTTTTGTGCATTGATACAGACCCTCAATGCAACTTAACAACGGTATCTGGAATAAATTTGATGGAATGGCAGGAGCATAATCTTTATACGCTCCTAAAAAAAGAAAGCACCCTGCAACAATGTATTGCAAAATCAACCTATTATGATGTTTTGGTTGGTTCATTGCTTCTCGCTTATGCTGATACCGAATTTAATCAGCTCGGACGAGAATATTTGTTAAAGGAGTGTATCGAAGATGCCGACTATGACATCATTCTCATTGATACACCGCCATCACTCGGACTACTTAACATTATGAGCCTTACAGCAAGTACAAAAATCATCATTCCAACGGAATGTAGCTATCTTGCGATGGTCGGCTTAGACCAGCTCAATAATACTATTCAAAGTGTACGCAAGCACTCAAATAAAGAGCTTGAAATCGCAGGTATTTTACTTATCAAATACAATTCAAGAGCAAATTTGAATAATGCGGTACTTTCTGGGCTTGAAAAAATGGCTGTAAACATGAATAGTAAAGTATTTACAAACAAAATCAGAGAAACCGTAAAAGTCAGAGAAGCACAGAGCCAACAAG
>JAXJWH010000123.1:0-13345 GCA_036308125.1 Agathobacter sp.
AATTGATTTTTATATCTGTGATAATATTGCTTTTTAAAATCATACTGTCTACCTCCATGGTAACAGTATAATAGTTGTACATTTTTATTTTGTATTTTTCGTACATTTTTATTGTACCATTTATACATGAAGAAAAACATAGATGACATCAATGGATGGCTCTATCACAGAATACGTATGTGTATTTGGAAGCAATGGAAGAAGCCAAAGACAAAAGTGCGAAACCTAATGAGGATGGGAGTACCGAAAGATTTGGCGATGCAGGCAGGATACAGTCGACGAGGCTATTGGTTCACGACACATACAGTTGCCATAAATATGGCAATGACAAATGAAAGACTGATAAGCAGTGGCTTTTATGATTTAGCCACAGCCTATCAGTTGGTGCACGTCAACTATTGAAACCGCCGTGTACCGAACGGTACGCACGGTGGTGTGAGAGGACGGGAGCTAATCACTCCCTCCTACTCGATCACAGGTATGTGATGCAAGAATCATGGAACACAGCAAAAAGCCGGAGGAGATACGGGAGAGAATTGTAGAGTTATGCGGTAATCTTCCAAGAATTGAGCTTTTTGCGAGGGAGAGATGTGAAGGCTGGGTAAGCCTTGGAAATGAAATTGATGGAAAAGACATCAGAGAAGCAATATTGGAGGTGTAGCATATGAGCGTAGATTATAAAGTCAGGCAGATTTATAACGTGGTTATAAAAGAGGTGACTGAAACACAGGAAAGCTGGAAATCAGTGCTTCGACTTGCCGGGCAGATATACCGTTATGAATTTGATAATGTTCTCATGGTATATGCACAAAAACCACATGCCACTTTAGTTGCTGACTTTGACACATGGAAAAAGGTAGGAAGGTATGTAAAGCGTGGAAGTAAAGGGATTGCAATCTATCCTTCCAAAGCATTGCAGCCATATATGCGATATGTGTTTGATATCAGTGATACGGGTGGAAAACAGTCAGAGCTTACCTGGAATCTTGACGGAGATAAGTTGCCAGAGTTTATGGAATATCAGGTAGCACATGGGAAGTATCAAAAGTATGAAGGATTGACAAGAGAAGATTCACTAATTGCTCTAAAGGACTTTACAAAGCAGGAAATTGGAGTCATAATTGAAGAGGAATTCGAGAACCGAATGACCGAATTATCACAGATTACAGGCAGTGTGATTAAGGAATTCAGCGAAAAACGTGAGGGCTTACACGAAGTACCGGACCTTGCAGAGCTTGCAAGAAAAGGGATTTTATATGTTGTAGGTACGAGATGCGGATTTGACTTGTCTGCTGAAGAACAGGATTTTAGTCAGATTGTAAAAGTGACGGATGAAGATACTATTTACCGTCTTGGTTCCCTCATATGCGATGTCTCCTGTAATGTTCTTAGAGCATTTAGTAAAGATTGTAGGGCTGTTGAGCAGGAAAGGAGAATTGCATATGGTAGCAGAATTAGAGTACAAGGAAGTGGACGGACTTCTGTATCCGGTACTGGAGATTCCGGACGAGAAGGAGAACTTGGCGAGACTGGGCAAATACGGACGTCAGGCGATGAAGTATCTGGAGGAGAACGAACCGGCGAGATACAAGAATCTGCTTCGCACGGGCAGAATGACAGAGAAGATGTTGGAAGTGGAGGAAGAAGCGAATCAGATGATGGAGCAGCTTCAGAAACAGTACCTGAAGAAGAACAAACCACAGAATCCAAGCAGTACGATGGAAATGTGGAAGCTGAGAGAACAGGCGAAGATGATGGCAGAAGAGATCGTTTTGGCGGAGATAGTGTTGAAATACCATTAAGTAGTAATGAGTATGATGAAGAACTGAATAAGGAGCTTGATGAGATTAATTCATTAGGCATGAAAAAGGAAGCTGTTGAGTATGTTCAGGCTTCCTTTTTTGATGCCGAGTATGGTCTGATTGATTCTTCAAAGAAATCACAAGCAGAGCCGAATGAGTATATGCAGAAGTTCCAGCAGGAAATGGCAGATGCCAAAAGCGGGAAGTACAATTATCTCAATCCAAAGAAAGCTTCTGTTGTTCCACATGAATATGTCAAAACAGTGCTTCTTAAAGGCACAGGCTTTGTCGGTGGCAGAGGAAGAGTGTGCAAAATCTTTGAGACAGAGATTGATGCAGGAACAAGAGCCAAGCGAATTAAGGCAGAGTATGGAACAGGTGGGGCAGGCTGGCCCATTGAAGGGCTTGGACTGCATGGATATGACACATTCAAAGGTAATGGTCTCCGTTTTCAGTGGAGAGATGAGGAAGGCGAAGTGGAAGGATATGTTTCTTGGAGAGATATAGAAAAAGAGATTTCAGCACTTATCCTTACGGGAGAATACCAGCCGGAGAAACCGAGACTGGATGAGATACAGTCTGACGGTATGCGTGAAGATGATGAAATTATTGACGCAGATTTTCGGGAAGTGGATGACGAGGAGCAGGAAGAGGTACTGGATGAATTTGCCATTCCTGATGAGCCGGAAAGCTATGCGAGTGCAAGAAAATCATTGGAAGATGCATACGCAGAGGAAAGGGAGCTTACACCGGAAGAAGCAGCTTTGGAAGACAGACTTGTTACCATGGCGGAATATGGTGCAGAGTTGGAAGCAGAGGCAGACTATGAGCCAACTCCTGACCCTACACAAAAAACTTCAGGGGAATTACAGTTTATCGAGCCGATTAACTATGCCGAAGTGATTGAAGGCATGGATGAGGATATGCGTACAGCTATGGAGATTCTCATATCGGAATGCAGCTGTTACACACCATTTAAGCCTTTTTTAATGGACCTTGTGGCAACGAATGACCTGTTTATGCCTAACAAGCTTGAGTTCTTATCAGGCGTGGTGCTGAATGACAGAAAGGAACACAAGGCATATGCCAATAATGAGTATGGGCTGGTGGAATACACACTGAAGCCATTTGAACTTGACATTAACTATAAGAACAAGGAGGGTGAGCGTATCACAGTAACCACGGGATACCGTGAACTGTATGAGGTTTTAAGCTATATGGTAAAGGTTCCTCATTACTGCGGTGAAGATCATCTTAAGTGGTATAAAGATATGATTGCCGGAAGCAGGGTAAATATGGCACCTGTTTATGTTTCGTTTCTTGAAAAACAGGAGGAAATCAGGGCAAACAGGGAAGCCACCAGACAGAGAGCACTTGCGAATGGCTGGGAGACTGCGGATAGCAATATTGATGAATCAGCAGACACAAAAAGCGAAGCAAATCAAAGTAACCAGACTGATGAACAGCAGAAGATAACGGATAAAAGAAGAAACTTCCACTACAACCTTTGGGATTTACAGACCGGAGGGGCAAAGACCAGATACAAATGGAATGTGGAAGCAATCACGCTTTTGAAACAACTGGAAAGTGAAGGAAGGCTTGCAACAGCAGAGGAACAGAAAATATTATCACTGTATGCCGGATGGGGCGGAATCCCACAGGCATTTGATGATAAGAATCATGACTGGTCAAAGGAGTATGCAGAGCTTAAGGAACTGCTTACGGAGGATGAATATGTAGCTGCAAGGGCAACGGTAAACAATGCTTTTTATACCTCTCCTGTAATATGCAGCTGTATCAATCAGGCACTTGTGAACTTTGGTTTCCGTGACGGAAATCTTTTAGAGCCGAGTATGGGTATCGGTAACTTCTTCGGAAGTCTGCCCACACCAATGCAGAGAGCAAATCTGTACGGTGTGGAGCTTGATGATATTTCGGGAAGAATTGCAGGTCAGCTTTATCAGAAAGCCCATATAAAAGTGGGTGGATTTGAACAGACGCAGTATCCGGATAACTTCTTTGATGTGGCAGTTGGAAATGTACCCTTTGGGGACTATAAGATATATGACCCAAAGTATAACAAGTACAACTTCCGTATTCATGACTATTTCTTGGCAAAGGCACTTGACCAGGTAAGACCGGGTGGCATTGTGGCATTTATTACCACAAAGGGAACGCTTGATAAGAGTAATCCTACCATCCGAAAGTATCTGGCAGAGAGGGCTGAACTTATCGGCGCCATAAGACTTCCTAATACTGCATTTAAGGATAATGCAGGAACGGAAGTAACCAGTGATATTATTTTCCTTCAGAAAAGGGACAAAAAGATTGATATTGAACCGGACTGGGTGCATTTAGGATATACAGAGGATGGAATTGCAGTTAATTCCTATTTTGTGGAACACCCTGAAATGATTCTTGGTCGTATGCAGTACGACACAAGAATATACGGACAGGACAGCAGATATACGGTCTGTGTCAATGACGATCCGAACTTCAATATGTATGAAGCACTGAATAAGGCAATCAGCAATATGCAGGCACAGCTTACTGACTTTGAGCGTCTGACAGAAGAGGAGGAAAAGAGTGAGGATATTATCCCGGCAGACCCGGATGTAAGAAACTTCTCCTACTGCTTTGTGGACGGAAAACTCTATTTCAGAGAAAACTCCCAGATGGTAAGAAGGGAGGTGTCAGCTACTGTGGAAGAAAGGATAAAGGCACTAGATGAAATCCGAACTGTGACAAGACATCTGATTGATATCCAGACAGAAGGCTGCAGCGAGGAAGAGCTTGCCGATGTGCAGAGGCTTCTTAACGAAAGATATGATAGATTCGTGGACAAATATGGAAGCATCAATTCACAGGGGAACAGCAGGGCATTCCGGGATGACAGTGATTATCCGCTTCTTTGCTCTTTGGAGGAAATTGATGAAGATGGAAATGTGAAAAAGGCAGATATGTTTTATAAGCAGACCATCAAGGCAAAGGTATCTATTGAGAGGGTGGAGACGGCGGTGGAAGCACTGAATGTATCCATCAATGAGTTTGGTACTGTGAATCTTGCCTATATGCAGAGTATCTACCATCCGGATATCAGCGATATAATCAAGGAGGTTTCTGAAAAGACTGAGAAAACAGAAGAGGAGATAAACTTATCCGGACAGCTGAAAGCAGACTTCGAGAGACAGAAGATGATTAAGGAGCTTGAGGGACTGATTTTTCTTAATCCTTCCGGCTATAATCCAAACAATCCAAACGCCGGATGGGAAGCTGCGGATGAGTACCTGTCAGGAAATGTGAGGGAAAAGCTTCGTGTGGCAAAAGCCATGATGGAGAATCCGGAACTCTCTGAGGAAGAAAAGGCACTGTTTACAATCAATGTATCAGCCTTGGAGCAGGTACAGCCAAAAGACCTTGATGCCTCGGAGATAGATGTCCGTATCGGTACGACATGGATTGAGAAAGAGGATTATGAAAGATTCATTTATGAGCTTTTAGGCACACCAAGAAGAGCACAGGCAGTAAGAAGCCAGTATTATAATTCCGGCATCCAGCTTAATCTTAACAAAGTGAATATGGAATGGTTTATAGAAAATAAATCACTGGATAAGCGTTCAGTGGCAGCTACCAAGACTTATGGTACAAGCCGGATGGACGCTTATTCTATTTTTGAGAGTACGCTGAACTTAAGAACCGTAACAGTCAAGGACCGTATTGATGACGGGGATGGCAAATATCATTATGAGGTCAACAAAAATGAGACCATGCTCGCAAGGGAAAAGCAGAACCTGATGAAGGAGGCTTTCAAGGAATGGATATTCAAAGACCCGGAGCGGAGACAAAAATATGTCAGCTACTACAACGAGACCTTCAACAATGTAAGGCTTCGTGAGTATGATGGCAGTCATTTACAGTTTCCGGGAATGAATCCTGAAATTGAATTAAAGCCACACCAGAAAAATGCGGTTGCCCGTATTCTTATGGGTGGAAATACCCTTCTTGCACACTGTGTTGGAGCAGGTAAGTCATTTGAAATGATGGCTGCCTGTATGGAGCAGAAAAGGCTTGGACTTGCAAATAAAACAGTTATGGTTGTTCCGAAATCACTTATCGGTCAGACTGCAAGTGAGTTTTTAAGGCTTTATCCGTCAGCAAACATTCTGGTGGCAACAGAAAGGGATTTTGAAAAGAGCAGACGAAAGCAGTTTATCTCACGAATTGCAACGGGAGATTATGACTGTATTATCATGTCGCACTCTCAGTTTGAGAAGATTCCAATATCGCCGGAGCGTAAAGCCAGAATGATAGACCAGCAGATAGACGAGCTTTCCTTTGCCATTTCAGAAATGAAGGAAAATAACGGAGAACGCTGGACTATTAAGCAGATGGAGGCGCAGAAGAAAAGATTAGAGGAACAGATTAAGGAGCTTACGGAGGAGAGCAGAAAGGATGACCTGATTACCTTTGAGGAGCTTGGTATCGATTCCATCATGGTAGACGAGGCGCACGGTTTCAAGAACCTTGCCATATTTTCAAAGATGAACAATGTGGCAGGTATCAGCAGTTCCGGGGCAAAGAAGTCTACGGATATGCAGTTAAAATGCCAGTATATTACAGAACTGAATGGTGGAAGAGGTATTGTATTTGCTACCGGAACTCCCGTGAGCAATACCATGTGTGAGCTGTATGTCATGCAGCTGTATCTTCAGAAGGAAGCCTTGGAGCAGATGGGGATTTATCATTTTGATTCCTGGGCGGCAAACTTCGGTGAAGTGACAACAGCACTGGAGCTTACCGTGGAAGGCAGCGGATTCCGTTTCAAGAGCAGATTCAATAAGTTTACCAATCTGCCGGAGCTTATGAATATCTTTCGTGAAGTGGCAGATGTGCAGACAAAGGATATGTTAGACCTTCCGGTTCCGGCACTTCGGGGCGGGAAGTATATCATTGTGGAAAGTGAGCCGGACTGGTATGTAAAGCAGGTCATGGAAGATTTTGTGGCAAGGGCAGAGCGTATCAGGGGCGGAGGTGTAGACCCGTCAGAGGATAACTTCCTTAAAATAACCCATGAGGCAAGGCTTCTTGGTACGGATGCAAGGCTACTGGAAGCATCAGCACCTAACAATGTGGATGGAAAGCTCAATAAGGTAGTTGAAAATGTATTTGCGGAATATGAGAAAGCAGCAAATGAAGGAAAGATTGGCTGTCAGCTTATCTTTTCTGACATTGGAACGCCGAAGGGAAGCTGGTCAGAGGATATGCTTTCAGATGGTTACTGGAAGCAGACAGCAACCGAAGACAAGCTTTGCGGAGAGTTTGATGTCTATAATTACCTGAAAACAGAGCTTGTGAAAAGAGGAATCCCGGCAGAGGAGATAGCGTTTATTCATGACGCAAAATCCGATGCACAGAGGGACGTACTCTTTAAGGATATGAGAACAGGTAAGAAAAAGATACTCATCGGCTCGACGGATAAGTGTGGAACCGGTGTAAATGTCCAGACTCACCTTGTGGCAATGCATCATGTAGACTGCCCGTGGAAGCCTTCAAGCATTGAACAGAGAGAAGGACGAGGTATCAGACAGGGAAATGAAAATGATGAGGTGGCAGTTTACAGATATGTCACCAAAGGAACCTTTGATGCATACAGCTGGAGTCTTGTGGAGAATAAGCAGCGTTTTATCAGTCAGGTCATGACAAGTAAGTCGGTATCAAGAACCTGCGAGGATATAGATGAGGCAACACTTTCCTATGCAGAGATTAAGGCGGTTGCCACCGGTAACCCGATGATCAAGGAAAAGATGGAGATTGATAATGATGTGCAGAGATTAAAGCTGTTAAAGGCATCTTATGACAGCCAGAGATATTCGCTGCAGGATAACTTCATGATTCGTTTTCCAAAGCTTATCAAAGCGGCGGAGGAAAAACTTGTCTGTGTTAGGGAGGATTTGAAGGCAAGGGATGCGGCGCTTCTTACCAGTGCAGAATTTGCCATTACGGTAGGAAATGTGACATTCACAGAGCGGACCGATGGCGGTGCAAGTATGCTTGAGGCAGTATCAAAATGTAAGACAGGCGAGACTTCTCCAATAGGCAGTTTCAAGGGATTCGAGCTTTTGGTAGAGAAAAACTTTATGGGTGTCAATTATCTGGTGCTTCGTGGCAGGACAGAGTATAAGGCAGAGCTTTCCACAAGTCCTGTTGGAAATATGGTAAAGCTTGAGAATCTGTTCAACGGTATTGATGAGAATATTGATTTTCTTGAGAAAAAAATCGAATCCTACAAGCTTGACATGAAAGCATCCAAAGCAGAGTATGAAAAGCCATTTGCCTATGAGGAAGAGCTAAAAAGTAAGATTGCAAGACAGTATGAACTGAATGCCCAGCTTGATCTTGAAAATGGCAAGGTGGAGGATGTGGATCTTGCTGCCTCAGAGGATAAGGATGTTGCCGCCAATGTGGCAGAGGAGAAAAGTCCATACCGCATAGGAATGGACGGATATAAAAGGTAACTATTAACAATGTTTCGACCATGGAGGTGGTCAGTATATGGGAAAGAAAATAAAAAGAATATTTGTGAGTATATGTATCGTTACAGGGATTGCTTTACTGGCAGTCCCTTTTTACTACCATTTTCATGGTCAGAATGAGACAGACAAGCTGATCGAACAGTTTGAAAAGACACTGGAGGACAATGAAGATGAGACAGAAAAATCGAAAGAAGAGGGCAAAAAGCAGACCTCCCTTAGTGAAGAAGATGCAGCCTTACTTTCAGTGGAAGATGTCATTGGCATTATTGAGATTGAAGCCATAGATATCAGATACCCGGTATTGGAGGGTGCAGGCGATTCGCAGATAAGGTATGCCATTGGTCATATGACGGAAACTGCGGGACTTGGTGAAAAGGGAAACTGTGTATTATGCGGGCATAACGGCAGCAGAAACGGAACATTTTTTACCAACCTGAACCAGCTGTCAGCCGGAGACAGGGTAAAGATTACGGATAAGAAGGGAAAAGTCCATATGTATGAGGTGGCAGAAACCTGTATTATCGGTCCGTATGACAATACGGTCAAAAACCAGTCGGATGAGGAAATCTTAACCCTTCTTACCTGTGCCAATAAGGGAACAAAGCGTTTTGTCTGCCGCTGTGTGCCGGCAGTGAAAGAGGGTAAGGCAGATGAAGATTAAGTGCAGATTAGTTGAAGTAGAGCAGATAATAAGCGAAATGGAAGAAAGACTCATAGATGTGGCTGATGATATAGCGGAGACAGAGGAAGATACACAGCTGATTGTCAGTGGCTGGTGGGTATTTCTGCCACAGCTTAATCTACAGCTTCACGAAGGAATTTTATGTAACTGGGATGAAGAGGAGCAGATGTTCATGCCGGATGTGGCAGTAACGGTAGTATATGAGGCGGATGCGGACAGAACGGAATATATCTACTTTGAACAGGACGGCATGACAGCAACTCTTTACAACTGGCTGAATGGGAGACTTTCCATCAGCCAGATAGAAGCCTTAAAGTGCGAGATTGTCGTACCGGAGGATGGGGAATAACACAAAACAGTATAAAGAAAGGAAAAGACAGAGCTGATGGTTTCCCCACCATTATCTGTCAGGGAATGTATATGAAGTATGCAATTAAAGTGAATGAAGTGAAAAAAGAAAATGGAAATGTGAAAGGCTTTGCTACTGTGGTATTTGGTGATTCATTTAAGATTACCAATATCGCAATCGTGGAGAATAAGGACAGGGAACAGTTATTTGTATCCATGCCAAGATATAAGTCCAACGAAAGAAGTGAGGATGGTTCTGCCATCTACAAGGATGTATGCAATCCGATCACCGCAGAATTTCGTGAGGAGCTTTACAGCAATATCCTTGAGGAATATGAAAGAGTGCAGGCACAGGGACAGCCGGAGAAAGGAACAGAAAAGGATGTGACACCACCGGAATTTTCCGTAACGGTTACACCCTATGAAAGGGAAGGCAGTAATATCCGTGGACTTGCCAGAATCTACTTTGAGGACAGTTTTATCGTCAACAATGTGAATATCCTTCAGGGCAAGGAAAAGGTATTTGTGGCGATGCCTTCCTATAAGACAAAGCAGAAGGATGAAAATGGCAAGGATATCTACCAGGACATCTGCTATCCGGTAACAAAGGAATTCCGTGAAAAGCTTTATTCAGAGATTGAGAGAGCTTATGCGGAGGCGAAGGAAAAGCAGCAGGAGCAGGCAAGGGAAGAATCACAGAAACAGGGAAAGGAGCAGTCGCAGGATAAAGACGGATTTATGAAAGCATCCGGCGAACCGCTTCCCTTTCGTTAATGAGCAGTAGATTAGTAAGAACGGGCGGCCAAAAGCTGCCCGGATTGGAGGACAGTATGGAAGAAAAGAAAAAATCAATGACAAAAGATGAAATGATTATGGAGCTTATGGAACTGTTAAAGGCAAATGGAAGACCAAAGCAGGCGGCAGATGTGTTTGAGAGTGCAGCTTATGTGGATATGCTTGAAAGCAAACTTGACCAGATGACAAACGAGCTGGTGCAGATGCGTAAGGAATTGCAGGAGATGAAGGAACAGCAGGCATCAAAATCCCTGAAAGAGACCTTATCGGAAATGGTAGACAGAGCACAGGCAAGATGCCGGCAGATGAAGGAGAAACTCTTTGAAGTCAAGGAAGAGATGCACAATAAGGCTTCTGAAATCGTAAAGGCAGTAAAGCAGAAGGGAAAAGAGGCACTTAATAGGGTATCAGAGTTCTTTGGGGTAAAGAAAAAGCTTGAATCTATCAGAGAGAATGTCCGTGAGGGGATTGTTGAGACTGAGCAGACACTTGCCCGCATTGACGGTTTTGGTGAGGGGATGCGAATGGCAAATGAACAGCTGGCAAACAGTTTTCGTGTTCTTGCCGGAAAGGAGCAGGTGGATTATTCAAAGAAGGAATATGCACAGTCAAATGTAGCAGTCATCCGCAAGCCTTGGGAGTGGCAGAAGAAGGTGTATCAGAATCTGGAACTTCATCTGGATGCAGCTATAGATAAGGTGGATAATCTGGCTAAGGATGTGGAGATTCAGAAGATGGAGAAGAAATGGGATGAACTGTATGAGCAGACACATCAGGAAAGTATAGTTGATGCTATTCAACCACAGCACGTAGCTTTGGTATCTGAGCCAGAGTATGAGTATGGGGCAGAGGCGTTTGAGGCGTATATGAAAGGGACTGTGGCGGAAATCAAAACAGATGCAAGAACATCTTCCGATTCTAAGTTCGAGCAAGTCAGGTAGAGGATTATGACGGAGAAAAGGAACTGGACAATTTTCTGAAATCGAATGGTAAGATATAATATTATGAGCAGTCCAAGAGATGTACTCATGTCTGAAAGCTGCATGTATAACGAAGCTTTAATACAGTAAGCATCTGGAAGCAAAATAGCTAAGGGGCGTATTATCAGAAGTGTGGTACGCCTCTTTTTGACTGGTAAAAAGAATGATTGAGTGTTATACTAGAATCTAATAATTTAGTTACACTATTGAGAGGTAAAGCGTTGAAAATATAGAATTGTCCCGTATCCATATATAAACCATATTTATGCATCCGGGAGTCTTCTGGATGCTTTTCTTATTTTTAGGAGGTGCTTTGTGTGGGGCAGTGTATTTGTCCGAAATGCAAATCAAATAATATAATCTCTATCATGTATGGGTATTCTGCTCCGAGTGCGATAGAAGAGGCAGAAAGAGGCAATTTGATACTTGGAGGATGCGAGGTTTATATTGGTGGAGGTCAACCCGATCGTTTCTGCAAGGATTGTGAGCATGAGTGGTGTGTTGAAAATTTCCTTTCAGAAGACATTACAAAGGTTAGATTTCGTTATTGGACTAACTGGGGATGTTGTGGCTCGGAGTCCTTTACGGAGGAACAATGGGCATTTGAAATATTTCCAGATGGAGTTATTAAGTATTATGCTTATCCAAGAGCAGGAAGAAAGGTCCTTGATAAGGATAAAGTTCAAATCGATGCCTCGCGTGTTATTGCATTTTATGATGCAGATGGAGAAAACAAGAAAACAGCTTTTGGTGCGTCTGGACAGATTAAGCGGCGAAGAAAAGAAAGACAATGTTGTGACCTTTGAGCAGTTAGGTGTAGACAGGTTGTTCGTGGATGAATCACAGAATTATAAGAACCTTTTCCTTTATACAAAAATGCGGAATGTGGCAGGTATAGCACAGACAGAAGCACAGAAATCGTCCGATATGTTTGCAAAATGCCAGTATATGGATGAAATCACTGGCGGAAAAGGCATAACCTTTGCCACAGGAACGCCGATTTCCAACAGCATGACCGAGCTTTACACCAACATGCGGTATCTTCAGTATGACATGCTGCAGAGTCTTGGTTTAGGAAATTTTGATGCGTGGGCATCCACCTTTGGCGAAACGCAGACAGCCATTGAGCTTGCGCCGGAGGGAACAGGGTATCGTGCGAAAACACGTTTCGCCAAGTTTTACAATCTTCCAGAACTTATTTCCCTGTTTAAAGAATGTGCGGATATTCAGACTGCGGATATGTTAAAACTTCCCGTACCGGAAGCAGAATATGAAAACGTGGTGTTAAAGCCGAGCGATTTCCAGAAAGAAATGGTACGTTCCCTTGCAGATCGTGCAGAAGCGGTGCGAAACAGCCTTGTAGAGCCTTACGAGGACAATATGCTTAAAATCACGAATGACGGACGAAAACTGGCTCTTGACCAGAGGCTGATAAATTCTTCGCTTCCGGATAACGAGAATTCCAAAGCGGCAGCATGCGTGGAACGTGCATTTCAGATATGGAGGGATACAGCGGAAAATAAAAGTACACAGCTTATTTTTTCCGACCTTGCTACTCCGAAAGGTGATGGTTCTTTTAATGTGTACGGTGACATCCGTCAGAAACTTGTGTCAAAAGGTGTTCCGGAAGAAGAAATAAAATTCATACATGAAGCTAATACAGAGGTTAAAAAAGCGGAGCTGTTTGCAAAGGTAAGAAGCGGGCAGGTTCGCTTTTTGCTTGGTTCAACTGCAAAGATGGGAGCCGGAACGAATGTGCAGGACAGACTTATTGCGTTGCATCATTTGGATGTGCCGTGGAGACCTTCTGATGTAGGACGGATTTTGCGGACATTCAAAATAAAAAAGAATGTGGAGGTAACAGACAATGGCAAAATCATTATTTGAGGAACTGGGCGGCAAATACGAAAGGCAAGGGGATTATTTGATACCGTGCTTAACTGTACCCGCCGAAGAAGAACAGGCAATAGGCATCTGGGGGCAACGGCATTTAGATTATCTAAAACAGTACCGTAAAGTTACATACACCAATCTTCTTACAAGCGGCAGGCTAAACGCCTACCTTGCCGACATCAACAGACAGGCACAGGAACGCTTTGAAAGGCTCATAGAGGGTATGAAACAGGCACAGGGCATAACGGAACAGCTAAAGGCAGAAAACGCCTTAGAATGGACAGGATGCCTCAATAACATAAGGGCTTGTGC
>JAXJWH010000124.1:0-23726 GCA_036308125.1 Agathobacter sp.
GGTTCGATTGAGCCTTTTTCTTTGGCTCTGTTTTTTCATAAGTCACTTGACACTACCCCTGAATTCTACCAATAGCCTACTAATCTACAAGTATGTCAGATACTATTCCGTAGTCGCCTTTAAGAGAACTCATACATTTTTCGTACTCCTCATCTGTTAAAAGTCCCTCACGACGTAATATTCCTAAATAACTAACTTGTATTGAGTAACGGAGGAGTTTATCTTTTTTTTCCATAACCACCCCTCCTTACTTTGTGCCAACATGACACGAAGTCACTTCTAAAATCTCAGTTACTTCCTGCTTAACAAATTTGCGAATCTTAGTAATCTTCTTTACTGCTGAGTGGTACTCAATTCCACAGCTTGAAGCTATATCTGTGAGATTCATTTCTTGATTCAAATACTTTTGAAATAAACTGCGTTCCTCATTTATAAGGCAATTAACTTGTAGATCATATAGATGCTGTATTTCCTTCATGTCCTTAAGAACATAAGCTTCTTCAATGATCTTCTCAGAGTTATCAATTCCCTCTAGAATATCTCCCGAAAAATCGCACTTTCTGATTGCACTTTCCAAATTTGCACGAAAAGATGCTTCGTTGCCGGTTGGATCACTGTAACCATTTCCAGATTGAACTCTAACACCCAACTCGCTATAATCGACTCTTCTATTCTTTTCTTTCTCTTCCCAGATGATGTATTTCATAGCTGCTATACGTGCATTAATGATTCCATCTATCTGAGGATAATACTTGCAGATAATATCCACCTTCGTTTCAGGTGTTGCCTCTGCATATTTTCTAATAATAGTTGCCTTAGTTTCCATCTGATCCTCCTTAAAAGTCCGATTGATGTCACTAAAGCTGCGCGCTGCTTCGTAACTTCTTTACATATATAATTCTACTGAGATTAGCCTTTGGAATCGTTAACGTAGTCGTGTACAAAAAGTACACATACCGTGTACCTTAGCCCTCAAGAATCTGAATCTGCCTAAGAATAGCAAGAGCAGACTTCTTTGCCTTGTCCGTCTTCAGATTGTTCAGAATCTCTATTGCTTCATTCACAATAGGATCAAGATTATCCGGTGAATCACCGTTTAATATATAATCAGCAGATACATGAAACAGGCGACTGAGCTGTGTAAGCATCTCCGCTGAAACACCTCTGCTGTTGTTCTCATAATTGGAAATTGCAGACTTACCTTCAAGATGAAGTCTTGCAGCAAGCTCCTCCTGGGTAAATCCTGCATCAGTACGTAACTTCTTAATTCTTCCACCAACTGTTGTTACATCAATTGTTCCATTGTTTCTGTTTACCTTCTTCATAATCTGCACCCTTTCCGGTGCCTTCCAAAACAGAAGCAAACCGAAAAAGAGCGCACGAAAAAAGCCTGCAAAACAATCACTAAATCTCTTGGTATGTAAAAACATACTTCAAGTTAGCTTCTGTTTTGCAGGCCCTTTTTAATCTGAATAAATGTCTTATGCTCTCTGGCTGCATCTATCCGTAGTAAATACGACTCTCTTCACAAACTCTTGGCTATCAGGCGTCACTCATTTGTAAGTCTTTTAACGCATCTTCTATGCGACCAATCCAATGATCTCCCTGATAACCTCATCCATATTTAATTGTTATGATATAACTGCCACAACTATTTAACGATTTCGTTAATCTTGGCGGCATATCTGGTTAATCGAGCATGTCTCTTCTTAGCAAGCTCCTCCTCAGATCTTGTATCATCAAATACGGATACCTTGCCTTTCTTCACGCACACAACAAGGCGGGCACCGCATTCCGGGCAAACCATATACGAAGTTGTACTAGCTGACTCCATAAGAAATGCCCCACATCTGTGGCAACATACCACACATTCCCCAGTTTTTTCCTCCGCAAAACTCACCAACATCACGCCTCCTTTGACTGATAAGCTGATATCTCTCATTCGGAAAAGGGAAAGAAACCGATATGATGAGTGTACATAATTCCCCCGACAATGACCTTTCCGTAAGTGTAGTCAACACTGCCATTATCAACTGCATGACTTAACTGATCTTTTAAACTGTTTAGCGCACATTACTCAAGGTTCTTAATAACCTTGACGGCTACACCCTGAATCTTACAGTCCGAAACAATGATATCCTTCATGGTCTTGTTCTCAGGATGAAGTCTGATCTTCTGATTCTCTTTGTCTACAAAATAGCGCTTCAGCGTGTTCTCATTTGCTACTAGGGCAACAACAATATCGCCATCCATGGCCTCTGACTGCTTTCTGACAAGTACCAGATCTCCAGGAGAAATTCCGGCTTCAATCATAGACTCGCCCTTTGCCCTGAGTAAGAAAAAAGTCCCTTTGCCAAACATCGAGGCAGGCAATGACACATATTCCTCTATATACTCTTCCTCCAGCGTAGGAACGCCGCAGGAAACAGCACCAAGTAGTGCCACACTTGTAAACTCTGTCTGAACCTTCTCGGTCTGTTCAGTAGAAATCTGCTGACCATCATATCTGATCATGCCATTCTCATTCATGGCTAACAGATACTTATATGCAGTTCCTCTGGCAATACCGACCGCATCTGCAATCTGCGTTGTAGACGGTGAGTGGCGATAATTTTTGTAGTATTCCTCTACAAATGACTTAATAGTACCCATAAGCTCTGTAGATTTATGTCTCATACGCCGCTCCTTTCTAAAGGAAGCAATCTGCTTTCGTTACTTCCTGATTAAAAGTATAATACTTCGAACGCGCGTTTGCAATAACAATCTACAAAAAGTTTGAAATGACCGATAAGCCGCGAAAATCGTGCACTCCCCCTTTTATGATTCTCATTGTAGCAAAAAGCCTGTCCTTAAAAAGGGACAGGCAGCTAAAAACCACTATCTATAATTGTAGATATTAACCAACTTAAGACTTCCACGTTCCGAAATATTGTATACCATTATATTTTTTCTTCGCAGGATGTGTGAGATGAACTATATTATGATCCATCAACTCATCTGGATTTCCCAAATGGCACTTTTTATACTTTAGCCCTGATCCGCATGGACAAATTGAATTCCTACCTATCTTTTCATACTCTGGTTTCTTTTTTTTTACAGTCTCAATCCAAAAACTTTCATACGGATTATTAATCTCTGATATCAGCATTTTCACCATACCATAATTATATTCTTTATCAGGGATTTTCAAATACGTATATTTATCAAATGGTTGTGTCACAATTGCAATAGCCTTCATTTCTAAGTCAGTTATTATATGTTGGCATTGTTGTCCCATATATAGCTTTCCTAATTTGTGCCCGCATGGCTTTCTTAATAAAACACGTTTTCCGCAAATTGAGCACTTTTCAGATTTTATTACACATTCCCTGCTAAAAAAGTGATGGTATGGAAACGTCTTCTGATACTCTTTAATAATTCGTGATATAAATGCCAAATGATATTTGTCATTACCTACTTTTATATCAAAATTTTGGTTCAATCCGGATAGCATGATATCTACAGAATCTAGATTACTCCATGCTTCTTCATACTTTTCTGCTTTCATATCATTAAACGCCATTAGAAAAGTTTTTTGTATCATAAAAATAGTTCTTAGACACCAATAATAATTTGCCAATTCTTCATTATGGTCACTAATGGCATTATCTAATGTATCTTGTATTTGATCATATACACTCTGCTCAAGGCTTATATTGAAAGATGATAAATAGTCTTCTATTTCATTACTTTTCATCATTTTCATCCTTAAACAAATCCTTTGAAGCCTGTTCCAAAGCTTCTTTTATTCCAGAAACAGGACCTTCATATGTTATACTTTTTGTCTTTTTTGTTTTAGTTTCCTCAGATATTATCTTTACCTTAGCATTTAAATCTTCTGGCCTCTTCAATAACTTCTTCGCCATATCATATAAAAACGAAGCCACCAAACTACAAGCTATACTAAATGCTGCACTGCTTACAATGATTGTTGCAACATTTACCAAATCCGAATGTAATTCTATTTTTCTAAAGTCTTCATCAGAAATAGCAATATCAACCGACATATCTTTAGGAATTTGCTCTTGAAGATACTCTAAAAACTCTCTCGTAGTCTCTGGGAAAAGTACATCTCCCTCTTCTCTAAAATTTTCTTCTGGAATTATTAAAATATCCGCTTTTTTTATGTCCTCAATATAATCTTGAGGTATAAATGGCTTATCATAGATTGACTCAAACGTGATATCCGTCTCTTCTATTTCAATTTTCTTATCAAAAACCTCGTGTTTCACCAAAACCTCCTCCTTACCTACAGTTTTGTATATTCCCATTCAACATTGACAATCTCATCTGTTGCTGTATACAAAGCTCCTTTGGGAGTTGTTCTTCCGGTTTCACTAATAAGATATAGGTTTTCTTTCGCTCTTGAACCCAGAACATACAGCAACTTATATGCGGTGTTTCTTCTATCGCCTTCAATTATATCATTCCAATGAGGGACAAAGCCATTAAGTAAGCCAAAAGCTATAACTGTATTATATTCTTCACCCTTTACACCATGAATTGTACTAATAACCACGCCATGCTTTTCTTCAAAACACTTTGTCAAGTCACAACATGCTGTGGAAAGAGAATTATTACGCACTCTGTCATTTGTTTTTTCAAGAAATTGATTGTAGCAGTTTTCTAGTGCCTCTTCATTTGACAAATCTACTTTTAATGAAGACATTACTCTTCCTACAACATTTTTATAGACTTCAATTCCATCTGCATCCGATAGTTTTATTACCGAATTTATTATTTTAAGTAAGGTAAAACAATCGAAGCCTTTTTTTATGTTAATACCATAATCATTTTTTAACATTCCTATAACATCATTAGCATATCTTTTTCTGGTTTTTTCATGTCCCTGTGTTTTCATGAATGTTAGTTTGGCCAGCAGATAGAACGGATTCATTGGGTCATATTTAAACGGTGTAATATCAGGTGCATTAAACATTACATCAGGCAATTTCATTCTGAGTTTATTAGCCATTGAAAATATAAGTTCCCATCTTGGGGCAATAATACAAATCTCTTCCTCTTTTTCTCCTTGGTCTAATCTCTCTTTTACTATTTCAGCTACGTGATCAGCCAATTCCTCTTTACTGATACTATCTTCAAAAGAAATAATTGCATCTTTATCTGAATCAGACCGCATTGATGCAATTTCAATTCTATTAACAGCGTAATTGCTATAATAATCAACGATTTGTTGTATTGATCTATAACAGCCGGTTAAATGCTTCTCTAAGAATTCCTGTTCAAACAAAGAACTAATCTCATCCTTAGTTTTGGCAATCCCGTCTAAACCGCCATAGATTGCTTGATTTACATCACCAATGAAAGAAATAATTATTTCATTATTTTTCTTACAAATCTCTGCTAATATTTTGTACTGATTCTCATTAGTATCCTGATATTCATCTACTTGTATAGATGCAATTATCGAAGCAATATTTTCTGCTACATATGGACGTTGCTCAAGTATCTTCAATGACTCAATCAGAATATCTTCAAAATCTATTTCTTTTCTTTGCATAAGAAGCTTTTTATAAGCTTCCTTTATCCGTGGATGTTTATCTAATTCCCAGTCTTTACAATTAATTCCTAGTGATTTTCTAATTTCACGCTTATACTCACGCTGCACATACTCATCTATAATGTGATATCCTCTTCTAAGCCTATTCGAGTACATAGAATACGGCCTTATAATGTATTCCATACAAAACTGGTGTATTGTCCCTGTCCAAATATTATCTGCAGTTACATCCATCGCATCTAACCTTGCCATTATTTCATCAGCAGCTCTGTTAGTATACGTTATCGCTATATGTAATTTCCTAGAATCCTGAAATTGATTTACTAAAAAAGCAAGCTTATAAGAAACCGTTCTGGTCTTTCCACTACCTGGACAAGCCGTAAGAAGCATATTCTCCATACATACACAAGCATTCTTTTGTTCTGAACTCAATGAATCAAGAAGTTTCAAATCTACATTACTCATATTCCTTTATATTCCTTCCAAAGCCCTGCAAATAATGTGAACTCATCCTCCTCGTATTCCGCACATATTGCATCTAGACTTTCAAGGATCTCCTCTTCCGTTCTTGCATTAACCATGTTATTTTTTAAATCACTCTCATCTTCATAAGATTCAAGAACATAAAGAGCCATTCGTTTCAAAATATATGGAGTTACTATATCTTGAGTAGCAAAAGCTAATGCTTGAACAATATACTTTGGAATACGTACCGTTCTATCGATGTCGTTGGCTAATAGTATTCCATGCCAACCTTTACCCAATTCCTTCACCACTGTGAGCACGGTATCATATCTATCTGCTTCACTGGCAGACAGATTTGCAATATGCTTTTGCTTTGCTGCTTGTTGCTTATAATGTTGATTTATAAATTTCTTGATATGTTTTCTATTATCTTCTAAATTATAAAAATCAATCTCAAGAGTATGCGGAGCAAAAAAGCCACTTACCCAATTATCGTCTCCAAACAAATCGTCAATCTTCTGTTTACGATTAGCCCCCAATTGTGCAGCTTTTTCAGAACACTTTTCTGCATTTTCCACGACAGCATCTAAATCAGTCACAATCGCACATCTACGCTGTATTCTTTCATCCGAAAAAATACATGCTACATATTCAAAAGCTACACTTCCAACATTGATAAGTCCTATACCAAGTTCATCTAGCGAAACACCAAAGCATTGTTTTACCAATGTTGGAATCAACAATTCCTCTCCATCACCTTCAACAAGAATAACTGCTTTTGAGAATAATAACACTGACCTCTTTGCATCTAAATATCTCTCTATACACTCTTCTATCGAAAGATCTGCCACACCGAATGACTCTTCGGCGAATTTTTGAAGCCCATTACTTGGTCTCATAACTATAGCCTGATTTCCCTTACGCATTAACACATTCATTTTCGTGATATTTGATACTTCCGAAAGATGTGTGGAATGCGTTGTCATGATAACTTGAGTATAATTTTCTTTTATATTTAAGTTTTCAAATAATGTCCTTTGAATATGAGTGTGTATATGGGCTTCTGGCTCTTCTACTATCATTATATTTAGCACTTCATGATTACGACTCACTTCAAATTCTACGAGCTTCAAAGCAATATAAAGTATATTAAGATGTCCTAGTCCTAACTGATCTATATCATCTTCATCTGTAGGAACAATGGTCAAATTTCGTGCTATCGACTCAATTTCTTCTCGAATATGTGATTCCACACATATTTCTGGCGAGTACACAAGTCCCACAATATCATTCAGCTTTTTATTAACGTCATTTCCTATGTTCTTAATTTGTGGTATATCTGATAACGATTGATTCAATTCTCTTATTTTATCTTTAATTTCCTCAATAGTATCAGGAGCAACCTCTTGATTAACAACATCAAAAATACGTTTCAAAGGATTTTTAGGTTTTCGTAATTCCCCCTGTGCATCTCTTAGCGCGTCAATAAATTCAAGAGAAATATGTTTCCAAATGTCCAGAATATCAACCTTTGTTCCAATAATATAACTATCTTCATCATCAGGATCAGGAGCATCCCCTGCCTCAAAGTCACCTACTATTTCTGTATATACTTCCTCTTTTGTAAAATCCGCTTGCGAACGAACAGTATACAAAAACTCATAATCAAGCAACGAGATGTTATTTCTTACATTATCAAAGTCACTCTTTGTCTGCGCCTCAAAAAGAGCCTTCCTTTGCTTTTTGTTTGGACGAATAAACAAAGTAACCACGCCATAATTATTTCCCTCACATCTAATAAACGATTTTAAAAAATCTTCGTCCTCTACTTCTGGCGAAATCTGCGAGCATACTTCACTCTGTTGGTCCTCATCAGTTATCTGGTCAAAAAATGCTGAGATAATAATCCAATGTCCTCTCCAGTCTCCTAAGCTCTCAGAGAAATCAGATTCTTTTAAACGTTTTGTGTTATAAAAGTAATCATCATCTAGTAAAATTCTCATCGCAGTCATTGCATTACTTTTTCCAGAATCATTTTCCCCAATAACCGTATTTGCTCCTTTTCCAAATTCAAATCGAGCTTTTCTTAAGTTTTTATAGTTTACAATTTGAACATACTTCAAGTACACTTTTTCCTTATTCCTCCCAGCTTTTTGCCACAATAATATGTCTATACCCTTATTAAAAAATGCAACTTCTACACAATCAGCTCGCTCAAACCACCATAACAGGTTACGCATGCGCTCTTTCTTGCTCTTGTAAGAGCGACATAAAGCAGACACTTCTCTCCGGTTCTGAATTCCTCAAGAGAAATATCATCTTCAAAGTCTGCTCTTGTTCCAAACGGAAGCACCTTTTTATTTACCGCAACAGCAAATACGTGATCGAACTCAAGCCCCTTTACTCTATGCATGGTAGCAATTCTCACTCCATCAAACGAACGATCATCTGTCTTATTGGCCTTAATTTCGAAAGACTTGATACCTGCTCTCTGAAGACCGGCAATATAATTATCAAGAAGCTTATGTGTTCTTGCTACAATACAGATATTCTTCTGCTCGATGCCGTTTGCTTCCATATCTTTAATCTTAGTCACAAGGAAATCGAGTTCCTCTTCTGGAGTTGCAAACTCCTTAATCTCCGGCTTATCACCGTGTGTAAGAGACTGACAACCTTTGCCGTTATCATAATCTTCATCCAGATCATCAAAAGAAACACCATTAAGCAATCCAAATGCAAACTTACGAATTTCTTCTGTAGTTCTATAGTTGATTCTCAAATAGCTACTTCTTCCACGCACATTGATACCGCATTTTGAAAGAACAGCTTTGTTTCTATATATTCTCTGATGAGAATCGCCTACGATAAAAATGTCATTTTCATGTTCTTCTCCGGCAAGGGATCTAAGTAATCTATAAGCACTTGGACTAAGATCCTGACCTTCATCAACAATAATGGATGTATATTGACCTGTTAGTTTCTTATTTTCAAGAATCTTTCGGCATTCATACATTGCTGTCTCAACATCTCGCTGCAACTTTTCGTTCATGATGTTCTGATATTCATCAAACACATCCCATATTTGCATACGAATTTTTCGATCCAGACGTACTCCCCTACCAATTCTTGGTGCCTTGCAATAAGCCACCTTATCATAGACTTCCTGCGCCTGGACTACTTTAACCCATTCATCCTTATAGAAGTTCTCTACAAAGCTTAAATCTCCACCAGCTATTGCAATTGCGTCTCTCCAAGCCTTGTCCACCTCTTCATCATAAACAATCTGATATTCATATCCTTGTCTACGTAAGAAATTAGAAACCCATGCATCAAGATTGATGATATCTATTCTCTTCATTTCTTCTGCAGAGCATATCTTTCTAAGATTATCCTTAATATCTTCTGCCAGATTTTTAGTGTATGTCGTAAAAAGTATTTTTCCATCTGAGTCCATGTTTGAAGCAAGCATTTTAGCTCTATGCATAGCAACAACAGTCTTTCCTGTTCCTGCACCACCTAATACTCTTGCTGGACCATTAAACTTCTTACCGACAACTTTTCTCTGTGTTGGGTGAAGGAAGATTCTCCACTTCTCAAGAGGCTCTTGCATAATGGCTTGAAGTTCTTCTTCACCATCAACTATCACAAAACTCTTCTTACTTGCATCTGTCTGAAGAGCTGCTGCAAAGTCATTATCCTTAACATCAACATGCTCAGTTTCTGGATAAAGGGTAGCCAAAACCTCGTCTACATTAAATCCGTTTCCAAGCCATTCCAGACCTTCAAATGCATCTTCCGGTATTGCTGCTTTCATCGAATGAAGGCCTTCAAGCGTCTTGATTGCTTTAATCATTGGAAGCTGTTCTTCTGGAAGACCTATCTTTTCAAATACATCATCAGATATTCCTGCAAACAACGCCGGTTCATCAATTGTGCTCTGTTCTTCAATAACTTCTTGAACATCAAATATCTGCACACTACCAGTAAGCTTATTTATGGAACACTTTTTTCTTTTAGCCCATGCATAAGCTTCATCATGATGATCTACCCAAAGCAAAATATAGACATTACTTTCGGGCTCACGCACAATGATTCCCCTATAAGCATCATCAATTCTTACAGAGCAAATATTCTTGTCTATTCCTTCATTTATCTTCTCAAAATTGATTCCAGGGTGTGTAGGATCATTTCTGAACTTGTTAAAAAACTCAGTTACTTTTCCCTGTTTCTGCCTTGGCAGTGCTGCATATGCAGTCAAAAAATCAGCTGATATAGCTACTGTTGGCTTATTACTCATTTACAGTTCCTCCAAATACATTGATGTTTATCTCTTCACTGCTTAGCAGTACTGTCCATCCTTTATTTTTGAATACATCAGCATACTCTTCTTGTTCTGGTAAGAGCCATGCCACTTTTTTGTCTTCCCAAGCCATTTCTGCTTCAGCAATGGTTGCTCCTGAAGATTCATCCGATAATTCAAATCCAACTACACTTGGCGCTGGAATTCCATTATTATGCATCTCGGTAGCACAAGTAATTGCAATATCATCAATGAAGTCATCCATAATTTCGTTCCATTTTTCATCTACAACCACATTTGTACTTGTAGTAGCTACAGGAACATCTTCATCCGGAATAATAGTTCCAAGATTGCTATATACCGCCTTATTCATTCCAAGTTTGGATAAGAATATTGCAGTGCTATTAAACTGCATTACATTTGCAAAATGCCAATATCCATTCCAATCAAGCTCATATTTGTCAGTTCTTGATTCAGGAACATCATCAATAATCGCAGTAACTTTTAATGGTGCTCCCATCTTCATACCAGTCATTTCAGCCAAAGAAACTTCCGCTAATACTTCTATATTTCCCATATCATGGCGTGGTTTCCATGTGCCATAGATAGCCTGACCAAAATCATCTACATCATCTGTAGAGCCAATTGACTTTAATACAGAATTCCACTTGTTCTTCCACTCACCATATAAAACCTGATTACTCATTTGAGTAGCGTCTACTATTGACATTGCAAAAGAACGTGCATGTGTAGCGAATATATCTTCTGCATTTGACATCGATAAATAATCAATCAAAAGCTCAAATCCACTTTCTTTTTCCGGATTAATAGCTTCGGCATTTGCACTTTTTACGGCTGGTTTATAAACCTTTCCAGATGGCATCTTTACAGAGTTCAAAGTCTCTGTTCGATAATCGCCCTGGCTCTTAAATACATTATGAACATCTTTATAAGTAAGCGACCACACTCTATACTTTCCAGAAAGCATTATCGCCATACGTTTTAATGTGTCATCCTCAACTATATCCTTATGGTAGTAATAGCCATCAGTAAACACCGCAATAGGCTTCTGATTTCCGGTTGTTCTCTTAGGTCTAATGACAAAATCAGGACGAGACTGAACCGATATACCCATAGATGCATCAAAATCAACCTGTGGTTCGATTGTCCACAAACTCTCTCCTACCTGAAGAGAATAACCCTCTTTTTCATTGACAAGCGTCTTATGAATTCGAATAGGTCTATCCGCTGTACTTAGCTTCTCAAAAGCTCCGACGAATTCCCTTTCTAATTCGCTATCAAAAAGATGATTAGTATCTACCTGTGCAAGCTTTTTGATTTCTGTACGATTCTCTTTTCCGCTCAAGATTGCTTTTAATAAAGCAATTGCTGAATCTCTAGAAATTTCTCCAATATGCTGACTTTGTCTATAGGCATACAGACACTTATAACATCCATCTTTCTGTGGGTCATCATTGCAACTACAATGCTCCATTGTCTCAAGAGCGCCTTCAAAAACGTCAATAATACCGTTTTTATCATTCATAAGCTGCTTTAAATATCCTGTTCCTCCTGGGACAGAGTCGTAAATAACAAGATACTGCTTTCGATAATCAGCTTCCGGAACCGGAACTTCACTTACCGTCGCTCTGAGATGATCTACATTACCAAATTTTTTCTTCATTCCGAGCATAAATGCTGCTACAAAGGATTCAACTCTGACATTTGTGGCATCCATCGTTGTCGCCGGAATCAATAATCTAAGAGCTTCTGTTTCGAATTCACGATATAAGAAAAGACACTCTTCATATGGATCTGTAACAATCGTCTTATCTTTCACCATTTTGCAGAATCGAGAATGTTTTGGTTGCTCTCCCTGTACCTGAATTTTTCCGCAATACTTACATATAGTGAAACCTTTTCTTACGCCTTCATGTCCTGCGACAAGAAGCTTATCTCCAGTAATCGACTGTTCACCGAAGTTAATTTCTCGCATTGTTGCCTTCTGAAGGAATTCATAGCCCCATTTAAATTCTTTGTTATCCATTTCAAAAGCCTGAATAACATCCTTGTCCTCATCAACTTCTACAAGCAATTCTTTATCGTAGAACATAGTTGCTCTATCTTCGCTGTCATCTCCAATCTGACTCTCTTCTTCCTTCATATTGGAGTAAACCATTTGAACCTTAAACATAGAACGAACCTGTCCGGAGTCTGCCCAACCTGGATTTCCACACTTAGGGCAAACACTAACTGGAGTACTTGAATCTTCAATTGCTGCATGAGAACAGTTCGGACATAACCTCCACGGTTCAGCCTTAGCAGTATTAATATCAACCTGATCAATTGTAAGTTTGTGACCACCCGCATAAAAACTATTAAGCGGTGCAAACTCACTGATTGCAGACGAAGCAGACCTATTGTATTCATAGGTAGTACTCTCATACTTATTCTTCTGCCTATCGTTCTCATCCTTTTCTACTCTTGTGAGAACTGCTTTTAGTACAATTCCAGCTTCAGGGAATGCATAGTTAGGTAATAAACCTGCATCAGACAGGAAATTGAAAACATTCTTATCATTAATCTTTGCAACAACGCTCATCCAAGCTGCGCGTTCCGCTTTTAGTTCCTTAATCTGTTCATCATAAGATGAGTCTTGCGGCTTATCCTCAAGCTCTTTAATCATCTTCGATAATTCTTTGATACTCTTCTGAATTCCATCTCTCTGCTTTTTAAGATCATAGAATTCGTTATAAATCTTTATATGCATTGGGCTATTTGTAGTTCCTTCACCCATTGCAAATGCTTTAATTTCCTTGATTGAGTTTTCATCAAGTCCATCACTGTTCATCGGATTTACAGAAAATGCCTGTATAAACATTCTGACAAGCTTAGCCATATTATTCTGAACGTAATACAGGAAGTTATTAGGAAATCTATCCTTTGATGTTTCATCTAACTTTGCCAAGCAAGAACTTACCTTATCTGGCACTTCAGCCTGCCCTGATTTAACCCAACAATCCATGCAATACGCAGTGAACTGTCTTGCCAAAACTGCTGAAGCCTTCAAGAATACCTTCGGTGGCTCTACAGCTCCTGCGATCATTTCCATAGGATCTTGATAGAAATAAAGATCATGAGGTCTTGAATTGGCTATAGCAACGGTCAGCGCATTTCCATCCTTACGTCCACCTCGACCTGCTCTCTGTGCATAATTTGCCTGTGCAGGAGGTATTGAACTAAGAATAACAGTAGACAAATCTCCAATATCAATACCCATTTCCAAAGTAGGTGTACATGACAACAGATTTGGATCCCAAGGTTTCTGATTATCTTTTGATTTTTTAAACTTACGCTCCAAATCCTCTCTATCATCACGTTCTAATAAGCCAGTATGTTCCTTGGCGACGATTCGTACTAATTCACCCTGACTATACAGCTTTCCATAAAAATCTAGATTCTTTTCGTCTGCTATGTACATATGGCCATTACAATTATGACGAGTACAACAAGCACCTTCAAAAATTTCTGCATCCTTCTCAGACATTGATATCTGAGCTCCACACTCATCACATACCATCTGCTTAACATATCTAGTTATATGGCATTTTTCCGTATCAATTGCCCAGACATGAACATTATCCGGTGTTTCTGTTTTCTTAAGAACTCCTGCTTTAGTGAGTTCTTCAAGAATAATCTTCATGATATCTGTAGAATCAGATTCTAATGAAAACTCTGGAAGGTATTTATCAATCCACTTTGCATACCAAGACTTACCGTCTATACTATCAAAGCCTTTTGTCTTCTTTGAACCACGATTAATTGCAACAAACTTAGGCACATTAAGGCCACGATTTACTCCAGGAAGCCACTTCTTTCTATCATTTGATAGATGATAATAATTTGCTCCATTCTGAATAAACTGCTCAAAAGCATAATAATCAAACGCACCGTTTATCTTCATCTGATATAAGACACCTAAAACCATTCTTCTAAATGTCTCTACATCTGCACTCTGAAGTCGGCCCACCTCATTAGCTACTCTCTCCATGATTCCAGAGATTGCTTTATCAAAATCAAATTCAACCACAGAGCATCCAGATTTCTCGAGTGTTCTACCAATTCTAGATAGAATGCCATATTCCATTAAAATCTCATATTTAAAGCGTTGCTCAACGTAGTTTAAAAGTGTAGCAGCATCTTCGTCTTTACGAAGCTGCCCCTCATTACACATTCTTTCATATGCTCTCATCCAAGTAAGGTTCGCTGGAATAAAATTAGCTACGAAATACTCATCGCCTAAATAATTCTTCCAGTATGCCACTACCCTCTGGATAAAGTCATCAAGAGAATACTCCTCCTGATCAAGATTAATGAACTGAGTGATAGCAGTTCTTAATCCAAACTTCCATGTACGCGAATTATAGAATCCCGCATGATGCGCAGCATCCTGTACATTATCTGTGAACGCTAACAGTTTCTTATCATCATTGAATTTAGAAGCATATAATTCGGAAATACCGGCACTTATCGCTGTAGCACTTCTTAAACCAATGAGAGACATAGTTCCTTTTCCATTACAGAAAGGACACTTATATGCCTTGCTATTATTTCTTCCTTCTGTCTTTAAATCCGGCACCCAAATAGGAATAGTCTTATGTCCATTTGAACATAGTGTGCGGTTGTCTTCATCAAACATTATCTCCATACACTCTTGACATAATCTCATTCTATTACTAATACCGAAGGCTTCCTCACCTTCTTTATGTGGAAACATCAACCTAACTTTAGAATCTCCACTAAAGAAAGCATTGTAAAAAGCCTTAATATCTCTAAGTTCAACACTTCCATTATCTTCAACCGAAGCCCATCCAGTCTGACCACATTCTCTACAATTAATTACAGGGAGATAATGCTTTGCTTGGCGCTCATTAAGATCTGTAGAAAGAGCATATTTAATATCTTTCTCAGCCACTTCGCCAACAAGACGTCTTAATTCACGCATCCAGACCTGAACCTGAACATTTAAAAATGGACGCAGTTTACCTGCTGAAGTCTTAGTTCTGGCATGTGAAATCAATGCATACAACGCATCTATAACGATACAAGCTAAATCCTCACCAAGTTCACCAAGCAAAGGGAATCTCTTTATCAAACTCTCATATGCAAATGAATTCTGCATATATGAACCCTTAGCTTCCGCTATAATACTTTGACAGAAATTATGGTGCATGAGCATATTTCCAAGTTCTACTCTGGCATCATCTGACAATATATTTGATAAGGTTGAACCATCAATCCAAGCATCTACAGCTGCATACAAATACTCTTTTTCATCTTCACCAGATGATAATTCTTTAATCTTTAATGCTTCATCTCTATTAGGGATTTTATAATCTGTGATGTCATATCCAGCAAAAAACTCTTCTGCTGAAAGTCTATCTTCTGTAACCACAGAATCTTCATCAAAGATTTCTCCAAATACGTCAGAAGCATATTCTCTTATACTCTTAGCACTATCTTTAGCGCCCATTGTAGCTGATGTACCTATACAACAAATCTGTCCAGGCAACACATTAAGACGTGCTTTAAGTCTCCTTAGCAGGCACGCCAAATCTGTTCCTTGAGCGCCATCAAAAGTATGAAGCTCATCAACTGCGATATATTTCAATGTATCCGGAAGGTTGTTCTTCCAAAGCTCTGCATCCTTCGGTCTAACCAATAAGTAATCCAGCATCTTATAGTTCGTCATAAGGATATCCGGAGGCGCAGCCAACAGTGTTTCGTGGTCTGTAATAACCTTATCCGGAAGCATCATCTTAGCAGATGAATGTTCCTGACCACCAACATACATACCAACACGAATTCCTGCAGACTTAAGTTCTAGACTGCCATCAACAAGTTCCGCAATACGTTTTGCCTGATCTGATGCAAGTGCATTCATTGGATAAATAATCAAGGCTTTAATCCCTTTTTCTCCACGATGCTTATAACAATACTCAAGTATTGGGTATAAGAAACACTCTGTCTTACCAGATCCAGTACCGGTAGCAATCAGCGTTGATCTTCCATCTTCACCTGTTAATCTTTCAAAAGCTTTCTGCTGATGCACATACGGGCTAAATGGCTGATGAATAGATTCAAAGTAATTGCTTTCTCCCTCATAAACACGGAAAGGAAGGCGCACTGCAACATACGGTTCGTGAAAAACCGCATCCTTCGTATTCAACATATTCCTAATAGATCCTTTAAATATCGGATTCGTTATAGGAAATGATGTATCAATATAATCAATCAGACCTTCCTGATATTGTCTTGCAAGAATTGATGGTAACATCTTGCGCTCCTCCAATCTGTATTAAGTATATCTTTGAGCAAATTCATGCCATACTTCTTCATAGTCTTTCTCTCTATCACACTTTTCAAATGGTGCATAATACTCTATGATTCTTTCTTCAGGGTCTCCTAAGGTATCATCTACAACCTTCTGTGTAATAGTTCCTGTTATCATATTTTTAACTTCTTCAAATTCTGACCTTGGCAATCCAACACCTGTAAGACTTCTATTATTCGTAAATACAATTCGTCCTTTTGAATCATACCAAGTATCACTCTCATATGCCTTCAATACCGGAAATTGTATACTATACATTAATTTTAATTCATCGCACGTGAGCCCTAATGCCATTGCAACAATTACATCGATTTCAACAAGCGCCATTCTACGTTCATAATCGCTTCTAACCGGAGTATCGTATGTCCATTCAGGTGAAAGCTTGCTAAAAGTCTCATTATTTAATCGAGAATCTTTTATAGCCCATGAATCATTGTTGTAAGTAGAATCAAACACATTTTTCCATAATTCAGCATATCTATTAGTAACGCAATTCAGCAATAACGAACGGCACACTAATGCATTGGAATATTTTGAATCAAAAAACGGTAGCTGCCCTGCATTATTATCAAGCAGATTTGTTTTTCCCATACTTTTTATAAAATAATCATACGGAACAGATTCCATGTATGCACTCATCAGTGCCATTTTTCTCAAATCTTGGAATGCTATACCAAATATACCATTTATGTGCGCAGTATTTGGCGGTGCAATCGCTGATATCAGCGTTCTTTCCTGTTTAAGATTCAACATTTTTCTGGATAAAAGTTTATATGTACTTACGTAATTAACTCCCCATTGTGTGCATGGAATCTCTTTTTTATACTCAGCCTCATCAGTCGCAATATTATATTTTGTTCGTTGTAAATAATTAGCAGGAATTGTTGTGATATCTACTCTGTCAAAATCCCCTTTTGTCTTAACTTCTGCTCTAGCCGTCTGCGCCACAGGATTAGCAACTCCAATATGCGGGCCACTATATACAAATCCCAATCCATCCTGAATAAACGCAGGATTTACAGCAATTATTCCTTTATCCTGTGCACCGGTCTCATCAAAACATTGCGTGGTGTAAAACTCACTACTAATGCTTTGCAAACTATCCTTCAAAGACATTTTGCGCAAAACATCTACTAACTGATTAGCATGTATAATAGGCAATCTAGCTTCACTAGCATTATCAGAATCATCATAGAGCTTTGAAAAAATTCCTCGCTCTACTTCACCAATTTTGATAATCCTGTCTTTGTTTCCATATACATTCCAGTTTCCGTCTTCGTCTTTAATTCCCATCAACGGATAAGTATTATTCTCATCAAAGCACTGATCAATTGTTTTAGGATCAAACAAATTACCTATCATTGTGAGTGCATTACATCCGGCGTTAGAATAAACATTTAAACTAAACACTTCCGGATGACCAACTTCGGCAAATAGTAATTTTTCATTAATAAAGTGAAAATGATAAACAAATCTTTTATATATTTCTTCTCTTAACATTCCACCATTTGAGTCATCGAAAACTCCATCAGGATGAACAAATGCAGACACACCTGTGCTATTTCCAATTTCCCATGCCTTTGGCAAAAAGCATTTGTATAAATTAGTTTGAACTCCTGACAACATACTATAGTTTTGCGGTGAATTCAAAAACGATAAAGTTCCTTGCACCGAAGTATACTCATCAATATATTGCAATAGACTGTTCTGATTTTCTAAAACCTCCATCTTCAGCGCTTTTATTTTCGGTGCAGAATAATCCTTAATAGCAAATAAAGGCTGACAATCAGATAAAACACTCATCTCATTCCATTTGTATTTAATCCACGGAGGATTTCCTATAACTAAATCAAATCCACCGTTTTCAGCAAATACATCTGCAAACTCTAGTTCCCAATGCTGAAACTTCTGCTTTTCAGCAATTTTGTTTGCTATTGCAAGTCTCTCGCTTCGCTCTCTTAAATCATCAAGACACACTTCCCCTAAATCACTATACTGAGCCTTAAATTCTAATGCTAACTGATCACCTTCTGTAGTGTATGTAAGACCTTTGCCATCACTATCAAATTTTAAAACCATCTGACCACTCGAATTAACATTCACAGCACGGATATTTCCTTCAAGAATCAATGACATATCGAAGAAAAATTCTTGCCTTGAAGGTAATAAATCCGCTTTATCAATTGGCCAAAACCAAAGTGCGCACCAATAATCCATTGCTGCCTTCAATCGAGCATACGGTCCAGCATTTTGTGCTTTTTCTGACTTAAACAGTTTTTTATAGATTGCATCTTTTTCTCTAATTGATTTATGTGAACCTTCACTCGACTCTTCATGACCATACACACTTAATGGCTCAGACGTAGCTGCTTCAATCTTCTTTCTTTCATCAGCTGTTAGTTTCCATAACCTATCAATACTTTCAGACAATCTGAGAACTGTTTTTAACTCCTCATCATCAAACTTGGATGTGAATTCTTTGTTCCAAGCCTTAAGTATTTTAATATTATCAGGTTCAATACTTTTTATAGTCTTATCTGTATAATTTGCCATACCAGGATCACCAAGAAGAAAGTGATATATCTCCTTAGTGTGTTCATGCTGACCTTTCTTTGTGCGTTCTTCACCTGGCATAACTCTTCTAGGAGCCTTGTTATACCATTTACCAGCCTCTAAAGCAGACTGTGAATATACTTGTCTTCTTGCTCCAACAAGAGAATTTCCATTAACAAGCTGAGTACCAAACCAAGGCACATAAGCACCTTTGTAAATAGTATTAAGCCATAGTGAAACTTCCGCTAACTCAACAGCTACCGGATTCAAATCACAACCATATACATTTCTATCAGCAATAAACATTTTGACCTTCTGTAATTCTTCAAAACGCTTATCATAACTAATAGTCTCACCAAGCTCTTCCTGTTTCTTAGTAAGATATGCCTCTGCAAGCTGATTAATTGCTTCGTTCAAGAACGCAGCACTACCCATAGCAGGCTCACAAACTGTCAAATGTAGAATTTCATCAGCAGTTTTATCCTTCAATAATTCCTTAAGAGCATATTTAACAAGGCACTTAGTAAGTACCTCAGGTGTATAATATGATGCAGACTTTTCACGCTCTCTTCCCGCAAGTCGATAAATAAAAGTTCCCTTCTCATACATTCGAAGTTGTCCCTTCTTCTCACCTGACTCATAGCGGACACGTTCTGTCTTCTCATCGTAATTAACTAATTCGTTTTCTTTTACAAAATAGCCTACATCTAATTCGTTAAATTTATCCCCTGCACGCTTTACTTCATAAAGATCCTCTTCTGCAATAAATCCTCTATAACTAAGAAGAGCCTCATATACAGCACCCATCTGGTTGATTCCAAGCGCTGAATAAGATATTCTACCCTTTCTCTCTTTAGCATTTCCTGGTCGTGAAATACTCATTAAATCAACAATCTGAAGCATTGCACTATTTCTAAGTCTTGCTTTTGTAATAAGCTTTGTGTATTCCGGATCAAATATATGTGCTTTCAAAGCTTCAATCGTAAAAGCATCATGCATTGACGTTTTCTCAATCTCAATAGCTTTCTTATATGCTTCCAAATCTTCCGGATATCCGAAATAGGTCATATGAAATAGCTTCTTAAGAGTATCATCAATATAGTATCCCTCAGCTAAAGCCTCACTATCTTCCTTTACCTGATCACATACATCACGTAATCCTTCAAGTGAATAGCCCTGCACATATGTCTGAGACTTCATTGGTGCATAACCGAGCTCCGGTCTAGCCTCAATGAAAAGCATAAAAAGGAATCGATACATATATCGCAAACACTCAAGTGTCAACTCCGCTGCATCAATTGGATTCTCTTCAAAATCTATGCCCTGTCTCGTTTTCATGTCATAGATGACTTCATTTCCAAGAATTTCGATACTTTCTCTCAGCGCATATTTCAATGCATCTGATACGCCGGCACTGTGCTTATGAGAATTTTCATCCAATCCATCCAACACTATATTTCCATCAGATGGGCACAAACTCTCCTTATGAAGAAGAACTGTCATCGCCATAAAGGTAGATTCTTCATGTCGGCTATAGATATCCTCCATCATAAACTGAAGATATCTTTTCTCATTCCACTTATTTCGATCAATAAGTGCAATCTGGTTAATACCTATGAGCAGAATAAATCTAGGTGCTTCCTCTCCTGCAAAGAAAAGCTTTGCAAGAATCTCATCATTTACAACATCTACAGAAGCACCATTCTCTTCTTCGTCATCGCTCTTTTCAAAAATATATCCGTTAAGAATGTCATCATCTCTTTCAGTAGCGACTGACAAAAAGGCCCACAATAAAGGTGCTCCATTTGCCTTTGTGACTTCATGGAAAATAGGTACACTTACTCCATCTGCTACTTCTTGAGTCACGCTATTGATAGAACCATAACCAAGCGCATCTAAATAAAGAGTAGCAAGTTCTTGAACTAGCGGCTTACTTACCTCTTCATTTTTTGAACGAAGATATCTGTCTCGGATGTTATAATACTGAGTTCTTACATCACGAAGTTTCTTCCATGGCAATTGTATTTCTTCAGTCTTTTCTTTTTCCTTCCACTTCTTTATCGTATCTTCAGCATTGTCCTGAAAAATAGAAGTGAAGTAATGGTTTGTATAATATTCATTTTTATTTTCAATTCCGGTTAGAATCATTTCCATGTTATCTCACTCCTGTTACAACTGCGATAATTCTAATGTATGGGTTCTCTTCAATTTCCAACGTATCCTTTTCCCAATCCATGAAGTTTGAAAAAATAGCTTCTATTTCTCTTTCCTTCTCGGACTTTTTACGTTCCATTCCTGGAATTCCTAAATCAAAGAAAGTAAGCTGCGCATCTTTATGTCTTAACTCAAGAGCTTCCAATCTCTCCATTTCCTCATAAATATATGGATCCGTTTTCGCCTTATACTCTGCACACTTGTCTGACATAATCTTCTTTGCACGTTCAACTACATCATTTAATAGTGTCTGTCCTTTAGCTATTTGTTCCTCAGAAATTTGCTGAGTATTTGGTGCCTTCATATTAAGATGAGTTTTTTGCATAACTTCACTCATCGTCATAACATTTTCAAACTGCCCATTCCTATAGTCGACACCAAACCATTCATCAACAACCGTTGTTGATTTTCTGTTTGGAATCAATCCAGCAACGATGAATATCATTTCACTATCATCTATATCTTTTGAAAGTCCAAGTACCGGGACCTCGCTTCTCTTATAGAAGACACTCGCCTTATCCTCAATCCAATTAAAAATCGGATGCAGTTTCCACAAGAATTGAGTTGCCGGCCATGCAGTTTCAGCCAATTCGTTTTGCATACAGCGTTTCATATCTTGTAGACAATATTCTCTGTCTGGAGATAATCTAAGATAATCATCCGATGGCATAGCCTCAGGTGGCATAAGTTTTCTAATTCGTTTCTTTACGTTTTCTGTAAGCTTAATCTCTACACCTTGGGTTCCTGTTAAGTCAGAATATTTTATTTCTTCTGTATCCGTAAAAATATCCAAGGCATTTTTTACATAATCAAGATCTGAGAACAGAGTCTCTTCATCACTATACTCAACCTTAACTTCTTTCTCATCTCCAAGTCCCATTAGTAGTTCCAAAGGATCAAACTCTTCTTCATCAGAGTCAAGAAGCTTTTCAAAAGCATCTGCTCCTGCACCACTTTCGATTGCTTTCGCAGTTTCTTCTTCCTCTTCCTCCTGGTTGAACTTTCCGAAGAGCATAGCAGGATCTCCTATATTTTTAAGAGCCTGTTCTTCTTTCTTTACCAAGATTTCCATAATACGAGCATCGCCCTTGATTCTTGGATTATCACTATCAATAAGCATATACCTAATATCTGGTTGCTCACGCTGTCCATAACGATCAATTCGACCATTTCTCTGTTGGAACACCATAAGTGACCAAGGAATATCAAAGTGAATCAGTCTATGTGACAGATAATGTAAATTGATACCCTCAGATGCAACATCAGATGCAACAATGACTCTGATATGAGATTCTGCTCTACCAAATTCATCAACAATACGCTGAAGATCTTTATCGCTCATTCCACCATGCATTACCTCAAGCTGATTGTCCTTTAATCCCAAATCCTTTTTGAGATTTTCAGCAAGATAACGCATTGTTTCTATACGCTCTGTAAAAATAACAAGACGATCATCATTTTTACTTGGAGCCCATCCATACTCTTGGCTCTTTAAAAGAGCAATCAACTTTGCGTATCTCGAAAAATCTGCTGGCGTAATCAGCTCTAATGCATTTTTTAATTCTTTTAAAGAGGCAATATCAGGCATATCTCCATCCGGATATTTCTTCTCAAGCTTTTTAATTCTTGCCTCTAAACTCTTAATACATGCCGCTGGTGAAGAAAATAAAGATTTTTCAAGACTAGTCTTAAAGAGAATTCCTTTTCCTCTTGCTCTTGTCTCATCCATCTGAAGCTTCATATCAGCAAAAATATCATAAGCAGCTTCTTCTCGTGCAGATGCAGAACATCTCTCAATAGTGATTACACGCTCTTTAAAAGCGCCTGAAACCTGATCCTGAATATCCTTCTTAAAACGTCTGATAAGGAGTCCCTGAATATCATCTTTTGTATAGTTTTCTTCATCAGCAATTGCAGTCGGATCCAACATATTCATTAGAGATGCAACCGACTGTCCTTTACCATCATGAGGAGTTGCTGTAAGCATAATTAGAGTATCTGAACGATTAGCAAGCAATGATGCGAGCTTACTTCTTTGAGAACTTCTATCTCCTCTTTTTGCTACATTATGTGCTTCTGCTCGTGTCAAGTAAGAAACAAAAAAAAATTAATTTTTTTATCAATGGGGAACCTTTAGCAAGATTCCCCATGTTACTTCTTTATAATTTTGTTTTCTCGCTATTACTACTGATTATACCATCATCCAGCCTGAAAGTCATCAAAGTTCCATCTGATTTCAA
>JAXJWH010000125.1:0-7876 GCA_036308125.1 Agathobacter sp.
ATTTATTTACAGACTGGCACTTGAAGGTTTGTTTGCCATGCTCAAAAATACCCTTTGAACACTGTAAACATAAAAATGCCTTTAAACGCAATGATGGAGCGGGATTTAAAAAATCCCACCCCAACACTTGACATAGAACCGTAATTAACAACTAATAAAGTCCTAGACTTCTTATTTACTTCTAAATTCGTGCTAGAGATTCCTACGTTTTTTTAGTAAAACCTTAGTAAAATCATCTCTTGATGACAAAATTGCTTGTAAAATCAAGGGTTTTAAGGGGTGTGACATATGTTTCCATGGCAGATGAAAAGTACTTTAATCATAGTTTTGTTTATCTCCTTTTTGCCCAGAAATGCTTTTGTTTGCAAGGGTTTCCGGGGATTTTATGTTTTACTCTGAAATGCGTGAATGTGGCAAATCAGAGCAGAATTTAGCAAGTTGTGACTACCTGTTAGTAGTAAAGTTAGTAGTAAAATGGGATGGGTTACTACTAAGAAGTTTCAATTAATTTTTTAGCAAATGCTATTCCACGAGTTTCTATAATTTCATTAATATTCTTGATATATTTCGTATATGTTTCAAAATGCTTATTTTTCATCTTGTTTCCATTGAATTCAAATTTGAGAAGTTCTTCATTTTCCAGTACTTCCTCTATTTTCAACTCCTTCTTATTTTTATCAAACCAGCTGCTCCAATGTGACACCTCTTTAGATGAGCCTTTCACATCTTGGTACAGTAACTCCAATCTATCCTTATACTTAAAATAATTTCCTTTTACAGCATTGTACTCGCCATCTGGACACTTCATGTAATTCCCTAATGTATGGGTATTCTTTGCAAATAGATTTAATTGCCTCAAAAGTTCATCTAAACAAGCTCTGTTTATATCCTGTTTTTTACAGAATTCATCCTTGTATTTATCACTAAATATTTTTTCATAATTTTCATACACTTGACCCATATATGGCATATACTCGCCTGCATAACATCTCAAAAAAGCCTTGAAAAATGTTGCAAAAGAAAAAATACAGTCAATGTAATAATTATCGATTGTTTCCTTATCAGAATACCAGTTTAACTTAACTGCAACACATTTTGGAGCTCCTTGTTTCAAGACCACATCTGGGTCCGGATAATCACATGTTTTAAACCTAATCCATTTTTTTAAGTTGTCTTCACAATCAGTACTGAACATTATCCAATCTTTAAAATCTAATTGATTCACATTATTCGTATTTACAATCTCTAACAGATTCTCCTTATAAAATTTCACTTAAAACTCCTCTATTCTTTATTTCCATCTTTTAATCTCAACAAATATAGTAATGCATACGCCCGATTATACAGATATTCAATAAATTGTGAATCATTTAATGCCTCTCTCTGCTGCTTAGCCGCATTCAAATAATCATTATGTCTAATATCAAAATACTCATTCGATATTTTCATCAACTCGTCAATCTCACGTTTAACAACCGCATACACTTTGCTGTTGTTATCATCATTCACAGACTTCGCCAATGCTCCATATTGCTTATCCCGATTCCCCTCCTGTGTAGAAATCATATACTGCAATACATCTATTATAAAATCCAAGGCACTTTTCTTCTCCATCATATCATGGCTGTTTATCATATCCTCCGAGAATCTAATTTTTCTTTCAAACATCCTATAATCGATAATTTTATCAATTCCATATGTGGTCTTATATCCTTGTTTTATTAAAATACCATTTTGTAATCGGTATGGCAATTTAAAGATTTTTAAACGCTCATTTACCTCCACTGTAAATGCATAATGTGATTGCCCGTCATTAATAATCCAATACTTATATGCCAGTTCTATGAATGTTTTAATATCTTCCATACTGCCAGCATTGTCTTTTAGTGAAGTCGGATAATCTACTCCTCTGTGAAGACGGAATTCATACTCATAATCTATTTCTAAAAACCACATTCCCCCATCCCAGTTATCCCAACGCAAATACTGTGGTTTTAATAATTCCATATTAACTAATTCTGTTTCAAACCATAAAATAAATGATGACCAGAATCTTTTTATTTCTGCATTTTCCTCTTTTTCTTTCCCTGCATATTTGATCCCATTATCCGCTAAATACATTACCAATAATGCTCTAACTGTGTTTGCATCCCTAATCTCTGTTCCACTTCTAAGTAATATTGAACTTTGTATCTCTGGCAACTCTTTCTGCATAACATTTGATATCTCTATAATTAAATCAAATATATCATCAGCAGTATTATCTATAAAGTCATAGTTTCCTACAACATCATCTATTTTTTCTATATAATCCATTATTAATTGGCTTTTAATATTATTAATTTTTTCTTCCATATCTGCCCTTCATTTCTTGTATTAATAACTCTAAATGATACAAAATTATTATATCGTCATCCTTATCATTTTTCCATAGAAAAAACACCCCAGCCAAAGCCGGAGCGTCCCACTTTCCTATCCATCATACTACCTTAAACATTTTCTGCGTCATCGGTTTCTCATTCTTCTTTTCCACCTCTGCCTGCGCCTTTCTAAACTCCTCCATCCGTTTTAGTTCCTCCTCGGCATCATCAAATCCGATATGCGTGTATACATTCATGGTAACACTGATATCCGAATATCCCATAAGGTACTGCAAGTTCTTAGAGTTCATGCCTAACTTTGCCATATTAGAGCAGTAAGTATGCCCACACACATGAGGCGTGATATTCGGCATCTGCACTCTGTAAATATCGTCATACCTGCCAACCATATAATTGAATCTACGCCACATCCTCTACAATCGGTATCTTCCGTTTTCACTCATCTAGCTTTTTTGTTTCTATTCATAACAAATTGTTACTAAAGAAAAATGGCTATGTACTAGCATCTTACAAATTATTCTTCATAATTTCCAAATAATTCTCCGGAAAACCAATTAATTTCAAATCAATATCACTTCTATACTTGTTTATCACTGCCTCCACCGTTTGAACCAATGATTTTTTACTATTCTCATCTGGAAGTCTTTTCAACAAAACCAATGTATATGCAAATAAAGAATTATTTTTTATCTCTGGATTTTTTCTCAAAAAAGTTTTTGTGAACTTCGCTGGTGGATTAAAATCTGTATTATACATTCTGGCTGCATGTGCACATTTATTTCGTAATACTGATAAACAGTGCAGATGATTTTCCAGTGTATCTCTACTAACTCCAACCATATTGGCTATAACATCTTTTTCCGAATAGTACATAGAACTATATAATTTACCTTTTTCAAAATATCTATCGCTTTTTCTTTATCCGTAATAATAATTCCGTGCGTCACCAACTTATCTAGCTGTTCTTCAAAGGTTAATGGTTTCTTTAAATCCATAAAGTATCTCCTTAACGTAAAAAGGCTGAGAACAAGTCTCAGCCTGGTCCCCAATGTCAAAAAAGACTTCGGGCAACTCTGTTACATTTAGTGTATGAAAATTATTAAAAAATGCAATTGTTTTTGAAAAATTTCATATTTATCTTTTATAAAATCAACTTTTTTTGCCCCTTAGTAGTCAGTTACTACTAAGCATTTATCCCAAAACGTTTGATTTAATCCAAATTTTGCCTATGTACCTTAGTACTTAAAAACATAGAATTTATCCGCTTTCCTGCCATATTATGCCGCATGTACATGATGCAACACCATGTAAATTATCACATTTACGACTATTTCATTATAAAATACACTTTGAACGCAGCAAAACTTTAAATATTTTACCACTATTCTCCATTTCTCTTGCTCTAATAAAAAAATCAAATCCAATACTTGGCATTTTAATTTCATTATTTAATGTGAATGTATACATTCGTTTATCCTCCAGTCCAAAATCCATTTTTATCTATCCTTTATACTTGCCACCATATACAGGAAATCCCCCAAACTCTTCATAACTATCGATTTTATCCATCTTTTTTAGAATTTCCATATCCTCTGCTGATATTTCAAAATCAATGTTCCTGTTTTCTTCCTGATGTACAGGATTTGCAGTCTTTGGAAGCACAATCATACCAAGCTGCCAGTCATAGCGGATACAAAGCTGTGCCGTGCTTACTCCGTACTTCTTTGCCATGTCAGCAATCTTTTCATTACGAAGTGCAACACCATGCGCCACCGGAGAGTATGCCTCCATTTCAATTCCAAGTGACTTACAATAATCAATCAATTCAAGTGGCGTATTTGTGATGTGGGAAAGCACCTGATTTACCATAGGCTTAATCTCACATGATTCTAAAATATTATCAATATCTTCTTTCAAGAAGTTTGATACACCTATGGCTCTTACTTTTCCAGATTTCAACGCATCTTCAAGAGCTTTCCATACCAGACGGTTTTCCTCAAAATACCTGTTCTCTGACTGATTGACTTCACCCCATGGCTGAGGACTGTGAATTATCATCATGTCGATATAATCAAGTCCCATTGTCTGGATAGATTTATCAATCGATGCAATTGCGGATTCATATGTCTTATGCTCCGCAGCAATCTTTGATGTCACAAAAATTTCTTCTCTTGGTATGCCACAGGTTCTGATTGCGGCTCCGACTCCATGCTCATTTCCATAAGCCTGCGCCGTATCAATATGACGATATCCAAGATTAATTGCAGATTTGACAGCAGCTTCCGTTTCTTCATCCGGAATCATCCACACCCCAAGTGCCAGTTTCGGAATCTTTACTCCATTATTTAGTGTTATGGTTTCATTTTGTATCATTGATTTGTCATCCTTTCTTAAATCTGTTTTCCCATTTCATAAGCTGCTTTTAATGTGTCGTTTCCAGAAATGTCTCCCGGTGCATTTACCCCTCCACAGAAAACACTTCCCTTCAGTTCTGCTTTCTCATAACAGTCAATCCATCCCTGAAGACCTTCGATTGCCCTTTGCGGAACATACTCTGCATCTTCCGCTGCGGCTGACATAAAATAAATATCCCTGAATTTATATTCTTTCGGAAACATGGAATTCATGCGGTCAATCAGAGTTTTCATCTGACCGGACATCTCATAATAATAAATCGGAGTTGCCCATGCTACTACATCTGCATTTAATACCTTCTCCGTAATTTCAATCGCATCATCTTTTATCACACAGCTTCCTGTATTCTGGCAAACAAGGCAGCCAATGCAAAAAGCAATCTTCTTTCCACGAAGAGAAATTATTTCAACATTGTTGCCTGCCTCCTTTGCTCCCTTTGCAAACTGCGCTGCAAGTGCTTCCGAATTACTGTTTGTTCTTAAACTTGTCGATATTACTATAACATTCTTTCCCATTATTCCTGATTCTCCTTTTTCATTTCTTCATGATCCCATATAAGGACACCTGTCCTACAAGCCTCCTCATATTTTGCAATCTTATAATTTAGACGTTTTAACTCGTCATCATATTTTTTTCTTGCCGCTTCAACTTTCTTTCTGGCATCTTTAAGTAAATTGCATCTTGCCTCAAAAGTTTCATCTCCCATTTGAAACAATCGCACATATTCAATAATCATTTCCACAGGAACACCGGCACTTCTCATACAAATGGCATTTTCCACCCATTTGATATCTTCTTCTGAATAGTTACGGATACCACCGGATGTTCTTGTAACTTTCGGAATCACTCCCACACGCTCATAATAACGAAGTGAATCCGCCGTAATATCATATTTTTCACATACTTCTTTAATTGTCATAGTTAAATTCTCCCATACTGCTCATCATCCACTGGTTCAAGCCATTCATTTGAACAATTTCCTCCATTCTCAATATGATAATCCTATTGTACTACTTGGAGTTGACTCTAAGTCAATAACTTTTATATAAAATACAAAAACAGGCCGACCAGATTGCTCCAGTCAGCCTTAATACTCCTAACATTGCACGATTTTTCTTTCAAAACCATTAATAATTTTCTGCATGTACTTCAAAATAGCTCTGAGAATGAGCACATGTAGGACAAATCTCAGGTGCTTCTGTTCCGACAACTATGTGTCCACAGTTACGACATTCCCACACCTTTACTTCGCTTTTTTTGAATACTTCCTGCATTTCGACATTTTTAAGAAGTGCACGATATCTTTCTTCATGGTGTTTTTCTATTTCAGCTACCAGTCTGAATTTCTCTGCAAGCTCTGGAAATCCTTCTTCTTCAGCGGTTTTTGCAAAGCCTTCATACATATCTGTCCACTCATAATTCTCGCCATTGGCAGCAGCTTTGAGGTTTTCAGCTGTATCACCAATGCCGTTAAGCTCCTTAAACCACATTTTAGCATGCTCTTTTTCATTATCTGCAGTTTTTAGAAAAAGTGCTGAAATCTGCTCATAACCTTCTTTTTTTGCCTTTGAAGCAAAATAAGTGTATTTATTTCTTGCCTGAGATTCTCCTGCAAATGCAGCCTCAAGGTTTTTCTCTGTCTGTGTTCCTGCGTATTTACTCATATTGACTCCTCCTACTTTTTCCATAATCCATGAAGATTGCAGTAAGCATATACTGCCTCCACTTCATCCCCTTCACACAATGCAAAACAAGCCTTTGGTGCATCGCCAGGTTTTAGAACCTTTCTCTGACTTCCCTGTTTTGTCTGAATAGAAATCCATTCAATATAGTGAACATCTACCATTGGATGCTCGACCTCACCTACAGTCACAGTAACGATATTACCGTTAACTTCGAAAACCGGTACATGTTTGTCAGCCGCTCCATCAGAAGTTCCAGGCACAAGCTCTGTCATCTTCTGTCCACAGCACATTACTGGTACTCCACTGGACTTTACCTCTTCTACTATGTTTCCACAATGTTTGCAAATATAAAATTTTTGTTCCATAAAAACCTCCCATAATTAATATTTTATTTAATGACAGTTGTGATTTCCACAGCCATGATTTCCACAAGAATGTTCCTCACCATGTTCATGATCATGATGATTACATTTTACATCAGGATTATAATCAAGACTGCCTGCTAAAAATGCTGCAACAGCCTCATCTGCATTTCCAGATACGCCACCATATAATTTAATGCCAGCTTCAGCAAGAGCAACCTGCGCTCCTCCTCCAATTCCTCCACAGATAAGTACATCAACTTTTCCACCTGATAAAAATCCTGCCAATGCTCCATGTCCCTGACCGTTTGTGTCTACAATCTGCTCATTAACAACCTTATTATTCTCTATTTCATAAATTTTAAAACTCTCCGTATGTCCAAAATGCTGAAAAATTTCTCCTTTATCATATGTAACTGCTACTTTCATCAGTTAATCCTCCTTTAATATATCTTCTTTTTATAGTAACTCTTTAGCCGCTATCTTTTATTTCCAAAATTACAAAGCTGCATCGCCACACCATCCGCCATAACCTTAAAACCGAATTTTTCATAAAATGCAGCATTTTTGCTTTCTTCAGGCATAATCACATATCGCTTCTATGATAATCCATTGTAGTCACATCTCTTACATTGAATCATTACATTATCCGAATCCTCTTTGTAAAATTTACCTGCCCACTTACAGATACTTTGCAATATCGGAACTATGGTCTTTCCTTTTTCAGTCAGAGAATATTCTACTCGTGGTGGAATTTCATCATAAGACTTACGCTCAATAATTTCGTTTGCAATAAGTTCTTTCAAAACAGATGCCAAAACCGCATTGATGTTTTTGAAATATCTTTATAATCATTATATCACAGCAATTCTTTTTCGCATAGCAATCCGTTATTTTAAAATTTAGTAAACTTGTATAAAATGATGTTGGGGGCAAAACCATAAATAGATTTGCCCCTGTTTCTATACCACCTTGAAAAATTCATATTTTGTAGTATGTCTTCGGATTTTTGAGGCTATAGGCCGGGTATTTC
>JAXJWH010000126.1:0-3587 GCA_036308125.1 Agathobacter sp.
CTTTTTTTTGCGATTATCTGACTAGCGAAAAGAGAACAAAAATAAATACCTATTTTTGTTCGTTGTGCTGTGTTGTAATAGTTTTTAAGCATTCATCATAATACTTGTAAACAGTAGGACGACTTAAACCAGTACCACGAATTACATCACATTTTTTTGCACCAGGATTATTTTTTAAATAATCATAAACAACACAATCGAGTGGTGGTCGTCCGTCTTCATTTCTCCAATGGTCAAGCTGATGCACAACATCACGAAAGAAATTCATAATTTGGATATGCTGTTGTTGAGTTCTGCCATTGCGTCTATTTTTCGGAATATCAATCGCTGTGATATGTTCAATTTCATCTCTTGGAAAAGAAATATAACATTCTTGATACATTTCCAAAGCTGATTCTATATCGTGGTTGGTGAATGGATTTCCAGGTTCTTTGTGGTTTAGATAATCCTGGAAAGAATAAGCATCTGCCCTTAATTCGTCAAAAGGCACATTGCATTTTATCGCATAAATTGTTAATGCCATAATATAAAAGTATCTGTGATGATATTTTGCAAATTCAACTTTCGTTTTCCACCAATCATACAAAGCACGATTGCAAACCCAATTTTTTTTCTTTCTGCCAAGTTCAATTCTTTGATGATACCATTCAGGATATTTTTCTTTGGCTTCTTCAAGTGATATTTTTGGCTCAAAAATTTTAAATTCAACTTTTTCAGATTCGGACAAATAGTCCAAAAAATCTTCAACATTTAACCTTTCACCAGTTCGGTAGACTGTAACTTCTTCACCGTTTTTTGTCTTACTACCAACCAATCGAAAACCTTGATTTAATCCCTGGTATTGTGGTTCTAAACACTTGGAATTGTCTTTATTCCAAATTCTTTTGGTTAAAGCATATTTAATGCGTTTTAAATTTTTTTGGTTAAATGGTGTCATTGGTAAAGGTTTTTTTAATACATAATACAAATGCACTCCACCACCAGAATTTACAACATAAGTTGGTCGTGGGTAGTGATTTTGAAAAATATGATAGCCCCAAAAAATGTCAAGCTCTTTGTCTCCCACTTCATCCAGGTCAAAAGTTAAAGCATACAACATACGAGCATTCGCAGAAGTTCTATTTTTTCCAAAATAGGCAATAGGCGACATAAACGCACATTCGTTATTTTGCAATTCAAAAATAGCCTGCAAATCATCAAAAACCATTCTAGTATGTTTTCTTTCTTCAGAAACTGTGTAAACAATAAAGCCATTCCCTTTATTTGTCTTTGGATATTCTTCTAACTTACCCAACTCCTTTTCAAAAGTTCCAACTGGAAATAAATCCCTATAAAATTCAGAAGCAGAAGATTTTTTAATGTTATAAGATTGAGCAAGAGAAGAAGAATTAAACCAATTTTCTTTAGCTAAATATAAACTCACCTATAACCCCCTTGCCCCCAGGTAGATATGAATAGGGGGCGTATATTATCAATGAAGTAAATTGACATTTTTTTGATAATATATACCACCTTTTAGGTGGTGTCAAATATACCCTTTTAGACGCTCTCAGAACGCTTCTGAGAGCCTTTTTTAAGTGTGGTAATGATTTTATATTCCCTACAAAATTGCGTTATTTTTCCACCCATTTTTCTTTCCATTCGTCAACAAGTTTCTGCAATTCTGTAGGGTCTTCTGACAAAAGTTCTTGTTTATATTCTCGTTTCCCTTTTTTGAGTGTTTGTTCATAAACAGCTGTTTGAATAAAATCCTTTTTTTCCTGGATAAAAAAAGCCTGGAAACACCCCAAAAAAGCACACATAGCACCGATAAAAATATATAACAAACAATTTGATAAAACTGAAAAATGATTATGTTTTACTTGATTTAGTTCTTCCCTAAATAATTTAGTTTCGTGTCTAAAATCTTTCGTTAAATTTTTTATTTCTTCGCCGTAAGAATCAACGACCGATTGAGAAACCCTTTTTATGTCCTGGTTGTAACTTTCGCTTATCCTTTTCAAGTTGTCGCTGTTGTTCTTCAGCAAGTTGTCTTGCATTTTGAATACGAATTGCTTCAGCTCGTTCATCTGCTCGGTGTTGTTGATATTCTGCAAAGATGTCTGTATTTGATTGAGTTGGTTTTGGATTTGTTCCAGGTTGTTGTGTTGCTGTTGTTCGTTCGCTATTTCTTTCAAACTCATTTAGAAGTTTCTCCTTTGATTCAAAAATTGAAATATTAAAATAATCAAAGAGTTTAGAAAGTCTAACAGACTTCTTCTGCTCTCCGTTTTTTTCGCGTTCTATGTCTGTAAAAGTTATATGTTTTTTATGGTCTTCCCATTTCGTTTTATAACCACTTGCTTTCATCAGCTCGATAAATTCAATTTTGTTTTTTGATTTTTTCGTATTGTTGATTACAGCTAAAGCACAATCCCATACATAACTTTGAGCTTGTCCTTTTTCAGCTTTTTTCAAAATCTCAAAAGTATCACGATTATTTGCGACTGTTTCTTCTCGTTCTGTTCCTTGGATTGTTTGTCCTTTCTCAACAGCTTTTGAAAATCCATTTTGAATATTTATTTTGTCCTGGAGTTCTTTCCAATTTGCTAAATCATTTTTTGAATAACGAAATTTTTTGCCATTGGTCAAAGAAACTGAATTGACAATAAAGTGTGTATGAATATGTTTTTTATCTTTATGAGTTGCCAACAAAACTTCAAAATCTTCAAAAGCTTTTGATTCCTGGATAAACTTTTTCGCCATTTCCAAAGCTTGTTCTGTGGTGATATTTTCATTCGGTGGGAATGCCTGGACAAAGTGATAATACTCACGACCTTTATTTTTTTTATCCCAAAAATCTTTGGTGTTGTTCATTTGTTCAACACAATTTTTCACATCAACATTAAAACCGAAAGTTAGTTTTTCTTCTGTCTTTTCATTCTTGAGAACATAAGCACAAATATTTTGAATCAATTTTGCTTTCGCTTTCTTAGGTGCTACAGCTTTAAGGATAGCCATTTTTCTTCAAGTTCCTTTATCAATTTTTCAATACCAGGAATATCAATATTCCCAACATTACAAGCTCTAACTAGTTGATTAAGGTTCACTCCTTGACGACGAAGCTCGAGCAAAAACTCTCGATAAACAGATTTTTCAAGAATTGGTTTATCGAGAGCAGAACGCAAAAGAAACTCCTGGGAAGTCATTCCAGAGTTTTTTATGCGTTCTTGGAGTTGAGAAAATTCGGATTCCGAAAGTCGAAAAGCGACAGATTTTGGTCTTTTGGTGTTCATTTTCGATACTCCAATACTTTGTAATTTTTGGATAATTAGATCCAAAAATTGCAAAGTTGCAAGGGTTCAAAGGGAATGCAATTCCCTTGCAAGATGTAAAAGTGTTTACACTTTTGCGTATCTTGCGACTATTACAGCATAGCACATTTTCGCTATTTTGTCGATAATCGCCTTTTTTTTGCGATTATCTGACTAGCGAAAAGAGAACAAAAATAAATACCTATTTTTGTTCGTTGTGCTGTGTTGTAATAGTTTTTAAGCATTCATCATAATACTTGTAAACAGTAGGACGACTTAAACCAGTACCACGAA
>JAXJWH010000127.1:0-27961 GCA_036308125.1 Agathobacter sp.
ATTTTGAAAAATCAATGCATAGGAATTGAAGACCTTATAGTTTTAGAAAAGATAACTTGGCATTAATAGCATTTTCCACAAAGGGGCTTAGTAATATCCCTCGGAAAAATTGCTGGTCAAACATTAGTAGAAGAAGAATTTTCCCTTGGATGCAATTTGTAGTGTGGTTGCATTATTTTGAAAAATCCATGCATATGAATGAAGGCTTTTAGATAAAGCTACATAAAGATAACTTAGAGGGGGAGCTACGTTTGGGTAAAGTGGCGGGAATATTCTTAGAGGGGATGGTGGGAGAATAAGCGGAGGGGATTTTTCTTTGGGGAAAATTTGTGGTGAGAGGGGCAGTAATTTGAAGAAGTAATGCATAAAAAAATGCTAAGCGGGTTGCATTTAAACAGTTCAAAGAGTACCTTCCCATTTGATACTTCGCATTAATACATTATAATCTCTTTGGTGTGTTTAAATTGCATTTGCTTAACATTTCTACTTATTATTAGTTTAATTTGCAACACTATAACTAATAACTATTCTCTATTTATCTTTTGATTAGCGCAACTATTCCCTACTAACAATTACATCTAACATAACATTTTTTACTTTTATAACTTACTTTCTATGTTTACATTTTTCATAACTTACTCTTGCAAGGTTGTTAAATTACTCCATAAATTTAAAACCTGCATGAATTACTAACATAACTTTTACTGAATCTGCATATAATAAAGATTTGCTACTTTATTCTTTGTAATCTTATGAGTTCCAGCTTTTAATTTAACTTTAACAACTCCATTAGCATCTGATTTTACAGAAGTTCCACTAATTTTTGCAACACCACTTTGGTTCTTCTCTGCAAATACTAATGTAAGTGTTGTTTCCTTATCTGTTGTAAATGTAACAGATGTCTTACTTTCCATCTTAAGACATTTAGTTAATTTTACTCCATTATAAGTAATAGAGTTTTTGCTTGAAAGGTTTCCTGAAATATTGAAGAAACTGCTTGTTTTTCCACTCTTTGTAAAATTGTGTACTATTGCTGCTGTTTCATCTGTACTTCCTGAACCTGTGCTTCCTGACTCTGTACTTCCTGTACTTTCTGAGCCTGTACTTCCTGATTCTGTACTTCCTGTACTTCCTGATTCTGTACTTCCTGTACTTCCTGAACCTGAAGTTGTTCCATTAATCTTATCAGCGATTGTGATAACGTCAGTTTTCTGAGTTGCCTCGCTTGAACCTTTAGTTACTGACTGTTTTGAACCATTTCCACCGATTGATTTTAATGAAGACTTATAATCAACTACCTTTTGCTTAAGCTCCTTATCAATTGTGTACTTTGTGTTGTCACTGTCAGAAAATGTCCACTTGAAATCTCCGCCATTCATACGTCCTGCTGTGGCTTTTACAACAGTTGGTACGTTTTCAACAGCTGTGATTGCTGACTCTTCAACTCCAAGGTCGTATTTTGTATCAAAGTTATTGTATACTGTTCCACCTGATACTGTCTTGTATGTTGATGGTACAGTTTCTGCTCTTTTGGCTGCAAGATATGCATCAAAAGATTTTGCATTAGCAGACTGTGTTCCTGCATTTGAGTTTGCATAAATAAGGCTTGATGCTCCAACAACCTTATTGTTATATGCTTTAATCATTCCACCGGCTTCGCCTGAGAATGTTCCATCTCCTTTGGCATCTGTTCCCTGTAAAGAACTCATCATTGGAGATTTGTTATTATTAAAATAGTTTGATTCTACGAATGCAGATGCACCTTTTGTTACACCTACACCATATTTAGCGTTTCCATCAAAGTAGTTATTGTAAATATGAATTGAACCTACTCTGATTCTTGGGTGTCTTGAATCTGAATGATCGAACCAGTTACATATGTAGACTTTGCTTTTACATCAATTGAACCATCACCTTTAAGCTGATCAGCATCGCTTCCTGCTGAGCCGTAGAATAAATCTGTGTTGTGAACCCAGATGTTTGTGTTTTTAGTGTCAAGTGAAATTCCATCATCCATGAAGTTCATAACACCTAAATTTGTAATCTCAACGTTTCCTGCGTTTCTGATTAAAAATCCAAATCCGTTAACAGCGGCATCTTCACCGACACCTTCAATTGTGATATTCATCTCTGAATTAGCTGTTTTACCTTTAATCTGAATTCCTTCTGCTGAACTTCCAAAATAATCAACATCGTCAGCTTCGATACATCCGATAAGACGGAAATCAATAGCACCTGTATCTTTTGTTCCAGCGCTCTTCTTAGCATCTAAGATTGCCTGAAAACCTGTTACTTTTTTGCCGTTTACCGTAGCTGTACATGTTTTTGCTGTTTCAGGTGTTACATAAACAACCTGTGCATCATTTCTTAATGTTCCTTTGTCTGTATAAGCACCTGAACCTGTCTTATAAGTAGAATCCTTAGAAAATGCAAAACCGCTTCTATCCTTTGCTGCAACCTGAATCTTCTTAGTAGTTCCTGCCACAACTGTTCCGTTATACAAAGTTGCCTCGACTCTTAAGTCATAATTACCAGCCTCAAGACCAAGAGCATCTGCTCTGACATACGAATCGTATTTACGGATAAGCTGATCATCCAACTGAACGTATGTAGAATCCGCTGCTCCATCTTTTTTAACATATACTCTGTAAGATGATGCATTAGTTACTGTGTCCCACTCTACGTAAGCACTTTCATACCAACCGCCTGCTTCTGTAATATAAACATTACTGCTGGTTGTTGCTGCAGATACTTCCATATTAGAATAAGGTACCCATGATGTCACAACCACAGCCGCCGATAAACAAGACGCCATGATTCCTTTTAAGTTACTTTTCTTTTTCAATATAATGTCTTCCTTTTGATAATTAATTTTATGCACTTTATGTTACAATTCCCCAAAAACTGCAAACACCCCGGATACCATACATTAATTCTCTCTCCATATTATATTGTCAACAACACCAATCCGAACAGGTGAAAGTGTGATTACACCTTCATGCGCATCCCTGTAACAAATCTGTAATAAGTATATCACTTTTTAATTTTTTGTCATTACTAATAAGAGGATAATTTCAAAGTTTCCTGGTACTATCTTACTCCATTAATGGGGGATTCCTTGTTATTCAAGGGTTTGAGGGATGATTCCCAGTCTGAATTTATTTCCAAAATTTTCATTAGTTCCCAGCCTGTCACGTCTTTTTTCCAATATGACGGATTATTTTAGCATTTTATCCTCAAAATAAAAAAGCTGATTAAGAAATAAATTCATAATCGACTTTTTTCACACATATAAATTTCGTATAGCATATAAATGCTATCGGCACACATCCTTTTTAAATTGCTCCTGCCGGCTTAAATCTCCCGCTTTGATGGCTTGAGATGAATATACAGGAAATCTAAACCACTGCAGATAACAATTCTTTTGTAACTTTTTCTCTTCCGGTGGGGGTTTTTGCAGGTAATTAGTCACAAGATGTCCGTCTCCCCTTAAATACAATAACATTTTCTATCTGTCATGAACCTTTTAATTCGGGCAATTATTAATTGTCCTCATTATATTAATATGGTAACTGTATAAAAGGTAAGTTTTCTCAAAAAATTCATTTCAGAATCAATCCCTTATGTATTGTATTCATTCTGGAAACTAAAAAGTTACATCACTATTTCGTAACTAAGTATAACAGTTATCTGAATAGTTTTCAAGGGATTTTGTAACTTTTTTGTAATATTTATGTAATTTTCTTAATTTTTTGCCTTTTCCTACTCCTTAAAGTGTGTAAAACAGCTTTAAACGTGCCTATGAAGCATATCGTAAGAATCTTTAACTCTTATAATCTTGGAAGCTAACAATAATATATAAAAATATCCTATATATTTTGACATTAACGCCATTTCTATTGTATACTGTATAGTAATAAAGTACTTATGTAGAAGGGGTACATGCATATGGTTAAGTTTTACAGAGAGATGTTTGACAAGTTCTATAGCTTGGAGAAGAAAATCATAGCAATAAGACATTACAACAACAGCAGAATTAATGACGAAGAGTTGGAAAACATCAGACGAGAAAAGAAGAATACAAAAATTTTATATAAAAATTTCGGGCAAGAAAGCATATCAAATCCCTACGATCCGTTCCTTGAATGGATAAAGGAATTATGCGCAGAAAACGATATCGAAACGGATGAACTCCTTGACAGATGCAATGTATATTCCATGCACAAGGAAGTCTTTAGCAGCTATTTTAATACCGGTCATGCCAGCAGAAATGAAAAGCCGCTGATTGATGAAATCGAGTACGAAGAGAAATTATTTACTGAGGAAGTAATAAGGCTTCTCAAATATCTGTCGGATTTTGAACCTGTATGTATTATGCTTGATAATCTAAGCATGGCGGGAGATTCAACTCTTGTTGCTTTGAAGAAACTTATGGACGAGTCTGTACCATCCATTGCCATTATATGTTCTTACAATGAAAATGAAACAGAGGTGGAGCATACAAAGGAACTTTGGAATTCAATTGTTGAATACTGGGAAGATTGCGACCTTCTTTTTGATGTTTTGGGAGAGGAAAACGAAGAAAACAACAAATTGATGAGCTTTAGGTGTACCAGTGATCTTTTGGACAAAGATTATGATGCACTTATGAATTTGTATCATTTCATGTGTTTTAATCAGGTTGAACATTATCTTAGCATTTACTACCATAAATTTGAGGTGGAAAAACTCGCCGTACAACTGGAAACGAAATTTAATTTTCTGGAACTCTATGCAAGTGTATCAATGTACACAAGAAAAAGTGCGGAATCTCTTTTGTATCTTAATGGTATGCGAAAACTTCTTGAAACATTAGACGATGAAGAGTGGTTATTTAAATATCATATAACAGCCACAAAAATTTATATGCACAGTTTCCAAAGTGATTTGGCTACTGAACATATCAATGCATGCAAGCATCTGTCGGAAAAACGTAATGATCCTAGGATGAAATTTGAGATAGCTTTGCTTGAGCATATGGTATTTTTCCAAGGCTGGAGGGATCACTGGCTTTTAACTGTTACACTGACAGGGGTGGATGAGCTGATTGATAAATGTATCGAATATGGATATGACAATCATCTTGCACACATATATGTATATGCATATGAAAACGATGCTGAAAGATTTTCAAATCTTGATGACCTTACTACTAAGATGCCTCACTTCTTCAAAGGAATTAAAATCGCCCAAAAGATTGGTAATTATCACTTTTTAATTGAGGCATATAGGAAGAATGTCCTCATGGCATCGACACACGGATATTATCATACTGCGAATTATTTCAATGAAAAAATTAAAGATATATGTATTAAATACAATGACAAGGAGGAACTTGCCAACAATTATAACAGAATGGGATATAATTGCTGCGTTATGGAGGAGTATCAGGAGGCAAACGAGCATTACAACAACGCCCTATGGATGTTTATGCAGGGTGACAATATGAAAAAAATCAACGAAACTGTATACAACATCGCCATCAACTGCCTTCTTGCCAGAGATTTTGAGAAGGCAGACAGCCTTTTCCAGTTAACCCTTAAGGGAATCGGATTGATAAATGCAAATGGTATAAATGTATGTAATATTTCCAAAATATACGGTCTTAGGGCATTTTGCAACTATATGCTTGGACGTTATTACAATACAATGATTAATCTGCAGTATACGGAGCAGTTTCTTGGACATATCATTGACCTTGAGGATCAGGACGTTGATGCACCACACCTGTGGGATGACGATCTTGCAATCCTTTATTCTGTGACAGCTGCCATGCATGAAACAGACGGTCACCTTGATGAGGCATATAAGCAGCTTATAAAGGCAAAAAAATATATAGACAGGGCTGTCGGAAGCCGATTTATGTTTTTATGTCCGTATGCGATTATTTTTACAAGGATAGCAAGGAAAACAGGTCATGAGGCTGAAGCTGACATAGTACTTAACGAGGCAAAGAAATATTGCAAGGAAAAAAATTATAAGAAACGCCTGAATCAGCTTGAGATGTTTTGCGAAGGAAAAGAAGCTCCTAAGGAAAACTTAAATCTTGGCATAAGCAAAGTAAAGACCAGGGATATAATTGAAAAAGCGAAATATACAGGGATGGCAAAGGGATATCTTGCACAGAAGGCAGACCTTGAATTTTTAAGTATCTGGCAGAAATTATTAAGTGAAAATACACAGGATGCAGATCATGTCCTTGACAATGCCTTTGTTACATTGGCAAATAAATATAATCTTGATGATTTTTTGTTTATCCGAATGGAAAATGAAAGACCTGTTATGAAATACAAAATCTGCGAGAAGGATATTGCAGAAGATACCATGTGGTATATCGTTGATTATTTCAACGAAAGAAGAACAGCTTTTATTACATCAAGATTTGATAAAAGTTTTGGCAAATACCAGAAATTCATTAACAGATGCTTTGGTTTTAATTCAATTACCACATTTATTGCTGTTCCGATTTTTACTAATGAGAGGCTTGATTCAATTTTTCTTGCATCGGTACAGATGAATATGGATTGGAGTTACAAATCAAAGAAATACAAATTTGACAACAATGATTTATCTGTTTTTAATATGCTTTATCATAATGTGATTGATTATATAGAGCGAGCGGATGCCCAGAAGATGATTCAAAAAGCAAACACAAGACTTCAGAAAATGGCAGTCAATGACCAGCTTACAGGTATATATAACAGGCAAGGAATGAATGATATTTTTTCAACGGATTTTGAAAAAATAGCAATCATATATGCCGATTTGGACAATTTCAAATACTACAATGACACATTTGGTCATGATATAGGGGATAAAGTACTGGTTGAATTTGCAAAAATGCTGGGACAGGTTACTAACCAAAGGTCTGATGCAGTGCGCTGCGGCGGTGACGAATTTTTGCTTATTATGTATACTGATGATAAAAATCAGGTTGATACGGCTGTAAAAAATATTTACGCCCATCTTGAAGAATCAAAGGGATTATCCCTTGATGTCTCAAAGTCCATTGGATATGAACTTGATATTCCAAAAGACAAGCAGCTTTCATGTTCAATCGGTATTGCCCTTGGCAGTATAGACGAGAAATCTGATAAGAAAATTCAGATTCAGAATATCTTAAAGAAAGCAGATACAATGATGTATCGAGTAAAACATAGTACAAAAAATTCATACATGTATTATGATTATTAATACTAAAAGGTCTGTCCGGATTACCCGACAGACCTTCTTGTATGTTACCCTAAATATTCTTCCAGCTTCTTTGGATTATCAAGTCTTAATGTAATAATTGTCTTTAACATCATATAATCAAAGACTTCCCCTGCTATTTCCTCTTCGAATTTTGGCTTCATGCTGGCAGGATATCTGTGCACCAGAAAATGAATATTGTATGAATCATTAAATCTTGATATAAATGCACTGACGTAGAGCTTATTCATAAGCGCCGTTAAAATATCATCGTCAGTTATCTCTATATTAAGTTTGTAGGTTTGTGACATAAGAAAATATTTTCCGTCTTTTTCTTTATATTTGCAATCTGTAATCTCTGCAATTGTGTAATTATTGATATGACTTGTAAGGCTGGTGAAAAAATCCGCTTCCCTACCCTGTTCCTTGACTATGTTCAAGATGTCCCTTGGTGAGTAATTCATCCTTCATCCTCCACTTCGTTTGCTATTCTTCTCATTAATGCAAAAGTATTTTATGATTTTGCTATCTCATTAATGCAAAAGTATTTTATGATTTTGCTATCGGATTAATGTAAAAGCCTTCTACAGTTTTACTATTTCATTAATTCAACAGTGATTACAGTATACCACAAGTCTTATCTAAACGGTTAACTCTTTCATTAATTCAGGAACTGTTGTCATTTTATCAATCTCGCCGACTCTCTGTCCGCAGAAAATCAATCCCTCATCCACATTTCCCTCAACTGCATTAATCAACGCCCTTGTAATACAGTAGTCTGCCACGCTTGGATTGCATCCGTTAAGGCATCGGAAACATTTTGTGATTTTTTCCTTCTCTTCCCTTGTCTTCTTAACAAAAACATTCTCGATTGCTCGTGCAGGCATTCCCACAGGGCTTTTAACGATTATAATATCTTCAGGTTTTGCATCTATATATGCCTGTTTGTATCTGATATCAGCATCACATTCCTCAGTTGCCACAAAACGACTTGCCACCTGCACTCCGTCTGCACCTAACTCGATTGCGTGTTTTACATCTTCACTCTCAAAAATTCCTCCTGCAACAAATACAGGGATGCTTCTTTGATATTTCTCCTCGTAGCGTTTCTTTTCCTCGATGATTTTGAGTATTTCATTATCGTAATCGGAAAAATCCCCTTCTAATAACTCTTCCCTTGAAAATCCAAGATGACCTCCAGCCTTTGGTCCTTCGATTACTAGAAAATCCGCTGTCTTGTTGTATTTTCTATCCCAGTATTTAAGGATAACCTTGGCTGACTTAAGGCTCGAAACGATTGGCGCTAATGCCACATCAAATCCTTCTGCGTATTTTGGCAGATCAACCGGAAGTCCGGCACCTGATATTATGGCTTCCACCCCTGCCTTACATGCAGTCTTGACTGTTTCCATATAATTTTGGGTTGCAGTCATAATGTTTACCCCGATAATTCCATTGCCCATTGCAATTTCCTTTGCTCTTAAGATATGTTTCTTCAACGAGCGAAGGTTTGCTCCAAATGGATTTTTGTCAAAATCAGGCTCATCAAATCCAAGCTGCACACTTGAGATAACTCCCATTCCTCCCTCCTTGGCAACTGCTCCTGCCAAAGAAGAACGGCTTATTCCAACTCCCATTCCTCCCTGAATAATAGGCTTCTCCAAAATCTTATTCTTTAACTCTATTGCTTTCATTAACATCACATTTTCCTCCTGCAAATACACTAAATTTCTTGGTATTAAAATGTTTGATGTACTTTACTTTGCTTTTCAAACATATTTAATCTATCACATGCAAGTATTCATGTCAATATAATACGACATCTTTTTCTACTTTACATAGTTTTTAATACTACTTACCGCAAATTTACCCCCAAAAATCCCCTCCCAATAACAGGGGATGTGGGATATTATCGCCACTTTGAAGGAAATTGCTAAGAAGAAAATTCTTCTGTCTTGTTTGACATGTGTTTTTTTGATGGATATTACTGCCGTTTTGAAAAAATACCTAGATTAAATTGGGGGTTAATATCGTTGTTCTAGTATTTGTAAGATATTTACCTCCCAAAAATTACGGGACGGCAAAATCGCCTTCCTTGGCTTAAAATTGCCTAGGAGTGCCTCCTGCACTCCTCCCTTATTTTTTGGTGGTAAATATCAACAAATACACGAACACGCTAATCCCCCCAAATTTAATCTAGGTATTTTTTCAAAAGGCTAGGTAATATCCAGTGAAAGTAGTGATGTCAAACATACGCAGAAGAATTTTTTTATTGCAATTTGTAGTTGGCGAATTGCCTTCCCGTATTTTTCAGGTAGAATCGTCAACAAATACACGAACACGCTAGCTCAACACAAATCATATATTATTTTTCTCAAAGTGCTTATGAATCTCCTTCAAGAATTTCGCCAATAAATAGTTGTAGTTCTAGTCTTTCTAAGCATATTACAACTTAAAATGTGGAACAGCAAAACCGCCTTCCTTACTTTGATTTGTCTTGCAACCATTTATATGTGGATGAAATTGTTGAATTTATTAAAATATGTACACCTTATTCCGATATAGAGTATAATGGATATTGTGTATGACTCACTTTAGTCATAAAAACAACAATTTGGGAGGTATTACATATGAAAAAGATATTTGTTTGCGCATTATTAGCATTATCTCTGGTAAGCAGTTCGGTATCTGCTTGCAAAATAACTGAAAATACCGATGCTTGTATCCAAACTAAAACAAAGATGCCAAAAGCATCCAAAGCCATCTCGTCAGATAAAAACGCATTAACATCATGCGATAACGGAAGCACAGATGAAGGCTTCGAAGAAGAAAACAAGCCTATGTCCATCACCTGGATCAAAGATATCCCCTCACACAAAAACTACATCCAAAATATAGTAGTAGACTTCGGTAAGGCAAAAAACAAAACTCAAAAAAATAACACACAAGCTAACCTGTATGAAGTATCTGAAAAAGTTGAAAGCCTTAACTCATCCATTAAAGACATTTCTATTAATAAAATTACTCAGAAACACGAGCACAACTGGAAACCTATTTATAAAACTGTTCACCATAAGGCAGTAACTCATCAGGAAGACCAAGGTCATTACGAGAAAGAAGCATATGATGTTTATGTATTTTATGACCAAGGTGTAGAATTTGATGCTAAAGATAAAGAAGCAGCTAGAGCTTTTAGTCATTCTATTTTACAAAAAATAGCAAATGGAGAACTTCCAGAAGATACTCAGTGTAGAACTAGGTTAGAAGAAAGATACAGAAAGAAATGGGTATCAAAAATGGTAACAGTCGTTGACAAGAAAGCCTATGATGAAAAAGTAATCGTTGGTTACAAATGTATTTGTGGTGCTAAGAAAAACAAATAGCCTTTCTTGGCTTAAAATTATTAAGAAGAAAATTCTTCTGCTTTTGTTTGACCTCACTTCCTTCATGTGATATTACATTGCCTTTTGAAAAAAACTATATGAAATTTGTGGGGTTTTAGCGTGGGCGTGTATTTGTTGATATTTACCAACTAAAAACTATACTATATTTGAGAAGTAATTAGCGTAGTCGTGTATTTGTTGATATTTACCAACTAAAACTAAGGGGAGGAGTGCCGGATGCACTCCTCAGGCAATTTTAAGCCATGGATGGTGATTTTGCCATCCCTTAGTTTTTGATGGTAAATATCTTACAAATACTAGAACTACGGTATTTGAACTCAAATATAGTATAGTTTTTCTTTAAATGGCAGTAATCCCACATCTTCCCCCTAGAGTTTGATTAGGTCGTACTCCCTTGAGCCGATGCCGATATTTTCGGCATGCTCCAAAGTCTCTTTCCAACGCACATTAGGGTTAGAATCCAAAAAATTATCCCTATGGATTACCCAGCCCGGTTTTGCAAGATTATCAGAAAGCTGAGAGTTAGGCATTGGTGTCGCCTTAAGGCAGGCATCAACGCAAGCCTGATCAAGGGCAACCGGATCAAAGGAAGCAAACATTCCGATGTTAGGAAGAATAGGTGCGTCATTTTCCGAATGACAATCACAGTTTGGTGATACATCAACAATAAGACTTATGTGAAAATGCTCTCTTCCATCAAGAACCGCCTTGGAATATTCAGCAATTTTGCAACCGAGAATCTCATTGGCATTTTCGTTAGGATTGTGGATGGCATCAAAGGAACAAGCTCCGATGCAGCGACCACAGCCTTTACACAAATCCTGGTCGATAACAGCCTTGCCGGTGTCGTACTTAATGGCATTCGAACCGCACTCCTTCGCACATCTCTTGCAATTTCTGCAATCTTCCTCGTTGACAACAGGTTTTCCCTGATTGTGCTGATGCATTTTTCCGGCTCTGCTTCCGCAGCCCATACCGATATTTTTCAAAGCACCGCCAAATCCCGTTGCCTCATGCCCTTTGAAATGGTTAAGGGAAATAAAAACATCCGCATCCATAACGGCTCTTCCGATATATGCTTCCTTACAATATGTAGCCCCTTCTACCGGAACAATCACATCATCCGTTCCCTTAAGTCCGTCACCAATAATAACGTGGCAGCCTGTGGTAATCTCATTGAATCCGTTAATCTGTGCGCAGTCGAGATGGTCAAGGGCATTTTTTCTTGAACCCGGATAAAGAGTATTGCAATCTGTAAGGAATGGTTTTCCGCCCCCTTCTTTTACAAGGTCTGCAACTGCTTTTGCATAATTAGGTCTGAGGTAAGCAATGTTTCCAAGCTCCCCAAAATGCATTTTGATTGCGACAAATTTATTCTCAAAATCTATGTTCATAATTCCAGCTTTACGACATAATTTCTGAAGTTTCTCTGGCAACCCCACACCATTTGATGTTCTAAAATCTGTAAAATATACTTTTGATTTTTCCATTTTATTCTCCTTTACATATATATTTTGTGCTATAATCGTTATTTTCCTTCCATCCCCTCTTAATACTGAGACACTTTTGTCCAAATTGTTTTTACATGATGGAATTTTTATATTTCTTTACCACATTACTTTTATATCTTTTCATGCAACTAAGTACGATGAAATTCTTATATTTCTTCCAAATCGCTCTTATATACTTCTATATCCCCAAATCTAATCTGGAATTTCTATAATTTTTTCTTAAATTTCTTACATGCTTTCCATGTATCTAGGTCTATGATACCAAATCACATGGGTAAATTCCACATCAAATTACTGTCTTTCGAAATATTCAATCCCATCGCTTGGGTTAAAATATGTTCGGATATACCCATCTGTGGATACTATCACAAGCTCATTTGTGTCCTTCACATAATACACATCATCGTTATCTTCATTTTCCTGTTTTTTCATTGCCTGAGTATTATTGATTACGGCAACGGCTCCTTCTTCGTAAGCCTCCGGTGAATCATAGCCCATCTCTTTGCCATGCTTTTCATAATGCTGATTAAGAAGGTCTTCATTTCTAAAGGAATATTCTTTATTGACGTTTTCCTCAGATTTATTCGTATCGTAGCTTACACCGGCGGCTTTTTCGTTAAAGTTCTTATAAGCCTCGTAGCCTACTCCGGATATCAGCAACAATGTTACAACAGCCGATATTACTTTGGATAAAATTCTGTGTTTCTTCTTATTATAATTAGAATTATTATTTGCCTCAACTGGTCTGTTATTCATCTGTCTTATCATTGCTTTATTTTCACTTGAATTATTTGCACCTGATTTATTTCCACCTGACTTACTTCCACCTGTTCTTTTCACTGTGGATTTACCCGCAACTGCCTGATTAGTGCCAGTTTCTTTTTCATCTGTAACTCCGCCTACTGTTGTGCTGTTATACCTTTTCTTATTTTCCTCTCTGCACTTTTTGCATCTTTTTGGAATGTTTAGATTTTTCTTCTTGTAAAATTCAATCTCCGACTGACTAATCTCAAACATCTCACCACATTGCTTACATGTTTTTCTCATTAACTTACTACCTCTACCAATTAATAATTTGACATTGATGTTCTTTCTAGCTATAATTATTTTAAAACTAGTACTTATGATATATAAAATCTTAGGAGGGATTGCTACATGGGTGATAACAACAACCAGAAAAATTCAGGTGCCAGTGCTACCGGTAAAATACCAACGGTTATCTCAAGGCCTGCCACCAAACAAGAGGGGGAGTCAGCATATTTGCTTTTCAAACAGACTGTTTGTCCAATATGCGACAATGAATTTAAGACACGTTCCGTAAAATCTGCGGGAGTGAGAAGAATCGGTTCAGACCGAGACCTTCGCCCTATATTTGCCGGAATTGATTCTATAAAATACACACTTTCCAGCTGTCCGGAGTGCGGATATACAGCTATGACAAGATATTTTTCTCCTCTAAACAAAGCACAGATTAATTTTATCAAAAAAGATGCTCTTCCTAAAATCGAGCCTACTCATCTTGCGACTCCTGAGACATATTCTTATAATGATGCCTTGGAATTGTACCGAAGAGCCCTCATATGTGCTTCTGCCAAGAAGGCAAAAATCAGTGAGATTTCACACACTTTCCTTCAGACTTCGTGGTTACTAAGAGGAATGAGAAATAATCTCGTGGACGGCGGAGTTTCCGAAAATAATCCAAAAATTCTTAAACTTAAGCAGCAGGAAGATTTGTATTACAAAAAGGCTTTTGACGGTTTCATGAAAAGCCTTCAGCAGGAGAATTTTCCAATTGCCGGAATGGATGAAAATACCTTCAATTACCTGCTTGCCCAGATGTCATTTAAGCTGGAAAAATATGATATAACTTCAAAACTTGTATCAAGCATAATCGTAAATCACGCTGCACCTCACAATGTTCGTGAAAAAGCAAGGGATCTTAAAGATGAAGTTCTTGAAATCATGGCAGCTCAGAAAAAAGCCGAAGAAGAAGCATCTGAATAGGAAGATAAATCTTAATTTAAAATCCTTAATAATAGAAAAATCCGTTAAAAAGGACTTCTTACTATAATGTGAATCATTATTAGTAAAAAGTCCTTTTGACTTTGATATCTTCCCTCGCTATAAAACTACTTCTCACCTTCATAACTTTCTACAGCATTCTTAACAAGCTGTGTTAATGACAAATTGTAATCAGCCGCTTTCTTCTGCCATGCCTGCTTAACTTCAGGCTTAACTGTAATCTGTACCTTTGCCATTGACTTTTGATACTTTAAAATAGCTTTCTTTGTCGATTCGTTATAATATTTCTTCTTTTCGTTATCCATGAACAACACCTAATTCCTATATACTAATTATATAATTTAAGTACCTATAGCAAAATAATTACTATATATGTAATAGTATAAAAGTTATAGCGGTATATGTCAAATGAATTATTACATATTTTTAAAAATATCTGTTTTTCAAGGATAAATTTTATCAGTTATCTCCATTGACTTTTCCCACATAAAAATCTATTATACAACTGCACCCGACTCTTATCCGATTAGATTAATCTAAGAAAGGTAAGAGTTAAACATGAAACTAAACAATAAATCGACTCGAAAAAAGAGTTTCCTTGCAGGGTTATTTTGCTTCATGCTTGTTCTTATTGGAACATTTGCGCAGTTTCCACTGGAACAGGTTAATGCAGCAGCTGTTACTCCAACAGCGGGAAACATCTATTACATTAAGAACAAACACAGCGGATTATATTTAACAGTTAATAATGATTCTTCTTCAAACGGTGCTAATGTCATTCAGTCCAAAGGAACAGGAAGTCTTGGTCAGAAATAGATTCTTGAGCAAAACAAAGACGGTTCATACCGTTTCCATCCGGCTACTGATATGACAGGAGGAGTTTCACTTGACGTTAGTAACGGTTCCACTGCTGGCGGCACTAACATTCAGATTTGGTCTAAAAACGGCTGCTCGGCTCAGAATTTCAAAATCGAGCCTTCATCTGACGGTTACGCCATCACAACTGCCGTTACAAATTACGCAAGCTGCCTTGATGTTCTTAATTTCAGCACTTCATCAGGTGCTAATGTAATTCAATGGACAAATAATAACACTAATAACCAGGTCTGGTATTTTGAAAACGCAAGCTGGCCTTCATCAGGTTCAACAGGCTCAACAGGTTCTTCTAATACCGGCAGCACAATTTCATTTGACACAGATTACTCTAATCAGCGAATTCAGCTTGAAAGCTGCAACAACGGCAAATTTGTTACAGCACCTTCTTCCACAGGAAATACAACTGCGGTTTCGACATCTTCTCAATACAACCAGTGGATACTAAAAAATAACGGTTCCAATAAATACCTTATTGTAAACACTAAATCCGGATACGTTCTCGCACCATCCAATAACAACGCAACTAACGGTGCAACCGTTGTCACAACCGGATACACAGGTGACACTTCACAGTATTGGACTTTTACAGGAGCTAAGACAGATGCCAACGGCGATTCCTTATCTTACAGAATTGCCAATTGCAAAAATACATCATTTTGTCTTCAGTTATCAGGAAACGGATTTATTCTTGGCACTTACAAAGGAAGCTCTACCCATAGATTTTTCGTTAATTCCTACGGTGCCGAAGGATTTGCAGGTCATTGCACAAATGTAAATGGTAAGGAAAAAGCCTCTGTTACCGGAGGACTTTTTGGAAAAGTTGTATATGCATCAGATTTTAACACATTATCTTCTTATTGTAGTGGGGATACAGCCTACACAATAATTGTAAACAACAATATTTCCAAAAGCAGCCTTACTAAAATCTACGTTGGTAAAAACAAGACAATTATTGGTTCTTTTTCCAAGAACACTTTAACTAACGTTCATTTCAGATGTACTTCTGATTCAGGTAACGTGATTTTTAAGAATCTTACTTTCAAGCATGATGCTGACAAAAATGAAAATGATGACATTCAGTTATATATAAGTAATGGTAACAACTTCTGGATTGACCACTGTACATTCCCGGGACATTCCATCAGTTCAACTGACGTTGACAAATTTGTCTATGTAGGGCTTAAGGCAGATTATGTCAGTATTACAGGAAGTGTATTTATGAACCACAAATACGGGCTTATCTTAGGTTATCCTCAGGATAACGGTTCAGGTACTTACACAGGTTATCCTCAGATGACCATCTGTAATAATTATTTCTACGGAGTTCTCACAAGAGCACCGGGACTTATGAGATACGGTTATTTCCATTGTTACAATAACTTTGTTTATGACTTCAACCTTGGATATACACCATATACAGATTGCACAATTTATTCGGAAAACAACTATTTTGATGCCGGAAATCACACCGGTGCAGTTGTTGACGACCATGGTGTAGGGAAATTTTCCGATTCAGGTTCTGTTCTTTCATGGGATCTTTCTAATCTTAAGACTTCTTCATGCTCATGGCGCCCAACGGGCTGCTATAAATATTCCCTTAGAACAGCATCATCTGCTAAGACCTGGGCACAAAATTATGCCGGAGTAAAAAGTCAGGCGTTAACTTACGCAATCGACTAATCCAAAGGCATTTGTCCTATTTATAAAAGTTCTGATTTTTGTCATTTTTCATAAATATTTTTTCTATCCCCTTTATTTTCCATAGATTACATACGATAAACTAATTGTAAGTTATTTATCCTGCATTATTTGTTGCTGATGAATTTTATAGCAATATATATTTTCAATGGTACCTTGGAGATAGTGCAGAATCAATGATTTGGGCATCGTAGTTTCACTTGTTATATATATATTAAAACACATTTTAAAGGAGAAGGAGAATATAATTTAATAAGGAGTGAAAAAATGTTATAAAAATTGAAAAACATGCGTATTCAGAAAAGACTGAAGCTTAATTCTATTATTTCTGTAGGATTGACAAGTATTGGAGCGGCTCTGACGATTATTCTTATGATTTACATGATTGGAAGATACGACAGGGTTTTAAATTATTACGCATTTCCACAAGGGACATCGGACATGCGATGGCGGCGCTTGCTGACGTAAGAAGTGCCACCCGAGGAGCTATTGGTTATGATGATGAGGAACGTATTGCCAATATGAATCAGATTCACGATGAAAAAATGGCGGAACTTGATGAATACATTGAACTTATTGGCACTACAATTGTAACGGATGTAGGTAGGGAATCTTATAATAAAATTGTAACTTCTCTTGAAGCATACAAAGAATTAGATGCCAAGGTTATTCAGATGGGTTCAACTACGGACCATGAAACTTCAAAACAGGCTCAGGATTTGGCTTTTAGTGAAATGGCACCTCTTTATACTGAGGCATATGACGCATTACAGTCTCTTATGGATGCCAATGTATCTTTAGGTGATTCAACACACACAACACTTAAGAATCTTGAAATTATTCTTATCATTATCGTTTTGGTAATTATTGCTATTGCCGTTTCTTTATCAACAAGAATCGGAAATATGATTGCAAGAGGAATTTCTTCTCCAATGGAGGAACTCTCAGCACGACTTACAACTTTTGAGCAGGGTGATATCTCTTCTCCATTCCCTGTTTATGAAATTGATGATGAAGTCGGCGACATGGTTACTACCGTTGAGAAGACTACTAATAAACTTCAGACAATTATTGGTGATTTAATTTCTTTACTTAATGATATGGCTGAAGGAAATTACAATATCAGAACTTCCTGCGAGGAAGAGTATACCGGAGAGTTTAGGGATTTATTACTTTCTATCAGAAAGATGAATATCCAGATGTCTCAGGCTCTTAAGGAAGTTAAGGGTGCATCTGAGATGTTTTCTGCCGGTGCCGGAAATTTGGCAGAGGCTTCTACTGAGTTAGCTGAGGGTGCAACAGACCAGGCTGCTTCAGTTGAGGAAATGCAAACTACAATTGACGAACTTACTTTAAGTATTGAAAAGAACAAGGATGAGGTTCTTAAGGCTTACGAAAGAGCCAAGGATTGCGCTAAGGAAGCTGATTCCAGTCGTGCAGAGATGGATACCATGATGGCTGCTATGAACAAAATCAGTGAGACTTCTAAGAAAATCGAGAATATTATCGGTGAAATTGAGGATATCGCAAGCCAGACCAACCTTTTATCTTTGAATGCTGCCATTGAGGCTGCAAGAGCCGGCGAGGCTGGCAAAGGTTTTGCCGTTGTTGCTGACCAGATTCGTAACCTTGCCGAGCAAAGTGCCAAGTCTGCTGTTAACACCAGGGAGTTAATCGAGGGTTCTATTGCGGAAGTTGAAAACGGTAATCATGCCGCACTTAAGACTGCTGATGTTCTTGAAAACGTTGTTAAGTCCATCCAGTCAATTGCAGATACTTCACAGAAACTTAGTGAATCTTCTGAACTTCAGGCTGAGTCCATGGAGCAGGCTGACATCGGAATTACAAAAATTTCTGAAGTTGTTCAGGCAAACTCAGCAACAGCTCAGGAAGCATCCGCAACAAGCGAAGAACTCTCAGCCGAAGCCCTTAGCCTCGAAGAACTTGTTGCCAAATTCAAACTTCGTGAAGGAGTCTAAAATGGGAGTCATGTTTAATATCTTATTAAACATATATTATATATCCAATCTATTTCTCTATTAAAAGCCTGTCTTACAACTGTAAGGCAGGCTTTTTCATGCCCCTCTCTCCCACTCCGCCTCCCCCCACCCTCATAACCACCGGCTCATAGCCATGTATTTTTCAAAATAATACACCCATACTACAAATTGTAACCAAGGGAAAATACTTCTTCTACTAATGTTTGACTACATAATTTTTCCGAGGGATATTACTATGCCACTTTGTAGAAACCGGTTTTTCTTAAGTTATCTTTATGTTAATTTACTTAAAAGTCTTCATTCATATGCATTGGTTTTTCAAAATAATGCACCCACACTACAAATTGCAACCAAGGAAAAATTCTTCTTCTACTAATGTTTGACTGCGCAATTTTTCCGAGGGATATTACTATGCCCTTTGAAACAAACTATATGATATTTGGTTTGCGTTAGCGCAATCGTGTATTTGTTGACGTTAACCACCCCAAAACTTCGGGGTGGTGTGCAGGAAGCACACCAAGGCAAACCTAAGCCAAGGACGGCGATTTTGCCGTCCCGAAGTTTTGGGGTGGTTAACATCTTACAAATACTAGAGAGCGGTATTTAAAACCAAATATCATATAGTTTTCTTCAAAGAGGCAGTAATATCGCCTCTCACCAAATTGCTGGTCAAACATAGTAGAAGGAATTTTTCCTTGGACAATTTGTGTGTGGTCGCAAAAATAATTTGAAAAAATAATACATTTACCCCCCAAAGACGTTTCCGGTTTTTATAAAAAGCAAAATCAGATGTAAAATTTAGTTTCCATCAAAGGCAGTAATATCGCCTCTCACCAAATTACGCTGTCAAACATAGTAGAAGGAATTTTTCCTTGGACAATTTGTGTGTGGGGGTAAAAAATTTTGAAAAATACATGGGGCTATGAGCCGGAAAGTTATGAGGGTGGGGGGAGGCGGAGTGGGAGAGAGGGGCATGAAAAAGCCTGCCCCACAGTTGTGGGACAGACTTTTGTGAGAAATTATATTGAAATATATAAAGGTTTTAATAAAATATTGATTGCATTTTATTTCCAGACACCACGTTGTTTTCGGACGAGGTAGTATAGGTCGTTCTCCATCGCCATAACTTTTTCGAGGGGAACGCTTTTGAATACTTTCATCTTCATTTTGTATTTAATCCAGATTGCAGAATAGATGCCAAGGATTAAGAAACACACACCTGTTAATCCCCAAATCATAAGTCTTTCTGTTGGATCTGTTGAAATATTCAAAATCATGTAAACTGTTCCAATTATGCCGATTACCGGTATAATGATTCCCCCTGGAATCTTGAAACTTCTTGGAGCTTTTGGAAGGCGTTTTCTAAATACGATTACGTCCACATGAGCCAGTATATAGGAAACCATCCAGAATACAGAACCTGCAAGAATAAGGAAACTAATCATATCTGCGGAACTGTCACTGACATAAGCAAAAATGAAAATTGATGTACTTACAAATACCTGACCAAACCAAGGTACTTTGTGTTTGTTGGTTTTGGCAAAAATCTTAGGTAACATATTCATTTTTGCCATACCCTGACAGATAACTGCAAGGGAATTAACTGTAGAATTCTGGGTACTGATTACTGCTAATGCACCAACCAGAGTCATCCAGATTTTACCTGCGTCGCCTAATACTGCGTAACCATATACAAGGTGAGGTGCTGCTGATTCAGATAACTCGCCCCAGTCAACATAATTGTGGAAACCAAAAACCATGATTGACTGCATGATAAAGATTACGATAAGTCCAAGCATCATTCCAAGTGGCACGTTTTTCTTGGCATTTTTTACTTCCTTTGATACTGGAATTGCATACTCAGCACCGATAAATAACCAGAATGCAACGGCTGTCATTGAAGCTATGCTCTTAAAATCAACCTCAAGTACATATGGCTGGCTTACCTTGACTCCGGTTCCCATTCCAATCATTCCAATAAATCCCATAACCACCAAAGAACCTACCAGAAGAAATGCCACGATGTCCTGAATTTTTGCAAACATGTCAACTCCCCTTAGATTTGCAAGGAGAATAATGACTGTTGTAACCAGAGTGTAGACAATACTAGGAATATTTCCACCTATGAGATTTTCCATTGAAAATGAAAAAATAGATGCCTCAACTCCGCATGATAATGTATTACAAATAATATAACCGCCTACCATTGATATAAGCGTAGGAAATGGTCCAAGTGCTGCCAATGTGTATTGGGCAAGTCCCCCGGTGGTGTTTGGCATAAGTGCATTAAGTTCGGATAGCGATGCTATCGTTGTCATGTTAAGTAACATTGCTATTGCCATAGCAACTATAAATGTAATTCCCAGAGTTCCTGCACCTTCACCGAGGGAAACAAGACAACTGGTTGCCACTACAAGACCTACCGATATGGAAACTACATTTCCTAATCCCAATTTCTTTTCATCCATAAGCAAACTCCTTTTTTCTAAAGTGCGTCTATTCCTTCGTCACCGGTTCTTACTCTTATGACATTGTCAATGCCGTAAACGAAAATTTTTCCGTCTCCAATATGACCTGTGTATAATTCCTTCTTGATGATATCAAGAATTTTATCAACTTTTTCAGTTTCAACAACAATGTTAATCTGCTGCTTTGGAAGAAGTTCCATTGTTCCGTTAAGTTCAATTTCATACTCCTGTGTTCCTTTTTGCACGCCACATCCAAGGACCTGCATTACCGTAACACCCCTTACTCCCACATCACTTAATTCCTTAATTAAGTTTGTTAATTTCGACATTCCTGTAATAACTTCAATTTTAGAAATTTCACTCATACCAATTTCCTCCCGTTCATAATCTCTTTGTATTGCTCAAGGGTTTTCCCTGTGTAATTTTTGAATTCCTTCATCATGTGAGCTTCGTCATAATATCCGCATTTTACAGCTATGTCATCATATCTTATTCCCGCTTTATCCACCTGCTCAAGAAGATTCTGAAACCTTATGAACTGTGCAAACTGTTTAGGTGAAATTCCATGATAACTTTTGAATATTCTTCGCAGATAACATGCCGAATAATTGGTTTCCTCTTCAAGCTGTTTTATTGTGACAAGACCTTTCGCCCTTGTCATTCTGCTTACTAAATAATCATTTATTTTTTCCTTGTCTGACTTTGAAATCATACTATATACCAGTTCTTCATAGGCTGATTTAAAAATCACACTTCGTTCATTTATGTCTTTTGCCATCACAATTTTTTCCGTAAGGTTGTCTCCGAAAATATCACCATCCACCTCAATATCGTTGTCTGCCAACATTTCCTTGGAAATTTCCTTTGGTAACATCCCTTTTCCCGGCTGAAATCTCACCCCAAAACATATATCTTCACTGCCGAGTTCCCATGGTTTTACTTTTAATACCGTTCCTCCCACGCTTGTTGTCACCTTATCGTTTCCAAGATTGAATAATATATCTATACATCCGTCCGGTACTGCATTTACATTATGTGGTTTCCCGTCCTTTAAGGAAAATTCATAAAAATGCGATATTCCTAAGTCATTGGTTTCTATCTGACTTAAGTTGTCAGCCTCAATTCTTATATAAGGTTGTAATGGTTTAATTGTAATGTCATCCATCTTTTTTCTCCTTATTCGAAAGCAGATATTATGACTTTTTCATTAGTGTAATTCAGGTGTATCCCACAATGGAAGTTTGATTCCGATTCCCATTTCAAGTGCATTTTTGTATACTGTCTCTCCCCATGCTATATCTTCCACCGGCATACCTCCGACAGAATAAATGATTCTTTGCTTGTCATTTTCTCTTCCGACAACTTTACCTGTAATAACATCTGCCAAATCGATTATTTCTTCTCTTGTTATTTTATTATCATGTAATAAATCCATAAATTTGCATCCTACAATCTGAACAGGATCATAACTTGGATATGGATACTCTTCTGCCCATGCCTCATAAAGTTTATAATTATCCACTACAAGTTTTGTATTTTCATCAAGGTAGAATTTTTCATCAAATCTTGCTGCCGATGGCATACAAACAAGTGCACCTTCTTTTATCCATGCTTCATCAATATATGGAAAAAGGCTTTCTTTATCGCCTACGCTTGTTGTTGTGCTGATAATGTCGCTGTCTTTTATTGCTTCTTCCATTGTGGAACATACAATAATATCCTTAACCTGAGGATATTCCTTCTTAACATAATCCACAAATGAATCAATTGATTTTTGTCCACGTCCTTTAATCTTAACTGTGTCAATGTTTGGACAAACACTCATAAATGCAGCAAGGCTTGTCTTACCCATTACTCCTGGACCTACAATGGAAACTACTTTTGAATCCTTTCTTGCAAGGTATTTTGCTCCAACCCCTGGAATTGCTCCTGTTCTGTAAGCACTAAGAAGGTTTGCTGACATAAGGGCAAGTGGTGCTCCTGTATCTTTATCGTTTAACATCATCATTAAAATGGATCTTGGCAATCCCATCTTTTTATTTTCTGTATTTGAACCATACCATTTCATACCTGCCATTTTGAAATTACCGCCTAAGTATGCAGGCATTGCCATAAATCTTCGGTCTTCTCCGTTTTTTGGCATTCCTTCAAATTCAGGATTGTCCGGGAAAGTTACCATACATCCATGTGAATTATGGTTTTCACCACCCATAACGTAATCACCCTTATTAAGAGTAACCATCATGTCTTCCATTACTTCGACACATTTTCCCATGTCCTTAACTCCGGCTTTAATCATGTCTGGTTCACTTAAATATAAAAAATCAATCTTAGTACTCATTTTTTGTCCCTCCGTTCTTTATGCATGACAGAGGATATTTATTCTATATATAATTTATGAATAAAAAAAGGCGTCAACACATCTAATGTTGACACCTTTGTCATGCATTATCATAACATACTTTATTAATTATTGTCCACTTTTTCTTTGAACTAACTTAATAATAATACTTTTCCATTGCAGTGTATTGTAAAAAACGATACTCTATCTCTTTGGCTTGAATCTGTCATAGCGTAATGCACTGATGTCCACGACAGTTTCCTGTCCCATAGCCATCTGAGCTAACATAAGACCTACCGCTGGTGCAGTTCCAAATCCATGTCCTGTAAATCCGCAGGCTAAAATCAATCCTGGAGCTTCTTCCACCGGACTTAAGAATGGTACTCCGTCAAATGCCTCATCAAGCCAGCCTGCCCAGCTTCTTACAATCTTAGCATCTTTTAATGCCGGAATGTAACTTTGAATTGCCCTGCAGCTTGCAGATAAAGTATAGGAATTAGTTGTAACCCTTGATGGATCAAGTATGTTTGTAGCTGGATCTTTCATTTCCGTTACAGGCTCCCAGCCTGAATCTGAACCGAATACAAATGAACCATGTTTTGTCTGGTGTCCATAGAAGTCTGCATCTGCACATCCAAACATTACATCCATCATTGCAGGCTGCATTTCTGTTACGATACATTCATCAATAAGTCTTGTCATTGGAACATCTACTCCGATTGTTCTTGCAATCTCACGACTTTCATATCCTGCAACAAGAATAACAGTTTCACCTTCAAATACAGTTCCATCGTAAAGAACTACTTTTCTTACTTTTCCTTTTACTTTCTTAAGTTCCTTAACAGGTGCTTCCGTAAAAAATCTTACACCCATCTCTAAGGCTCTTTTGTAATATCCTAATGTTGTAGTTAAAGGATTTGCGTGACCGTCAGTAGGACACCAGCTTGCTCCGATTACGTCATCTGAAAGATAAGGACATATTTCCTTAACTTCTTTCTGGTCAATCATGCGAACATCAAGACCTACTGCTTTGGCATTATTTGCCAGAGTTTCAAGTTTTTTAAGATGTTCTGGAGTTTTACCCATTCTAAGATTTCCCTTCTGGGTATATTCTGTATCAACTCCCAGTTCCTCTGAAAGTGTTGGCCACATATGCTTAATTCCATACATTGCATATGGCAGTTCCCTTACATCTCTTCCTGACTGACGAACTCCTCCTCCGTTTCTTGATGAGCCGCCATGTCCGATACTGTTGCTTGCTTCTAATACGATTACATCCTTAACTCCGTTTTTTGCTAAATAGTAGGCTGCTGCACATCCGTTTACTCCGCCACCTATGATAATTACATCTGCCACATTACTCATGACTAACACCTCCATCCTCAGCTAGAATACACATTTCAATTGGTCTCATTGGTGCTCTTGAACTTGCATATACAACCTCTGATGGAGATACTTTAAGTTCACTTGCAATAATTGATTTAACCATTTTTCCACAGGTCTGTCCCTGACAAAGTCCCATACCCGAGCGTAAATATCTTCGCATTTCTTCTATTGTAAAAATTCCTTCATGTACGGCTTTTCTTATTTCGCCTTTTGTCACCTCTTCGCATCTGCACACTAAGAGGTCATCATCTTTTCCTTCCACAAATGGACCGATTTCTTTTAATTTTTCCTGAATATCAACCATAACTTACCTCCTAGACTGTTGCTTTATAAAATCTTGCTTTCATTAACATATCGTTTGGAACTTTAATCGTAAGTAAATATGTGTGGTCAAATGCCGGTGCAGTTCTTACTTTGGTTACTGTAGCCTTACATACTTCCTTACCATCACGTCCGAGTGCATATCCTTCATCTCCTACACTTGGGATTGGGAAAAATTCATATGGCATTGTTACCTCTCCATATCCTTCTTCCACATCTTCTTCCACAAGGAAAATTGACTGACCTGAGCATGAGGCTACGCACATTCCACATCCTATACATTTTTTCTCAGAATCAATTGCTGGAAGTGATGTTATGTTCTTTCCAATTTTAATACAGCCCATTTTGCAGGCATCCTGACATGGATTACATGGAATATTCTGGGTACATTCAATTACCGGATGTATTCCTTTTTGATGTGTCACACCTGGGAATCTTTCGATTTCATCATCAGCCACATATCCTTTGTTGAGAAGATTCATTGACACGTCGATTCCTTCGTCTGTTTTTTCAACAAGTTTTCCTCTGTTTTCCGGTGCAAACATTCCCTGACGGAGTGTATCTAACTGTCCTTGAAGTTCTGTGATTCTACTATCTCTTTCTTCTTCTGATATATATCCTAAATAACATGAAATTGATGCTCCTGACATTCTTCCTTCTATCATTGCCGAACTTGCTTCTTCAATTCCTGATACATCACCTGCTGCATAAATTCCAGGAACGCTTGTTGCTCCGAATTTATCACATTTTGGAACGTGTCCGCCCTTTGTATCTTCCATCTCAACTTCTGCCTGTTTCAAAAGCTGTGACATTGGAGATAATCCAACTGCAAGACATACTGTATCTACGTCAAAGTGTTTTTCAGTTCCAGGAATTATCTTCCAGTCAGGTCCTACTTCTCCGATTACTACTCCTGTAACCTTGGTATCTCCTTCTACTCTGATTATTGTATGTGACAGATAAAATGGTACTCCACATCTTGCGATTTTTGCTGCATGAACACCATATCCACCTACTCTTGGTGCTGCATCTGCCAACGCTACTACTTCACATCCTGATTGCATAAGCTGATAACTTACAACAAGTCCTACGTTTCCTGAACCTAACATTAATATTCTGTTTCCAGGTTTGATATGGTGAAGGTTCATCATTGTCTGGGCTGCTCCTGCTCCAATTACTCCAGGTTTTGTCCAGCCTTCAAAGTTAACCATGTTTTCGCTTGCTCCGGTTGCCACCAAAACAGCATCTCCTTTATAATGTTTAACTTCATCTTTAACTTTTACTGTTACTTCTTTTTCAGGATACAATCCTACAACAGTTGCATTAAGTACAACTTCAACTCCGTATTCTCTTGCCTCGTTTAATAATTCTTCTCCGATTTTAAATCCTCTTACTTTTGCTTTATGTTCCTTTGAACCAAAGAATTTATGTATCTGTTTGAATAACTGTCCGCCTGGTTTTGCATTTTCATCAAATACAATTGGTTTCAATCCGTTCTTGGCAGCTTCTATTGCGGCAGACAATCCGGCAGGTCCGGCTCCGATTACTATCATGTCATATCGTTCAATTTTCATATTATCATCTCCTCGTCTTTTATTTCTCTGGCTTATCTGATACTCCGTACTGTGTCTGTACAACCATTCCCGCCTCAAGTGGCGTTATGCATGTTCTAATATTTGGTTTCCCGTCAACTATCATTACACAGTCTGTGCAACGACCTATCGCACAAAATATTCCTCGTGGTTCGTGTGTTTTGGCTGTGTATCTGTGTGCCATAACCCCGGCCGCTTTAAGGGCAACTGATATTGGCTCGCCTTCATATCCTTCTAATATCTGACCGTCATAACTGAATGTTACTTTCTTTCCCTTAGGTGTCTCTCCTAAAATAGGGTGATTTTCTATTCTTTCCATAATACAGGCCCTCCTTCATCTAATCCCATACTTAATTACTAAATTAATTTCAACGAAAATTCTAAGAACTTTCTAAATTATAAAAGGCGCCCACAGCTCTCACCGTAGACGCCTTTGTCTTAATCACTTTCTGATAAGACTATAACATTTATTTTATTCTTTTTATTGTAAAAAACGATACAACCCATAATCATGCAAGATATATACTATTCTGCCATTGACATTTTCTTCTGTTTGCTATATTTTCACTAGTTCTCACTAGTTTTCGCCAGCATCAGCACTGTCTGATAAGGTGTTTTTCACATATTCATCCGCCAGTTCATCAACTGTGTAATCAGGATATGTATTCACTAAATTAAATATACCAAGGTAGGTTTCTTCTGTTAAATTAAGGAATTTCATTATCTGCTCTTTAGGCACCCCATAACCTTGCATGTTAGTTATATTTTCAATTAACCCACGGGCTCTTTCTCTTTTGCGCTCTTCCATACGACCTTTCATACGCCCCTCTTCCAGTCCAATAAGGTGGCCTTCCTCCCAGCCCCTTTCAATTAATGCTTCACTAAAATTACACATACTGCTCACCCGCCTCTCTAAACTATAATCCATCACTAAATCATACTTCTCTGACAATTTCTTTTTCTTTGTTTCTGTATCGTCTTTACTTACCAGTTCCTCAAGCATTGCTATCAACCTGTTTTTCGATACTTCCACATTTTGAATCTCTCTTAATTTTATTATAACAGCCTGAAGTTTATTTATGTTATTAAATTTACATTTCTGACCAAAAATA
>JAXJWH010000128.1:0-1665 GCA_036308125.1 Agathobacter sp.
ATTTTCTTTCGGCAATTTGCCGATTGCTTGAGCGAAAAGTGTTATATTTGCCATAAGGAAGTTGTTTTGATGGGGATCATTGCTAAAATAGCACTTTTATTTTAGCGCTCAACATCCTTTTTTATTTTTTTTCTTATAAATTATTTAGGACAATATTGCCCATGGTCCTATTATTTTTTCTTCTAAATTTGGAACTATACCATTTGTTTCAGAAGTAAAGCCAGCCAAAATATTTTATTCGAACTTAAAGAAAAATTGAACCTTTGTTTTAAATAACAGCTCGCAAAGAGCCGTGTTTGCTAAATTTTCACTATCTTTGGCGTGCTACCAAAATGATAGCAGACATAATTAGGAAAGCGTTTAGCTTTATTTCAAGTTGAAGAATCTCGACACCTCATCTAATATGTGGAATAACAAAAACGGTTTTCCTTTGGTTCTGTTATATGTACTTTGTTGACCTATACGCCACTTTGTTCATATACAGTCGCGGGTGAATTGTTTTCTTATCTGCACATTCGGGCAGTCGAGAGACTATCAACTTAGATAAGAGTTATAGGCTCACACTTTTCTTTTTATGTTTCTTTCTTAATTGTTATTATGCTGTTGAGCCTACAGCAATACTATCAAAATATGAAAATATTTAGACATTTTTTTTCGTTGTTATTTGTTGTTTTCAGTTCAACAATCTCGTTTGCTCAAACTCCAGAACCAGAGTTTATAGGTGAAGTATATTGGGAAAAAACAGATGGTAGTTATGTGAAATTGGGGAAAGAAATCGGTGCTTACACTTCAGGCATTTCGTGGAAGTATAATTCGAATAATGCCTTGTTTATAGAATTGACTGGTAAAAATGCAAAGGTTAGAGTCTCTTCAGGGGAAACCATTAAGCTTATAATTCGTGCTGTAGATAATAATTCAGACCCTATTAGTATTGTTAGCTTTTATCGTTTTGACGTAAAGAGGAAAAAAAGAGCAACCATTATAGCAGAAGACAATTCTGGCACTTTGATGAAGAGCCGGACACATACTGAAAATCAGCTTGTTTTTAGTGGTAAAAAATATGGTACATCTTCATATATGATAGTGGTAGAAGATGTTCCAGTTGGTGAATACGGAATAGTTGTTGCAAATCCCAATAGTGTAGATGAGAAAAGGACGATTGTTTCATGTTTCGGTGTTGATAAATAATATATGATAGAAAAGTATTTTAATATCGGTGACATCGTCTTAGATAGCCTTGGCGAAAAAAGTGAAGTGCTTGATTATGTCGAGATTTTTGACGGAACGCTTAGCATGAAAGAAACAGAAACGGTGTTTTACAAAAACTTACGTGCAGGTGTGAGAAAGCGTATACATCAGAATGAACTTCCTTTTGTAAAATCCAATGGTAAATTTCATTATAGGCTGATATAATGGGAGGTAAGAAATAATGGAGCAACAAGTTATGCTCCATTATTTCTTTAACAAAGTTGCATTGTCAACTTGAATTCGGCATATTATCTCCAATCATATTCTGCACCCAATATCTCAAGTCCTTGATATTTCCAAAGTTCTTGATCAAAATTAGGAGTGAATTTTGCCATCAATATTTTTAGTTGTTTTTCTTCTTCTGTATCTCTCCATCCATTGAATTGCATGGTACGCTGATTGACTCCAATGAAATCA
>JAXJWH010000129.1:0-129392 GCA_036308125.1 Agathobacter sp.
AACTTTTGGAAAGTTTGTAAAACAACAGAAATATCATCTGCATGATGAGTCGGCTTAACATAAGGGACAAAAAATAATGCCCCGAAATTTCGGGGCAAATGTTTCATTTATTTTGGGACATTTTCAAAAATGCTTGACATAACAAATTTATAAATAACTTACTACGCAAACCGGAGTGCTGTAATATGCACTTGATATTATAATTCCACTTCTGGAATTAGCTGCATGAACAATCTGTCCATTTCCAATGTATATTGCCACATGATGAATTCCGCCACTTCCATAAAAGAATAAATCTCCTGGCTTAGCCTCTGAAGGACTAATGCGTTTTCCATATCCTGGCTGCGATGCTGCATGATGTGGTAATGATACTCCATATCTTGCATATATCTGCATAGTAAATCCTGAACAATCAATTCCGTTTGTAAGGCTTGTACCACCCCAGACATATCTGTTTCCAACAAATTGCAATGCGTAAGAAACTAATGACGCTCTTGTTCCTGAAACACCATCAACTCCAGCCTCTACTTCCGCAACACTTTTTGCCGTTGGAAGTTTTTCTGATAAAGATACATAATCTACAGACACATATCCGCTTTCGTTATCATCAACTTCTACTTTAACCCATCCTTTTTCGGATTCATCCTTAACAACAACTAAGTCCTCACCTTCACCTATTAAAGCTATGGTTTTTGACTTGGTACTCTTCTTGTTACGAACACGCAAAGTCTGTGTATTTTCTACAGTAGCAACAATCTCAACTTCTTTTTCAGCAATCTTAAGAGCCTTCTTACCTGTAATCAGATATTCTGTCTTAACATAACCTGTTACATTTCCAGATTTTATCTTAGTCCATTCACCTTTGGTCTTAAGAATCTCGCATCCATTGTGTTTTGTCATTTTACCAACAATTTCACTTGACACAGATGCTTTCTTTCTTATATTTAAATTACCCTCGCTAATCTTGGCAATTGCAAGGTTTTTATATCCACATCTTTTAGCTACATTATCTTCAGAAGTACTGTTCTTAGAAGATTTCACAACTTCGTTTGAATCATTCGAAGACAAAATCATATCTGCATTATAGCTATTGATTATTGATGTAGCTCCAGCTGTAACTGATGCATTCTTTTCAGTTCTAATCCCATTTTTCAATTCGGTACCATAACAATTCATTGGCAGAATACAAGCTGAAACAATAGCTAGTCCTCCAATAGCACCTAACATTTTTCCTTTTTTCATATTTCCTCCAATTCAAATCCACTAAATACCAACTAACATTCATAAAGTATAGCAATATTTGTTAACAATGTCAACTTATTTTGTAATATTTCTGTAATATCTCTCTGCACGAACTATATCAGCATTCATTTGTGTTTTTAAATCTTCAATGGAATCAAATTTCTTTTCAGGTCTTAAAAACTCTAAAAATTTCACTGTTACTTCTTTTCCATATACATCCTGACAAAAATCAATTATATATGTCTCTACTCCAATTGGATTATCTCCTGCAATTGTAGGTTTACATCCAACATTCGATACACCCATATACCAATTTTCGCCAACAAAAACCTTAGTAACATATACTCCATTAGGCGGTAACAGTTTTTCAGCAGGCAGTATCATATTAATTGTTGGAATTCCAATGGTTCTTCCAATCCTTTTCCCATGAACAACCTTGCTTTTTACAAAATATTCATACCCGAGTAAATGATTTGCTTTAGGTATATTTCCTTTTGCAATCTCTTCTCTGACGTATGTACTACTTATGTCACGCCCATCTTCCTGCATTTTTTCAAGTACTATAACCTCATAACCATATTTTGAAGCAAATTTCTCAAGCGTACGATAATCTCCGGCTCTATCATGTCCGAAACGGAAATCCTTGCCAACAACTATACACTTAATTGTCAGTGCCTCAACAATCCATTTAATAAATAATTCCGGTTCCATACACATGATGTCTTGCGTAAATGGACATTCTATCAAATAATCAACACCTGTTTCTTCAAATATGACATGCTTTTCTGAATTAGTCGTCAAAACTTTATATTCAGCTTTGTCAACTTTATTTTTCGGTGGTATATCAAAAGTAAATACAATAGTCTTGTATCCTGCATTTGCACTCGCATTTTTTAAATTTTCCATTAACAATTCATGTCCTCTGTGAAGACCATCGAATTTTCCTAATGTAATTACAGATGGCTCTAGAACACGAAATTTTTGCGTATTTCTTATATATTCCATTTTTATTCCATAAATATTTTTACCGGTTTAAAATCTTTTCTGTCATCTTTAAATTCATACAAACCAATAAAACTATGTTTCCAATCATATAATCTAACTGTTTCTTTGTTTGAAATTTCATCTAAATTAACGATAAAATCTTCAGGAATTCTGTTTCCGTTATACAACAACTTTTCAGCCTCCTCAGAAACAATTGCTTCATCATATTTTTCAAATAAAGAGTCTACACTTTGGATAAAATCAAAATCCGCTCCATTGGAATTCTCAATCCGCTCTTCTATTTCACTTAATTTCAACGCATTATCTAAAGAAAACTGTGACACTCTGGTTCTCATAAGTTTCTCCATACATCCACAGCATCCAAGTTTATCACCAATATCATCACACAACGTTCTAATATATGTTCCCTTAGAACAATGCACTTTAAATCTTACTCTTGGAATATCTATATCAAGAATCTCTATTGAAAAAATCTCTATTTTACGAGCTTTTCTTTCAACTTCAATTCCCTTTCTTGCCAAATCACATAATTTCTGACCATTCACTTTAAGAGCAGAATACATAGGCGGAATTTGTTCTATACATCCAACAAAAGATGCAATAACTTCCTTAATATCATCTTCAGAAACCAAAACATCACATTCTTTAAGCATATTTCCTGAAATATCCAATGTGTCTGTTTTCTTGCCTAATAATAAAACAGCCTCATATTCTTTATCTTTATCAGTTAAAATATCACAAACTTTTGTTGCTCTGCCCAAACAAACAGGAAGCACTCCCTCCGCATCCGGATCAAGAGTGCCTGTATGACCTATTTTTTTCTGATGAAACATTCCTCTCATTTTGGCAACTACATCAAAGCTTGTAAAACCTTTTTCTTTGTATACATTAATTATTCCATTAATCATAATTAAAGTCTCTTTTCTACTTCCATAAGAACAGTTTCTACATTTTCCTGTACAGTTCCATACAGTGTAAAACCAGCTGCTTTCACATGCCCGCCACCGCCAAAATGAACTGCCAGATCCGCTGCATCAAAGGAATCATTAGCCCTTGTACTCACCTTAAAACTTCCGTCCTCGTTTTCGTACATAAAAACAGCTAATGTTACACCTTTAGTAACTCGTAACTGGTTAACAATTCCATCCAAATGCTTTGGAAGAACATCGTATTTTTCCATATCCTTTTTAGTTACAACACTTAAAATACATTTTCCATCTAAATATAACTGACTTTGTAACAATGCAAAACCAAGAATTTTATTCTGGTTAAATGTTTTTGTATAGAAAGTATCATCAACAATCTTAGGATAATCAATTCCCTTATCCATTAAAATTCCAGCAATTGCCATTGTTTTTGCCGATGTGCATGAATACTGGAACACACCTGTATCATGAACCATTCCTGTATATAGGCACTCAGCAATTTCTTTGTCGATTTTATCTTTACCAATTAATTCAAAAATCAATTCACATGTGGAACTTGCGTGTGGTTCAATATAATTGTTGTCAGCAAATGCACAATTGCTAATATGGTGATCAATACATAAAGTTTCTTTAGCACCTTCAAAATATTTAGCAGCCGTTCCAAGTCTTCCTGTGTCTCCGCAATCCAATGAAATAAATAAATCAAATTGATTTTCCTCAACACAGTCATTACATATGTTTTCCGAATTTTTCAGAAACTTAAATATATTTGGAATCGGCTCTAAATATAATTTAACATCGATATTTGGAAAATACTTTCTAATGTAATTATACATAGCCAATGTCGAACCCACGCAATCTCCATCTGGTCTTACATGTCCGGCAATTCCAACACTATTTTTTTCTCTAAGTATAGAATCCAAATTAATCATTACTAATCCTCTTTAAGATCTTTTGTCACTTCATCAATTTTTCTGGACATCTCAACACCATACTCAATTGACTGATCTAATATAAATTTAATTTCTGGTGTGTTTCTGAGATTTATATTCTTCGCCAATGTACGTCTGATAAATCCTTCTGCAGATTTTAAGCCTTCTATAGTTTTTCTCTGAGATTCCTCATCACCTAAAACACTGATATATGCTTTAGCTGTCTTGAGGTCTGGAGCGACCTCAACAGCTACAACACTTGTTAATGGATTTATTCTTGGATCTTTTATCTCGCCACGAATAATATTAGATAATTCTCGCATAACTTCTTCGTTAATACGAATATTTTTTATACTATTTTTTCTCATTAAAGCTCACTTTCTTATCTTGGTACTTCAACCATTTTATATGCTTCAACAATATCAAGTTCCTGAATATCATTAAATCCATCAAATACAAGACCACATTCGTATCCTGTCTTAACTTCTTTAACATCATCCTTAAATCTCTTAAGAGAACCTAAATCACCTTCGAAAATCTGAGTTCCTTCACGAGAAATACGGACTTTACATCCTCTTTCCAATGTACCATCTAATACATATGAACCTGCAATATTTCCAACGCCGGAAGCCTTGAAAATCTGTCTGATTTCTGCATGACCGATTACCTTTTCCTCATAAATAGGATCAAGCATTCCTTTCATTGCAGCTTCAACATCTTCGATGGCATTATAAATTACTTTATATAATCTGATATCAACGCCCTCATTCTCTGCTGTCTGCTTAGCAATTGGGTCCGGTCTTACGTTAAATCCAATGATAATTGCATTTGATGCAGAAGCAAGGATAACATCTGATTCATTGATTGCACCAACACCACCATGAATTACCTTTACAATTACTTCTTCATTTGATAATTTTACAAGACTTGCTTTTACTGCTTCAACAGAACCCTGAACATCTGCCTTAACAATGATATCAAGCTCTTTCATATTACCAGACTGAATCTGTGAGAATAAATCATCCAATGACATTTTTGCCTTAGTTTCTTCAATAAGTTTATTCTTCTCTTCTGAGATATATGTTTCAGCAAATGACTTAGCCTCTTTATCTGAATCACATACTACAAAAGTTTCTCCTGCAGCAGGAACACTATTTAAACCTAAAATCTCAACTGGAGTAGAAGGAGTAGCTTCTTTTACTCTTTTTCCATTATCGTCAATCATAGCTCTTACTTTTCCATAGCTGCTACCACATGCAATAGAATCACCCACATGAAGAGTACCCTTTTGAACAAGTACTGTTGCAACAGCTCCACGACCTTTATCCAACTGAGCCTCTACAACAAGACCTCTTGCATTTCTCTTTGGATTTGCCTTTAATTCTAAAACTTCTGCTGTAAGAAGTATCATCTCAAGAAGGTTATCAATTCCTTCCTTTGTATGAGCGGATACTGGACAAAAGATTGTGCTTCCGCCCCAATCCTCAGGAATTAATTCATACTCAGACAATTCCTGTTTTACTCTTTCAATATTTGCACTTGGCTTATCAATCTTATTAACTGCTACGATAATTTCTACCCCAGCAGCCTTTGCATGGTTAATTGCCTCAACAGTCTGTGGCATAACACCATCGTCTGCAGCAACTACAAGGATTGCAATATCTGTAGCATTTGCACCACGCATACGCATAGCTGTAAATGCTTCATGTCCTGGTGTATCAAGGAATGTAATATTCTGATCATTAATTGATACTACAGAAGCTCCAATATGCTGTGTAATTCCACCTGCTTCTCTGTCAGTTACCTTTGTCGATCTGATTGCATCAAGAAGTGATGTCTTACCATGATCAACGTGTCCCATTACACATACTACAGGAGGTCTTGATACCATTGTTGACTCATCTTCTTCATCCTCTTTAAGAAGTTCGGCAATTACGTCAACTTTTTCTTCCTGCTCACATATATAATTAAATTCTAATGCAATTTCTTCTGCTTCTTCAAAGCTAATATCAGAATTCATTGTAACCATCTGACCTTTTAAGAAAAGTTTCTTAATAATTGCAGAAGGCTGCTGTTTCATTCTGTCAGCAAGTTCCTTGATTGTCATCTTCTCTGGAAGAGTAATTGTCTTGATTACATCTTCATCTTCCTTAGGCTGCTGTGGCTGCTGATGATTCTTCTTCTTTCCACCATGTTTTTCAAGATTGATATAATTTTCCTGACGCTTTCCGAGCTTATCTCTATCCTGAGAACGCTTGTTATTATTTCTGCGGTCGTTATTATTTCTTTCACGACTTTCTTTTCCTCTTAAGCTGTCATCTGGAGCGGCTGCAGCTGCTTCCTTATTGAATCTGTTAATTTCTCTGTCAAAACGTCCCTTAGAATCATTTCTGTCATTACGATCATTTCTATTGCCATGGTCATTTCTGAAATTATTGTTTCTGTCATTTCTGAAATTGCCATTTCTGTCGTTACGATCGTTATTTCTTGGTCTGTCATTTCTGTCGTTGCGATCATTATTTCTTCTATCATTTCTGTCATTACGATCGTTATTTCTTCTGTCATTTCTGTCATTATTTCTTCTGTCATTTCTATCATTACGATCGTTGTTTCTTCTGTCGTTTCTGTCATTTCTGTCATTACGATCATTATTTCTTGGTCTGTCATTTCTATTCGAATTTCTGTTATTTGAACGATTTTCATTAAAATCATCATTGTTTCCAGCAGTTCTTTCTGAAATAGGACGCATAGCTCTTTCCCCGATTGGACGTGGACGAATAATACTATGTTTTTCAGGCTTTGGAACAGAATTCTCTCTTCTTTGTGGTCTGTCATTATTCTTATCATTATTTCTTGTGTTCTTATTGTCCTTATTTCCTGGACGACGTGACTGCTTACTATACTGCGCATTATAAACAGCAGAAATACTTGATTTCTTCTTTGGACGTTCTTTACCGAATTTCTTGCGGATAGTATTCTGTGCTGTTTCATCTAACATACTGTCTGCATTGTTAACATCTGATAAATTAAGTGCATCTATAATATCTTTAGTTTTAACTTCTAATTCATTTGCAAGGTCTTGAACTTTAATTTTTGCCATAAATTTATTTTCCTCCATTATTCAGTTTTTCATTCTTAAGTTTGCTCTCCACAGCATTAGCAAGATTCTCATCTGTAATTGCCAAAGAAGCCCTGAATTCCTTACCAATTGCTCTTCCCAATTCTTCTTTTGAGCCATAGAAATAAATAGGAACTTCATAAAAATCTGTCATATTTGTAAACATCTTCTTAGTGTTATCAGAAGCCTCTTCTGACACAATTACTAAAAATGCTCTTCCTGTCTTTACTGCTTTTTCCGTAGAAAACTCACCACTTACTACATTACCCGACTTGGCTGCTATACCAAGCATTGATAAAACTCGATTAATCAAGTAGACTCATCTCCTTCTCAAGTTTTTCGTAGACATCATTAGGAATCGCCATTTTAAAAGCTCTTTCGATTCCTTTTGATTTACGCGCCTTCTTCAAGCATTCCAAATTCGGACACACATATGCACCCCTACCATTTTTCTTCCCTGTTGAATCTAAAACTACCTCATTCTCCGGGGTTTTAATAACACGAATCATTTCCCTTTTAGATTTCATTTCAGCACATCCAACACATTGACGCATTGGTACTTTTTTGTTTGCCATTATTCTTCCTCTTTTTCATCAGACGAAATCACATCATCTAAAATTTCTGAAACTGTTTCTTCTTCATTTACTTCATTAACTTCCTGAGTTTCCTGAATCTCTTCGTTAACATCAGCTGTTTCTTCTGCTACAGTCTTAATTTCTGAATCATTTGAGCTATCTGCATTTCCATTATAGTCATCTTCATAATCATTTTCATAATCGATAAAATCGCCTGATTCTCTTGCCTGTGTTTCACTCTTAATATCAATCTTGAAACCTGTTAATCTGGCTGCAAGTCTTGCATTCTGTCCTTCTTTACCGATTGCAAGTGATAACTGGTAATCTGGAACTACTACCTTTGCAGATTTTTCATCAGCATCAGCAATTACAGAAATAACCTTTGCAGGACTTAATGCGTTCTGAATAAGAATTGCAGGATTTTCATCCCATGTTATAATATCGATTTTCTCACCTCTAAGCTCATTTACAATAGCATTAACACGAGCTCCGTTCATTCCGACACATGCACCTACTGGATCTACATCAGGGTCATTAGACCAAACTGCAATCTTAGTTCTGCTTCCAGCTTCTCTTGAAATTGCCTTAATCTCAACGATTCCTTCTCTTACTTCAGTTACTTCTGACTCAAAAAGACGTTTAACAAGTTCAGGATGTGTGCGGGAAACAAGAATCTTTGGTCCCTTTGATGTTGATTTAACTTCAAGAATGTATACCTTGATTCTCTCAGTTGGTTTGAAAGTTTCTCCCTTAATCTGCTCACTTTCTGTTAATAAAGCATCAGCCTTGCCAAGGTTAACACTTACATTCTTACCAACATAACGCTGAACAACTCCTGTTACTACATCTTTTTCTTTGCTGTTATATTCGTCAAAAATCACCTTACGTTCTTCTTCACGAATTTTCTGTAAAATAACATTTTTTGCATTCTGAGTTGCAATTCTTCCAAATTCTTTAGATTCTACTTTTACTCTGACGATATCACCAATTTCATACTTTCCATTAATCATCTGAGCATCAATTAAAGAAATCTCTTCAACCGGATCAAATACTTCTTCAACTACTGTCTTCTCCTGATAGCACTGGAACTCACATGTATCAGGATCAATTTCAACTTTAACGTTATCTGATTTTCCAAAATGGTTTTTACAAGCTGTTACCAAAGAATTCTCTATTGCTTCTAATAAAGTATCCTTGCTGATATTTTTCTCTTGTTCTAATATATTTAACGCTTCTAATAACTCATTATTCATTATTTTATCCTCCTATTTGTGTTATCTTACGCTAAACTTAAAAATCGATAGCCTGACGGATCAAAGCTATATCACTTCTCTGAAAAACTTTTGTTTCTTCATTATCGTCTTCTATTGTAACACTGTCTTTGTCATATGCTTTCAAAATTCCATAAAACTCCTTACATCTGTCAATAGCACGATATGTACGGATTTCCACCTTCTTATCCATATTGCGAATGTAATCTTTTTCTTTCTTAAGCGGACGTCCTAATCCTGGGGAGCTTACCTCAAATATATAAGAGTCTGGAATATAATCCAATTCATCCAGTAATACATTCATCTCTCTGGCAACATCTTCACAATCATTAACTGTTATGCCACCTTCCTTATCAATATATGCTCTTAAATACCATGTCCCGCCCTCTTTTACATATTCAACATCCACCAGTTCAAAATTCATTCTATCGATAATAGGCTGAATTATCTCCTCAGTTTTTGCTTCATAGATACTAGCTTTAGACATCTGTCAAAACACCTCTTTCTTGCTTTTCCATATTAACATGAATTAAGAGAGGACTCGGCATCCTCTCTTAACTTTAAGTTCATATTTCATTATCAAAATATATGATACCACCATTCAAACAAAAAATCAAGGATTTTTTATAAAAACCACTTGCTTTTTCATATATTACATGATATCATCTAACATAGTTTGTTAATCAAGATGGTTGATTCCACTATTTGAGTGGTACAGGTTCGACTCCTGAACATTCTTTTAGCTTATTTATATTTTTATAAATACAGCCCAACCCGTAAAAAACACTGGAACATTATTATGTGCCAGTGTTTTTTATTTTATAATTTAGTTTTATTAGTCATCATAACCGTTTGGATTATTCTTCTGCCATCTCCATGAATCTGCACACATCTCCTTGATTCCATACTTAGCCTTCCAGCCAAGTTCTTTTTCAGCTTTGCTTGGATCACAGTAACATGTTGCAATATCACCAGGTCTTCTTTCCTTTATTACATAAGGAATCTTAACGTCATTAGCCGCTTCAAAATTCTTTACAATATCAAGAACGCTATATCCATGTCCTGTTCCAAGATTATAGATACATAATCCTGCCTTTTCTTCTATCTTCTTAAGAGCTTTTACATGTCCTACAGCAAGGTCCACTACATGAATGTAATCTCTTACACCTGTTCCATCTGGTGTATCATAATCATCTCCAAACACTCCTAACTGCTCTAATTTTCCAACAGCAACCTGTGTAATATAAGGCATAAGATTATTTGGAATTCCGTTTGGGTTTTCTCCCATTGTTCCACTCTGATGAGCTCCAATTGGATTGAAGTAACGTAAAAGAATTACATTCCATTCGTTATCAGCTTTCTGAATATCCATAAAAATCTGCTCAAGCATTGACTTAGTCCATCCATATGGATTTGTGCACTGTCCCTTTGGACACTCTTCTGTAATTGGAATCTGTGCTGGATCTCCATATACAGTTGCAGAAGATGAAAAGATTATATTCTTACATCCGTTCTGGCGCATAACATCCACAAGTGTTAATGTTCCTGCAATATTATTGTTATAATATTCCCATGGCTTAGCTACTGATTCACCAACAGCCTTAAGCCCTGCAAAATGAATACAACTGTCAATCTTTTCATTATCAAATATTTTCTGCAGGATATCTCTGTCAAGAATATCTCCTTTGTAGAATTTAACCTCTTTTCCTGTTAATACCTTAACACGCTCCAATGATTTCTCAGATGCATTAGAAAGATTATCAAGAACAACAACATCATATCCTGCATCCAATAATTCTACGCATGTATGACTTCCAATATATCCTGCTCCACCTGTTACTAAAATTGCCATATCATTTTCTCCTTCTCTATTAAACTATTATATTTGTTTCGTATTACTAAAGTAATTGTATTCCTTTTACCACATTTTGTATAGCCTTAAATGTAGAAAAATTATGTAAAAATGTTGCATTCTTCTTATAAAGAAAATATAATTAACCTTGTAAAACACATTTTTCATTCGAAAGGATTTATAATGAAAAAATATAAAAACTCATATAAAGTAGACGAAAAGGAACTGGTTTCCCTTTCAGTATATAATGTCGGATTCCAAAAATGTGAACCCATGTACCAGTGGGGGCCAGGAATAAGGGATCATTATTTAATTCACTATATCATCAGCGGAAGTGGAACATATTATGTCAACGGCGATTCTCACATTCTATCAGCCGGAGATTGTTTTCTGGTATATCCTAATGCAGAAGTAATTTATCAGGCAGATAACAATTCTCCATGGGAATACGCATGGGTTGGTTTTGCAGGAAGTGATGCATCCATAATTCTGCAGGCAACAGATTTCACAAAATCCACACCTTTTATCAAACAAATCCCATTCGGTAACGAGCTAAAAAAACAATTATTGAATATATATGATGCCAGAGGCAACGGATTCGAACATGCAGTAGAAATGACCGGACGATTATACACCACTTTAGCTTTATTCATCAAAAATGCAAGCCAGAAAAATATCCAGAATTCTGCTAATAGTTATGTACAAAAAAGCATTGAATTTATTTCAGCAAATTATTCCTATCCCATCACAATAGAAGATATAGCAGGTTATGTTGGTTTAAGCCGAAGTCACCTTTTTCGCTCATTTCAATCTATCCTTAATATGTCTCCTAAAGAATACTTAACCAATTTTAGAATTAAACAGTCCTGTTATCTGCTTTCACATTCTAATCTATCCATAACAGCAATTGCAAATTCCGTAGGATTTGACAACAGTCTTTATTTTTCTAAAACCTTTCACAAGACAAAAGGAATGCCGCCTACAGAATATCGTAAAAAAACCAGACTTAAAAAGTCTGGTTTTAATAATCTTAATTAGTTTAATTTAGATTTAGCTACATCTACTAATTTAGCAAATCCAGCTGCATCTGTTACAGCCATGTCAGCTAAAACCTTACGGTTTAAGTCAACGTTTGCTAATTTTAATCCGTGCATGAACTGGCTGTAAGAAAGTCCGTTGATACGAGCTGCTGCGTTAATACGAGCGATCCATAACTGACGGAACTGTCTCTTTCTTTCTTTACGTCCTGCATAAGAACTTGTTAAGGCTCTCATAACAGACTGCTTAGCAACTCTATACTGCTTAGATCTAGCTCCTCTATATCCCTTTGCTAACTTTAATGTTCTATTATGTCTTTTCTTAGCGCCTAATCCGCCTTTAACTCTTGCCATTTATCGATTCCTCCTTAACTCATCCTTAAATATATGGTAAAATCTTCTTCATATTCTTAACATTAGTCTTGTCAGTCATAGCTGGCTTTCTAAGATTTCTCTTATTCTTAGTAGTCTTCTTTGTTAAGATATGTCTCTTGTAAGCTTTATTTCTCTTTAACTTTCCTGTTCCTGTTACTTTGAAACGTTTTGCAGCTGCTCTGCTTGTTTTCATTTTTGGCATTGTGTATTCCTCCTTAAAATATTATCTCTTCTCTGCCAACACCATACCGATGCTTCTACCTTCAATCTTAGGTGCTTTCTCCACTACTGCGACATCCGAAAGATTCTCAGCAATGTCGTCTAAGATGTGCTTACTACTGTTCATATGAGCCATCTCACGTCCACGGAAGCGAAGCGTAATTTTGACTTTATTCCCCTTTGCAAGGAATTTCTTAGCAGCATTCATCTTAGTATTCAAATCATTGGTATCAATGTTTGGAGAAAGACGAATCTCCTTTAACTCTACAGTTTTCTGCTTCTTCTTGGCATCCTTCTCCCTACGAGCCTGCTCGTAACGATATTTACCATAATCAATCACCTTGCATACAGGTGGCTTTGCATTTGGAGCAATCTTTACTAAATCCAGTCCAGCCTCGTCTGCGATCTTCTGTGCATCTCTTGATGACATAATTCCAAGCTGTTCTCCATCTGCTCCAACCAGTCGAACTTCTCTGTCTCGAATTTGTTCGTTAATCATTAATTCGCTAATGGTCTTGTACCTCCATAAAAAATAGTGGATAGGCAGACTATCCACTAATTCAATCTCTAACACAATACTATGTTGGAAATATTAACGCTAAGTCGCTCAATTGCGCTTAGGTGAGAGTGGATACTCTACTTTGTTTTCTAACAACATGTATATAATAATTGATACATATCACTTTGTCAATAGTTTTTTATAATTTTTTTATAAAGGTTCTGCCGGTATAAATACCCGCTGTTCATTTTTCTCTGTTTCCTTTAAGCCGTTTTCTTTTGCTTCCCTGACAAAAACCTCCTGGGAATTAACAGAGGGCTTTCCTCTTTTATCAACTCTTGCATATTTGCCATTGCTAAGCATAACCCTCGCCTTGACTGTATCTTCAAGTTCTACCTCCAGAACATGGTATGCTTTCTTCTTAAGTTCATCCTCTAATATAGGGAAAACTATTTCTACCCTTTTATCAAGGTTTCTAGGCATCCAATCTGCGCTTCCCATGTAGATTTCTTCGTCACCATTATTAAGAAAATAGAATATTCTGCTATGTTCCAGAAAATTCCCTACTATAGAACGAACACTTATATTTTCGCTTACCCCTGGAATTCCAACTTTAAGGCAGCAAATACCTCGCACTATTAAATCTATTTTTACTCCGGCTGCAGATGCTTCATACAAGGCGGCAATTATCTGTGGGTCACATAAAGAATTCATTTTTGCAATTATTCTTGCATCTTCTCCTTTTTGTGCATAAATAATTTCTCTTTTTATCAGGTGAATAAATTTATCTCTTAACCAGTATGGTGCCAGAATCAGATTATTCCATGTCTTTGGTTCAGAATATCCGGATAACATATTAAATACAGCTGTTGCATCTTCGCCTATTGACTCCTTGCTTGTAAAAATACCACAATCGGTATACAATTTTGCAGTTGAATCATTATAATTACCGGTTCCAAGATGCACATATCTTCTTATGCCCTCTTCTTCCTGTCTTACAACCAATGCAATCTTACTATGAGTCTTTAAGCCCACCAATCCGTATATTACATGACATCCTGCCTTTTCTAATTTTTTCGCCCACACAATATTATGCTCTTCATCAAATCTTGCCTTCAATTCAACAAGTACAGTAACCTGCTTTCCATTCTCGGCCGCTAATGCCAAAGAACTTATTATTGGTGAGTTTCCGCTGACTCTGTATAAAGTCTGTTTTATTGCAAGTACATTTGGATCTTTAGCTGCCTGTCTGATGAAATCAACAACCGGATCAAAGGTCTGATAAGGATGATGTAAAAATATATCTTTTTCTTTGATAACATCAAAAATGTTTTCTCCCGGTACAATTTCAGGAACAGGCTGCGGAACAGGCTGTTCATATTTTAAATTGTCAAAGCCCTCAATTCCGTACAATTTCATAAGCACAGTCAAATCTATTGGTCCTGGAATTCTAAACACATCTTCTTCCGCAACATTTAATTCATTTTCCAGAAAACGAAGCAGTTTTTTATCTATATTTTCCTCAACTTCAAGACGGATTACTTCTCCCCACTGTCTCATTTTTAATTTGTTTTGAATTTCTTTAAGAAGGTCTGATGCTTCATCTTCATCTATTGTTAAATCTGCATTTCTCATAATACGGTAAGGATATGCACATAACACTTTATAATTCGAAAACAGTTTTCCGATATTTCTTTCTATAATCTGTTCTAATAAAATGAAACTGCTTGTTCCTTCCGGACTTGGTATCCTTACTAATCGTGGTAAAACCCCTGGAACCTGTACTGTTGCAAAAACAGTTTCCTTCTTGGAATCTTTATTTGAAATAAAAGCTGCAATATTTAATGTTTTATTCCTGATAAGTGGAAACGGTCTTGATGCATCCACTGCCATAGGTGTTAAAACCGGATACACATTTTCCATAAAGTATTTATCAACAAATTTTGCCTGATAATCATTCATTTCTTCATGATGACTTAATATATATATACCTTCTTTATTGAGTAATGGCAGTAAAGACCTATTATATGTATTATACTGGCAGGATACAAGTTCTCTCGTAGCATTATTTATTGCAACCAACTGTTCTGTCGCCGTCATACCTGCTATGTCTTTTTTCTTGTAATTCGCATGAACCATATCCTTAAGCGATGCAACTCGAACCATGTAAAATTCATCTAAATTTGAGGATGTAATACTAACAAATTTAAGTCTTTCCATAACAGGAATTGTCTTATCTCTTGCCTCTTCTAAAACTCTTTCGTCAAATTTTATCCAGCTTAATTCTCTGTTTTCATAATAGGTTTCATCTGTAAAATCTATTTTTTTATCCATTAAACCCCTCCATCACCTTTATTTACATAATCATACACTCTTTTTTCTTTAAGAACCGGTTTTAAACTAAATACCTGCTCAAAACTTAAAGTTTCCTTTTCAAAAAGTGCCTGTTCCAAGGATATATCTTCAAAAGACTCAACAGTTATCACAAGTTCTTTGCTTTTTAAAGAAATCTTTATGTTTTTAAATTTTTGTTTATGGCTTTGGTCTAAAGCGTTAGCAACACGAAGTATTGCAGAAAGTTTAGCTATGATTATATAATCTTCTTTGTCAATTTTGTCTGATATTTCATCAAATTCCTCCAAAGGAGTGCTATTATACAATACTATCCTTGCCACAATCTCTCTTTCTTTATGGGTTAATCCTATAATTTCCGAAGACATAATAATCCTGTAAGCACACTGAGCACTATTTGATATACTTACATATTTACCGCAATCATGAAGAATAGTTGCAGTCATCAAAAGCAGCCTGCACCGGCTTTCCAATCCATGTACTTTTTTTAACACATCAAAAAGTTTAACTGATAAATCCATAAGTGCATCAATATGAGGAGAATATCCCTTATAATGCTCTGAAAGGCTTTTTGCTGCTGAAATAATGTCATTATCAAAATTATGTATGGATTTAACAAGATTATTTCTCTGAGCATAATCGAATGCAATTCCATCATTAATCATAACTCCCGGAAACCACACCATAGACATGTCCAGCATCTTGACTAATGACTTAATAAGAACAATGGTTGGAATAATCAATGAATCCTTGTCATTTATGATTCCAAGTTCCTCTGTAATTTCTTCCAAATTTTTTCTTTGAAGTTTTTCAATGTATTTTTTTAGCCTTTCAGCTTTTATACAGTCATCTTCTGACTGATTTTTATCCATATGTTTTATTACTTCAACACCGTAATCAGTCATAAAAATTCCATATTCTATTGGTTTTGACAAATAAAGCGTCCTAAACATCTCAAGACGTTTATTAACATATTCTTCAATTTGTCTTTGGTATATTTTATCGGGATTTCCTGGCTTTTTCAGTAATGCCCTTAATCGTATCGTTCCTATTTCGATATGTTGTGTAACAAGCAGATTTCCTTTGTCAAACAGCGTAAGCTGAACACTTGAACCACCTACGTCCACGACAGCTGTAGGCTTTTGAATCATTTTTTCGAATTTATCTCTGCCAGCCACCGATTTGTAACTTAAAAAACGAAGCTCTGAATTACTTATTACCTTTACTTTAAATCCTGTTCTTATGCTAATCTGGTCTAACACCAACAATCCATTTTTGGAATCAAGAACTGCCGATGATGCATAAATCTCATAATTCTTTACACGATAACCGTCAATGATGGTTTTATATTCCGATAAAACTTCACAAAGATTTTCTACTGATTCATATCCGATTACACCCTTTTGAAAAACATCCCTGCCTAAATCAATTCTGGCACGAACATCATCTATCTCACGAATCTTTTTCTTGGGTGACAATTCAAATACTTTCAGGCTCACATCGTATGAACCTATATAAATAGCTGCAAATAGTTGCATACAAACCCCCTTTTAATCTAATATGTACCTAATATTCTTAACGAAGCTGTTTCTTCTCTTAATCCTCTTAATGCATTTTGTACTGAGGTATCTGAAAATTTTCCTTCTATATCAATTATAAATCTATACTCCCAGTTTTTATTCTGAATTGGTCTTGACTGAATATTAATCATATTAATATTGTTATATATAAAATGCGAAAGTGCATGATATAAAGAACCACTCTCATGTGGAATCTCAAAACACAAACTTATACTCTTTGCATTTTTATTATACACTTTTTTCCCTGAAACAATAATAAATCTTGTGTAATTATTTTTATTATCCTGAATAACATCTTCCAAAACTTTTACACCATATATATCGGCATTAATTGCACTTGCAATTGCAGCAGCATCTTTTCTTCCCTCATCACGAATCTTCTTAGCTGCCATTGCAGTATTTTTAACACTAATTCTCTCCCACTCCTTGTGCTCATCCAGATAGTCACTACACTGCATCAGTGCCTGTGGATGCGAATAGACAGTCTTAATGTCCTTCATTTCTGCACCTGGAACGCCCAATAAGGCATGGTCAATTTTAATAGTCTGTTCTGCTATAATGTAATTATCGTATTCAATCATTAAATCATAATTTTCTGATACAATTCCTGCTGAAGAATTTTCAATTGGAAGAACTGCATAATCTGCTTCTTTATTTCTTATTGCTTCCATTGCATCCTTCCATGTCTTTACATTATAACTGTCGCAATCCTCACCGAAAAATTTCTTCATTGCCTGATGGCTATATGCACCTTCAACCCCTTGAAAAACAATCCTTGCATCTTTAAAATCAAACTGCTCTAATTCTTCAAATTCATTTTTTTCATTTAAACCTTTTTCACCAATAAGCTGATACTGTTTCTTTCTGCTCATTGCCATTATCTGTTCAAAAAGTTCTAATATTCCATGTTTATTAAATTCATTAGATGCCTTCTTGGAAAGTGTATTTAATTTTGAAATTTCTCGTTCTTTGTCAAATACAGGTTTCCCGGCTTCTATCTTATAATTTGCAACCTTTTGGGCAATTTCCATCCTCTTTTCATACAATTCAACAATTTCATCATCAATCTCATCTATATCTTTTCTTAAATCTAACAACTCTTCCATAAATACTCCTTACAAAATACATTTTATTTATAAATACATCTGTTAAAAACAGCATTACTCTTGTAACTTTTACTAAATTGTTCGATATAAATAGTACAAGAAAAATCACAAATAACTTAACAAAATAATATTACAATATTATTTGAAAAACAAGAGTGGCTTTAAATATATTGTAATTATCTTTTGTTTTTAACCATTATTAAATTGTAGGGGGTAATTATGAGTAAAAGAACACGTTCAATTACTATTTTTATAGTGATTTGTCTGGCTGCCATCGGAGCATTTTTTCTGGTAAAATATATAACCAAGGTGCGATACAATGATTCATATGTCAACGGAAACACCAGTGGAAACCTATACAATGCCGGACTGTTTTGTGAAAATAACGGAACAATATTTTTTGCAAATCCTAATGACAACAATAAACTTTATTCCATGAACACCACTGGAGAAAAAGCAAAAAAATTATGTGACGATACGGTAATGTATATTAATGCCGATTCAAATTATGTTTATTATGTCAGAGATAACAACAGCAATGGTACAGACTATTCTTTCTTTTCTTATAACAGAAATTCATTGTGCAGAATGTCAAGAAAAGGCGGAAAAATAACAATATTGGATGGTGATCCATGTCTGTATGCAAGTCTGGTTGGCAACTATGTCTACTATCTGCATTACGACACCGAAACATCAACTACATTGCGTAAAGTCGGAATTGATGGAAAAAATAAACAGCAGGTTTCTGATTCATTTATTTTTAACTGTAGTACAGATGGACAATATTTCTATTACAATGACAAAAACGGAGCTTTATGCAGATATGACACAAGTACAGATACCACAAATAAATTATTGGACTGCCATTGCTACAAACCATTAATTGTCGGCTCAGACAACGTATATTATATAGATGTTGACAATGGTAACGCAATCACACACAACAATATCAGTTCAAATAAGCCTAAGGTGGTGACAGAAGAAAATGTAGAATTATATAATGTATACGGAAGTTACATTTACTATCAGCGTGGCGGCGATGATCCTGCTTTATGCATGATAAAAAACGATGGTACAGAATATAAGGAAATAATCAAAGGAACATATACAAATATTAATGTTACTTCATACTACATATATTTTTCCAACTATGAAACCGGCGAAATGTTACGCATGCCGGTGTCTGAACCTGGTAACTTTAGTTCATTTTCTCCTTCTGTTGAAAAATGATTATATTTCCAAATAAAAAAAGCGAGATAACTCGCTTTTTTTATGCGCCAAAATCAAATAATGACAACTGATTTGATTCAGGAATATCTCCTAAAATTCCTAAATCTCCCATTAAATCTGCAATTTTCTTTGATACTTTTGTTCTTTCCCTAAAATCATCTTTTGACAGGAAAGGTCCGTCTTTAGCCGCTTCTGCAATAGATATCGCTGCATTATCTCCAAGTCCGTCTATACTGTTAAATGCAGGCATCAATTTACCATCTATAATCTGAAAACGATTTGGGTGTGCAGTATACAAATCCAAAGGCATAAAGTCAAAACCTCTGGCATACATTTCCTGAACAATTCGCATATCCTTTAACACATCCTGTTCCTTATTCGACAATGTATCCTTTCTTCTCTTGTAATCATCAATGTAAGTTTCAAGTCTTTCCTTTCCCTGACACATTATCTCATAACTAAATCCGGTAGCTCTTATTGAAAAATATGCTGCATAATATGCTAATGGATAGAAAACTTTACAATATGCAATTCTCCATGCCATCATTACATATGCTGCTGCGTGAGCCTTGGGGAACATGTACTTAATCTTCTCACAGGATTCAATATACCAGTCCGGAACACCATGAGCTATCATATCAGCCTTCCATTCCGGCCATTTTGCACATTTTCCCTTGGCAACCATTCCTTTACGCACATTTTCCATTATCTTAAAGGATTCCTCTGAATCAAGTCCCATACTGATAAGATATATCATGATATCATCTCGAGTACAAATACATGTTGAAATTGTGGCTTTTCCTTCCGCAATCAATGTCTGAGCATTTCCAAGCCATACATCAGTTCCATGAGAAAGTCCCGCAATTCGTATTAAATCTGAAAATTCCTTAGGCTGCGTATCTAATAACATTCCCATGGCAAAATCAGTTCCAAATTCCGGAATACCTAACGCCCCCAGTTTACATCCGCCTATATCTTCAGGTTCAATACCTAAAGCTGATGTATCCTGAAAAAGTGACATAACCGCCTTATCATCTAATGGTATCTGTGTAGGATCCATTCCTGTTAAATCCTGTAATAATCTAATCATCGTAGGATCGTCGTGTCCGAGTATATCGAGTTTTAATAAATTGTGGTCAATTGAATGATAATCAAAATGTGTTGTTGTAATATCAACCGTCATATCATTTGCAGGATGCTGTATAGGTGTAAACGTATTAATATCCTCTCCCATTGGAAGTACAACAATACCACCAGGATGCTGACCTGTGGTTCTTCTTACTCCGACACACCCTTCTACAATTCTGTCAATTTCGCAATTTCTTTTCCTTAAGCCTCTTTCTTCGTAATAATTCTTAATAAAACCAAACGCCGTCTTATCCGCTAAAGTTCCTATGGTTCCGGCTTTATATGTCTGTCCTTCACCGAAAATTACTTCTGTATATTTATGGGCTTTACTTTGATATTCTCCCGAGAAATTAAGGTCAATATCCGGCTCTTTATCTCCTTTAAATCCAAGGAAAGTTTCAAAAGGTATGTCAAATCCGTCTTTTGCCAGTGGTTTTCCACATACAGGACATAATTTATCCGGCATGTCACATCCGCCTCGACCAGTATAAGATTTTACTTCATCTGAATCGAAATCACTGTATTTACAATTCGGACACACATAATGGGCATGCAAAGGATTAACTTCCGTAACACCTGACATCGTGGCAACAAATGAACTCCCTACCGAACCTCGTGATCCAACAAGATATCCATCTTCATTTGATTTCCACACCAGTTTTTGGGCGATAATATACATAACGGCATATCCGTTTGAAATAATCGAATTTAATTCTCTTTCAAGTCTTTCCTGAACAACCGTTGGTAAATTCTCACCATATACTTTGTGCGCTTTATTGTAACAAATATCTCTAAGCATCTGATCGGAATTTTCAATTACAGGAGGACACTTGTCTGGTCTTACCGGTGAAATTCTTTCGCACATATCAGCAATTCTGTTTGTATTTGTAATAACAACTTCCTCAGCTTTCTTGCTTCCCAGATATTCAAATTCCTGCAACATTTCTTCAGTGGTTCGAAAATAAAGTGGAGCCTGATCATCAGCATCCTTAAAGCCCTTTCCTGCCATTATAATTCTTCTGTATATCTCATCTTCAGGATCAAGAAAATGCACATCACATGTGGCAACAACTGGTTTATTAAAATCTTCACCAAGTTTTACAATTTTCTTATTAATGTCAATCAAATCTTCATCTGAAGCAATAGGACTATCCTCATCCCTTACCATGAACGCATTGTTCCCAAGAGGCTGAATTTCCAGATAATCGTAGAAATTAACAAGTCTTGTAATTTCCTCTTCTGGTCTGCCATTTAATATAGCCTTATATAATTCTCCAGCTTCACATGCTGAACCAATAAGTAAACCATCACGATATTTTAAGAATTCAGACTTTGGAATTCTTGGTCTTCTATGATAATACTTAACATGGGACAATGAAACCAGTCTGTATAAATTTGTTCTTCCCTGATCACAAGTTGCCAGAATAATAGCATGATATGTATTCATCTTCATAATATTATTAACAGATGCTTTCGCTAAATTATTAACACCATCAAGGGATTCTACGCCTCTTTCTTTAAGCATTTCTATGAATTTTTTAAAAATATTAGCCGTACATTCAGCATCATCAACTGCCCTATGATGATTATCCAAAGGAATTCCTAACGCTTTGGCAACTGTATCAAGTTTAAATCTATTTAACTGAGGTAACAATACTCTGGCAAGTGAAACTGTATCAATAACTGTCGGATCAAATTCAATTCCTTGTCTTTCGCAATTTTTCTTCACAAAGCTCATATCAAAATCCGCATTATGTGCCACCATAACACAACCCTTGCAAAATTCCATAAATTCCGGCAAAATCATCTCGATTACCTCTGCAGAAATTACCATATCATCTCTTATTGAAGTAAGCTGTTCAATTCTGAAAGGAATTGGAACCTGTGGATTTACAAATGTGGAATATCTGTCTACAATCTCCCCTTTTGACACTTTTACAGCACCAATTTCAATAATTTTGTTTTTATCCGGACTAAAACCTGTTGTCTCCAAATCAAATACAACATAATCACAATCCAATGACTGATTTTCACTTTTATAAACAATATCCTTTGTATCATCAACCAAATACGCTTCTACACCATATATAATTTTGAACTCATCATCTATGGCATGATTTGCATCAGGGAAAGCCTGAACATCACCATGATCCGTTATTGCAAGGGCCTTGTGCCCCCATTTCATGGCTCTTTTAACAATGTCCTTTACATCAGAAACCCCATCCATATCACTCATCTTAGTGTGACAATGAAGTTCAACTCTTTTCTCCGGACTGTTATCCATACGGGTAATTGTAAAATCCGATGTCTTCTTAATTCCAACAATAGAACCAATTGTCAGGTCACTATCAAATTTATCAATAGTCGCTACTCCTCTTACTTTAAGGAAAGCGCCTTTACAAACAGCACCTAATAATTCTGGAAGATTTTCATTATTCGAAAACACCTTAAGTACAATGGTATCAGTATAATCTGTCATGGAAAAAATAACAATTGTCTTTTCATTTCTTATCTCTCTTGTATCGACACTTAAAACTTTTCCTCTGATTGTAACCTCTCCAATAGGTCCGTCAATTCGTTCAATATCTATTGTGTCACCGTCAAAATCTCTTCCATATACAACATCAGGATTTGAGGATTTTCTGTAACTATCCTTCTCGTATTTTTTCCTGAATTCACCCTTTTTCTGAAATCCGTTAGAATTAGCTTTTGATTTAACTTTTCGAGTTGTATTGTCGCTGTTTTTATCTTTTGATTCTTTTGCAGCGATAAACAATTCTCCCTCATCTGCCTGTTTCTTGGAATTTTCTTCATCATCACCGCTACTATCTTCTTTATCCAAAGCACTTTTTGTTCTTGCAATTATATTTTGAACTTCCTGCTCAATTTGTTTCGAAGCATTCTGTCTGTATTTGCTTTCCTTTGGCTCTCTATATTCAACCTGAATAATCAGGTCCATACCACATCTTCCACAAAAAATTTTCTCCAGAAATTCAACAATTTCATTAGTTCTCGTTTTGGCAATAATAGTATGTTCCAAAGTAAGTATCATATGGTTTTGCTTATCGAATTCCATTGATGCTGTTTTCAATAAGTTATATTCCAACACACTGTACTTGCTAAGCTCTTCCAAAATGCTGTCTTTATATTCATTCATCAAGGACTCTGTTGTATACTGTTCAGACAATTCAAATTTCTCATATATTTTTACAACTGTTTTTTTTGCCTTAAATAATTGTTTTTCTATTTCTCTTTCAATTTTCCATATGTTTTTCTTAAAAATTAGTCTTTTAGAAGTCAAATAAATGCGAACATGACTATAATCATGATTCGCACTTACTTTTGTGACGTTCGCATTTTCCAGCAAACGCCACATCTCATCATCTAATTTTAACAATGGAAAAACATCTTTGAAGCTTTTTACCATTACTATTCACCCCAATGATCTAATTCATATTTTAATTCGTCCAGCAATTTATCTTCAGGAACTTTCTTGTAAATCTCTCCATGCTTAATAATAAGTCCCTCTCCGATTCCACCTGCGATTCCCAAATCAGCCTCTTTGGCTTCACCCGGACCGTTTACCACGCATCCCATAACTGCAACCTTGATATCTAAAGGATAACCTGCAACTAAAGTTTCAACTTTATTTGCAAGACCGATTAAATCAATTTTAGTTCTGCCACAGGTAGGACAAGAAACAACTTCCACTCCACCTTTTCTAAGGCCAAGAGTTCTAAGTATTATCTTTGCAGATTTGATTTCCTCAATTGGATCTCCCGTCAGAGAAACTCTTATTGTATCACCGATTCCCTGACCAAGTATCATGGCAAGACCAATAGATGATTTAATATTTCCACTAATTAATGTTCCAGCTTCTGTTATTCCAACATGAAGAGGATGTGAAGTCTTCTTTGAAATTAATTCGTGAGCTTTTACACACATTAAAACATCAGAAGACTTAATACTGATAACAAGATTATCATATCCCATATCTTCAATAATCTTCACCTTATCCAATGCGCTTTCAACAATTCCTTCAGCTGTAACTCCGTTGTATTTTTCTACAAGGTTTTTCTCAAGAGAGCCACTGTTTACTCCAACTCTGATAGGAATATTTCTTTCCTTTGCCACATCAACAACAGCCTTAACTCTGTCTACGGAACCAATGTTTCCAGGATTAATTCTGATTTTATCTGCTCCATTTTCCATTGCAGCAATAGCAAGTTTATAATCAAAATGAATATCCGCAACAAGGGGTATGGATATTGATTTCTTTATTTCCTTCAAAGCATGTGCCGCTTCCATTGTTGGCACCGCACATCTTATAATGTCACAGCCCACAGCAGCTAATTTATTAATCTGTGCAACAGTGGCACTAACATCCTCAGTTTTTGTATTAGTCATTGATTGAATTAGTATAGGATTATTTCCACCGATAACTTTATCTGCAATCCTAACTTCTTTGGTAATCATTCGTCCCACTATAATACCTCAACTCTCTTAGCAAAATTAAAATAATTTTCTTATGTCATTGAACATAATTACAACCATTAACAAAAGTAATAAAACTATTCCGGCAAAATGAACCATACCTTCCTTGTCTGGATCCACCTTTTTTCGTCTAATTGCCTCAATTATCAAAAACACAAGTCTTCCACCATCTAAAGCAGGTAAAGGAAGTAAATTCATAACGCCTAAGTTGGCTGATAACATTGTTCCCCAGTTAAGCATATTTAAAAATGCATAAAAATATCCGTCATTAGAAACTGACTGTGTATAAGTATCTCCGATATTCTTAACAATTCCAACCGGACCACTTAAATCATTAACACTTGCACCACCTGTAACAAGCATTCTTAAACTTTGCGCAACATAATAAATCCAATATCTTACTTCATAAAAGCTATGGCTTACAATTTTTCCAAATGAAGGTTTAACTTTCTCATTAGTTCCTGAAAAACCATATAAATATGTGTTTGTTTCTTCACTTAATTTAGGTTTAAGAACCGTCTCAAATTTTTCACCATCCCTTTTATAAGTAATGGTAACATCTTCACCTGCATGGAACGCTGAATACAGACTTACTTCCTTAAAGAAATGAACATTGTAATTATTTATCTTTACAATTTCATCACCTTCCTGCATACCGGCTTCTTCTGCAGCATATCCAGGTATTACTCCTGACACAACCGGTTCATCATACCCTACACATGCAATAATTATAAATGCAAAAACAAAAGCCATAATAAAATTGAAAAATGGACCGGCAAAAACAACACTAATTCTTGCCCATACAGACTGCTGGCTGAAAGCTCGCTCATCAGTTGAATTTTCATCTTCACCTTCCATCATACATGCTCCTCCAAATGGAAGGAGTTTAAGCGAATATGTCGTTTCTCCCTTGGTAAATCCAAAAATAGTTGGTCCTAATCCTAAACTAAATTCATTAACTTTTATTCCATTTGCCTTTGCCAGCAAAAAGTGTCCCAATTCGTGAAAAATCACAATAATACTAAATAAAATAATCGCTATAATTATACTCATAATATCTTAGTTACCACCTGTTACCTATATATTCATAGGCCCTCTTCTCTGTCTCTAATATTTGTTCCACTGATGGAGAATCAATATATTCACATTCATCCATAACAGATTCAATAATATCTGTTATCTGCAAATATTTTATCTTACGATTCAAAAATAAATCCACAGCCTTTTCATTTGCGGCGTTAAAAGCCGTAGGAATATTTCCACCTAATCGCATTGCTTTATATGCCAAATCCAAACCTTTAAAATTGTCAATATCCGGCTTCTCAAAAGTCAAACTACCAAGTTCAAACAAATCAAGTCTCTTACCTGACAATGTATTACGTTTCGGATAATATAATGCATATTGAATAGGCAGTCTCATATCCGGAGTACCTAACTGAGCTATAACCGCTCCATCTTCATATTCAACAGCTGAATGAATAACACTTTGAGGATGAACTACAACCTGAATCTGTTCCAGTTCAACATCAAAAAGCCATTTTGCCTCCATAACTTCCAATCCCTTATTAACCATGGTAGAAGAATCAATGGTGATTTTTCGTCCCATTTCCCAGTTTGGATGTTTCAAAGCATCTTCAACCTGAATATCAGCCATCTGCTGACGTGTCATGCCTCTAAATGGTCCTCCCGAAGCTGTCAAAAGAATCCTGCTAATCTTGTTATTGTCATTTCCCTGAAGTGACTGAAAAATAGCACTGTGTTCACTGTCTACCGGCAATATCTGAACATTATTCTTTTTTGCCAAAGGCATAATAATATGTCCTGCAGTAACTAAAGTTTCTTTGTTTGCCAGGGCAATTGTCTTTCCTGCCTCAATTGCTGCAATTGTTGGTCTGATTCCCAACATTCCAACGATTGCCGTAACAAGAATCTCAGATTCATCAACTGTTGCCACTGAAAGCAATCCATCCATTCCGCTTTCTACCTTGACATCCATATCTGAAATACTAAGTTTTAATTTTCTTGCATCATCATCAGACCACACACTTACCAGCTTTGGTTTATATTTTCTAATCTGCTTCTCAAATAAATCAATATTCTTTCCACAAGACATTGCAACAATTTCAATATCACTATGTTCATCTGCCACAGCAAGAGTCTGAGTTCCAATAGATCCCGTAGAACCTAAAATTGCTATCTTTTTCATATACTCACCTTCAAATTACACTAAAAAATATACTGCAAGATAATAAATAATTGGAGCAGTAATTATCATGCTGTCAAATCTGTCAAGAATTCCACCATGTCCCGGAATTAAATTTCCATAATCCTTTACATCATGGTTTCTCTTAATTGCAGAAGCTGTTAAATCTCCAATCATGGAAATCAATCCACTTACAGCCGCAATTAAAGCCAATATAATAATTTCATTTGTATCCATGTTCATCTGTGTTTTAAACACACAACCATAAATTGCAGTTAATAATGCAGAACCAACCACACCTCCGACTGCACCTTCGATTGATTTCTTTGGGCTTAAAATCGGAGCCATCTTATGTGTTCCAATGGTCATATTACACAATTTTCCTACACAATATGCACAGGTATCACATCCCCATGAACAAAGGAAAATTAAAAACGCCAAATATACTCCCTTATCTAACATTCTGATTTCGTAAACAAAAGAAAGCATTATTGCAACATAGAATAATCCAAAAAATGCAGTCATAACATTATCTGCTGTATATTTTGGATAAGAGAATACATATATGCACATTAAAAGAATCATATATGCTATTAATATTAACAATCTATCATCTAAAAAATTAAATCCCAAATTCAAAAAATACACCACAGCTGCCAAATATGAAATAATCGCAAAAGATGATTTTTCGATTTTGAAAACACGATATAATTCATACATTCCAATACATGAAATAATTAACGTAGAGCCCAATAAAATCCAGCCACCTGATATTATTAAGGCTACAGCTAAAATAACCAATACAATTCCACTTAATAATCTTGTTCTAAACATAATTTTCCTCCAGCCTCTATTCTTCGCTTAATGCCCCAAACCTTCTATCACGCTTATTATATGCTTCAACAGCCTCTAATAATTCCTCTTTGTGAAAATCAGGCCAAGGTACATCCGTAAAATAAAATTCACTGTATGCCAATTGCCATAACAGATAATTAGATAATCTTTGCTCTCCACTTGTCCTTATAAGTAAATCCGGATCCGGTAAATCCTTTGTGTCCAGATATGAAGCAAATACTTCTTCATTAATATCATCCATGCTTAATTTGTTATCCTGACAATCCTTATACATTTTTTTCATACAACGAATTATCTCATCTCTGCTGCCATAATTAATTGCAATTGTAAGATTTAATCCACTGTTATGAGCTGAAGCTTCTTCTAATTCCTTTATCCTTTCCTGAAATTTCTCAGAAAGTCCTGTCACTTCGCCAATAACTCGAACGCGCATATTGTTCTTATCAGCTGTTTTAATACAGTTTTTCAAATAACTTTCCAGCAATTTCATCAAAGCATTAACTTCCTGTTCAGGTCTATTCCAATTCTCAGTAGAAAATGCATATAGGGTTAAATATTTAATTCCAATTTCATTTGCTGCTTTACACACAGTCTCAACATTTTTTGCACCCATAGTATGACCATAATTACGTGGCATACCTTTACTTTTAGCCCATCTTCCATTACCGTCAAGAATAATTGCTACATGTTCAGGTATCTTCATATTTCACCTCAATAAAAAATTAAAGGGGACAAGTACAAGACCATGTCCCCAAAATAACTATACTGTAAGAATTTCTTTTGACTTAGCTTCAATTGCCTTATCAATCTTAGCAACATACTGATCTGTAAGTTTCTGAACTCCATCTTCAAGATCTTTAATTTCATCTTCTGAAATGTCTTCAGCTTTTCCAATTTTCTTGAAATGATCAATAGCATCACGTCTAATATTACGAATGGCAACCTTAGCATTCTCACCCTTTTTCTTGATGTCCTTAGCGATCTCCTTACGTCTTTCCTCTGTAAGTTCAGGGAAAACTAAGCGAATAAGCTTTCCATCATTTGTTGGATTGATTCCAAGGTCAGAAGTGATAATTGCCTTCTCAATCTCTTTTACCATTGAAGCTTCCCAAGGCTGAATCTGAATCATTCTTGGTTCAGGAACACTTACATTTGCAACACTCTGAATTGGTGAAGGTGTGCCATAATAATCTACACGAAGCTTATCAAGAACATGTGGATTTGCACGTCCTGCACGAATAGTTGAAAATTCCTCCTCAAGATTAGATAAAGATTTTCCCATCTTTTCTTCAAATGCTTTCAATCTCTCGTCCATAATTCCTCCTAATTAAACAGTAACCTTTGTACCATTAAACTCACCGCTTAATGCTTTTACAATACTGTTTTCTTCATTTAATCCAAATACGTACATTGGCATTTTATTTTCCATGCACATAATTGATGCAGTTAAATCAACTACAGCAAGCTTCTCATCAATAACTTTTTGAATTGAAATTTCATCGTATTTCTTTGCTGCAGGATTAATCTTTGGATCACTGTCATATACTCCGTCGATTGCCTTTGCAAGATATATTCCATCTGCTTCAATCTCAATTGCACGAAGTACAGTTGCTGTATCTGTTGAAAAATATGGATGACCTGTTCCTCCAGCGAAGAATACAACCATATTACGTTCAAAATATTTGTTTGCACGATCCTTTGAAAATAATTTTGTCATCGAACCACACTCAAATGGAGTGAGAACCGATGTCTTCATGCCAACAGAACGGAAAATTTCTGACACATAAATACAATTCATAACTGTTGCAAGCATACCGATCTGATCTGCTTTAGTTCTGTCGATTGTCTCGCTTGTACGTCCTCTCCAGAAATTTCCTCCCCCGATAACGATACCTACCTGAATACCGTCATCAACTAATTTCTTAACCTGCTTTGCTACTACTGTAACTGTTGGCTCATCAAATCCATGATGTTTATCCCCAGCCAAAGCTTCTCCACTAAGCTTTAATAGAATACGTTTCATGAAAATCTCCTTTACTCTCTACCATCAAAAAGGCCCTGAACATCAATATCAGCATATGCCTGTGAACAAAATCCCTCAATTACGGCACCATTGTTAATCTGAACTGAACGTGACTTAATGTTACCCATAACTACTGCTGATGTATCAACAACAACTGGTCCCTGAACATCAATATCACCCTTAACGGCACCTGCGATTACTGCTGAAGCGGCTGAAATATTACCAATGATTACAGAACCTGCACCAATCTTAACAGTTCCTGTACTAATGATTTCACCCTCAACCTTAGCTACATCAGCAAAAAATTCAGATGCATTACTATTTCCGTTTATTACACCTGTAACTGCAATTTTACCGTTACATGTTACATTTCCGTTAATTGTTCCCTGAATATCAAATGAACCCGCAGACTGTAAATCTCCTGACAATACAGTACTTGCAGTAATTACTGTTGTCTCATCCTGAATATTATCTGGCTGAACTGCCTTATTATATGTTGGTGTATCCATAACTTTTTTACTCTCCTCTTTTGAATTTGATGCTGGCATTGGTGCCGATGGTGCTTTTCCTGTAGTATTTTGTGTTGCATTTCCCTTTTGTTTCTCATCAGCAACTTTTTCTAAAAGTCCATCAAGTTTAGATAATTCTGTTTCTACATCAACATCTTCACCCAATGTATCAACCACAAGATTGTCTGTGCTGTTAGTTGACTCTGCTGGTTCATCATTTGTTGAACCCATGCCATTTACAGCCTGAGAAAAATCACCTTTGAATTCCTTAAATAATCCCATTCTACTTCCTCCATTCATTGTCATTCAACACTATCAGCTTTTATATGCTGAACAACATATGTTTTATCATCAATCGGCAAAATCTCTACATTCTTCTTCTGTAAAGCTTTCACTAAAGGCTCTATCGCCTCCGCCGTTATTGACTTACTGTCATCATCATGTAAAAGCACGATAGATGTCTTATACTTTTCAATTCCGGATAAAACATTCGTAACAATCGAATCTACTGTACACTTACCGGTATCATCACCTGCTGATACATTATAATCAAAATATGTAATATTCTTATCATTAAGTATCTTAATGAATTCCGACATATCCACATTGCTTATCGCATTATTACTTCCTCCCGGAAACCGATAGTATGAACTTTTAACCCCTGTAATATCATACAGGAAGTCAGATATTTCCCCATAGTCTTCTTCAAAAGATTTTGTCGAAGAATAAATAGTACTGTATTGATTGGAAAATGAATTCATCCCCAAAGTATGTCCATCCTTTACGATTCTCTTGTATATTGGTATTAACGATTCGTCATCTGAACCAACCATAAAAAATGTAGCTTTAACATTACATCTTTCAAGAGAATCAAGAATTTTTTCAGTATTCATACTTGGAGTGCAATCAAATGTAAGATATACCTGATGCTTATCTCCCTCCTTAGCCAGATTATCCTGAGCATCCGTAGATACAACATCACTTTGCTGTGTACTCTCTTCACCCATATCATCTTCAGCTTCAGAGGCAGATTCCATCGAAGTCAACTGTAATTCCATATGAGACACTCTGGAATTAAGTTTAATAACCTGAACACTTAAAACAACAATTACTAAAAGTGAAACAATAGCCCATATAGCCATGAACAATACTAAGCTTGTTCTTATTCTCTCCACTCTTTTTCTTCGTTGCCTCTGTTGTTCAAGCATTTTGGTCTCTTGTGCATCCATTGCTTACCTCCAACGAGTAATATCCTTTTTATATTTTAACATATTTTTATGTCTTGTAAAGAACAAAAAAGCAATATATTACAAAAGCTCCACCTAAGTGGAGCTTTAAAATCAATTAAGCATTCATCTGTGCAGCAACTTCTGCAGCGAAATCCTCGTTCTTTTTCTCCATTCCTTCACCAACTTCGAAACGAACGAACTTAGTAATAACTAAATCCTTGTTAACAGACTCAAGATATTTAGCTACAGACTGTTTTCCGTCTTCAGCCTTAACATATACCTGGTCTAATAATACAACATCCTTTAACTGCTTATTGATACGACCTTTAACCATACCCTCTTTAACCTTTTCAGGTTTTGCAGCTTCCTTAGGATCTGCTTCAATCTGAGCCTTGATAATCTCTGTCTCATGGTCGATGTATGACTGCTCAACATCCTTATCAGAAATGTAAATTGGGTTTAATGCTGCAATCTGCATTGCAATGTTTGTAATAGCTTCCTTAGCTGCGTCATCTGAAGCACCGTCAGCTGCTACTAATACACCAATTCTTCCGCCACCGTGGATATAAGAAACAACTGTATCTCCAGTTACTTTCTCAAATCTACGGATAGAAAGTTTCTCTCCGATTGTTGCTGTCTTTTCAACAAGCTCATCTTTTAATGTTCTTGAGTTATCTTCTACATATGCTTCATCAAGTAATGCTTCGATATCCTCTCCATCTTTTCCACCGTTTAATGTAGACTGAAGAGCCTGATTAGCTACGTTTGCAACAAATGTCTGGAATAATTCATTCTTAGCTACGAAATCTGTCTCTGAATTTACTTCAACAACAGCAGCCTTGTTTCCATCGATTGCTGCACGAGCAATACCTTCTGCAGCGATTCTGCTTGCTTTCTTCTCAGCCTTAGCCTGTCCATTTTTTCTTAAGAATTCAACAGCCTCATCCATATTTCCAGCTGTCTCATTTAATGCCTTCTTACAGTCCATCATTCCTGCGCCTGTAAGCTCACGCAGTTCCTTTACCATTGCAGCGGTAATTGCCATTTTATTCTCCTCCGATTATACAATTTAATTTAAAATTACGCAGGATAGTTTAGACCACCCTGCGCATAGAATTCCAATAATTACTCTTCTACTGGTGCATCCTCAGCTACTTCTTCAGAAACAACTTCTTCAGCTCCCTGTTTAGCTTCAATAACAGCATCAGCCATCTTAGAAACGATTAACTTAACTGCTCTGATTGCATCATCATTACCTGGAATAACATAATCCAACTCATCTGGATCACAGTTTGTATCAGCGATACCAACTAATGTGATTCCTAATGCCTGAGCTTCCTGAATACAAATTCTTTCCTTCTTAGGATCTACTACGAAGATTGCATCTGGAATTCTCTTCATATCTTTAATACCACCAAGGTTCTTCTCTAATTTCTCCCACTCTTTCTTAAGTGCGATTACTTCTTTCTTAGGAAGAACATCAAATGTTCCATCTTCAGACATAGCTTCGATAGCTTTTAATCTAGCGATACGGCTCTGGATAGTACGGAAGTTTGTAAGCATTCCTCCTAACCATCTTTCGTTTACATAGTACATTCCACAACGCTCTGCCTCTGTCTTAATAGCATCCTGAGCCTGTTTCTTTGTACCTACGAAAAGGATTGTTCCACCCTGTGCTGCAATATCAGAAATTGCATCATAAGCCTCGTCAACCTTTCCTACTGACTTCTGTAAGTCGATAATGTAAATACCATTACGCTCTGTGTAAATGTATGGAGCCATCTTAGGGTTCCATCTTCTTGTCTGATGTCCGAAATGAACACCTGCTTCGAGTAACTGTTTCATTGAAATTACGCTCATTTTTTTACCTCCATTGGTTAAATTCTTCCGTGTATTTCACTAAATCAATCACCGGACAAGCGTCTTCCCGGCACCAATTGATTCCCATACACGTGTTTTATAGTTTTAAAGCCTTTGGCATTATAACATGTCAAAGGCTTTATTTCAAGTGTTTTCATTAAATTAATCTCATTTTATAAGACATTTAACAATTTGTTCAAAATTTGCATTTACAGGTATCTCAAAAGTTCCGCATTTTATTTTGTTTGCGTACCCTTTCTGTCCCATATAAATTCTAAATTCTTCCGAATCTTCTATTACTCCTTCCTTCTGGAGCAATTCGGCAATATCCCTGCAAACCATTCCTGTTTTTACATTTATAACCACATAATCCTTTTTTTCAGAATTATTAACCGGTTTTTCTGTATCTTTTTCCTTGGAATCATCCTTTACTTTTGAAGAATCATCCTTTTTTTGTGAATCATTCTCTTTGGCTTCTACAATGTCAGTCTTTGAATCTTCCTCGTCTGATTTTGACAAATCTTCTTCATCGGATTCTTTCTTATCAGTCTTTTGGGTATCAGCCTTATTTTGTTCTTTTTTGTCTGATTCGCTTGTAATTTCAGATGTTTTTTCATCTTTACCATCATCCATTACCTTAGATTCAGCTGAAACCATTCCAAGTTCACTTGCCCTTTCCATGATTTCCTGATCTGTAATCTCTTCCTTATCGCTTGTAGCAAGTGCGACAGTAAAGATAAGCGAAGCAAATATAATTCCAAATCCTATTCCTCGTAAATAATACTTAAATCTCACTATTATTGTCCCCTTTATATAAACCTAAAACAAGTTTTACCTCGCCAAGTCCACAATTTAATTCTTTTGCAATCTCTACATCTGACTTGCCTTCTTTATGAAGTCTTAATATGTCTTCATTTTTATTACCTTTATACAAGCCTTCCTTACTTAATGCACTTCCTGCCGGAATAGGACTATTGAGAATAGGTGATACATTAGATGTATTCACTGCAGGTTCAACTGAAGAATTTTTTGTCTGACTTCCAGACACTTCTCTGGCACTCTTAAAATACATTTCTGTTGCCATTGCCTGACTTTGATTCTGCTGTCTTGCAAAATCCTGTGCCTGATTTTCAACAGGCTTTTCAGGCTGTTTTTTTACAGGCTGATTATATTTTCCAGTTCTAATCTGCTCTGTAAGTCTTTGAAGTGTTCCTGTAAGTTCAGTTATATCCTTTTGCTTATCATTAAGCATACTATATAAGAACATTATCTCATTATGCGTCTGATTCATTGTGTCAACAATTGTATCTGAGAATTCACTAATCGCCATTATCTTCTCATTAGTTGTTTTCTCCATCTCACGCAATGTAGTCTCACGAGATGCTTCTACGGTTTCATCAATAGCATCCTCAATTTCTGCTTTTGCATTCTCAATCTTCTTTCCGATGATAATTTTTAATTCTTTATCGCTTAATTTGGAAAGCTGATCCATATCTTTCTTGGAAAGTTTCTCCTGAACCATGAAACTTCCCACAAGAAAAATAATGCCTACAATAAACAATACAAATGTTACTTCATTCATTTTCTATTCCCTCTAAATTCTAATATCAAAACCCCCTGAGGAGTCTTTCTTTGTGACCGAGGCGTCTTTTTTCTTTTGTGTTTTTTTACCATGGTCACGTTTTTTATACTGATTTCTGCCTTCGTCTTTGGCATCAGCCTGATTCTTTGCTTCTTCAGTATTATTTGTCTGCTGCACCTGATGTGCAAGGTTGTCTTCACGCTTGTCAACGCGAACCTGTATGTTCTGTTGATCTGTCATAGGTTTTGCATCTTCACGATGTTTGATTAAGCCCACATCGTCTGTTCTTTGAATCATGCCCCCTAAGTCAACCGGTCGTATACTCATAACTAAATCATCTCTTTCTTATTTTACTAGAATATTCATATATGGTCCCATCTTCTTTCGCATTTTCACAAGTGCTTTGGTGTGAAGCTGGGATACCCTTGATTCCGAAACTTCAAGAATTTTGCTGATTTCCTTCAATGTCATTTCTTCATAATAATACAACTCAATAACTTTTCTTTCCTTCTCTGTAAGAAGATCCAAAGACTCTATAAGAGTCTGCTTAAGTTCAGTTTCCGCAACCACGTCTTCTGGCTGTGCAAAATGTGAATTATGCGTTGTATCCATTGCAGGTTCCGGTCCCGTTTCTTCGAATTCCGTAAGAGAAACCACGTTAGTCACCTTAAGCTGTGACTGCCATGTGCAAAGCTCATCCTGAGTCACACCTAATTCAGCTGCCAGCTCCTCATCCGTTGCATTCTTTCCGGTACGCATCTCAACCTGTTTTACCGCATCATCAATTTTACGCTGCTTTTGACGTATTGTTCTTGGAATCCAGTCCATCTTTCTTATCTGGTCTAAGATTGAACCTCTGATTCTTAAGCTTGCATATGTCTCAAATTTGACGTTTTTAGATGTATCAAATTTGTCAATAGCATCAATTAATCCAAAAATCCCATAACTTACAAGGTCATCATATTCTACATTGTGACCTAAATACATATTCAGTCTTCCGGCTACCAATTTAACCAACTGTGCATATTCAATGATTAATTGCTCGCGTACCTCCTGTGTTGGTTTTTTCTGATAGTCTTTCCATAATTTTTCCTTATCAACAGTTTTCATTAACACTCACCCAATATCTTATAATATTTTTTCCTTTGCTTCTCCGTTTTCCTCGGTGTCAATATTTTCCATTTCTGCTTCGTCTTGTGATTCAACAGAATCTTCTAAAGACTCATTTGCCCCCTCCTCCCCAGAAGAATCATCTTTGGTTTTTAAACCGGCATCGAGTACTCCCCTTATTATTGTACCAATCACATAAAAGATAATCAATACCAATAATAATTCCTTAGTAAATAAAAACATTTCCACATTTAAACTCATTGATATAATACCGTATATCAATCCTGCGGTTAACATAACAATAGCTGGTATAAATTTTGTCTTCATGTTATTACCTTCTATATCTATTTTATATAATTTTCTCAATTTTTCCAACTGCTTTTATTAAATATTTTCCATCTTCGCAATTTAAAACAACGGTTCTTCCATAATTTAAACCTGTATCTTCAGCTACAAGTGGAATTTTTAATTCTTTAAGTACAATTTTTGCCTCTTCAGAATTTCTTTCCCCAACATGTCCAACGTTTGACAAACCGCTTACTTCAAACATCTTGGCTCCTCCGGCAATTTTGGCTACCAATCTTCTAGGATTTGCACCTGCAGCTATCATTTGTTTATACAATTCTCTAATCCCAGTATCCCCAAATTTAGCTATATTACTGTTATTTTTAAGCTTTGTGCTATCCGGAAGCATGTAATGAACCAGGCCGCCAATTTTAGAAACAGGGTCATATAAAGTCAAACCTATACATGAACCTAACCCAAGTGTCGTCAGCGAATCAGGAGCTTTGGCAACTTTTAAATCTGCCATACCTACCTTAATTACATTACCCATATAAATTCTCCTACATCTGAATTCCCAAAGAAGATAAAATCCTGGTGTACGACTCGGGATCCGGCATCAGGATAAAATATCCTGCCATTGTTACTTCATCTCCAAATTCTGTTTCTATGAATAAGGCATTATCGCCATACTGTCCAAACTGTATTGCAGGAACACTTAAAATTGCTGCTGCCATGTCCACCGCAATGTATGGAACTGATGGAGTTATATTTAAATTTGTCATTGTGGATAATGCGGATAAATATGAGCCTGCAATTATATTTCCAATTTCTTTCATTGCAGATAAATCCATCTCGTCAAATTCACCTTCATAATCCATACTTCTGCCCATAAGACTGTTAACCAAAAAATGCGCCGCAGGCACTCTCATCAGAAACATCATGCTTCCTGATATATCATTTTGAACTTCAAGAAAAATTCCAACCACAGTTTCTTCTTCCAGACAAATTGCCTCGCCAAGTTTGGAAGCTTCCATAAGTTTTACATTTGGAACCATCATGTTCATTTTCAGTCCTAACATGCTTGCAATTGCAGTTGTTGCATTGCCGGCACCTATATTTCCAATTTCCTTTAAGACATCCATATACATGTCATTCATGTTGTCTAATGAAAAATCCCCCATCTTGCCCTCCTTTACCTTATATGCTTATAGCGAGGCTTAAAAAAGCCCCACTATATCAATTAACTAATATCCTTTTCATCCAAAATCGAATTAATCTCAAAAAGAGAAATAAGTTCATCTCCATTTTTTCCGATTCCATTAATAAAAACATCTTTTCCATTAGACGATGTATTTACAGTTGGTTTTTCTATTTCATCTGTAACCAGTGTAACTACTTCACAAACCTCATCTACAATAAGACCTAATAAACCTTTTTCTTCAATCTTAAGAATTATTATTCTGCTTGCATTAGTAAAAACGTCATTTTCAAGCCCCATCTTAATTCTTGCACTCATAACAGGAACAATCTCACCTCTTAGGTTAATTATTCCCTTGAAAAATACCTGAGCCTTTGGAACTCTTGTAATCTTCTGCATACGAATTATATTATCTATATAACAAATATCTATTCCAAATTTTTCTCCGCCAATTCTTACTACAATATATTGTTTTGTTTCTTTTTCAGTTGTATCTACAACGTTCTTCTCAACCATGTCTTCACCCCCTGCCTTTTACATCAATGTATTTACATCAAGGATAAGTGCAACTTCTCCATCACCAAGAATTGTTGCTCCACTTATAAGTTTATTGCCGTTAATGTATTTTCCAAGAGATTTAATAACAATCTCCTGCTGTCCCATAAGATTATCAACCACAAGACCTGCCATGGCATCTCCTCTTTGAACAATTACAACCGTAAGGTGATCCGGCTCTTGTTCTTTTGGCTCTATGTCAAGCATCTTGTCAAGTCTTATAATAGGAATAACGCTTCCTCTTAAATGGATTACTTCCTTAGCCTGCACATACTTGATGTCTTCAACAGGAATATCTTCGATATTTGAAATTGAACCAAGTGCAATGGCATATTTTTCGTCCCTGATTTCAACCATAAGTGCCTGTATAATTGCAAGAGTAAGTGGAAGTCGTACTGTAAATGTTGTGCCTTTTCCTAATTCAGTACTTACTTCAACATCTCCACCTAATTGTTCAATTCCTGATTTAACAACATCAAGACCTACTCCACGTCCTGATATATCTGTTATCTTTCGTGCCATTGAAAAACTAGGCATAAACAGGAAATTAACGATTTCTTTCTGGCTCATATTATCTGCCTGCTCAGCTGTAACAAGACCTCTGTCTATTGCCTTTGCTTTAACAGCTTCAGTATCAATACCGTTACCATCATCACCTACCTGAATAATGACATTGTTTCCTTCCTGATATGCATTAAGGAAAATTGTACCCACTTCAGGTTTTCCTCTCTCAAGACGTAATTCATTACTCTCAAGACCATGGTCAGCTGAATTTCTAAGTAAATGCTGTAATGGATCTCCAATCTGATCTACTACTGTTCTGTCTAACTCTGTATCTTCACCTGTAATCACAAGGTTCATCTTCTTATTAAGAGTTCTTGAAAGATCACGAATCATTCTAGGATACTTCTGAGTTACACTTTCGATAGGAACCATTCGTACCTTCATTACTGATTCATGTAAGTTAGTTGTAATTCTCTCAAGGTATTCTATCTGTTCATGCAAAGACTGACTGTTTATTTCACTGTCTTCACTTGTACTTATTGATACAAGACTGTTCTTTGCAATTATAAGCTCTGAAACCTGATTCATAAGAGCATCAAGTTTTTCAATATCAACCCTTACAGTTCTGCTTGTAGCAGGCTTACCAGGTGCTTTCTTTGCAGGAAGGGTTGTTTTCTTTTGTTCAACCGGTTTTAATTCTTCCTTCTTTTCCTCAACCACTACCGGTTTTGTTTCTTCATGTTCTTCTGGTTCTTCACCTTCAACCTTAAATGTAGTAACCTCTCCTCCGACTACGTTTTCAATCTCAGAAACGTTCTTTGCAGCTTCGTAAATTTTATCGTAATCTTCTGTTGAAGCAATGTAAAAGCTAAAATCTAAATCAAATTTTTCATCCTCAACATCCTGAGAGCTTGGTCTGTATACTAAAATCTGTCCAAATTCCTCAACAGCCCTAAAAACAAGAAATGCTCTTGCAGCTTTAAGTAAACATTCTTTTTGAACTGTAACTGTAAGGCCATATATCTTATGTCCTGACTCCTTTGCCTCCATAATGGCTTTATGCTCGCTGTCTGTCAGCTCAATTACTGTGTCTGAAGCAGCAGCTTCCTGCTCAGAAGCCTGTTCGTTAGCATTTTCCTTAGCAGATTCACCGGCATCAGCAGTCTTTTCTTCTTTCTTATCAGCCACTTCTTCGCCGTTTGCTTTAGCTATAAAGTCATTAAGCTCTTTGATAATATATTCATTATCATCAGTTCCTTCATCAGAAGTTGCTTTAATATTCTCAACATATGCATCAATTGCATCAAGACATTTAAAGAGAAGGTCAATCATAGCACTATCAACGCTAATCTTATCACTTCTTACTTCCTGAAACACATTTTCCATATCATGTGTCAGGTGCTGCATACGCTTAAAGCCCATTGTTCCTGCCATTCCCTTTAAGGAATGTGCTGCTCTGAAAACTTCATTAATAGTATCCTTATTGTCTGGTTCCTGTTCCAGTGTCATAATACAGTCGCTAAGTGTCTGTATATGTTCTGAACTTTCATCGATAAATATCTCAAGATACTGGCCTACATCCATGTTATTTTACCCCCACATTCTTCGTGATTGTTTTTGCTACATCATTTAATGAGACAACTTCATCTACTACTCCTGATTCTACAATCGCTTTTGGCATGCCATATACCACACAGCTTTGTGCATTTTGTGCTATTACATATATTGGCTTTTTCTGGCTTAAAGCTACAATTCCATTCGTACCATCTGCCCCCATTCCCGTTAAAACGACACATGTAATTTCGTCAAAATTACAATTTGTCAGGGAATTATATGTAACATTTGCACAAGGTTTTAACCCTCCAATTGCCGGCATGTCATTCAACACTACTTTATGACCATCAGCGCATTTTTTAATTTCCATATGTTTGCCGCCTGGAGCTATATATACCCATCCTTTTTTTAGCTTTTCTCCATCTTCTGCCTCTTTAACTGAAATATCACTTATTTCATTTAATCTGTCAGCCATGGATTTTGTAAAGCCGGCAGGCATATGCTGTACCAGTACAACTGGTGCATCAATATTTTTGGGTAAAAAAGGAATGACACTTTGTAGTGCCTTAGGTCCTCCTGTTGAGCATGCAATTGCAACAAGCTTGTCCCTTCCTGCTCCTTTTCTTGCAACCCTTTTAATAGGTTTTCTTGGCTGAATGGATACCGGAGTTACCTGCTTTGTTGTGCCTTGTTTTGTTCCAATAGTAGCTCTTGGACAAAGAACTGCTGATAATACAGATAATAACTTACCTTTAAATTCTTCACCCTTTGCTTCTACGATATTATTTGGTTTTGTGACAAAATCAATAGCACCTCGCTCCATTGCAAGAATAGTAATCTCAGCATCTTTGGTGGTTAATGTACTAACCATAATTACATTAGCTTTGATATTGTTCTCCTGCAATTTTTCAAGGAGCTGCAATCCATCCATTCTAGGCATGTTAACATCCAAAACTACACCATCATATTTTTTGGCTTTAAGTTTTTCAAATGCTTCCAAACCGTCTCTGCAAACATCAGTTGCCTCAAAATTGTTATCTGAGTTGATTATATCACACTCAACCCTTCTCATGAGTGCAGAGTCATCAACTACTAAAATGTTTTTTTTCATTAAATCACCCAATTTCTTTTTTTCGAATCTTACGCTCTTCTTCTAAAACGTAAGTTACTATTTTATCCCTATCCCTCAAATCCTTATAAATAAACACTCCTCTGGTGGAAAACTTATCGTCTTTATAAGTTTCTGAATCTATTATACGGCATATTAGGAAAAAAGTATCGTTAATTTTACTATTACTTAAGGTTACATTAATAATTATAGTAGAATCCTTCTCACGCTCTTCTTCTGTAATAAACTTAATTCCTCCTGCACTTATATCACGAATTACGCTTTCTTTTTTCATTTCAGGAAATTTTTCTTTTGAAATGTTGTATACCTCTTTTGACGTATCAACTGAATCAATTTCAATATCTATTGGATAAAAATGAAATTTTAACTCACAAGGTATTCTAAAATATTCTCTTCTTTGATGCTTAACCAAAGTAGATTTAAGTTCCATCTTCAAAAGATACATTGTATCTTTCTGATATCGCCTTTTTACAACTGAATATGTACTTATTAATCCCTTTCTGGTATAAAAAACCATTTCACATCGAACACCCTCTTTAAACAATACCATCTTTCCATTATCAGTTGGCATCGTTATTTCCAGGACATTTTCGGACAAGATATTATACACGCAACTTGAATATACTTTAACTTCAATATCTGCGCCTTTAAGCAATTGTTCAAGCTGATACACAAGTCTTATCTGTATTTTATCTCCCAGTCCTACCCAATCAGATAAATTCATATTTTTCTCCTAAACATTTCTATTGAAAAAACTTGTAAATAACTGAGTAATTCCCCACTTAATTGCCGCCTCATCGTGTGTTCCTTCTATCAGATTATTTGTAAGGACTTCATACGCTTTAGCTGCATTACTGTTTGCATCAACAAGTGATACAATCTTTTGCTGGCGAACAGCCCTTTCAACTGCAATATCCTGTGGAATCATACCCAGATAATTCAGATTACCATGTAAAAACTGTGAAATCACTGAGTTTAGCTTGTCATATATAGATTTTGCATCTTCCTTTGAGTTTACTCTGTTTGCTACAACATGAATTGTAGTTTTATTAACATCAAATTCCGGTTTCTTAAATAAAGATTTTAGCAATGAGTATGAATCTGTCAATGACGATGGTTCCGGCGTGGTAACCATAATTATATCCGGACTTGTCATAACAAATTCCAACACCTGATTTGAAATTCCGGCTCCTGTGTCAATAATTATATAATCACATAAGGAATTTAATTCATTTATGGAATTTATTAAATACCTTATTTGTTCACTATTTAAATTATTTAATCCAACAACTCCCGAACCTCCTGATATAAAACCAATATCCATAGGTCCTGTTGTTATTATTTCTCTGATACTTTTTCCATGATAAATCAAATCGGAAAGATTATATTTTGGAATTGTTCCAAACATAATCTCAATATTTGCCAAACCAAAATCTGCATCGAAAATAATTACCTTTTTCCCCGCTTTTCGAAGACAAACTGCCAGGTTTACACACATATTAGATTTACCTACACCACCCTTTCCACTTGTCACAGTGATAACACGGGCAGTCTTTGTATTACCAGAATTACTATTTTTTCCTTTAATTACATTTCTTAACTGCTGTGCCTGATCCATGGCTATTTTCCTCCTAATAGCTGCTTGACAATCTTTTGTGTATTAAAAACTTCAATATCATCTGGTACGTTCTGCCCGTTTGTAACATATGATAAATCTGCATCTGAATACAATTTAAGATTTAATATATTTCCTAAAGTAGTAGTTTCATCAAGTTTCGTAAATATAAGTTTAAAATCCGAAATAGTCTTATATATATCAACAATTTCCATAAGATCCTTATATTTCGTTGTTGCACTTACTGTAAGAAATACCTCCTTGGTATATTCCTCTTTTAAACCATCTATCAGTTTTTTTACATCATTTCTTTGCTCCTGATTCTTATGTGAAAAACCTGCTGTATCCACTAAAACCAAATCATATTCACTAAGACCTTCTAATGTTTCATTAAGTTCATCCGGTGAATATACTATGGACATTGGAGCATCTAAAATATTTGCATACACTTTAAGCTGCTCAATTGCAGCAATTCTATATGTATCAGCTGTAATAAAAGCTACTTTTTTATCAAATTCAACCTTATACTTAGAAGCTATTTTAGCAATGGTTGTTGTTTTTCCAACACCTGTTGGTCCTATAAAAAATACCACCTTTGGCTTTGAGCCTGAAAACGAAATTGTCTTAGGCTGTCCAAATTTTAAAATAAGCTTCTGATATATATTGGATAAAATTACATCCACACTGTTTCCAGGTCTTAGAAATTTTTCAATTTCATCTAAAAGCTGATTTACATATATCTCATTTACTTCATTATTGAGTAATGTATTATATAATATTCTTCCAACTTTTAATTCTGCCCTGGATTGACCTTTATTAATAGAATCAAAGGAAACTCCTGGTTCTTCTGCTGGCTTGCTTACCCCTAATTTTTCCTCTAAAATGTTAGACAGATTATCAAGTCTTTCTTCCAGATTCTTCTCTTCCTGATTCTTCTCAATCTGCTTTTCTTCCATTATTTTTTCTTTCATAACCGGCTCCTGAACACTTACTGTTCTATTAATTTTTGGAATTGAAATTTCCTCGTCTGCTGCAAGATTTATACTGTCCTTATGAACAGGTGTTGAAACTGCAGGCTTAACAGGAGTATATTCTTCTTTTTCCTCCATTGCCGCAGTCACTTCAAACACCGATGCCTTAAGACCTTTTAATATTCCCTTTGGCTTAACTTCCCTTACATTCATAATTACAGCGCCTTCGCCAAATTCCTTTTTCGCATTTTCAATTGCTTCTTCTTTCGTTTTCCCTTGAAATTTATTAATCGTCATTTATGCTGTCACCATCCCTACTGATTGTAATTCAACATTAGATTCAACTTCGTTGTAGGAAACTACAATTAAGTCTTTAAAATAATCTTCTGTTAATTTCTTAAAATACATTCTCACAATAGGAGAAGTAATTACTATAGCGTTTTTACCTAAACTCTCTAATTTTTGTACTTCTGTTTCCACAGAATTCATAATACTCTTTGTTCTGTCAGGATCTAATGTCAGATAAGCTCCCTGTTCAGTCTGCTTAACTGATGACATAATTTCCTGCTCTATTTTTGGATCTAATGTCACAACACTTGTTGTTTCATTAGCAGGAAAATACTTGCTTGAGATTGCTCTCTTAAGGCTTTGTCTTACATACTCAGTTAACACATCTGTATCCCTTGATGTAGAAGCATGATCTGCAAGTGTTTCAAATATTGTAAGCAAATCCCTTATTGAAATTCCTTCTGTCAATAAATTCTGCAACACCTTCTGAATCTCTCCTAATCCTAACAACTTAGGTGTTAACTCATCCACTAATACAGGATTTGATTCCTTAAGATTATTAACAAGATTCTGAACATCCTGTCTTGTAAGTAATTCTGCAATATGTGATCTTATTACTTCTGTTAAATGTGTTGCTATAATTGAAGGTGGATCTACAACTGTATATCCTAAACTTTCAGCTCTTTCTCTCTGGCTTTCAGTTATCCATATAGCAGGGAGATGGAAGGAAGGCTCGAATGTAGGAATACCTGTAATCTCTTCCTCCACATATCCAGGATTCATTGCCATGTAATGGTCAAATAAAATCTCACCCTCTGTGACCTGAATCCCTTTTATCTTAATTATATACTGGTTAGGATTAAGCTGAATATTATCTCTTAATCTGATAATAGGAACAACGGTTCCAAGTTCAAGTGCTATCTGCCTTCGTATCATTACAACTCTATCCAGCAAATCTCCCCCCTGATTAACGTCAGCAAGTGGAATGATTCCATAGCCAAATTCAAGTTCAATTGGATCAACCTGAAGAAGCGAAACAACATTTTCCGGCTTCCTTATCTCCTCAGCCTCACTTTCAGCATCCTGCACCTCTTCTTCTATATTCTCCACCGACAGATTGTCGCTTATGCTTCTTCCTGTAATGAAAAAACATAATGCAAGTCCTGCCCAAAGCCACAACTGTGCTCTTAAAGGTGTTACAACTCCTAAGAATAATACAACTCCTGAAACAATATACATTACCCTAGGAATTCCAAATAACTGTTTTACTAAAACGCCACTAAAGTCTGCCTCTGTAGACCCCTTTGTAATAAGAATACCTGTTGATAATGAAATCAAAAGGGAAGGAATCTGTGATACAAGTCCATCACCTATTGTTAATATACCATACTGTGAAAGTGCCTCACCAATTGATGCACCTCCCTCAAGCATTCCCATGGCAGTTCCACCCACAAGGTTAATTAATGTAATTATCAAACCTGCGGTTGCATCTCCCTTTACATACTTAGTAGCACCATCCATAGAACCAAAAAAACTTGATTCTTCCTGAATCTTATCTCGTCTTTCCTTTGCTTCTTTATCTGTAATTGCACCCGTATTCAAATCAGCATCAATAGCCATCTGCTTTCCAGGCATGGCATCCAGTGTAAATCTTGCTGTTACTTCAGCCACACGCTCAGAACCTTTATTGATAACTATAAACTGAATAAGAATAAGTACGATGAAAACAATTCCACCAATAATTAAGTTTCCTCCACCAACAAATTCTCCGAATGTAGTAACAACGACACCAGGATTACCTGTTGTTAAAATAAGTCTTGTGGAAGATACGTTTAATGATATACGGAATATTGTCGTAAACAAAAGAAGTGTCGGGAAAAAAGATAAATCCAGTACTTCTTTTACAAATAAAACATTAAACAAAATGATGAGCGCAATAGAAATATTTATTGCAATCATAACGTCTAATAACCATGAAGGAATAGGAATAATGAAAAATATTACTGCACATAGTAAATATACTCCAACTCCGATATCCGCTTTTTTTAGCATTATTCATTCCCCTTTCCATTACTATTTTTGCCCATTCGCTTTATAAACCGTAGCAAGAACTTCAGCAACTGCCTGATAAAGTTCAGGTGGAATCTGTGAACCTATATCAACATTGTGATATAACATTCTCGCCAATGGCTTATTTTCTACTATTTCAATAGAATGCTCTCTGGCAACTTCTTTAATCTTTTGTGCTAAATAATCTTCTCCTTTTGCTATTACCACCGGTGCATCACTTTCTGTTGAATCATACCTTATTGCTACAGCTAAATGTGTAGGGTTTGTGATAATAACATCTGCTTTAGGAACATCCTGCATCATTCTTCTTTGCGAAGCCTCCTGCATTCTCTTCCTTTGCTGTCCCTTAATTGTAGGATCTCCCTCAGTATTTTTATATTCATCCTTAACTTCCTGTTTTGTCATCTTCATGTCCTCACTGAATTTATGCTTCTGGTATGCATAATCAGCAAGTCCTACTATAAGATAAACAATTCCGATTTTAAGGCCTGTATCCAAAATTATATTTCCAATTAATGCAATTGCCTGATTTAATTCCAAATCATAAAGCACAAACAATTCGTTTTTATGGTCCTTAATCGAGTTGTAAGCCACAAGGGTAATTACCGTTATCTTAACAACTGATTTAAGCAGCTCAAACAAAGAATTTGCCGAAAAAATTCGTTTAAAACCATTAATCGGATTAAATTTGCTTAACTTTGGTGCCATGGGTTTTGTGGATATTCTCCAACCGACCTGATATATGCTTACAAGCAATGTAACAATCACACCAAAGATAAAAAATGGACATACTATAATCAGCCACTTGGCTATTACATCCATAAAAAAGGAAGAAATTGCAACTGTTGTAAGTCCTCCCCTATTTACCTCCAAAAATTCCGGGATTTTATTATATATCTGTGTAAAAATCCCTATCAGTCTTTCTCCCACAAATGAGATAAAAACCTTCAAAACTAAAAAAAGAACAATTAGGTCAAAAGCTGCTGTTAATTCTTTACTTTTTGCAACTTTACCTTCTTTTCTTGCATCATCCAGCTTCTTTGCTGTTGCAGGTTCTGTTTTTTCCCCGCCTTCTCCATCTTTTGCAAACCACTGAAGATTATATTTCAATTTAAATTCTAAATCCATTTCATCATGTATGCATTCCCTCAATTATTGCCCTCACTATAAACTTAATTTCATCAAATATATACTCAGAAATACGTGGTAACAGAAAAATCGTAAGTAACATAACAACAAGACCTGTCAGTACCTTAAGCTGCATACCTACGGAAAACATATTCATCTGTGGCGATACCTTAGCCATAATTCCCAAGATACAATTCAATATCATAATACAGGCAAAAAATGGAAGAAATATTCTAAATCCTATAACAAAGGTATCTGTTATAAATTTAGTCATCGTAAGTAACAACGAATCCCATTGAAACGAACTCCCTCCAATTGGTACTAATTGGAACGAATCACATACCGCCCTCAATACATATGTATGCATATCTGATATAAGTAACAAAAGCATTACAAGATAATAATAAAAATTTCCTGTAATAGTAACTTCACTATTTGTCTCAGGACTAAATTCCGTAACCATCGAAAAACCTATATCCATATCGATAACATTTCCTGCGAAAAAAATTATGGACGAGCATATATTTGCCCCATAACCTATCAATAAACCTGTTACTGTCTCCATAAATACTATAACCGCATAGCCAAAAATGCTGTCATAATTAAGTGCCGGATAATCTATCGAATTATATATAATAAGAGAAACAAAGAAGGATAAACCCACCTTGACTTTTCTTGGCACTGCATTATTTCCAAATATGGGAGCAACGGTTACAAATGAAAGTATTCTTATCATTATCAATATGAAATATTCAAAATTATTTAAATTAAATGAAACATCTACCATAACCTATCACATACTAATATAATAACTAAAGTTATTCCACAAATTTTCCATAAAACTTGTCATATTATTTAACATCCACGAACCACATAACATTATAGCTACAAATACACCTAATATCTTAGGAACAAATGTCAGTGTCTGTTCCTGAATGGATGTAACAGTCTGAAAAATACTTACTATTAATCCTATGATTAATGAAACAAGTAACAATGGTGCTGATGTGACAATAATTGTATAAATTGCCTCTTTTGCAATATCAAGAACAGCTCCCTCAGTTATCATAAAACCACTCCCTTAATAAAATGTTTTTACTAAATTTCCAATAACAAGATTCCATCCATCTGCCAATACAAAAAGAAGTATCTTAAAAGGCAGCGAAATTGTGGTTGGCGGCAACATCATCATACCCATTGACATAAGTACTGATGCTACAACCATGTCAATAACAATAAATGGAATATATATCAAGAACCCCAGAATAAAAGCAGTTCTTAATTCACTTAATATAAAAGCAGGAACAAGAGTTGTAAAAGGAATATCCTCATAATCTTCATACTCCTGTCCACCCTGAATTTCAATAAATAATTCTATATCCTTAACCTGAGTCTGACCATACATAAACTCACGCAAAGGTTTTTCAGCTTCCTTGAAAGCCTCTTCCTGCGTTATCTCTCCCGCATCTAAAGGTTGAATTGCATTTGTATTGATTGTTTGAAATGTTGGCCACATTATGAAGAAAGTCAAAAACAACGCTAAACCTACCATCACCTGATTAGGAGGCGTAGTCTGCGTTCCAATCGCTGTTCTGACGAAATGAAGTACAATAATAATTCTGGTAAATGAGGTCAGCATAATCAATATTGATGGCGCTAACGCAAGGATTGTCAATACAAGAAGCATCTTCACAGGTGTCGACAATGAACCTGAATCATTATTATATGTAATAGAAAGGCCATTTGAAGAATTTAATTTGTGTTCACCTGTTGTTCTTTCATCAAAAGACGTTAACTCTTTTTGTTCCTGTGTCAATCTTTCTCTGTCAGATTCGCTGGCACTAACAACATTTGGATTGATAATGCATAAAGAACAGACAAAAACCAACACCACAATTGCAAATATAAAAGATACCCTACAATAACATTTTTTTAACCTACTCATAATACTCCTACTTACCTGGATGCTTTTCTTTTAACTTTTGTAATATATCCTGAAAAGACTCCTGTGCAAACCCTTTACTCTCATCATTTTCAAAGGAAAAATCTTTTAGCTGTTCCCTTGACAGACTGGTTAGAAAATTAATTTCCTCCTTGCCTATGGCAACAACAAGATATTCCGTTCCGGCTTCGATAATACAAATTGATTTATTTGTACCTACACCTATTGACTCTACAATCCTAAGGTTCTTACCCTTCATACCATTTTTCTGCATGCCTCCCATCCAGCGTGTAGTAAAATACACAAGGATGAGAACCAAAGCAAAAATCAATAGCGCACCCATCAATTGAATAAAACTTTCAAAGGAAGACATCGCTAATATTGTCATAACAAACTCCTTACATAACTATACCGTTTTAATTGAATTAACAATTTCCGTAATTCTTACACCAAAACTTTCTTCGATAACAACAACCTCGCCTTTTGCAACGAATTTACCATTAACAAGGACATCAATTGGTTCTCCTGCAATCTTATTTAATTCAATAATCTTTCCAGGACCAAAATCAAGTATCTCTGATATTGACTTAGATGTTCTGCCTAATTCTACAGTTACATCCAAAGGAACATCCATAATCAAATCAATATTTTCAGGCTGATATGCGCCACCTGCCGACGGATTGAAAGAAGAAAACTGTGCTGACTGAACATTGACCGACTGCCCAAAAACCTGTTGTCCCATATTCGGCTGGCCATATCCCATATTAGGCTGACCATATCCCATATTCTGCTGGCCCATTCCCATATTTGACTGATTCATTGACGGTCCACCCTGCTGAGACATATTCTGTTGCGAAGACGCCTGTGAAGCATGAGGCATTGGTGCTTCTTCTTTTACACTATTGCTATCCATCTCCATATTCTTTGAAACCCCCTCACACATCTCTCTTGCAAATGAAAACGGATACAGCTGCATAATCTCACTGTCAACCAAATCTCCGATTTCCATTCTAAACGAAATTTTTACAAATTCACCACTCAAAAATTCATCAATTTGAGTTTCATCAATATTATCTTTTAAATCGATAACGTCTGCCGATGGCGGACTAATATCAATCATTTTATTAAGCATGGATGATAAAGATGTTGCTGCTGAACCCATCATCTGATTCATCGCTTCACTAATGGCACTAAGATGTAATTCTCCTAATTCTCCATCTGTGTTTGTTCCATCTCCACCCATCATAAGGTCTGTTATAATCTTAACGTCATTTTCCTTTAAAACCAAAAGATTGCTTCCGTCAAGACCTACCGTATATGCGATTCTGATAAAAACACAAGGTTTCTCATAATTTGCTACAATATCATCCCATGTGCAAAATGAAACAACAGGTGTTGATATCTCTACTTTTCTGTTAACCAAAGAAAAAAGCGTTGTTGCAGCAGTACCCATGCTTATGTTGGCAATCTCTCCAATCGCATCTTTTTCAGAAGGAGAAAGATTATCTCCGCCTCCGCCGCCACTGCTGTCCCCTGAACCATTTAACAGCGCATTAATTTCTTCTTGTGATAAAACCCCATCCATTTTTTCACTGCTCCTCTCTTATTACTTCAGTAACTCTGACTGCATATTTATCTCCTGACGAACCGGGAAGTGCAGTAAATTTCCTAATATTCCCAACATATACATCAAGTTCGTCGTCTAACTTTCTGTCAAGTCTGATGATGTCACCAGGCAATAATGTTGAAAAATCATTTACAGATATAACACTCTTGCCAAGCACCGCCTTAACCGGAATCTGTGCCTTATTGATTACACTTTCAATTGCTTCTGAATAATCTGCCTCATCATGACTTTGTATATTTGAATACCAGTATCTGGTATTAATCTTATCTATTACATCCTCCAAAGTAATATATGGAAGACATACATTCATAAGTCCTTCCACGTTGCCAATTTTAACATTCATGGTTACAATCGCAATCATCTCACTTGGAGATATAATCTGTGCATATTGCGAATTTGTCTCTATTCGTTCCAAATGAGGATGTATCTCAATTACATTCTCCCATGGTTCACGCAACAAATTAACGCATACAACTAAGATTCTTTCTATAATAAGAAGTTCTATCTCCGAAAAATCCCTTACCTTCTCAAGGGTATCTCCACGTCCTCCAAGCATTCTGTCCACAATCGCATATCCAAGATTCGAGGCTATCTCAATTATTATATTGCCTTGCAAAGGAGCAAAATTTACAAGTCCAAGCAATACCGGATTTGATAATGCATTGGAAAACTCAAGATATGTGACAGCTTCTGAATTCATTACTTCAACACTAACTGATTTTCTAAGATAAACCGGCAAATTTGTCGTAAGAAGTCTTCCATAATGCTCGAATATAATTTCCAATGTTCTTAAATGCTCTTTCGAAAATTTTGACGGACGGGCAAAGTCATATTCTTTGACCTGTTTCTCATTATTGTCTTTTATTTCTTCTACATCCAATTCACCACTACTTAAAGCATTTAGCAAATTATCAATCTCTCTTTGAGATAATACATCACCCATCTACTCTTTCACCACCCATTTCCCTTTTTATTTCGTTACCTACTGTGTTAATGGAGAGATAAAATTGATACTAACAATAAAGTCTTTACCAAATCTTCCTTGTAAATCTTCAAGGATCTCATCCTGTAAAGCACTAGGATTTTCATTATATTTCTCCATTGTATAACTGCGTACTATTCTTTGAATATCATCTGAAATAATAGATTCCTGTCCTGATAAATCAGCCCCATACTTCGCAAATCCATCACTTTCTTTATTCAAAGATAATGACATAGTTACAACAAGATAATGACTGGAACCATCTTCGCTTGCTGCGAAATTCATTGTTGTCTGCTCACCTGCATGTAATTTGTAGTCAACTATCTGATCCAAAGGTACATTAGATACTCCGGTTGCAGCCCCACTATTCAAATCAAGATCAATCGCTGAACATACAGCTTCAATCATGCTATTTGCTTTCTTTGTCTCCGGTAATATGGTAAATACCAACAATGCCGTTAATACAAAATTTGCAAAAACTAATGCTAAAATAATCACTGATATTAAGTTTTTCTTCATTTTTTACACCCCACACTTATTCTTTCGTATCTTCATCCACGTCAGAACTATAAGAATTATAAATTTTTATCCCAACACGCCTGTTTCTGGCTCTACCTTCTGAAGTTGAATTATCCGCTATAGGAACATATTCGCCCCTTCCTGCTGATTTGACATACTTTGGATTAAGTTCTGTCTTATCCCTGATATAATCTGCCACAGATAAAGCTCTATACATTGACAATACATCATTGCTTTCATATTTGGAAGCATCACTGACAGGAACATTATCCGTATGACCTTCAACTTCTATTATATTTTTTTTGTATTCTTTTAAAATATTACAAATTTTATTAACAACCGGATATGCTTCCTTAACCAATTCAGATTTACCTGAATCAAACAGTACCGAACCACTTAAATTCAGTTCCACATACTGTGCATTAAAATCAACTTCAACCATATCCTGTATTCCATATTCTGTTAATTTTTGTTCCACTGACTCTGCCATCTTCTCAGACTCATTCAGTTGTTCTTCTTTGGCTTCTTCCATTATAGTTCCGTCACCATTTGTATCATGTTCATTTTTTGTCTCAGAATTAGCCAAATCATTATAATAACTGTCAAGAAATTCCAACTGACTTACTCCTGCAGATACCATGTCACCATCACCTATGGATGAGCCTCCCGCCGGTAATATACTAAAACTGCTCTGAATAGACGCCATAACCATCTCGAATTTCTGTGCATCTACAGTTGACATGGAGAATAACAAAACGAAGAAGCAAAGTAACAGATTCATAAGATCCGAAAATGTCGATTGCCATGCTGGCGCTCCTTTTGGTGGATCTTCTGGTCTTTTTTTTGCCACTATTCGTCACCTCCAGCATCTGCTCCGATACCACTTCTTGCTGAAGGAGCAAGGAATGATTTGAGTTTTTCTTCTATTACTCGTGGATTTTCTCCAGCCTGAATAGATAAAAGTCCTTCTATTGTTATTGTTCTAAATGTAACTTCTACGTTATTATTTAATTTCAATTTATTAGCAACCGGTCCGCATAACCAGTTTGCAATAAGAGAACCATACAAAGTTGTAAGAAGAGCAACCGCCATATTTGGTCCGATTGTAGATGCATCTTCCAGGTTATTTAACATGTTAACCAAACCAACAAGAGTACCAATCATACCCCAGGCAGGTCCCATCTCTGCCCAATACTCCCAGAAACCAATTGTGCTCTTATGTCTGTCTTCAAGACACATAAGGTCAGTTTCCAAAATTCCACGAACCAGCTCAGGGTCCGTACCGTCAACAACCAGCATAATTCCTTTCTTCAAAAATTCATCTTCAATTCCATTTGCAGCCTCTTCTAATGCTAAAAGACCTTCTTTACGTCCAACGTTAGATAAATCAATTATCTGCTTAATAGTATCCGTTGGATCCTGGACTGAATTCTTAAATGGTAATGAAATTGACTTTAACCCACCAATAAAGTCTGCTAATTTTCTTGAACCCAATACAGAACTCAAGGAACCACCAATTGTGATTATTATAGAAGGAGGATCTATAAAATCCCCCATCGCCGCTGCACCACCACTGGATATAATTCCAAATACAACCATTACCAATCCCAAAATTACACCAATAAGAGTAGCTATATCCACTTGCAAACACCTTCCATTTTCCTAAGATTTGAAGCAATAAAAATTAGTACTTAAGAATCATTGCCCCTAATTCAATTTTACTAAACTTTATGTTAAATGTCTACTTTCTTTTTATATTTTTATACAAAAATATTCTGCTTTTTTTGTAATACATAGCTTACCCATAAGACACATTATACCACATATTGGGGAATAGTAAAACACCATCCCCCAATATATTTATATAAAGACAGTTTTAAGTACACATATAACATTTTTATGTCTTTAATTTCTATATAAAATTTTATCTCTTCAGATTAACAAGCTCTTCAAGTAATGTATCTGATGTTGTTATTACTCTTGAATTCGCCTGGAAACCTCTTTGAGTTACAATCATAGATGTAAACTCTGAAGACAAATCAACATTTGACATCTCAAGCTGACCTGCGGTAATTGAACTACCGTCTGCTGATACGTCAACTCCTACTCCATCAAACTCACCTGAGTTTAATGTTGTTGCATAACAGTTATCTCCTACTTTTTCAAGACCTGATGCGTTAGCAAACTGTGCAACAGAAATCTGTCCTACAAGTTCAGTATTTCCATTATCATATGAAGCATAAATCTTTCCATCGTTGTTAACTGAAAGACCTGTTAACGCTCCAAGTTTCTTTCCTGCACCCTCGCCATTGTCATCTCCACGACTAAGTTTGGCTGTTGAAGCTCCGTTGTTGTTGTAGTTAGTCATTTGGGAGAAATCGATTTTGACGTTCTCAAAATTACTGTTTGTACCATCTGTCTTTAAAAAATCTGCAAGATACAACATTGCTGTATCTGGATCATCCACTGTCTGTCCCTGTGCATCCAATTTCGTAGTCGATTGATCATTAATCGATACAAATGTTCCGTTATTTGTATCAAACTTTAATCCTTTATCTCCACCTCCACTAAATAACGATTGAGCATTTATACCATTCATATTTATTTTAGTTTGTGAACCTTTAGGATAACGATATTCCGATATATTACCTTGTTGATCATAAACTTTTTCAAAAATAGACTCTCCATTAGAATCCACAATATCAGATAAATTAATTGTATATTCTCCATCTGTACCATCATTTTTCACAGTAAACTTAGCAGTATATGAATATCCAAGTTTATCATATATTCCAAGTGTCATTGTATATCCTTCATTTGCTGCATTCTTATCATTTTTATCAAGGACACCTGATGCATATCCTAAAGTTGTTGCTTCAGGAGCTGCTGTTTTATTTGATGCTGACATTACCTGAAGAGGTGAAACTGTATCTTTTACTACGTTTCCGTCTTCTCCAACCTGCCATCCCATTAATTTGTATCCTGTTGATGACATGCAAAGATATCCGTTTCCATCAACATAAAAATCTCCGGCTCTTGTAAAAAATGTATTTGTTCCATCACTTACAACGAAGAAGTTTGTTGACTGCTTATCTGACAGCTTTAAGTCAAAAGGAAGTCCTGTTGTCTCAGGTGCTCCTGCTGAAGTTACAGATACTGAAGTAGCACCCATTGTAACTCCAAGACCTATCTGTTTTGCATTCGTTCCACCACTTCCGGTTGCACTTCCACCTGTTGCAGAAGATGTAGTCTGATACATAATCTCGCTAAATCTAACAGAAGAAGATTTAAATGCTTGCGTGTTAACGTTTGCGATGTTATTACCGATAACATCCATTTTTGTCTGATGTGTCTTAAGTCCTGACACAGCAGAGTAAAGTGCTCTCATCATAATGATTGTCCTCCTAAAATTTCGATGGAGGTATGTTAATTCCTTCTATCAGTCAGGAATTCAAGCTCCCATAAGGTCCAGCTTACATAATCACTGCTCCATCTATATTTGTAAATACATTACTGTTTGTCTCAGTTTTATCCATTGCAGTTACCACTGTCTTATTAGGCACATTAACAATAAATGCCAAGGAATCAACTAAAACCAAAGAATCATTTATCCCCTTTTCTCCCGCAACTTTAACTCCGTTTTCAAGCCTTGTATTTTGTTCATCAGTTAAAGTTATATTTCTATCTGATAATCTCATTGAGGCATGTTTTGAAAATTTTAATTCTAAAGAATTCTCATTTTGCTTTTCCTTTAGGATTTCATCAAAAGATTTTCCGGAAACGTTAGTCGAATCTGATATTCTTTGTTGATTTAAATACTGATTAGTAACCTGTTCTATAGAAGAAAACTGATTTGAAATCCCCTTCATGCTCACACCTCCTTATATTTTTTACACAACTTCACCTTCCGTAACACTTTGTGAACCTTCTGTTGTCTCAGTTGTTTGTTCACCAGACTCATCAGTTGTTGTTTCTTCTTCGGATGATGCTGATTCCAATTCTGCAATCTTATCTTCGTAAACCTTTAATTTACGCAAATCCGACTCACTGATAAATCCTTTCTGGTATTCTGACATTCCATCATACATCTCACGAAGCTGCTGAATTGCTGTCTTGTGAGCTGTTGTAATTTCTTCTGCTGAAGGTAATGACGAAAGCATGTTGCCAAATGTCTGTGCTGTTACGATTGCCTCATAATATTCATCTGTTGCAATTGTGTCCACATCTTCAACCGGATAAAGTTTATCGCCTACGGATATCTTAATGTTACCATCTTCAAATGTAACATAATCTACGATTCCGCTTGCAAATCCTGTAGAACTCTGGGAATCCTTAACTAAAACATACTTGCCTACCAGATTATTTGCTGTATTGCTCTGGGTAGCTGATAATGAATTAGCCATTGTATCACTCATTGAAAGTGTAGCTTCCAATTGAGAGAATGTTGCAAGCTGAGCGACATATTCTGTATTACTTGTTGGCTCTAAGGGATCCTGATACTGCATTTCTGCACATAACAACTGCAAAAATGAATCATAATCCATATCGCCGCCTACTGCCTTAACCTCTTCAGCTTTATAGTTACTGCTGTCAATAACTCCGTCTGTAACTGTTGCTACTATAGACATATAACCCTCCTTAATTACGCTGTTAAATCAACCGAATTACCATTATCCTTCATAATTTGTGCAACCAGCATTTCTTCTTCTGTCATCACGCCTTCTAATTCATCTAATGAAGCCATATCGATATTTCGTCTTTTTCCTGTTGCATTTCCCTGTCCATGTTCATCTTCCTGCTGCTGTCCAAATTGTCCCTGCTCAAGATTTCTCTCAAATTCATGTGAAGAAACCGTAACTTCGATTGCATCAACCTTAACTCCTGCCTGAATAAGATTTTCTCTTAACTCAGACATCTGATTTTCCAATGCCTGTCTTACAATTTCACTTGTAACACTAAATTGTGCATTAAGTGAACCTTCCTTCATGGAAATGTTAAGATACACTCTTCCTAAATTTTCAGGATTAAGCTGCATTTGAACACTTGTCTCTCCTGAAGATACACTTACCTTCGTCTGCTCAACAATCTGATTAATAATTTCAGTTGTATTTACACTGGAATATGGTGTATAGGTATTTGTTGTACCTGTTGTTGCATTAACACTATTATTAGAACCTTGCACCACATTATGCTGTCCTGCAATGTCTTCATTTCCTGTATTTTCTGATAGTCCTAATGATTCTTCCTTGCCTGTTTTTTTAGAATCCGATACATTTTCCAATGTACTTTCTTCCTCTTGCTTTGCTAAATCACCAGACATTCCTTCATCAGTTTCTTCCTGACTAAGTAATTGACTATTCTCATTCGAATTATCAGTTGTACTATTTGTCACTTCCACTGAATCATCGTCAGAAACCACATTTAAAGAACTATCATCTGCAACTTCCATATTTGGAGAGCCATCATCTGTCTTGATATTTACTACTTCTCCCAAATCATCGGAAGCAATTTCAACAACTTCGTCAACACTAACCGGCTCTTCTAAAACTTCCATTTCAGAAATGAGATTTTCCATTTGCTTTGAATCCATTCCCATATCATTCATCAAATCTTTCATCATGCCATTTACAGATTGTAAAGTATCCATGTAATCTGAATCTAATAATATAGAAGTAAAATCATCAACACCGCTTATATTCATAACAAGTTCGGCAAGATTTTGCGGATTCAGTAAATCAAATACGGTAAGTCCCATTTCACTCATCAAGTCACTAAGTTCTTCCTCGGAAATTCCAAACTTGTCACAAAGCATCGCTTTGACTTCATCCTCAAAAGAGCTGATTTCATCGGAAAATTCATCAATCTTTTGTTGCATCAGACTACTGTCAGATTTTTTCACACTATAATTTTTGTATTTATAGCTATTGTATGAATCATCCACACTTGTTGTATCTTTGATTTCAAAATCAGATTTTCCTGATGAAACCGAAGGACTTTGTGTCGCTCCAGACATAAATGAAGCAAAAATCGCCATCAAATCATTCTTATTGTCTGTTTTTTTCTTAACGTCATTGCAATTCGAATAATTTAACTGTTCATTTCCTGAAAGTTTTACAATGTTCCCCCTGTCCAATAATCTTCCTCCTTTCTAATCCATTAATCCGGATTCATTATTTTAGTTACTTTAGCCGCAGTATCAGGATTCATTTTACCTAATATATCTCCTCTGGACTGTGCATCCATTGCATTCAATATTTTAGCAACAAGTTTCAAATTATCTGTCATTGAATCAAAAATTCCGGCAGCCTCTTTTGCTTTCATACTTGAATAAGTATTGGCATATTCCTTAATCTGTTCATCCTGAGTGGTCTGTTCAACTACCTGCTTGTAGATAACCTCTGCGTTTTCCGCATCAATTGTCTCATACCACGACTTATATTCTTCTATATCGGGCGCTGTATCTGAAAACACAACCTCCTCGTAGAACTTTTCCTTTTCTTCCTCGAATTTATCCTGCTCTGTTTTATAAGTCATTAAATTTTCATTTTCTTCCTGCAGTTTCTTAAGTTTCTTATTTAATTTCTTTTCTGAACTTACTGATTCATCTAATTCCACTTCCAGTTCTTTAATTCTTGCCACTGCATCATCAAGGGAAGAATATGCCAGTTCTGTTCCTTCTGTTTCTGATTCTTTAGATCCATCAGAAGGAAGAACTTTGTTAATATATGGAACATCCTTCAAAATCGGTCTAAGAACTGATGAGCCAAAACCTCCAACATCGCATTTAATTAAAATGGCGATAATTCCCAGCCATATTACTATAATAAGAAATGTTACAAATCCAAGAAGCAGTTTACTTCCATAGGATTCGTCTTCGTACTCATCTATTTCTTCTTTTTCTGCCTTCTTACGAGCCTTCTTCTCAGCTTTTTCTCTTTTCTTTCGTTCTTTTTTAGATTCTTTTGTTTCTAATTCATCATCTTCTAATTCAACATTTGGATTTGCCATTATTCCTTCTCCTTACTATTATTTTCCATTAAAAACATAACTTACTAATTCATCTATCTCCTTAGATTCTTGTTCTGCCATATCTTTTTTGAATTCTTCAAATGCTTTTTCTTTAAGTTTCTCATGTGTCTTTCTTTCAACCATCATCTGGTTAAGTTCCTGCCTTGCTCTTTCCAAATTTAATTCTGCTTTATGCACTTCCATCATTTGTCGCCTTACCAGAACTTTAATGGAATTGACACTGTTTCTTGCATTATTAACTTCTTTAATATCAATATTTCCGCTGATTGCTTCTTTTAACTGCTTTTCATACCCCATTCTTTTGATTATAAGCTGTTGAAGTTTTTGTTGTTCTTCCATATACTTATTATTTGCAACGGTGTACGCATTTTTCGCCTGAATTTCTAATTTACTTTTAATATCCAAGATATTTTGCATTCTATATTGAAATTTCGCCATACATTAAACCTCAATCTTCAAATACACTTTTCAAAAGCTCCAACTCTTCCTCAAACTGATATTTCTCATCTGTAGCCTGACACAAGAATTTGTTTACCTGCCCGATTTTCTTAATTGCATAATCAATTTCAGGATTTGAACCATTTTTGTATGCTCCAATGTTAATTAAATCTTCCGCTTCATTATATGTAGCCATTACATTTTTCAGTTTACCTGCCAGTTCCTTATGTTCTTTATCTGCAATGGCACTCATAACTCTGGAAATACTTTGCAATACATCAATCGCAGGATAGTGATTCTTATGACCTAACTTTCTGTCTAACATTATATGTCCGTCAAGAATACTTCGAGCTGTATCAGTTATCGGTTCATTAAAATCATCACCATCTACAAGTACCGTATAAAGACCTGTGATTGAGCCAACATCTGACGTACCTGCTCTCTCAAGAAGTTTTGGCATCTCCGAATATACACTAGGCGGATATCCCCTTGTAACAGGTGGTTCTCCTGATGCAAGTCCAATTTCCCTTTGAGCCATGGAAAATCTGGTAAGGGAATCCATCATCAGAAGTACATCCTTTCCCTGATCCCTGAAAAATTCAGCAATTGCCGTTGCTGTTTTGGCTGCTGTTTTTCGAATAAGCGCCGGCTTGTCTGATGTTGCCACAACAACTATGGACCTTGCCATACCTTCAGGGCCTAAATCTCTTTCGATAAATTCTCGTACTTCCCTTCCTCGCTCTCCAATAAGTGCAATTACATTTATATCTGCCTTCGTATTTCTTGCAAACATACCAAGCAACGTACTTTTTCCAACTCCGGAACCTGCAAAAATTCCAATACGCTGACCTTTTCCAACGGTAATCAGTCCATCAACCGCCTTTACTCCTAACGGCAATACCTCGTGAATAATTATCCTGTCCATAGGATCTGGTGGCTGCGCATCAATAGAATATGCATATGGTAATACCAGTTCCTCGACATCTGTCGGTCTTCCTATTCCATCAACTGTATGCCCCAGCAGTTCTTCTCCTACTAAAACAGATAATGGATGTCCCGTATTTTCAACGATACATCCAACTCCAACACCTTCCACATTGTCAAAGGGCATCAAAATCAGACTTGTGTCACGAAAGCCTACCACTTCTGCCATAACAAAAGTGGTACGCTCCTTATCTATATATATGCGACACAAGTCATTAAGCCTTGCTTCAGGTCCTCTTGATTCAATTGTTAACCCCACTACTTTAGACACTTTACCAAAACATTTATAATATTGTCTGTCTAAAAGCTGTAAATATTTTTCTGCTTCTTTTATCAATTAAAACATCCCCAATTATCTTTAGCTGCACAAAGAACGAATATCTTTGACTAAATTATTTAATTCCATGTCAATACCGCAATCAAACACTCCAAAACTCGTCTCTATCTGACAATCCTCAGCGCCTAAATTTGCATCATTAACTATCTCAACCTCTACATCGTTTCCAATTCTTTGTCGGATGTCATACAAATGTGTTTCCATAAATTTGTAATTATTATCCGATACATGAATCCTAAACACCTTACCAACTTCAACATTTTTCAAAGTATTTTTCACCAGATGAAGCATAATTTCCTTTTTATCATCAAACTGTATATCAAATACTTTATTGAAAACCTGAATAATTGCCTCTATAAGGTCAGATTCCATGGTATCAAATTTGTCCTTATATTCCTGTTCCAATTTCTGTTCCATTGCAAGAGCATTCGCATTTACTTCTTCTCTTATCTGAATTAATTCTTCCTGCCCCTTAGCAAATCCATCTTCATACCCTTGCTTTTTCTTATTTTCTATTAATTCATCAGCCTGTCTTATGGCATCTTCCATTATAGAATCTGCCTTTTGTTTCGCCTCATTTATAATTCTTTCAGCTTCATCTTTTGCCTCAGAAATAACTTCATCAGGAGAAACCTCAGGTATCTCTTCTACATAATTTGCATTTAATCCTTCTACAAATTCTCCGGAAGCTGCATTCTCCGCATCACCTTCCATATGCTCTGCCATTTCCTGTCTGCGCCTTGTTTCTTCGATTTTTCTTAATTTTTCTTCAACACGCTGATTAGAATTAATTATTCGTGTGTTACTATTTGATGTATACACACAATATTGTTTTACCAGATTAGACAACTATATCGTCACCTCCACCACGTGAAATAACAATTTCTGCTGAATCTTCCAGCTTACGTATAACACCAACAATCTTTTGCTGCGCTTCTTCTACATCCTTCATTCGTACAGGTCCCATAAATTCCATGTCTTCCTTTATCATAGAAGCAAGACGCTTTGAAAGGTTCCTGAAAATAACATTTTGTACTTCCTCTGTTGAACTCTTAAGTGCAAGTTCAAGATCAGCATTATCAACATCTCTAAGAACTCTTTGAATTGCACGATCATCCAGCAAGAGAATATCTTCGAATACAAACATCTTCTTTCTGATTTCATCAGCAAGTTCTGGCTCTTCAATTTCAAGTGATTCCATAATATGTTTTTCTGTACTTCTGTCAACATTGTTAAGTATATTAACAATAGCATCGATACCACCGACAATTGTGTAATCCTGATTTACCAAAGAAGCAAGTTTTCTTTCAAGCACTCTTTCTACCTCTTTAATTACATCCGGAGAAGTTCTATCCATCTGTGCAATTCTTCTTGCTACATCAGCCTGCTTCTCTGGTGGAAGCGAACCAAGTACCATAGATGCCTGAGCCGCAGGCAAATATGAAAGAATCATTGCAATCGTCTGTGGATGCTCGTCCTGTATAAAATTCAAAAGCTGACTAGGCTCTGTCTTTCTGACAAATTCAAACGGACGAACCTGCAATGAGGCAGTTAACTTGTCAATAACGCCCTTAGCTTTCTCCTCTCCCAATGCTTTTTCAAGAAGCTCTTTTGCGTATCCAATACCACCTTCTGCAATATACTGCTGAGCAAGGCAGACCTGATAAAATTCATCAAGCACCGCCTCTTTGTCCTGTGGTGAAACGCTTCTTGTATTTGCAATTTCCAATGTCAGTTCTTCAATTTCTTCTTCTTTCAAATGCTGAAAGATTGTCGCTGCTTTTTCAGGTCCTAATGTAATTAACAAAATCGCAGCCTTTTGTACTCCACTATACTCTTCGCTCATACCTTACTCCCAATCCTCATTCAGCCAGTTGCGTAATAAAAGTGCAACCGCATCCGGATTTTCATCAACAAATTTTTCAATGAGAAGTCTTGTCTCAGATTTCTCTGTATAACCAATATCTTCAAGTGAATCCTGTGCTTCAGATGTTGACTCTAACAAAGTCTCAACTGATAATTCCGGTTCTGCTTGTTCCGTTTTTTCCGATTTGATACTTCTAAATACTACAAATCCAAGTAATGCAAATATTAATACAACCAATACAATCTGTAAGATATCAGATAATTCAATATTCTTTGTTTCCTTATCAACAAACTGTGCCTGTTCATATATTGTAAGCGATACATTTGACTCCGCAATTCCTGTTGTATTAACAAGCATTGTTACCAAATCCTGATCCACATCTGTTGCCTTAACAGGATCTGCGTTCTGTGCTTTAAATTCTTCCCAAGATAAATCTCCTAACTGACCGGAAGATTCCATTGTCTCTTCATCATAGACAACATATCTTGTTGCAACTACTGCAACAGATGAATTATCATAATTAATATCTCCACCGTTATTTTCTATTGTAGTTATTGTTTCATCAACGCTATAATCTCTTTCAGTCTGACTTATGGATGATGATGAATTTGAACTATCAGGTGTTACATATGTAGTATTGTCACCATTAGCATCAGTTCCAGGTGCTTCCTGTGCATCAGTATTTTCAGCATCACTGTTATATGTTTCCTCATGATTAACAATACCTGAATCAAGTCCGTCAGGATTTTTATATTCCTTCTTGGCAATGTTTGATTTTTCAAACTCCACATCAAGATTTAATCCTGTCTGTATATCTGAGAAAATTCCTGATTCCTTTAAAGTATTATTTATTTCTTCTTTCATCATGGTTTCAAGTTTCTGCTTATATGATAAATTGCTTGAAGCCAATCCTGTTGCAGAATTTGCATCTGCTCCTGAATAAATAATATTTCCTTTCTTATCGATAACTGTAATTCTTTCTACTGTTTCATTTCCAATCTCAGTAGCAACAAGTCTTGCAATTGCATAAGCCTGATCTTCGCTTATGTCTCTCTTTAAATCCAAAATAACTGCTGCCTTTGCTTCCTCATCCTTAGAAAGAATAGTTCCGTCATCATCCGGCATTGTAATATCAACTTCCGCACTCTCCACAAAATCAAGCTGTGATAAATGATCTGCAAATTTTGATTCCAGATAATTAACCCATTTCTTTTGCTTATCAGCTTCTGTTGTAGAAAAACTTCCATTAACTACATTATCAATAGAATATGCTGCAGCTGGAATACTGTTTTCTCCTAAAAGCATGGTTGCATTGACTTCATCGTCTGTGTCAACCGTTACCACCAGCTTATCATCAATATTATACTGTATTGAATTTTCATCCAGCAACTTCGTAACCTCCGAAGCCTGTGCTGAATCCTCACACCTTATCAGTTCAACATATGTCGGTCTTTGAACCACTACCACCAAAATAATAAGTGAAATAATAACAACTGCAAGTGCACTTATTATAATTATCCTTTGTTTATTATTAAATTTCTTCCACCATTCCACTACTTTATCAAGTATCTTCTGTAACTGTTCTGGCATCTTATCTTACCCCTTACTAAACTGTCATTTGCATAATCTCTTTATATGCATCAATAATTTTATCTCTAACTGCTGCTGTATACTGTAAAGCAACATTTGCCTTAGATTCTGCAATCATTAAATCATGTGTATTTTCCGCCTGACCTAATGCGAATCTTATTTCCTCTGATTCTGCGTTCTTTTGAAGTTCATTTGTATCCTCCAAAGAACCCATCATTGCAGATAACACATCATTAAATGAATCCGTTTTGTCAGTTTTTGTAAGAACAGTATCCTTTACATACGAGCTCATATCCCCTAAGGAAATTCCATTTACTGTAGATATATCCATATTAAAACACCCCTTCTATTTTACTTTCCTATCTGCAATCCGGCTTCAGCTAAAGACTTGCTTGCATCAAATGCAGTAGCATTAGCTTCATATGCCCTTGTAGAATCAATTAAATTAGTCATCTCTGTTACTGTATTTACATTTGGATATGACACATATCCATTTTCATCAGCATCCGGATTTGACGGATCGTATTCCATATTAAATTCTGTCGAATAATCTTCTGTTACTTTTGTGACTTTAACTCCATTACCTATCGCCATGTTCTTTGAAGTTGTAAGATAATTGCTAAACGGAGTCACACTCTTTTCCTTGAATGTAACAATTTTTCTGCGATATGGTCCACCATCTTCTGTGGATGTGGAATTTACGTTAGCAATATTTTCTGCAATGATATCTGTTCGAAATCGTTCAGCCGTCATACCAGACGCACTGATATTAAAAGATTGAAATAACCCCATAGTATAATCCCCCTATATTATCGGCCCATAGCCGTCTTCATTCTGCTAAATTCTGAACTGATGCTGGCAGCAAGTGTCTTATATTTAATCTGTTCAGACGCTAATTCAACTTGTTCACTATCTATATCAACATTATTGCCATCCATTCGGTATGAATAATTTGATGAATCTGTATACACGCTTGGATTAAGTTTGTTCATGTCGATTGAATTAATCCTGTCATCCAATGACTTGAATTTGCTGTGTCCTATTTCTTTTTGTAATACACTTTCAAAATTAATATCCTGTCGTTTGTAGCCTACCGTATCTACATTCGCAATATTATTTGCAATAAGGCTTTCTCTTGTCCAACTTGCATCTGAAGCCTTATCCAAAACATCAATATAATTAAAAGATGTTGAATTAATCATATGCACCCCTCCGTACTTTCTTCCTAACTTATACTAATTATAAAATATATTAATAAAACAAACAAGTAGTTTTGAAAACAATTTCTCCTACTTAAAAAAATTATAAATTTCTCAGTTGTTATATCGGCATTTCATATGAATATTTCAATATCAAAATAAAAAAGAACCTATAAAATAGGTTCTTTTTGTGTATTGTTTATTTTCTGTTCTTAATCTTATCTAATTCGTCAAATATTACATCATTAATTACCTTGATGTAAGTTCCCTTCATTCCTGAAGAACGTGACTCAATTACACCGGCACTTTCGAATTTTCTAAGTGCATTTACAATTACCGAACGTGTAATACCAACTCTGTCTGCGATTCTGCTTGCTACCAAAATTCCTTCTGTTCCATCAAGTTCGTCAAAAATATGAATAATTGCTTCAAGCTCAGAGAAAGATAATGTGCTTATTGCAGATTTTACAATCTGAACTTTTCTTGTCTGCTCTGCGTTCTCCTCGTTAACTGAACGCATCATCTCAAGACCAACCACTGTCGTTCCGTACTCTGTAAGGATAATATCGTCTATATCATACTCTCTATTACTTCTATATTCAAATAATGTTCCTAAACGCTCACCTGCAATATCAATTGGTGTAATAATTGCTCTGTAAGCACTTGATTCTTCTCCAAATCCTAATGTCTCAAGATTTACATTTTCCTTTGTAGAAAGAATTCCAAGAAGTCTCTCGTTTAGCTCATGATCAATGTAACCGCCAACTTCCTCAACAATTAACTCATGTAAACCATCAACATCTTTACAAATTCCTGAACCTAAAACTTTCCCTTTTCTACTAATAACAAGAATATCCGACTCGAGTATTCCCGTCAACACATCACAAATATCATTGAATACAACTTTTGATGAATTATTATTGTGAAGTAATTTGTTAATCTTTCTAGTTTTATCCAAAAGCTGAACACTCATCTTATGACTTCCTCCTTACAATTTATTCATTAGACAAAAGTATTCTATCACTTTTTTTCAGACTATTCAAGAATTTTTTCACTATTCATCATTTTCGTCCTTTTTTCAGTCACATAACCGCATTGTTCGTCTGCACAAACCACTTTATTTCCTTTTATAACCATATAACCACCGCAACGTGGACATTTATCAGCCACAGGCTTGCCCCAGCTCATAAAATCACACTCAGGATTATCTATACATCCATAGTATTTTCTTCCTTTTCTTGTCTTTCTAAGTACAACATCCTTGCCACACTTAGGACATTCAACGTTAATCTTCTCATAATGTGGTTTTGTGTTTCTACATTCAGGAAATCCCTGACACCCTAAGAATCTTCCGTATGGTCCATATTTAATAACCATATGTTTTCCACACAATTCACATATTTCATCTGTGACTTCATCTTCGATTGTAACTTTTTCAAGTTCCTTTTCTGCTTTTTCAACTGCTGCCTCAAGGTCTGGATAGAAGTTCGATACAACAGCTTTCCATGGAATTTTTCCTTCTGCAACGCTATCAAGAAGTGATTCCATATTCGCAGTAAATCTCTCGTCAACAATTGTTGGGAAAGATTCTTTCATAATGTTGTTTACAATTTCGCCAATCTCAGTTACATATAAGTTTTTATTTTCTTTTGTAATATATCTTCTGGCAATTATTGTAGAGATTGTTGGTGAATATGTACTAGGACGTCCTATTCCCAACTCCTCTAATGTCTTAACCAGTGAAGCCTCTGTATAATGCGCAGGTGGCTGTGTAAAATGCTGCTTTGGATCATATTCTTCAACTGTAAGTTTTGTATTCTCATCAATAGCCTTGTATGTTGGATCCTTTTTAGTCTTGGCATCATCAGCCTCAACATATGCCAGCATAAAACCGTCAAAAGCTATCTTTGAAGTAGACACCCTGAATCTATACTCTCCGGCTCCTATATTAATTGACATTGTCTCATAAATTGCATTTGCCATTCGGCTTGCTGCAAATCTCTTCCATATTAACTGATATAATCTGAACTGATCTCTTGAAAGGGAATCCTTAATATCTGATGGTACACGATTGATATCCGAAGGTCTTATGGCTTCATGAGCATCTTGTATTTTTTGCTCTTTAACCTTGGTTCCTTCTCCCTCTGAAAGATATTTATCCCCATAATTTTCAGATATAAATTCTCTTGCAGATGCATCTGCTTCCTCTGAAATACGAACCGAATCAGTACGAAGATAAGTGATAAGACCGACAGTTCCCTGTCCTTTTATATCCACACCTTCATATAACTGCTGCGCAATACGCATTGTCTTCGAAATTGGAAAATTCAATGCCTTAGATGCTTCCTGCTGTAATGTACTTGTCGTAAATGGCAAAGGAGCCTTCTTGGTTCTTTCGCCTTTTTTTATGTCAAGAATCTTAAATTCCTCCTGCTGAATTTCAGAAAGAACTTTATCCATTTCTTCTTGTGATGTAATTACAATTTTATCTTTGCCTTTGCTGTGAAGTTTTGCAATCATAGGCTTCTTCTCACCCTCTGCCATGATTGTAGCTTCAAGACTCCAGTACTCTTCAGGAATAAATGCATTAATCTCTTCTTCCCTGTCGCATACAATTCTTAAAGCAACAGACTGAACTCGTCCTGCACTTAAACCTCTTTTTACCTTAGCCCAAAGAAGCGGACTAATCTTGTATCCTACCATACGGTCAAGAACACGTCTTGCCTGCTGTGCATCCACAAGATCTGTATCAATTTCCCTTGGATTTTTCAAAGACTCTTTTACCGCTGTCTTAGTAATCTCATTAAAACTGATTCTGCACACTTCCTTATTTTCTAATTTAAGCGCCGTCTTTAGATGCCACGAAATAGCCTCTCCTTCTCGGTCCGGGTCAGTTGCGAGATAAATCTTGTCAGCCTTTTTTACTTCTCTTCGTAATTTTGCAAGAACTTCCCCCTTTCCCCTTATAGTTATATACTTAGGCTCAAAGCCTCCTTCGATATCTATACCAAGTGTACTTTTAGGAAGATCTCTTACATGACCATTTGAAGCCATTACTTCGTAGTTTTTTCCTAAAAATTTTTTTATAGTCTTAACTTTTGCAGGTGATTCCACAATAACCAGATATTTAGCCATTCAAAAAACTCCTTCATTTTATAATATCAGAGCGTCTTTATATAGTAATTTGGAACCGTTTCCTTTATAAATCCTTTATCTTCCAACCGTTCCATAATATCTAACAGGTCAATTAATTTAAACGGTAACCTGTCCATCAACGTTCCTAGTCCAATAGGACAAAAATCGAGTAAACTATACACCAACATTTCATCTTTTTCAAGTGAATTTTTTCGAAAATTTATCTGTGCACTTACTTTTTTATCCAAAATCTGCATTTCTTCAAGAAAATCTGACACATTTGTAATTATTCCGGCACCCTGATGAATCAACTTATTACAGCCAAAACTCAAAGGATCTGTGATTCTCCCTGGCACAACATACACCTCTTTCCCCTGCTCCATTGCATAATCAGCTGTTATCAGTGAACCGCTTTTTTGTCTTGCCTCCACTACTATAACATAATCACTTAATGCTGAAATTATTCTGTTTCTCATAGGAAACAGTCTTGGATTTGGCGCTGTTGTAAGGGGATATTCTGAAATTATTCCACCCTTTTTAGGAATTTCATCATATATATACTTATTTTCTTTTGGATAACAGACATCCACCCCACAGCCTAATACTGCGTATGTTTCTCCGCCACCCTGCAATGCTCCCATATGTGCATCCGTATCAATTCCCCTTGCCATTCCGCTTACCACAGGAATATTCGCCTGTGCCAATGCCTTTGATAAACTTCTTGCTACTTCACTTCCATATGCACTTCTTCCTCTTGCACCAACCATGGAAACTACTCTTGTATTTTCTTCGGGTAATTTTCCAATATAATAAAGCGCATAAGGAGAATTAATTATATTTTTTAACCTTTGTGGATATTTTTCGTCAGTAATTGTCAAAAAATTTATGCCTTTTTCATTTAACTCCATCCATTTTTTATCTAAATCCCAGCTTTTTTTACTATCGACTATATTTTGCGCATCTTTTTGATTTATACCGTAAATATTCATAAGAGAATCTTTACTTAAATAATATATCTCTTCCTCACTATTACATTCTTTTAAAAGATATGAAATCTTTATGTTTCCTATTCCCTTTATATTTGCCAGCCAGTATTTATATTTCATTTTTTCCTCCCCAGTATTTGTCCGTAATACTTCTAAAACAAATCGCTTCGTTTAAATGGGACAGCTTAATCTCTTTTTCCTCCTGCATGTCCGCAATTGTTCTTGCCACTCGTAATGTTTTATGGTACGTTCTTGCAGTAAGATTCATTTTCTCAAACATTTTCTCCATGTACGCCCTTTCCTTTTCCCCTAGAAAACAGTATTCATCAATCAAAGCTGCCGGTATCTGGCTATTATAATTAAATTCTTCTTTAATATATCTTTCTTTTTCGATTTCGTGACATGCAATAACACGATTTCTTATTTCTGCCGAAGTCTCATTCTTTGATTTACTCATTATGTCATTATAACTTAATGCAGTTGCCTCAACGCAAATATCTATTCTGTCAAGAAGCGGCTGTGAAATTTTATCCAGATATCTTCTCCTTGAATTTGGCGTACACTGACACCTTTGTGCATCCGGAAAATACCCACAGTTACAAGGGTTCATGGCAACCAAAAGAAGAAAGTCAGCCGGATAAGTAACACTGTTATTTGCTCTTGTAAGTCTTATCTGCCCTTCCTCAAGGGGCTGTCTTAATACCTCTATTGTACTTTTTTGAAACTCCGTAAACTCATCCAAAAATAACACTCCATTATGTGCCAGAGAAATTTCTCCCGGTTTTGGATCCTTTCCACCTCCCGTCAGTCCAAATCTTGTTATGGTATGATGGGGATTTCTAAATGGTCTTTTATCCAAAAGCGCATTTCTGCTGTCAAGTCTTCCGCTGACACTATATATTTTGGACAATTCAAGTTTTTCCTCCTCCGTAAGCGGTGGAAGGATTGTTGGCATTCTTTCTGAAACCATGGTTTTTCCAGCCCCGGGAGGTCCTACCATAAGCAGGTTATGCATTCCACAGGCTGATACTTCACAGGCATGCTTTAATAACTGCTGCCCATTTACCTCTGAAAAATCTAATGTTCTTTCAATTTCTTCTACAATATTCTCACTTTCATCCCCCTCTTTGTATTCTCCTCCATTTAAAAATACAATAAGCTCCGATAATTCATCAAAGGCATATATCTTTGCCTCCTTTACAAGCTTCGCCTCCAAAAGATTTGCTCTTGGAACAATAAATTCCTTTATTCCCTCTTTAACGGCATCAGCCACCAATGGCAAAATTCCATTAACAGGTAAAATTCTTCCATTAAGACTTAATTCCCCAACAAAAAGCCTGTTTTGACACATTTTTTCATCGATAATCTCCATGGACATCATAAGGGCAACCGCAATGGGCAAATCAAATCCCGTCCCTGTTTTTCTAATATTAGCCGGTGCCATATTAACAGTAATTCTTTTTGCTGGTAAAACTATTCCGCAATTATGAAGTGCAGTTCTTACTCTGTCCCTTGCCTCCTTTACTTCTGACGACAAATAACCTACCATTTCAAACGTAGGCATGCCCGAACTTACATCTACTTCAACCTGAATTCTAACTCCATGAATACCAACCACAGTTGAAGTATTTATCATACTATACATATTAACTCCTGTTCCGATTATTGAAAAATGCATTGAATAATGCCTGGAAAATTTGATATTAAAAATTAATTTTAAAAAAAGACAAAGCTATGATAACATAAACTTCATCTTTTTTCACTATATTTTTAAATTTATTCTACTATTTTTTTAAGTTTGACCAAAGCTCTTTTTTCAATCCTTGAAACATATGACCTTGAAATATTAAGTTCATCTGCAATTTCCCTTTGCGTTCTTTCCTTACATCCGCATAGTCCGTATCTGTTTACAATAATATAATATTCCCTGTCTGACAGCACATTTTTTATGCTTTCTTTTAATTTTGTGATTTTTGTATTTATTTCCACGTTTTCGAATATATCCCTGTCACTGTTTTCCAGAACATCCACCAGTTGTATCTGATTTCCCTCTTTGTCGGTTCCAATTGTTTCATACAATGACACTTCACCTCTTAATTTTTTCCTGCTTCGAAAATACATAAGAATCTCATTTTCTATACACCGTATTCCGTATGTTGCAAATCTGCTTCCAAAATCTACCTTGAATGTGTTAACTGCTTTAATTAATCCAATTGTTCCTACTGAAATCAGTTCTTGTGCTTCATCCTCATTTGTAGCATATTTTTTTGCAACATGAGCAACAAGACGCATATTTCTTAAAATAAATTCATCCTTTGCAGCTGCATCGCCATTTTTGCACTTTTCAAGACATAAAGTCTCCTGCGCCTGTGTAAGAGGTGGTAAAAATGTATTCACAGCACACCTTAACTGCTTTCTTAATACTATTCTATGTCTTTTATCTTAGTAATGTGCTTGTAAGTATTTTTTTGACATGATATACTTTCACTTATGAAAAGAATAATAGAATATAACATTAAAGAACAATATAATAATTATACAATTGAAAGATTCCTAAAGGAGAACGGCTACTCACACAGCGTTATAGTATCCCTTAAAAAGACAACAAAGGGTATAATGCTAAACGATGTCTGGGCATATACCAACAATCGCCTTAAAACAGGTGATACGCTTGTTATTTCTATTATAGAAAATGACACTAACCCTGACATTCTCCCTGTTAACATTCCAATCGATATAATATACGAAGACGAGGACATTCTGGTTGTTAATAAACCGGCGGATATGCCAATCCACCCATCCATAAATAATCACGAAAACACACTGGCAAATGCGCTTATGTATTATTTTAACAGTCAAAATGAATCCTTTACTTTTCGTTGCATTAACCGGCTTGACCGGGACACCACAGGTCTTACCATAATTGCAAAACACAATCTAAGTGCCGCTATTCTTGGCTCTCAGGTTGCCAGCCGCCAGATAAAAAGAACATACCTTGCCATATGTGAGGGCAAAGTTCCAGATAGCGGAACTATTGATGCACCAATAGCAAGATGTGATGGTTCAACCATTGAACGCTGTGTTAATTTTGAATGTGGTGAAAAAGCCGTTACACACTATAATCTATGTGAATACGACAGCATAAACAATCTGTCACTTATCAGGTTAAACCTTGAAACAGGACGAACCCATCAAATCAGGGTTCATATGAAATATGAAGGATTTCCATTAATAGGGGACTTTTTATATAATCCCAGCTATTCATTTATCAAAAGACAGGCACTCCATTCATATTCACTGGATTTTACACACCCTGTCACCAAAGAAAAAATGCACCTCACAGCCCCTTTACCCGGGGATATGAAGTGCCTCTTTACGTCTTATTAATTCTTCTTTTTCATAAGGGACTTTCCCTTTCAGTAATTCATTCTTAATGAAAGAGAAAGTCTCCTTTTCACCTCTTGCCACCAGCATTTCCAGTAAATATTCCAGTAACGCTGCAGTATCTTCATTTATTATGTAATGATCTTTGCTTTTTTCATAATATTCCAAAGAACTTCTGTCAGTGTATTTTTCCTTTTGATAATTTTTTGACGCACTTATTCTGTCAATAAACATCTCGCAGACATATTTTATTGGCATTTTCATTCCTGTCATGCCATTCTTAGCGCCATTATTATCATCCTCCTTTGCAATACTGTAATCTATCCAGTATTCAAGATGATGTTTATTTCTTCCCTTATGATGAAGCCACGCCGATGAATACCCTTTATCCATTCGCTCTGCATTATTAGGGCTCATGTACCCCTGATAATATTTACATCCCACTAGAAATTCCGTAGGTGTATACTTTGACAAATCATGTAAAAGTCCCTGCTTATACAAACCTATCTTAAAGCATCCCACCAATACCAGAATTTTGTGATGAGTGATTGTCTTAAAATGATTCCATGCTTTCATATCTTACCTTCCTACCAAAATACATATCGCCTGAGGATCTATATCAACATGCATCTGATCCTCAAGTAAAATCATTTCTTCTTTAAAAGGTTCTTTTGCATCCGTTGTATCAGCAACAAGATACCATTTTTTCTTCTCAATCTTTGGCAGTGCCAATTTATTCCTTGCAGAAAAGAAATTATAACCTATATATACATAATCATTATTATCGCTATTGTCATTATATTCACCTGAATACATAACACCAATGCACATTCTGTCTAATTCGCTTTCTCCTATCCATGCATTCTCCCCATGGTATGATACATCAGGCATTCCTATAGCCTTATAGTCACAGAATTTATATGGTTTTGCATTTGAGATAACAGGATGTTCTTTTCTGAATTTAATCATGTTTCTTAAAAAGTCCTCTTCTTTTCTATGACTTTTTTCAACCTTCCAGTTAACCCATCCTATGGCATTATCCTGACAATATGCATTATTATTTCCTGACTGTGAATTTAAAAATTCGTCTCCTGACCATAATAATGGAACTCCCTGAGCCAAATACAGCATCGCTACGGCATTTCTCCACTTAAGAGCACGAATTTCCTTTACAAATCTCTTCCTTGTAGGACCTTCTATCCCATAATTATTGCTGAAATTCCATGGATTGCCATCTAAATTATCTTCCCCGTTATCCTCATTGTGCCTATCATTATACATAAAAATGTCTGCAAGGGTAAAACCATTATTACTTGTGATAAAATTAACATATCCAAGCTCATCCCCCTGCTTTTTCTGCTGGTTAAGAAACTGTCGCATCTCACCATTCATGTGATTGAGAATTTTTCTGGATGGATACATATATTCTTCCTTATATATGTATAAAGTCTTATATTCATTTTGCATTCTGCTGTTTCCATCCATAGCCGTATAAAAAATCTTTGTGCGGCTTAACATCACATCCTGTAATATTGCAGTCATAGGCACATTATTGCCTAATATATGGAAACCATCAACATGATATTCTCTTACCCAGTATCTTAATACATCACGAATTAAATTATGATTTGTATCATCCTCAAAATATATCTCCATGATACATTCAATATTTCTTTCATGTAATGTTCTGACAAGTTTCTTAAATTCATATGAAGCCTTCAAAGGCTCCTTCGCATAGGAAGATTTAACTGCAAAATAATTTCCTCTTCCATATCCCCAGAAATTAATCTTAATCTTCTCTTCAGGTTCAATTTCCGGTTTAATAAGGTCCTCTTCCTCAGGTTCCCATGTTATTTTAGTAAATTCCGTTTCCTTTGGTTTTGGAGGAACCAGCATTTCCTCAAATTCATACACCGGCATTAATTCTATTGCATTAATCCCAAGAGATTCCAGATAATTTAATTTATTTCTTATTCCCTGAAAAGTTCCTGCACCATTCACATTGCTGTCCATTGTGAAACCTCTTACATGCAGCTTATACATAATTAAATCTTCTTTTGAGATTTCCGGTGCCGTATCAATTTTCCAGTCAAATTTTCTTCCATGACTCTCGCAGCCACAGACTATTTCATAATCCTTATCCTTACGGGATGTATCATTCCATTTCTCTCTGCCTGAGATTACCGTAGCATACGGATCAATTACTTTTTCCCCATTAATTTCATAATAATAATAGAAATTGCAGATTTTGATTTTCATCACCAAAACCGATCTTAAAGAACCAAGACAATACTCTTTTGGTACTTTAATTTTATATTTAGCTTCCGTCACTTTATCTATTAATACAATAAAACAGGTATCCTCCTTCTCTCCTTCAAAGGTAAAAACCACATGGTCACCACACTGAACCACACCCATCTGTGTATAATTTCCTTCTTTGATTTCAAAATTCATGTTTTACCACCTGTCATATTTTTAATTTTCTTAATTAATAATTTACTTTTGCAAGCAAATTATTAACAGCCTCAATAGTTAACATTATATATGTTTTTTTCATATTTGTATAGAATTTTTTCCTGCTAACAGTTATAATACTATTATATTACATTAGAAAGTTGGTGACTAGGTTGCAGATAGTTAATGTAGAAGAATTATCTGAAGACATGGTTGTAGCTGATGATGTCTATTCCAAATCAGGACAATTAATTCTTCGTAAAAATTCCAAATTAACACGACAGATGATTTCACATTTAGCATACTACCATGTAACTAGCATTCCTATAACAGTAGGTGAATTGTCTGAAGCTACTAAATACAACATCGCTCACAAAAAGGAAGTTGAGCAAAATCATATTAATAAGCTTTTAGACTCCCCTGAATACAGAAATTTCAGGAAGAAATATCTTAACAAATTGGCAAATGCCAGATTCCTGATGAGATTCTTTTAAAACCTGGTAAATTAACCAAACCTGAATTTGATTTCATAAAAAAGCATCCTGAATTTGGATATTCCATTGTAAGCAGTCAGGAAATTGATCCACGAATCAAAAGAGCTGTGTTATTACATCATGAGCGTTTTGATGGTTCTGGGTATCCTTTTGGTTACAAGGGAGATCAGCTTAAACAGTTTGAAGCAATAATTTCCATCGCTGATGTATATGATGCTATGACTTCTAACCGATGTTACAGAAGTGCTCTTTGTCCTTTTGAGGTAATTGCACAGTTTGAATATGAAGGACTTCACAAATACCATGCATTATACATACTAACTTTCCTTGAAAGAATTGCAGAATCCTATCTGAACAGTGATGTTTTATTAAGTGATAATTCTATAGGAAGAATAGTTTATATTAATAAAAGACTTACACGTCCTATAGTGCAGCTGGATAATCAGAAATTCATAAACCTTGAAGAGAATCCAGACATTTATATTGAAGCTATAATTTAAAGAAATGAGGTAAATATCATGGCAGAAGAAAAAGTAACACCAGTTACAGAGGATGAGATTGATAACATTCGAGTTACTCTCGACTTAGATGATGACACAACCTGTGAGTGCAGAATCTTAACAATCTTCGAAATGGACGATCAGGATTATATTGCCCTTTGTCCTCTTGATGAGAATGACGAAGACAATGCTGAGGGAATTGTATACTTATATCGTTACGAAGAAGACGAAGATGGAATTCCTTCTATTATCAATATCGAATCCAAAGATGAGTATGAAGCTGCAGCAGATCGTTTTGACGAGATTCTTGATGAAGAATTATATGATTCTATGTAGAATATTTCATACATTAAAAAGGCAATCCCTTATTCCTGGGATTGCTTTTTCTTTGCCTTCTTTGTTTCTTCAACAAATCTTGATATATCTGCATTTTTATCCTTCATGGATTTAGTGGAATATATATATAAATTTTGTTTCGCCCTTGTCATTCCAACATAGAATAATCTTCTTTCCTCTTCAATATCCTTATCCAGTACCGCCTTCTTATACGGCATAACTCCCTCATTTACATCCGGCAGGAAAACTGTGTTATATTCCAGTCCCTTCGCTGAATGTAAAGTTGCAATGGTAATGGCATCCGGATTATTCTTACGTTTTTCTGACATCTTTTTTAATTCAACAGTGTATTTTTCAATATGCTCTCTCCACTGTTTATAGGTTTTATGGCCTTTTGCCGCCAGCTGTATCTCATCTATAACATCATATAATTCTTCCTTATTTATGTTTCTGTATTCTGCATATTCCTTTAGAAATTCATCATATCCTATGCCTTTTCTAATGTAATTAATTGCAGCATAAGGATTCATTCTGTTTATCATTTTTAAATCACACTGTAATTTATCAATTCTTTCCGCTATCCAGGACTGCTCCTTAAATTTTTCTTTCCATACTTCAAAGGATACTTCACTGTCTGTTAATGAATCACGCCCTATATACCTTTTAGGTCTGTTCATTATCTGTAAAAAATCTTTTCTTTCTCTTCCGCCTGACGCAATTCTCATATATGTAAATATATCCTTAGCTATCCAATGTTCATAAATATTTGGAATATTATCCCTTGTCTGAAAAGGGACATTATATGTTATAAGCTGCTCTATAAGACTTCTCGCCTGGGTGTTGGTTCGAAAAAGTACTGCAATGTCTTTAAAATCCTTCCCTTGTTTCGTCAACTCACTTATCTGACGTATTATATATATAACTTCATCCTTGGTATTTTCAAATACAGCATATTTAACCGGAGTTTCATCGTGGCTTGCAGCAATTATGGCTTTATCATACCTTTCCTCATTATACGAAATCAGATTCTTTGATGTCTCCACAATGTATTTACCACATCTGTAATTCGTATCAAGAAGTATCTGTTTTGCATCAGGATAATCTTTTCTGAAATTCAGCATTATTTCCGGTTTTGAACCCCTGAAACGATATATGGACTGGTCATCATCTCCTACAATAAAGAGATTGTTTTCCGGCAAAGCCATCATTTTTATTATCTCATATTGAATTCTATTAATGTCCTGAAACTCGTCTATTAATATATATTTATACTTTTCCTGCCACGCCCTTAATATATCTTTTCTTTCACTAAAAAGCTCATATGTATATGTAAGCATATCATCAAAATCAATTAATCTTGATTTTCTCAATTTATCTTCGTATTCCTTATATATTTTCCTGAATACCTCTTCGCCACACTGGGTAGAATAATAATTATTTATATTAATCTGACTGTTTTTTACAGTTGAAATCTCTCCAAACAAATTTGTGATAAATTCATTCTCGTCTTTGTATTCAAGCTGATACTTTGAAATAATTTCCTGCATAAACCTGTGCTTTAATTCTTCGGAAATAATATTATCCGTTGAGAATTTATATGCATGTTTTAATATCGTAAAAAATATGGCATGAAAAGTTCCAAAGGATACCCTTAATTCCTTTGACTTAGTAAGTTTGGCAAAACGCTCCTTCATTTCGTTAGCAGCCATTTTGGTAAATGTTATAACCAGAATATTTCCAGGGTTAACTTTATATTTTTCTATAAGATTATATGTTCGCTGGGTAATAACAGCTGTCTTACCACTTCCGGGACCTGCCAGTACAAGAGCCGGACCTTTGAAATGCTCAATAGCCTTTTTTTGCGAATCATTAAATAACATATTTGACATTAATTATACCTCACTTAAAAGAAACCATGTGGCAATGCTACATGGTTTCTTAAATATCTTCAAATACTATATCAAATTAAATATTCAAATGCAAATATTTTAGCTGTTCACTATTTAGAAAGTAATTCAATACCCTTCTTAATTCTTGCGATTGATTCCTCTTTTCCAAGAACCTCCATAAGCTCTGTAGCTCCACCAGGAGTCATCTGTTTTCCAGATACTGCTGTACGGATTGGCCACATAACATATCCGTTCTTGCATCCCTTCTGTGCAACATAGTCGCAAAGAAGTGCATATAAGGCATCATTGCTATAGTCATCAGTATTCTCTAAGATTGGAAGAATCTCTGTTAAAACTTCTAAAGATGTCTGCTCATTAGTTTTCATTTTCTTATGTGTATACATTGCAACATCATATTCAGGAAGCTCTTCAAAGAAATCAATGTGACCTTTGATGTCAGGGAATATCTCAATACGACTTTGTACCATCTTGGCAATCTTCTTTAAATCGTAATCCTTTGTGATTACTTCCTTAATATATGGCTCTGCCATCTCGTAAAATGCATCAAAATCCATTTTCTTAATATATTCACCATTCATCCATTTTAATTTTGTATAATCAAATACTGCTGGTGATTTGCTCATATGACGGTAATCGAATTTCTCAATAAGTTCGTCAAGTGACATTATTTCCTGATTATCTGCTGGTGACCATCCTAATAATGCAACGAAATTGACAACAGCTTCTGTTAAAAATCCCTGCTCGATTAAATCTTCGAATGATGAATGACCACTTCTTTTTGATAACTTCTGGTGATTTTCATCTGTGATAAGAGGACAGTGCACATAAACTGGTACATCCCATCCGAATGCCTCATATAATCTGTTGTATTTTGGCGATGATGATAAATATTCATTACCTCTTACAACATGTGTAATTCCCATTAAGTGATCGTCTACAACATTTGCAAAATTGTATGTTGGATATCCATCTGACTTAATAAGAATCATATCATCTAATTCAGAATTATCAACTGTTATATCACCATAAATTTCATCTTCAAAAGTTGTTGTTCCCTCTGTAGGATTGTTCTGTCTGATTACATATGGAACACCTGCTGCAAGTTTTTCCTCAACCTCTTCCTTTGAAAGTCCAAGACAGTGCTTATCATAAACATGAATCTCTTTTCCTGCAACTTCTGTCTTTAATCCGTCTAATCTCTCCTTATCACAGAAACAGTAATATGCCTCTCCCTTGTCGATAAGCTTCTTAGCATACTCTAAATAGATTCCGCTAGCCTGACGCTCACTCTGGATATATGGACCACATCCGCCATCTTTGTCAGGACCTTCATCGTGAATAAGACCTGTCTTGGCAAGTGTTCTGTAAATAATATCCACTGCACCCTCTACATAACGTTCCTGATCTGTATCCTCAATTCTTAAAATAAAATCTCCGCCTTCATGCTTTGTCAAAAGATATGCATATAAAGCTGTACGAAGATTACCTACATGCATTCTTCCTGTTGGACTTGGCGCAAATCTTGTTCTTATTTTGCTCATGTCGTTTCTCCTATTCTATATATACAACTAAATAGTTGTTTTGTACATTCTAATTTATTATAATGAATGACTTTTTGAGTGTCAACCACCCAAGTTATCAAAGGCTACGATATACGCATAAAAATTTTTACTGTATAATATTGATAAGTATAAAATGCAGAAGATTATTTCCATCCTTTAACATGGTTTCAATTTCAGAAATTATGATGGAATTTTTGTTCATAAAAGCCCCCTTTTATTTTAAAATTTGAAATGTCAAAAATAAAATTATTTGCCTATGTACGATACTCTTATTCATCTACAATATTGCTTTCTTCTATTTGCGAATAAAATTCTTCATAGCTCTTTCTTGCTTCATCCGTTGCCTTTTCAGTCAAAATATATCTAAAATTTTCCTCATCAAATTTATACCATTCAGGATTTTCTAAAAAATAAGGTTCCGGAACTCTCATTGCTTTACCATTCCTTTCTTCTCTAACCAAATGTTCATTGCTTTACCAAGTTCGTTCGGGTTGCCGAGTTGTGAATTTGCAAATACTTCTGCAAAATGATAATGTATTACTTGCTCTTGGTGCGTGTGTACGGCTAGAACTAACATATGCACAAATATTTCGTTATGCTTCAAAAGCTATTGACATACCACTTGGTTTTTTAATGCACCCAAACTTGCTCTCTAACTGCAATAACTTACTTTTTAATATTTTCTATATGTTTTAACTTCATCTATAAATAATTATACTACTTTTGCAGCTTTCTTCACACCACTTCATTGCAACAGTGTTAATAATTTTGATATATTCATCTTCTTTTCCTCTCTTTCTTATTTTTTGCATATAAAAAGGACTTCGTTTGCTCCCGGATGCCCCTATACCCCTAGCATCCCCTGCCTGTGTTTCTGCATTCAAAAAGCACCTTGCCTATGCAAAGTGCTTTTTAGTAATCAATATCATCTCCGTATGTTGGTTGTTCTGCTTCTTCCCCATTTTTAATGCAATTTTCGATTTCTTTTATAATCTCAATATCACTTTTTTCACTTACGATAACTAAAGGATAAGGTTTTTTAAATCTTTCTTCATAATCATTTAATGCTTTTTCAAGTTTACTCATATTACTCCACCACTTTTAAAATTTCATCAAATATCTTAATTGATTCAGGGAAATACTTTTGTATTGCTTCCCATGATTCAGGGTTATTTACTTTTGCAGAATACATTTCGGCAAATCCTTCTTTTCCGTTATTCCTAGAAGTCCAATACTTGCTCCCATGACCTGCACCAAAAGGATAATCTGTTATTGTCATAATAGATTCAAACATATCAGAAATATTGCCCCTTGCAATCAATGAGTATTCTGAAATGTAGTCCATTTGATGCCCGAACTCATGAAATACTGTTTGATATGCTGTATTTATGCTACTTCCTTTTGTAACTTTTGATATATTCAAGCAAACGGCATCTACAAAAGGAGAATAAAAAGCACAATTTGCTTTTTTACCTGTCTTTTCTTTATATTCTTTTCCTGTAATTGTCTTAAAATTATTGCACACACTATTCCATGCTTTTTTACATTCATTTGGTGCTTTATTTAAGTGATCGATAATTGCACCCTGGTGTTTCTTCGGATAAGTTTCAAGCCCACCAATATTTGCATCCTCATTATAAGACTTATTGTCATTTTTTTCAATGTCTTCTGTTGCTTTCAAGTACTTATTCTTGTATTCCTCAAAGTTCTTATTCTTATCAAGTCCATAATATTAAGCACGTTCTTTCAGTGTATTTAGTTCATCTTCCCCCAATGCCCATCTTGCACGCTGTAATAGGTCACAGAATGCCTTGAAACGGTTTCTGATTGGATTCCTACCTTGTCCCGGTTCTCCAAGTCCCATTTCAACATGTTCACAACACCCATCTTCACATCCATTGGATAAACTACTTTCGTTACAAGCACATCTTTTTCATCAACAACATCTTCATTCACTGTGAATGTTGATTCTTTGACTGTGTACAATCCTTCATTCAAATCTGATTCTGTGACTTGTACTGTGTCACCAACTTTAAAAGGTGTGATTGCTTTAACAACAAAAAGACCGCCCAAAATATCAGCAGTCTTTCAGCTTCTCATTCAATTTAAATGTTAAGTAATCAACATCAACTGCTTTTTCAGAAAGCAATGCAACCTTAATTGCAGATTTTAGCTTTGTTTCTGCAAGTTCAGCCTGAAGTGCCGCATTCTGCTGTTCATACTCATTAAACTTTGTCTGCATTTCTTCATTTCCCTTGGATGCCTTCTTCAATTCTGCAATCAGATTGTTTGCATTGGTAATTTCAGCATCTTTTCCATTCAAGGCTTCCTGAAGTGCGTCATACTTCCCTTTGCCGACATATTCACCGGAACCAAGGTTTCCAATCTTGACCTGCTTATCTTTGTTTGCTTCATTTCCGTTGTATTCGTTTATTTTGCTTTCAAACTGTGTAAAAAGTTCTTCCCCTAAGATTTCTTTCAAAAATTCCATATCATATTCCTTTCCTGCTTACGTTTTTAATCGTGGTATCTTCCACAAGCACAATGCCTTTTAAATCACTTGCATCAGGTGATATTCTCCACCGTTTTAATGTCATAAGGTTTTGGACAATATAAAAAGGCAGTCTGTTGACCGCCTTTCTACTCTTTTACTATAAAACCACTAAATCCTGCACATTTCAATTTGTTTATCATTGCTTCTGCACCACTCTTATTTGTGAATGCTCCAACCTGGACACGATACATTGCATTTTTGTCTGTTTCAGTTTTCAGTGTTGATGTTTTATAAGTAATACCAAAATAATCAAGAATTGCTTTTGCATATGCAACACCAAATGCCTTCTGCTCCGCAACTGTGTCACCAATCTTTTTGTCTGCCGAATCCAAAAAGAACGATTCAAACAGAACTGCAGTCATCTTTGTATTTTTAACAAAATAAAGATGATTGCCTGATTTAATACCTCGGCTGTTCTGACCTAATTCCTTTACATACTTTTCGCCAAGCTGTGCAAGTCTCTTTCCTTCCTGGCTTGTTGTGTGGTAGTATGCTTCAAATCCATCACCGCCACCTGCATTTGTATGAAATGACACCGCCAAATCTGCACCGGAAGCATTTGCTTCTTTCACTTCCTGTCCTACAGGGTCATCTTCATCCTTTGTTCGAGAAGCAACAACTGTCACCCCATGTCTTTCAAGCTCTGCCTTGCATGCAAGCAATGTCTGAAGGTTGATGTCCTTTTCCTTCAATCCATTTGCTGTTGCTCCAGGGTCACTTCCGCCATGTCCTGCACTTAAAAATACTTTTGCCATATTCAATTCATCCTTTCTGTAGTATCTAAAAGCCTTCCTTCAACTTTTTTTCATAGCTGTCATTGACTACTTCCATACTTATATCAACTTCGCCATTTGTCAGATTATACTCTTCTAATAGCTTTTCGTATTTCTCATATGTACGAATACAATGCTTGTAGCTATCTTTATTACAAGGCTTTTTGTCTGTGATTCTTGTTGCAAAATTGATGATTTCCCATCTATAATCATCGATTTCTTTATCAACAAACATATCTGTTAGCTTTTCCAACTTCTCTGTGATGCTAGTTTCATGTTCTTCTAATTCCTGAATCTTTGCTGATTGCTCATTGACTTTCTTAATCATGTTGCCAATTGTTTCTTCTTCTAACTCCTCACCACGTTTATGCAAATAAAAGTTGCTTAATCTTGCCTTACCCCATTTGATAACCGATTCAAGTCCTCTGACGGAAAAAACAACTACTGTGACAAAGCATATCAAAACAAAAAAGGCATCAATTCCAAATTGCGCCAAATACTCAATCGCTTCCTTCATTCCATCCTTCCCTCTCTTTTGTACACTTTCGCTATGCTATGCCTTCTTAATCTGCTTGTACACCTGATCTACATCTGTTGATGCCAATCCCGACACAATACCAACTGCAATTGCATTCATGATGTCCTTTGCAGGGAATTCAGGCATCACATACATGCCAATAGCACCAAGGATTCCACCTGATACTCCAACAACCACAGGAATTAATTCATCCTTAATCTGCGGAATCTGCTTTGCGCCAAGTCCAATCAGGTATGTAATAACCACAATTGCAAGCACTGTTCCCATTTCTGTAATATTCATCTTCTTTTCCTCTCTTTCTTATTTTTTGCATATAAAAAGGACAGCCGATTGACTGCCCTTAATATCTGTTATTAAATTTTTGGAGTTTCGCTCTTACCCACCTTCGACTTACTGCGTTTGCTCCCGGATGCCCCTATACCCTAGCATCCCCTGCCTGTGTTTTTCGTATTAAAAAAGCACCCTGCCTATGCAAGACGCTTTCTATACGAATGTAAATTCTACAACACCTATCAAATCAATGATTGACTTTCCGCTATAAAATTTATCATTCATGACATCATCAACATTGTTATACTCTTTTACTTCTGAACCATGCCACGCTTGAAAAGTAGGAACATGGTCTTTTACTTCTGATGTTACACCTGATTTTTTGCCATTATAAGCAAATATCACATCATTACAACAATCCGCAATAATATCTTTCAATTCAGATTCACTCATAAAATATCACCATTCTCCTTTCTTTCATGTTCTGATAATTCCCTTGTGGTCTTATTCTTCAAACTGCCATTTTCATCCCATTCATAATCATGCCCATGTTCCCCATGTTTGCCATAGTCATGCTGTTTAGGATTTCCGTGGTTAGTTGTATGAATATCTTTTTGTTTCATTCCGTCATTGCCGTAGAACCCTCTTGCATCGACTGTACCGTCGTCTTTCACATGATCGATGATTGAATTTGCTTTCGCTTTCTTCGGTGTACTGGAATGCCCTGATATCACTTTATCTGCTTTTATTGTACTACTTTTGCCATCATTTTCAACTGCTTTCAAATACTTTTCCTTGTATTTCTCAAAGTTCTTATTCTTGTCAAGTCCATAATATTCAGCACGTTCTTTCAGTGTATTCAGTTCATCTTCACTCAATGCCCATCTTGCACGCTGTAAAAGCGCACATCGGCAATTAATAACTTCCTTTGCCTTGCCACTTGGATCACCTGGGAACATCAATCCATTGCTGAATGGTTCATCAAGTTCTCTAATTTCTCCATCAACTTTCATATGGCTTTTCCTGGTCTTGTTGTCAAGGCTTGCATCCCATTGTTTGACTACATCCGCACCTTTGCTTTTCGCATTCTCACATGCATTCATTGCTGCTGTGCATTGTATGTGATATGAATTCAATTCGTCAATAAGAAACATTTTCTTTTCCCCGTTATGTATTTAAAATGTTCCCTTTAATAATAGAGAACACCTTCCTTTTGATATATTTTGTCATACATGACGCTTTATTACCAAACGGTGTCCTCTATTTTTTAATTTTCCAAATAGAATTTTACGCTATCAATTATTATCGAAGGCAGGGTTATATGCATAATAATTTTTACTGTCAAGGTCCTCACAGACCATTCTAAGCGCTTCACCGAACCTTTGAAAATGAACAATCTCCCTTTCCCTTAGAAATCTGATAGGATCTGCAACTTCATTGTCTTTTACCAGCCTTAAAATATTATCATAGGTACTTCTTGCCTTTTGCTCAGCTGCAAGATTTTCTACTAAATCCGTTATGGGATCTCCTTTTGATTGGAATTCGCACGCATTAAAAGGTACACCACCTGCTGCCTGAGGCCAGATTCCTCCTGTATGGTCAATATAATAAGGAGCAAATCCCTGCTTTTCAAGTTCTTCTGCACTTAACCCCTGAGTTAACTGACGAACAATTGCTGCCACCATCTCAAGGTGTGCCAGTTCTTCCGTCCCAATATCAGTCAGCAACCCCGCCACTCTTTTATTTTCCATAGCATATCTTTGGGACAAATATCTCATACTGGCTCCTATTTCACCATCAGGACCTCCGTACTGTGACATTATATATAACGCCATCTTGGGATTAGGCTGCGTAATTTTTACAGGATATTGCAATCTTTTTTCATAATTCCACATTAATTATTCCCCCTTTCCCATGGCATATCATTTTTATTCCAATCCCATTCCTCAAAATTTAAATTACAACTTAATGATAATGGTCCATATACATCCTCATAAGCCTTTTTGGCACTTGCTACCAATTCAACACACTGATTATAATATTCAAGTGCATTTTTATCATAGGGATGTGTATCCAGATACAATTTCATATCATCACTGCAAAAACTAAGAGCATCAATCCAATATAGCATCTGCTCCCTGCTCATTTTATTTTTTACAACATTTATTTTATCCATCACCTTTTACCTCCTTGCATTTTTCCGGTAAAAGGTTTATCCAGCTCAGGAAAAATGGTACCCTTCATTAAGGCTTTTTGCGGTTCATAGGTATTTTTAAACTTTTGAACCGGGCAATAAACCATTCCAGGTACCATCTTATCGTTAGCAATCATAGCATTAGGATAATTTGTTTCCATATAACCTCAATACTTTTATTTTCTCTTTATGATATGCTAATTTTATTTAATTTGCTACATAATCGTATAAATATTACTTAAATTCCAGCTCCAGCCTGTCAATCTGGTTTAATATTCCATCAATTTGTTTTGAATATCCGCTGAATTCCTTCTTTCTTTCAGACACTTCTTTTTTCAAATCAGAAATAACTCCCATATTGTATTCCATTGTATCTCTTAGCTTTTGTCTTCTTACAAAAAGTCCATGTTTTAATTCCACCATTTCTTTTTTGTCAACAATTGCATTGGCATGAGTCATCCAGTCCTTTGTATTGTAGATATTATGCTTATTTAACAAAAACAACAAATCCTTTGTATAATGTTCTAATCTGTCATTTGTAATTTTATATCTTTCCTTATCCCTCACAGTTTTCATGTATTCTTCATAGATATTATTTAAATCATTTGAATTTTTTACATGATACTTTTCACAGGCATAATCCACTGCATTTTTTGTATTTACATATTTAATTTTTACCCTGTTTTCCAAGGTAATCGCTTTATTTTTGCTAAGTTCGCTTTTTCTAATATTTGATGTGCAATTCTGATACTTTATCGTAATTCCTGTACCAATTAATACTGTAAAAAATGCCAGAATAACCAATGTCAGCTGTGTATCAAAAATATAATAATATGATGTGATTGCTATAACCGCAAGCGCAAGTGCAAATAAAATCAAAAGTACAATAGAAACGGTTCTAAGTTTCTTTTGTTCCTTTGCACAATCTTCCTTCATAATCTCCCATTCTGTCTTTTCACCTTCAAGATACTTCATATCCTTAGAAACCACATCCAGATATTCTTCGTTTTTCTTTAGCCTTTTTATTGCATCCGGAATCTCAGCTTCCATTCCCTGCATCTGCTCAAACTGTGTCTCAGTAATTTTTGATTCAACATTCATAAGCAGATTTCTGTCTCTTGTAAGTTTTGCCACATTTCCAGCAGCCTCACGAAGCTCCTTGAGTTCTTCCTTAGGAAACTTCTCAATAATCTCAACATCATTTAAATATTTTGTCACTAACTGATATTCTTTAGAAGCCTCCTCATACTCCTTTGAAGCCTCCACCATCTGTTCACACAAATCAACAACATATGACTGTTGCTTAACCTCTGAAGATTCAATCGAATTAATCTTCTCCTCAAAACTAATATGTGTGTCATACTTCATTTTTTTCTTTTTTGAAAATAACATATCCCTCAACCCATTTCTATATTCTACAAATTCTTCTGTAATCCTCTTTCCATTCGAATACTACCTTCGAAAGTTCTTTTTTATATTTAGATTTATTATTTTTCTTAAGAACCTTAAGTGTTTCTATTTTCTCACAAAATTCCCGTATTCTGTCGTCTGAACTTATATCAGCCAATTCATCCTTTAATTTTAGCATTTCTTCTTCGCTAATATGATTATCTTTGCATTTTTTTTCAAAGCCTTCTTCATCTTCCATACACATATATGCCAAAAGACACTCCATCAAAGATTCCTTCTTATCATTATATGAATATGCCTTGTCATAACAGTTGATTGCCTCTTCAAACAGAAACAGCCTTGCATAAGCAGTTCCCAGATTATGCCAGATATTACCTATGATAATTGCATTCTCATTTCTGATATCATCCCGCTCAAGCAACCTTTTATATTCATATATGCTGCATAGATATTTCTCATTTTCAAGCAGTTTGTCTGCACGAATCTTATTTCTTTCAAATTCGGACTTTTGTTCCATCTGTTTGATTGTAAACATGACATCTTCTATCTCTGCATCTGTGCAATAACCTACGTTTTTTAAAATAAGCCAGACAAAATCCGATAATAATCCGCCTGAATGCATAACTTCCCTTAATCTTATTGCAAGTTTTGGAAAATCCGCTTCCTTTTCTATCCATGTGCACAATTCTTCATTCATAAAATCCTTCTCTATAAGAAAAGTATTTTTTGATATGTAATAACACAATTCCTCCAGAGAATAAATGTTTAAAGACAATCCTTCTATGAAATAAGGCATTCCTGCAATCTGCTCATTACATAATATTAATTCTCCCACAAATGCCTCCTACATTGACATGGTACAATGCCATACCCTGTCACTACTTCTAAAAAATTCACCAAATCCCAAATCTTTAATCTCTATTTCAATCTTATCATCCGAGATTGGTTTTGCTGTAATTCTCACCCTTGTAGTTCTATCCGGTCTAACTGGAAAATCTGTAAGTTCCAATGTCTCTATCTTTGCCTCTCTGCTATTTGGCAACTGCTTCCAAAAATCAATCTCAGCCGTATCTGATAAGATAACTTCGCAGCTTCCACTTGTATTAAACCAGTTTTTTCCTGCACTTATCAGATTGTAAAAACAAAGTTCTCCTCGACTTTTCACTTTTAAACTAAGATTAAATTTTACCTCATTTTCTCCCATGTAAATAAAAGGCCACTTGTCACCATCTTCTTTTGCCAATGCAGCATAACAGGCACCCTTGGTAAATAAATTGTTCCCCATAAATGCCCTTCGTCCTTTACAAAGATATGATAACGAGCTTTCCATCCAGTCACCTTCAAAACCTTCTCCAACCAGATAAACAGTTGAAATCATTCTGTTTTCAAAAACTTTTTGCATTGTATTAAGAAACATCTCATCCTTATTATCCCTTATAGAGCTTTTAGGACTTCTTTCGATTGTTATCACCTGAGGCATTGTTTTGGCATTACGTTTAAGAGAATAATATCTCATGTTATTTTTATCACATTCAAATAAAAATACATCATGCGCCCACAATTCGCTAACCTGACTAAGAGCAAAATAACAAAAACTTTCTTTATAATCTATTGCGATAAACTGTTCCGTTTTCAATCCAATTTTGGGAACAATTCTCCAAAACATCTCCATGCAATCCTTTGTCAGAGTCTCCACTGCAACAATCAGCTTGTCACAGGAATCAATATTGGAAAATTTATGGGGAATTGCCATTAATTTAGTAATGTATAGTGCCAGCAAATCCTCTGCCTTATACGTTTCTTCCTCTATTACGATTTTCTCACCGTTAACAGCTCTCCTTAACAAAGAATCAATACATATCATATCTCCATTCTTTGCCATTTTTCTTGCCTCATCACCGTAATACCACTGACCTATTCCCTTTCTTTTGGCAAGAACCACAGGAATACTGTAAACTTCATCTCCGGCAACCGTACTTACTGTTTCCGGTTCCTTCATCCCTTGATAATAATAACTTACCATAGCCGTCTTGTCATTTAAATCAATTCCAAGATAGCATGGATTTTTCTTATGTTCCATATCCACCTCGCCATTATAATATTTTGAATACTCTCTTAGTCACCTCATCTAAGCCATCATACTGTTTCATATTCTGATACAACGAGGCTTCATCCTGAAGAGTGGTAGAAATAAGCATCTGATTAATAAGATTATATCTGCTTTTATCTTTTATGCTATACATGTCATTATTCATTATTCTGCTGCTTTCCGTAACCTCAACCTGATTATTATATTCCTCCGTTATATAATATTGCAAAGTCTCACCAAAAAACATCACAAACTGTTTCACAAATATTCCATCGTACACGTCAGGCATATCTTCTGCCACAAATTCCTCACCATCTTCATCTCTGCTATAATGCAAAACTACATGACTCTCCGGATTTGCCCTGTATTCCAAAAAAACTTTGTCATATAAATAATATTTCATAACCAGCTCATGGTCTAACTTCTTGAAAAATGCAAAATTCATATTTCGACAGGTATATTCAGATAACAATTCATCCTCAATTCTGTACTGCACCTTACTTCTAATGGTAAGCTCAGAAATATACCGCAGCAAACCAAGTTTACATGCATCATTTAATTCCATTCTGCTAAGATATCTTTCCTGAATTATTTCAAAAATAAGGGAAGATGTATTAATCTCATTCACAAAATATCTATGTGCACACTCCGTTATAAACGCAAGTACAATAAGCTCTCTTCCTCCGGTTTCATAATATCTTTCAAAAATCATATTTGCATCATCAAGAATCACATCCGAATACATCATCTGAACAAGAATTCTTTCTTCCAACTCAAAAGTGTCAAGATTATATTCCCTTGCCGCCTTCCATATATTAACCATAATATACGTCGGACCATTATAATAATTAATTAGATATAAAATAATTTTTTCATTATTTTGTTTTTCCATAAATGACTGAAGAGATAATTTAATCAAAAACTCATCTTCTTCGTTTTCATTTTTTTCAATAAGATATGTAGCTAATGTTGCCTTTGCCCCTGAGCCAACCTGTTCTATACCATATTCCTGAATTTTATCATATGCCAGATCAAACATCTTGTACCAGATTAACATGTCCATAAGATATTTTCTGGATCCAATAGACAATTTTCCATAATCTATATTAGCAAGAAATTCCTTGACAGTATCCGTATCGCTGGTTCCCTGATAATATCTCATCACCTCCGGAATCATTAATGCCTTATACTCATCACTAATTTCTTCTCCGAATATGATTCTAGGGAAAAATTGCTCATCTGATTCGTTAAAAGTAAGATAACTTTGCTTTGTATTAAATTTTGCTATAACATAATTAATTTCATCCGGTGAAAATTCAATACACTTATCTATATATTTATCTGAATCCATAAGTTTTTGCAGCTGATATGTCACACTTCCGACAAATCGCTGACCTCTGTTATTTTCAAATAAAATTACATACTCATTTGAAAACAACTGGAAATATGCACAACTGTCCTTAATCTGCACAATCTGTGGCTCTTTCATCTGTCTTTGATAAATTATCGCCTTAACCATATTTTCATCATAGACAACCAGCTTATTTGTAAAAATAATATTTGCAAGATCCCTTGAAATCTCCCGATTAATAAAACCAAGATCCAGCATATCGTCATAAACCACCGCAAGATTATCGTCCATATGCCCCATCTCAACCTGTTCCATGGCAAATGTTCCCATTATTTTGCGATATTTATTATACATGTCAGGATTGCTTTCCTTTGATGCAATAATATTATTATAAAGCACAGCAGTCTTCTCATAAGGAAGTGTACTCTCATACTGAAAATACATCTGAATAATCTTTGGAATAGGTGTTACTCTTCGCTCATCCATTGAAATCACATAAGCCTCATACAAACCTGTAATTCTTAATTCCAATTCAATTCCAAGTTCATACCAGTGAAAATATTTTTCCCCATATATCTGTCCCTTTATCAGATAACTGCATATAATTCCGACATTTTCAGGTCTTGAATCAACTTCATAGGCATCACACATCAGTTCATATATCACAGGATTAAATCCCTTGCTCATCTCCACGATGTGAAAAATCTGCATAGCCAGATCCTTAGTCAGCGCATGTTGCTTTGCCGCCCATCTTAAAACTCTTATCTCAAAAGTATCAAGTTTCGACAAAAGATAAGGATCCTGCCATATAAGATAAAATGCTTCAATATATAAAAAAGGGGTGGCATAGCCCTTCAAAACCCAATATTCTATTGCTTTAAGTTTTCTCGAATTATCATTATAATATTCTTCTTTTAAGAAAGTTAAAATCCAGAATAATAAAACAGAATCCGGATTTTCCCTGAAAATCATTTCAATTTCATAGGTCATTTTATCAACATAACTTGGCTCACGTTCCATCAACGTCATAAGATACAAATAATATCCCCATGTAGGTGATTTCTTATCATGATATACTCTCTTAAAGTCATCTAATATCCATTCAGCTTCCTGTCTTTGCCTGTTTATAATCAAAGCCTGAGCTTTCATCAGCAAATACATCTTATTATCAGGCTCTAATCCATGCAGTGAATTCAAAATCTCAATGGTCTCATTCGCCCAGACTCCTGTAACAATTTTCTTCAGTCTGTATGCCTGATACAATTCCATAATGCCAACTCTGTATTCCTGAATTTCCCTGAAGGTAGAACCTGTGTCTTCTTTGTAAGCCTCCTTATCTGCAAATATCTCAACACATTTGCTCTCATATGGAGAAGTAAAATATATCTTTCCATAATTATGTCCGGAATGCAATTTATCAACATCAATATAATAGTCAAACTGATAAATACTCCCCATAAAATCATCAGTCACAATTCTGTTTTTTGTAAATTTAATAAAATCACAGTCTGTTTCAACTTTAATTTCTATGTATCCCCAGGTAGATTTTTTTATATTGACAATCTCCTTAAAAGATTCCCTGACCTCATAATATTTTTCATTGGATTTGTCCAAAGTGAAATCAATTTGTTCTTTTTTACGAATTCCAATCAGAAATTCCTCAAGGTTCTGGTTTGATGGTTTTGCAGAAATAATTCCTTTATATACCATCATTTCTTTTATTTCCTTATCACTTATTATATTGGAAAATACACTATGATAAAATAACTGATATGCTTCGCTCCAGTTCTCCTTTGCAAGGCAGGAAAAATCATAAAGATTGCGTATCGTACCTATTGAAGATTCCGGATAATGCTTCATTACAGTAATCTTATACGGTATGCTGTATTCACAACCGTTACATATAATTGCAAAAATTCCTTCCTCAGTCTTATTCTCCAACAGACCACTGCTATTAAACTGATAACGAATCTTAACTTCATCGCCCTCGAACTGAGGTGTTAGACACTCCATTCGAGGATTGGTAGAATATACTACTCCTCGAACCGGAATATGATTATCACTTCTGATTATAAAATCTCCAGTAACTTCCTTCCCCTCAATAACCACCAAATTCAACTGGTCTTCAGAAAATGCCAAAACAGGCTTTGCGTATTCAAATTTCCCCTTAGCAATTTGACTAATACGTCTTCGCACAATTCATCCCTCTTTACTACACATCTAAATTTCTATTACCTTAAATTATAAACGATTTAGAAATCACATGCAAGAACTATGGACTATTCTAAAAAAAATCCAACCCAGGAATATCCCGAATTGGATTTAAGTCTTACCATATTTATAATCTTAGTTCAATTATCTAGCAACATCATATGAATAAATTTCTGAACCATCTGCGTTGTCATACTCAATTACAACTTTAGATAATACAATACCTGTTGCTTCCTCTACATTGTCATACATAGATTTGAAAGTATCCTGATTTGCTTCCATCTGCTCATCGAAGTACTTCTCTAATGCTCCAGAAACTGAAGCATCTGTTAAATCATACTGCTCAAGATATGTATATCTGATAAGTAAAACATCTTCTTCTGCTGCCTCAATACTAAGTTTTAATGTTCCTGAAAATGCTTCATTCATACTATCAACAAGTGAACGCATTGCTGAACTTTTAACCCACTCTTCAAGTGTCATTCCATATGTATCTTCTAAACCATATGATGTATCTTCCTCGTCAAATACTGAAGTATCTGCTTCTGTCTCTTCTGTCTCCTCTGTTTCTGTCTGTGGTGTTTCCTCAGACTCACTCTCTGTTGTCTCAGACTGCTCCGTCTTCTTAGAGTCATCCTTGTCTCCAGTTGATACGCTAACTGTACAACCTACCATTGTCATTGCGAGCATCATTGTTGCTAACATACATGAAACTAATTTCTTTTTCATAATATTCTCCTTTCAAAAGTATCCTAAAATACTCTAGCAAAACACCAACATGATATCATAGGAATCATTCATGAGTCAAGCTAACAAATTTATATTTATAAATATTGTATAAATTATATATTTTTTTACTAAAATGAATTCAACTTTCTACATTTCTAAAATAAAAACAGGGAACAAATATGTTCCCCGTTTTCAGAAATTAATATGTAAATCTTATAAACTCAGATTATTTTGAAAGATATTCATGAATACCCTTAGCAGCAGCTTTTCCAGCTCCCATTGCAAGGATAACTGTTGCAGCTCCAGTAACCGCATCTCCACCTGCATATACAGCAGCCTTAGATGTAGCTCCTGTTTCTTCTTCTGCAACGATACATTTTCTCTTATTAACGTCAAGACCTTTTGTTGTAGAAGAAATAAGTGGATTTGGAGAAGTTCCAAGAGACATAATTACTGTATCACACTCAATTTCATATTCTGAACCTTCGATTTCAACAGGGCTTCTACGTCCTGAAGCATCTGGCTCACCAAGTTCCATTTTGATAAGTTTAATTCCTTTAACCCAACCTTCTTCATCTACTAAGATTTCTGTTGGATTCTGAAGTAAATCAAAAATGATTCCTTCTTCTTTTGCGTGATGTACTTCTTCCTTACGAGCTGGAAGTTCTTCTTCACCTCTACGGTATACAATATGAGTTTCTGCACCAAGACGAAGAGCTGTACGAGCAGCATCCATGGCAACGTTTCCACCACCAACTACTACAACTTTCTTTCCACGGCTGATTGGTGTCTCATAACCTTCCTTAAATGCCTTCATAAGGTTATTTCTTGTTAAGAATTCGTTTGCAGAGAATACACCATTTGCCTGCTCTCCAGGAATACCCATGAATCTTGGAAGACCTGCACCTGAACCAATGAATACAGCCTCAAAACCTTCTTCTTCCATAAGCTCATCAATTTTTACTGACTTTCCAATAACAACGTTAGTTTCAATCTTAACACCTAAAGACTTAACATTTTCAACTTCAGCTGCTACTACTTTATCCTTTGGAAGACGGAATTCAGGAATTCCGTAGCTTAATACTCCACCTGCTGAATGAAGTGCCTCAAAAATTGTAACATCATATCCAAGTTTTGCAAGATCTCCTGCACATGTAAGACCTGCAGGACCTGAACCAATTACAGCTACTTTCTTTCCGTTTGACTCTTCTGCCTTCTTTGGCTTGATTCCATTTTCTCTAGCCCAGTCAGCTACAAATCTCTCCAGTTTACCGATTGCAACTGGATCACCCTTAATTCCACGGATACATTTTCCTTCACACTGGCTTTCCTGTGGACATACACGACCACAAACAGCTGGAAGTGCAGATGACTCAGAAATAATCTGATATGCAGCCTCAAAATCACGTTCTTTTACTTTCTCAATGAAAGCAGGAATGTTAATTGAAACTGGACATCCTTTCATACACTGTGCATTTTTACAATTTAAACAACGAGAAGCCTCTGCAACAGCCTCTTCCTCGTTATATCCATAACATACTTCTTCAAAATTCTTTGCACGAACTTCAGGTTCCTGTTCACGAACTGGTACTCTAACTAATACATCCATTACTTGTCACCTCCACAATGGCCACATCCGCCGTGATGTGTATCGCCTTCTTCATAAGCAAGCTTTGCTCTGCCTTCTTCTGTCTTATACTGCTGCTGTCTCTTCATTGCCTGATCAAAATCAACAAGATGTCCATCAAATTCTGGTCCATCTACACATGCGAATTTAACTTCTCCGCCAACAAGAAGACGACAAGCTCCACACATTCCTGTACCATCAACCATGATTGGGTTCATTGATACAATTGTAGGAATCTCAAGTTTCTTAGTAAGTAAGCATGTAAATTTCATCATAATCATTGGTCCAATTGCAACACACTGATCATAGCTCTTGCCTTCGTTTACTAAAGCTTCAAGCTGCTGACTTCCATTTCCGTGGAATGCATATGTTCCATCATCTGTTGTTACATATAAGTTTGAAGCAACTGCCTTCATTTCCTCTTCGAAGAACACAATATCTTTTGTTCTAAATCCCATAATTACATCGACATCAACACCATGCTCATGTAACCACTTAACCTGTGGATATACAGGTGCTGTTCCAAGTCCACCAGCGATAAATACAATGTTCTTTTTCTTTGTCTCTTCGAGATTTTCTTCCATACAAAGTTCTGAAGGGCAACCTAAAGGACCAACAAAATCCTCTAAATATTCACCTTCTTTAAGAGCCATCATACGCTCTGTTCCAGCTCCGATAGTCTGAACAACAATTGTAACTGTTTCCTTTTCTCGGTCATAATCACAAATAGTAAGCGGAATACGCTCACCTACCTCATCAGTTTTAGCAATAATAAACTGACCTGGTAAACATTCCTTTGCAACTCGTGGAGCCTTAATATCCATAAGAATGATATTTGGGGCTAATTCTTCTCTTCGAACAATTTGATACATTTTTCCCTCCTAATGTAAGATATATTTATAGTCAAATTTTTATTTCGACTTTGTTTCCTTTATTGTATTAAGCAAAAAGGACGTATAACACGCCCTTCTATTGTAATTTACTTAAGAAATATTATCAACAACTTTCTTGCATTATTACTATAACTAATAATTATGAAAAGTATACCAATTCATCTTCAGGCTTTTCGGCCGGTTCAATTGATATTGGATAAAGAACAGGACCTTTACCCTTATATTCTCTTGCAAATTCAACATGAATCTCTGCTGTAATGTCAATCCATGACTTATGTGGAATTTTATCTTCTTCATCATATTTACATTTGAATCCGATAAAGGTAACATCTTCAATACAACATGTCATGGCAAATCTTCCTGGAACCATAATTCCTTTTTTTAATTTGTCAGGATTGTAAACCAATGCTCTGAATTTAACTTTCTTACCATCATATTTCTTGTAATTATCCATCGCATCCATATACCAGATGGCATAATCTGCATCAGTCAATTCGATTACATCCTGATTAATATCAAACGGAAGCTCTTCTGGTCTTTCATCAATTGTACCGTCTTTTCTTTCGTATACAATCTGTGCTTTTCTGTTTACATTCTTAACCATGCGGCGAAGATGTCCTCTGTCAGTTTCATCATCAGTTCTGTTAAAAATAACAACATCACTAGCAAAAAACTGTTCCTGCATCATCGCTCTCATATTATTATAATATAAGTCAAATGTAGTAGAATCAACCGTAGTTAAATGCTGAACAATAACCCATCCTTCTGGTAATTTTGCTTCAAGAATTTTATCAATTCCCCATGTTCCATTATATTCAATGAAAACCTGCTCTGGCAGATAAGAATTGTTTATCTCGTTCAATTTCTCACTTGTAAATTCTTCTTCGTTTTCAATTGAAGTTACCTTAAAATTAATTGTGCGAAGTTTATCTTCGTTGAATTCCTTTTCACCATCTTCACACATAATAATAAGTCCCTTTGCGCCTTCCCCGAAATCATTCTCAAATAAAGTTTCCTCTATCAAAGAACTTTTTCCACTATCCATAAATCCTGAAAATAAATAAACCGGAATTTCCTGTGCCATAATTTATCCTTTCTTTTATCCAATTATATGCCAGTATATACTAATCTGCATTAACTTTGATTGCAGATATATGCTTAATATTGCTATGCAATTCCAAATACTTCTTCAAGCTTATGCTCATCAATGGCTGTTCCAATTACTACTAATCTTCCTGTGTAATCTGGTTCTCCTTCTCTTATTTCATATTCACCTGGAACCATGTCAAAATAAATCCATGAACCATCTACTGACTCAACCATTCCCTTAGCTCTTAAAATTGTATCATCTTCAACAAACTGCTTTAATACTGCCTCTAACTTATCTTTTTCAAATTTGTGTGGTGTTTCCTTACCCCAGCTTGTAAATACGTCATCAGCATGATGGTGATGATGCTCATGTTCTCCATGTACATGTCCACAACATGAACAAACTTCTCCATCCTCGTGATGATGCTCATGCTCATCATGGTCATGATGGTGTTCATGCTCATCATGGTCGTGGTGATGTTCATGCTCATCATGGTCGTGGTGATGTTCATGCTCATCATGGTCGTGGTGATGTTCATCATGATGGTGATCATGTTCGTCATGATCGTGGTGATGGTGATGATGCTCATGTTCATCCTGCTCGTGACGTGCCTCTGCAAGAGTCTTCATCTCTATATTATCCTGTCCTTCAATAACATTTAAAATCTTCTCTCCTGATATCGAATTCCAGTCAGTAGTAATAATTGCAGCTTTTTTATTTAAATTCTGAATCTGTTTAACGCAAAATTCCAGCTGCTCTGGTGTTGCATTCTGGCTTCTGCTTAAAATTACTGTTGTAGCATATTCAATCTGGTTATTGAAAAATTCTCCAAAAGCCTTCATCTGTTTGCTTGCCTTTACAGCATTTACAACAGTAACAAGGGCGTTAAGTTTAACATCTTCCTCTTTTTCAATATCAATTACAGACTTCATTACGTCTGATAATTTACCAACACCAGATGGCTCGATTAAGATTCTGTCAGGGTGATACTTAGAAATTACTTCATGAAGATTAGTTGCAAAATCTCCAACTAATGAACAGCAAATACATCCTGAATTCATTTCTGTAATTTCAATTCCTGCATCCTTCAAAAAGCCGCCATCAATTCCAACTTCGCCAAATTCATTCTCAATAAGAACAATCTGTTCCCCTTTAAATGATTCCTCTATCATCTTCTTGATAAAAGTTGTCTTACCTGCTCCTAAAAAGCCTGAAATAATATCAATCTTTGTCATTGTATACACTCCTTATCTATTGCATAAAGCATTTTAATCTAAATAAATTTAGTCAAATCTATATTTTTCTCCATAGCGTCTATTTTACTCGTAATTACTCAATATTGCAAATTAATTTAAAAACTTTATACTATTTTTAGAAAATTTTCTATACAAAAACCAAATACTACATATGCATATTGTATAGTTTTTCATATATTCCGCCTAATTCCAACAATTCTTCATGAGTTCCGGATTCAGCAATTCCATCCTCTGTCAAAACAAGAATTCTTTGAGCATTCTTAATTGTTGTTAATCTATGAGCAATTACAAATGTTGTCCTGTCTTTTGCGAGTTTTTCCAAAGAATCCTGAATAATTTTTTCACTTTCATTATCAAGCGCAGATGTTGCCTCATCAAAAATAAGAATTGGAGGATTTTTCAAAAACACTCTTGCTATTGACAATCTTTGTTTCTGACCTCCTGATAATTTTATTCCTCTTTGCCCGATATCTGTATCATATCCCTTTGGAAATGACATTATAAATTCATGAGCATTGGCATTTTTCGCAGCCTCAATAATTTCCTCCCTTGAAGCATCCGGTTTACCATATGCTATATTTTCCAAAATTGTTCCAGCAAAAAGATACACATCCTGTTGTACCATTCCAATCTGCTTTCTTAAACTTTTTAAAGAAACATCCCTTATATCTGTTCCATCAATCCTTATAGCACCTTCCGTAACATCATAAAACCTTGGAATCAACGAGCAAAGAGTTGTCTTACCAGCACCCGAAGCTCCTACCAAAGCCACATATGAACCTGCATCGGTTTTTAAATTAACATTATTTAATACCTTTTCATCCCCATCTTTATACTGAAATGAAACATTATCAAACTCAATATCACCTTTTACATTTTCAAGTTCTTTAGCATCAGCTTTATCCTCAATATCCGGATTTATATTCATTATCTCCTGAAAACGTTCAAATCCGCTATATCCATTTTGAAATTGTTCTGTAAAATCCACTAGTGTTTTTATTGGTTCAGTAAATACTCCTATATATAATAAAAATGTAACCAAATCGCTTACATTTACTTTATTGTCTGCAATAAGCAACGCACCAGCTAAAATAACATTAATCTGAATAAATGTTGTAAAAACACCAACTCCTGCCTGAAAACTTCCCATATATTTATAGCTGTTCTTTTTTGCCTCTAAGAAACCATCGTTTCCCTTTTTAAATTTGGAATTTTCCATATCTTCATTTGCAAAAGATTTAACAACCCTTATTCCTGATAAATTATCTTCAATTTGCCCATTTATTTCTGCAATTTTGATTCTGTTTCTTTTAAATGCTTTTCTCATTTTTTTATTAAGGAAAAAAGCAAACAGAAACATCACAGGAAGAACAACAAAAGCCGCAAGGGTAAGCCATTTATTAATACTTAACAGTATAACTAATGCCCCTGCTATTTTCAGCAGTGATAATATTATATTTTCTGGTCCATGATGTAATAATTCTGTAATATCAAAAAGGTCAGATGTGATTCTGCTCATCAACTGACCAACCTTAGCATCATCATAAAATGAAAAAGATAACTTCTGCATGTGAGCAAATATCTCAGCTCTCATATCATATTCCATTTTTGCGCCCATTACATGTCCATAATTTCCAATAAAATATCTGCTATAGCAATCAACCAAAAGAAGCATTATAAGAAAAATTCCAATATACATTACCTTTTCTTTTATAATATATGGTTCCTGATAAATCAAAGTTGACGTAATATATCTTACAACTAATGGTATTGTTAATGCCACAGCCGCAGAAATTATAGCAAAAAACATATCAGCCCAAAATATTTTCTTATATGGCTTATAGTAGGTTATCATTTTTTTTAAATTTTCTTTCATAAATGTCTCCTCATATATTTTTATACACCAAAAGAACTACCGATAAATCGGTAGTTCTTTCCTAATACATACTAGTTGTATTTTCTTTTTCTAGCTGCTTCAGATTTCTTCTTACGCTTAACGCTTGGCTTCTCGTAATGCTCACGCTTACGAATCTCCTGCTGGATTCCAGCCTTCGCGCAGTTTCTTTTAAATCTGCGTAAAGCGCTATCTAAAGTCTCGTTTTCTTTTACAATAACACTAGACATAGCTCACACCTAACCTCCCTCCAGTTGCGTATTGTGCATCAACTGTAAGGTAATTCTTAATTGCACTAGAATATATTATAGCATTGTTTTTATATTTGTCAATAGGTTTTAAATATTTTTTTATTTAATCATTCCCTCTAAAGCAACCTTTGCTTCTGCAAGAGCATCTGCAATGCCTGCTGGATTCTTACCACCAGCCTGTGCCATATTTGGACGACCGCCGCCACCACCGCCAACTTTTGCAGCAATAGCTTTGATAAGGTTTCCTGCATGTGCACCATTCTTCATAGCTTCGTCAGTTGCCATAGCTATAAGATTTACTTTTCCTTCATTGGATGAAGCTATAAGAACAACACCTTCACCAATCTTTTCTTTTAACTGGTCTCCTAAATCTCTAAGACCATTCATATCAACGCCTTCAACACTTGTAGCTAATAATTTAACGCCCTTAACTTCAACTACCTGATTCATTACATCACCAAGTGCATCCTTTGCAGCTTTGCTCTTTAATGATTCATTCTCGCTTGTTAAAGCCTTAACCTCTGCCATAAGATGCTCTAATCTTTCTACAAGATTAGCAGGTGTTGATTTTACAATCTTGGCGGCTTCATTTAATTCATCTTCAAGCTTCTGATAATATGCAAATACATTATCTCCCGTAAGAGCTTCGATACGACGAACACCAGCAGCTACACCACTCTCAGATAAAATCTTGAATGTAATAATGTCAGAAGTATTCTCTACATGAGTTCCACCACATAATTCCTTAGAGAAATCTCCCATAGAAACTACACGAACCTCTTCACCATACTTCTCTCCGAAAAGAGCCATTGCTCCTGTCTTCTTTGCTTCGTCAGCACTCATTACATCAGTCTTAACAGGAATAGCCTCAGCTATCTTGGCATTAACCATATCTTCAACTTTCTTTAATTCTTCATCAGTCATTGCTGAGAAATGAGAAAAATCAAATCGTGTTCTCTCACTATCCTGGAATGAACCTGCCTGCTCAACATGTGTTCCAAGAACTTCTCTTAAAGCCTTCTGAAGAAGATGAGTTGCTGAATGGTTTCTGCAAGTCTTTCTTCTGATATCCTTATCTACTAAAAGCTCTACTTCTTCACCCTGACGAATCATACCTTCAACCATGTATCCAACATGTCCGTATTTTCCACCAAGAAGCTTAACTGTATCTTCTACAACGAATTTTCCGTTTTTAGTTTCGATAATACCCTTATCGCCCTGCTGTCCACCCATTGTTGCATAAAATGGTGTTTTTTCTACGATAATTGTACCCTTATCTCCATCTAAAAGTGCATCAACAATCTCAGTTTCTGTTGTAAGAACTGAAACCTTTGATGTATATGATAAATTGTCATAACCTACGAATTCTGTCGTAACAGAAGGATCAATTTCCTCATATACAGTTGCATCAGCCCCCATATAGTTAGTTACTTTACGGGCATTACGAGCCTTTGTTCTCTGTTCTTCCATACAAGCCTTAAATCCGGCTTCATCGTATGTAAATCCTTTTTCTTCAAGAATTTCCTGTGTTAAATCTACAGGGAATCCGTAAGTATCATATAATTTGAAAGTATTTTCTCCTGATAATACTTTGTTATCAGAATCTTTAATTTCATCCATCATATCTGATAAAATTGAAAGTCCCTGATCAATTGTCTTATTGAATTTCTCTTCTTCCTGAGTAAGTACCTTGAAAATGAATTCCTTCTTCTCTTCTAACTCAGGATATCCATCCTTACATTCATCAATAACAGTTTGTGAAAGCTTTGCAAGGAAAGTACCTTCTATTCCTAACATTCTTCCATGACGGGCAGCTCTTCTGATAAGACGGCGAAGCACATATCCTCTGCCCTCGTTTGATGGCATAATTCCATCAGATACCATAAATGTTGATGAACGAATATGATCTGTGATAAGACGAATTGACACATCATCTAATGCATCAACCTGATATTTCTTATTTGACATCTCACAAACCTTATCACGAATTGCTTTCATTGTATCAATATCAAATACAGAATCAACATCCTGCATAACAACAGCTAAACGCTCAAGTCCCATTCCTGTATCAATATTTTTCTGTGCAAGTTCTTCATATCCTCCCTTGCCATCACCTTCAAACTGTGTGAATACGTTATTCCATACTTCCATGAATCTGTCACAGTCACAACCTACTTTACAGTTTGGATCTTTACAGCCGTATTTCTCGCCTCTGTCATAGTAGATTTCTGAACAAGGACCGCAAGGACCTGCTCCATGCTCCCAGAAATTATCACATTCTCCTGTTTCGGGATCTCTGTAAAAACGTGTAATTTTCTCCTCTGGAACTCCAATCTCTTTTGTCCAGATTTCAAAAGCTTCATCGTCTTCTCCATAGATAGATGGATATAATCTATCCTCTTCAAGCCCTAAAACTTTTGTTAAAAATTCCCATGACCACGCAATTGCTTCATGCTTAAAATAATCTCCAAAAGAGAAATTACCAAGCATCTCAAAAAATGTAAGATGACGTGCTGTCTTACCTACATTCTCGATATCACCTGTACGAACACACTTCTGGCATGTTGTAACTCTCTTACGAGGTGGAATCTCCTGTCCTGTAAAATATGGCTTAAGTGGTGCCATTCCAGCATTAATCAGTAATAAACTGTTATCATTATGTGGTACTAATGAAAAACTCTTCATTGCAAGATGTTCTTTACTTTCAAAAAATTCAAGATACATCCGGCGTAATTCGTTCACGCCATAACTCTTCTTCATTCCTAGTTTCCTCCGGATTATGTTACTTTAAACCCCTGCTTTTTTGTCAATATTTTCTTTTGGGCTTTTAGAATTCTTATTTTTTCTTAATTTAATTCCAATCATAGCTCCAACAAATGCTACAAATGCCAAAATAATCATTTCAACAATGTATTTCATAAAACATGAAAAAAATCCTAACATTATAATTACCCTCCTATAAAAAATTAAATTGTGTATTTACATAGCACGAAATAACAAATAAATAACCATCTGTTCCCCATAACTCTTCTAATTATAAATGATATTAATTTTTTTTTCAATAACCTATGCTTCTGCAAATGGAAAAACCTGATTTTCTCTTGAAATTTCTACTACTCTTTCTGCCATTCCTAAATTGGAGATTTTCTTTTTGTAAGCTGCTATGCCGCTATAATCCTGCCACATATGCATTGGAAATACAAATTCCGCATCTGTATTCCTTAAAACATAATCTACCGATAAATCCTGATATTCCATCAGCCTTGGATCCATTGGCACAAATGCAAGGTTTAACGGTTTTCCTGACAGCTTTTTGATCTCGCTTCTAAAACTTTTTTGCACCTTTCCATTAACAAGTTCTCCAACGCCTTCTACTCTCCAGTCTGCAAGATCTCCTGCATGGAAAAGCGATACTCCGTTTGTGGAAATATAAAATCCCACCCCTGCATCTGTTGACTGCAATGTGGTTATCTTTATATCATCAAGGGTATAATCCTTGCCTGCGGATACGAATAAAACCTTTTCTCTTACCTTTGGGTCTATTCCATGTTTCTTCAGGAAATTAGGGCTGATTCTAATGTCCTTTGAGAAAATATATTTAATATTTTTGTATTCCTCACTCCACCTTAAAACATCCATATCATAATGATCCTGATGACAATGGCTCGCAAAAACATATATTTTTGTATCAGGCTCATAATGTGGTATCTTTCCCTTAAATGAATATCCATTTACTTCATTTCCATCAAAATAATCAAAAATAAGTACCTTGTCATCTACTTCAACCAAAAAACAGCTGTGATGAATAAATATTACCTGCATGTCCTACCAACTTCCTTTATTATTTCTGTTACCAACTTTTTGAAATTAACAGATACTTTATCCGCAACTTCCTGCACCTCTTTATGAGATAATTTTACAGGACTAATACCTGATGCAAGATTGGTAATACATGAAATTCCAATTATATGCATTCCCATATGATTTGCCGCAACTGCTTCACATGCTGTACTCATACCAACCGCATCTGCTCCTAACATTCTGCACATTGCTATTTCCTGTGGCGTTTCATATGCCGGTCCTGTAAGCTGAAGATAGGTTCCCTGTTTTAATTCCAGATTAATACCCGCTGCAACTTTTTTTGCGATCAACTGAAGCTCTTTGTCGTATACCTCTGACATATCAGGAAATCTTGGTCCTAATTCTTCAATATTTGCCCCTATAAGAGGAGATGGAACAAAGCTTGAAATCTGCCCTGTTATCAGCATTAAATCCCCAGGCTTCATTCCAAGCTGCACACCACCGGCAGCATTAGTCAGAAACAAAGTATTTGCTCCCATCAATTTCATAAGCCTTATTGGTAAAACCACATCTGACATCTCATAGCCTTCATAATAATGAACTCTTCCCTGCATACATACAACCGGAACATCTTCTACATATCCAAATATAAATCTGCCTTTATGTCCTGGCACTGTAGATACCGGAAATCCTTCTATCTCACTATATTCCAAAGTTCCACTGACCTTTATCGAATCCCCATAATCCCCCAGTCCTGAACCAAGTACCAAAGCTACTTCCGGTTTAAAATCAATTTTTTCCTTTACGCTTTCATAGCACTTTTGTAATTTTTCATAAATTTTATTCATCTTTTGTTCCTCTCAATCCTATATTTTTTCTTATATTTTTCTTTAACAGATACGAAAAACAAAATATGTTACCTGTTTATTATAACACAGTTTTATATAAATTCACTATATAATAATGCAAATCATTCCACCATTTGCATCATTTACAATTTTTTGCATGGTGTCCTGCAATTTTATCTGACACTCATCATCCATTTGTAAAATCTTGCTTTTAATTCCTTCCTCCATCAGCTCTCCTATGGATTTTCCAAAAATATTTGTTGTCCATATTCCCGCTTCATTCTTTTCGCTGTCCTTGATATAATCTATAAGGTCCTCCGCCTGTTCTTTGCTACCCACAATAGGGGCAATTTCTGTTTCTATATTTGCCCTTATCATATGTATTGATGGAGAAACCGCATTCATTTTCACACCGTATTTATTTCCATGGGATATAACAACAGGATCCTGCATTTTTATATCCTGTAATCCCGGCATAACCACACCGTAACCTTTTTGCCTTACTGATTCCAGGGCATCTTTTATTTTTTCATATTCCTTTTTTATGTCCGTTAACTGCCTTATGAGATTTATCATCTGATATTCGCCTTCAATCTCAATCCCCGCCATACCTGATATGTACTGAAAATATCTTGATTCATTCACTTCTATCTTAAGAACCACGTTTCCATCACTTAAATTCATTTTATTTAACGTAATACTTTTAATAACATCCCCTTCCTCTGTATTTTCATTTAATGGCTCACTTTTTTCTTCCAGTATTTTTCTGATATCATTCATGGTATTTGCTTTTTCAAGAAAATGTCTGGCATAATCAATCAATTGTTTCTTCACTTCATTGTCACAAGGAAGCATCTGAGTCCATTTTGGAATATAATATTCTACCTTTGATACAGGAAATTCAAACAGCAGTTTCTCCAAAACTCCAAGTGCATCCTCCTTTTGCATATTAAGACAATCCATTGGAACAACATGGGTTTTGTATTTTTCTTCTAATTCTCTTTTCAGTTCCAAAGTTCTGTTCTCATATGGAAATTTTGTGTTAAGTACAATTATATGTGGTTTTTTAGCTTCTTTTAATTTTGAGATAGTTTTTTCTTCAGCTGATATGTAATTTTCCCGCTCCAGTTCACCTATGGTTCCATCAGTTGTCACCAGTACAGAAATTGTTGAATGTTCTTTTATGACCTTTTCTGTTCCAATATTTGCAGCTTCTCCAAAGGAAACATCCTTTTCAAACCATGGGGTTTTCACCATTCGATTCTCGCCGTCCTCAAGATAACCGAATGCTCCTTCCACCTCAAAACCAACACAATCCACAAGCCTTACCTTAACGTCGCTTTTATCATCCAATCTAATAACAGCTGCCGATTGTGGCACAAACTTAGGCTCTGTGGTCATTATTGTTTTCCCCTGAGCTGACTGTGGCAGTTCATCAATTGTCCTATTTTTAATATTCACATCATCCATATTAGGGATTATGCATAAATCCGCAAATCTTTTTATAAAAGTCGATTTTCCGGTCCTGACCGGTCCTACAACACCTATATATATTTCGCCGTTGGTCCTCCTTTGTATATCTTTATATAAATTATATTCTCTTTTTTCCATAAAAAAGCCCCTTCCTCATATATACTAAATATATGGAGAAGGGGAAAAATTTATTCATATTATTTATTTTTTCTTTTTAGCATCCTTTTCTTTTGCTGCTTTTTCTTTTGCTGCTTCTTCCTTAGCCTTTTCTTCTTCGATTCTGTCAAGTTCTTTCTGGCTTAATCTTGCATACATCTTTGTATATTCATAGAATTTCTCAGCAAGTGTATCATTAATATCCTCAGGAAGAGCTCTCCACTTCCAGTTCTCACCAATTGTAGATGGAGTATTAATTCTTGCCTCAGAACCTAATCCTAATAAATCCTGCATTGGAACGATTGCCATGTCAGCAACTGAAGACCATGCTGCTCTCATCATACCCCAGTTATATCCTTCCTCTTTAGTAAGGTTAAGGTATCTCTTTGCAAATTCAACTGATTCCTTTGGAGCTGTATCAATCCACCCCATAACAGTATCATTATCATGTGTTCCTGTGTATACAACACAATGTGTTGGATAATTGTGTGGAAGGTAATCACTGTCTTCTCTTGAATCAAATGCAAACTGAATTACCTTCATTCCTGGGAATCCTGAATCTTTAAGAAGTTTAAGTACTGATGGAGTTAAGAAACCTAAATCTTCAACAATAATTGGAAGCTTACCAAGTTTTTCTTCTAACTTATTGAAAAGATCCATTCCAGGTCCTTCTTTCCACTTACCATTCTTGGCAGTGTCATCCTTTGCAGGAATTGCATAGTAAGAATCAAAACCTCTGAAATGGTCAATTCTGACAATATCATAAAGACTTGCCATAGCAGAAATTCTCTTTGTCCACCATGCATATCCATCTTTTTTCATTACATCCCATCTGAATAATGGGTTGCCCCATAACTGTCCATCCTCAGAAAATGCATCTGGAGGACATCCTGCAACTTCAATTGGATTTAATTCTTCATCTAAATAGAACTGACTTGGATTCGCCCATACATCAGCACTATCTCCTGCTACATAAATTGGAACGTCACCAATAATTAAAACACCCTTTGAATTTGCATATTCCTTAAGGTTGTTCCACTGTTCAAAGAACATATACTGAAGCATCTTATAAAATTCAATATCATCTTTGTATTTTGTCTTTGCTTCTTCTAAAGCTTTTTCATCTCTTAATTTAAGTTTAGAATCCCACTCAAACCATGCAACGCCATCATTTGCATCCTTTAATGCCATAAATAATGCATAATCATTAAGCCATTCTGAATTCTTTTTGCAGAATGCTTCGTAATCCTTTGGCATTTTGTCCATAAATCTCTTATATGCTAACTTAAGTAATGCATATCTTGATACATACATTGTTCCATAATCAATGTATTTGTCACTTCCGCCCCAATCAAATGATTCACACTCTTTTTTTGTCAACAAGCCTTCATCACACAAATATTCAAGGTCGATGAAATATGGATTTCCAGCGAAACTTGAGAATGACTGGTATGGTGAATCACCATAACTTGTTGGACATATAGGCAGTATCTGCCAATATGTCTGGCCTGCTTTCTCTAAAAAATCTACAAATTTTCTTGCTTCCTTTCCCATTGTTCCAATACCATATGGTGATGGTAAAGAAGATATTGGCATTAAAACACCGCTTGTTCTCATTTTTTTCCTCCTGATTTTCTAATTTATTTTTCTTCATTTATATAAAATTTGCAATTGCTATTTTTTCTGACAACCACAAATAATCTAACCAAATAACGCATTTTACATAATATTCGCTTCTTGTAATAATTCCAACAGAATGATACTATTATAGTAACAATAAAATAATGAGGTGTTAATATGGATTATGATTTACTAAAACACAAAGCAAAACACAACTTACAACGTTTATTAACCTCTATAAAATGGATTATTTTCTCCATTATAGTCGGATTAATCGTTGGACTATGTGGAACTGCTTTTTTTATCGGATTATCCTTCGTAACAATTGTACGAGGTCAAAATCCAGAGTTGATTTATTTTCTACCTATAGGCGGACTAGCCATTGTCGCTTTGTATCATATACTAAATGATACTAATGATACCGGTACCAACCTTGTAATTTCTGCAATTCATTCCGGAGACAAACTTCCATTTCGCATGGCTCCTTTAATATTTATATCGACACTTATCACACATTTCTTTGGTGGTTCTGCCGGTAGAGAAGGTGCAGCTTTGCAAATGGGCGGAAGTATTGGTAATTCTCTTGGAAAAATCTTTCGTTTTGACGAAAAGGACAAGCATGTAATGATTATGTGTGGAATGAGCGCCGCCTTTTCATCACTGTTTGGTACACCAATGGCTGCTTCCATATTCTCTATGGAAATGATTAGTGTCGGCGTAATGTATTATACCGCATTAGTTCCATGTGTAATAAGTTCTCTTGTCGCCCATGGAGTTGCAACATATTTTGGTGTTTCTACTGAATTTTTCCTGATTGATACAATACCGGAATTCAACGTAAAAACAGCAATTATTATTTCTATTCTTGCAATCCTATGTGCAATAGTAAGTATTGTATTTTGCATCACTTTACATACTTCTGAAAAGCTATACCATAAATTCTTTAAAAATCCTTATTTAAGAATTTTCGTAGGTGGATGCTTTGTATTAATAGCAACGCTTATAGTTGGCAACCAAAATTATAATGGAACAGGTATGAATATAATAGAAAGATGTATTGACGGAACTGTGAAATCAGAAGATTTTATTCTAAAAATTTTATTCACAGCCCTCACCCTTGGTGCAGGGTTTAAGGGCGGCGAAATTGTTCCATCGTTTTGTACCGGAGCTGCATTTGGATGTTTATTTGGAAATTTACTCGGCTTTTCTCCAACTCTGTGTACCGCCGTTGGTATGACTGCATTATTCTGCGGAGTAACAAATTGTCCTATCACATCGCTTTTAATCAGCTTTGAATTATTCGGATATGACGGAATGCCTTATTTCCTGTTAGCTATATCATTAAGCTATATGCTAAGCGGATATTTCGGCTTATATAAAAGTCAAAGAATTGTATATTCAAAATATAAAACAAATTACATTAACAAATCAACCCTTTAAGCTTTTTGAATTGCAACCAGACATGAGATTCCTTGAACTTGTGTCTGGTTTTTAAATTTAGCCAGGACATCATTTCCAGCTTTGTTATTGTCTACATAAACCAACCAATCTTTGTCATTGCAAAGCTCATCACATTTTATATCAACAATATCTTTATTAGCATTATAAACAACAAAAATATTTTCCTCATTACCATTTATCAAAAATGCAACTACATTCTCAGGTAACTCATCTATAAATTTAATCTTTTTTCTTACCTCTTCTGCTGTTTTTAATTTCAAATCAGCATGTGCTTTTCTGAAAGAAATCAAGCCCTTGTAATATTCATACATATCACTGAACTCATCAATTCTATCATATTTTAAGCTATTAGTATATAGTGGAAGATTATAACTGTTTTCTGCTTTTTCATCACTTCCCTTAATAGGCTTTGTTCTTGCAAATTCCTCTCCCTGTAAGAAGAATGGAATTCCCTGAGAAGTGAACACAATTGCCGCAGATAATAAATTCATCTTAACAAGTTCTTCCTTTGAACTATCCTCACATGCGTAAATAAGTTTATCCCACAATGTCAGATTATCATGACATGAAGCATAATTAATTACATCCTCAGGTTCTGCTGCCCAAGCCCCTTCCGGTGTGTATTCATATTTGTCATAATCAACCTGTGGATGTTCCATAGCCCCTGCCACACTGAATCTGATATCATTTTCCATTCCTTTGCCACCATTTACAAAGCCTTTTTGCTCTAAATAAAATACGTGGCCTCTTATTCCATCTCTGATATCATCAGAAAAAACACCATATCCATCAAGTTTGGATACATTTACTTTCAAAGCTCTCTCATCATCAGGTAAAGTACTATCACCACCTGTCCAGCCTTCTCCGTAAAGAATAATATCCGGATTAATCTCAACAAGTTTCTTTCTTGCCTGATTTAATGTCTCAATATCAAGAACCCCCATTAAATCAAATCTGAAACCATCAATATGATATTCCTTTACCCAGTAACATAAAGAATCAATGATGTATTTTCTAACCATATACTGCTCAGATGCAATTTCATTACCACATGCAGAAGCATCTGAATATTCTTCTCCATTTTTTCTATAAAAGTAATCAGGCACTGTCTTTTGGAAACAACTTCCATCAATATCAAATGTGTGATTATATACAACATCCATTATTACTCCAATGCCCTCATCATGAAATGCCTTAACCACCTCTTTGAGCTCTTTTACTCTTACCTCACCGTGGAATGGATCAAGTGAATAAGACCCTTCCGGAACATTGTAATTCAACGGATCGTATCCCCAATTGTATTGTTCCCTGGATAAATCACTTTCATCTATACTTGCAAAATCAAACATTGGCATTAACTGAACATGTGTAACACCCATTTCTAATATATGATCAAAACCTGTCGCATATCCCTTGTCAGTTTTCAATCCTCTTTCTATAAGACCTAAAAATTTTCCTTTGTTCTTTGCATGACATGATTCATCAGCTGTTGTATCAGCAACTGAAATTTCCGTAACAATTAAATCTGTCTTATTTTCATAGACTGGACCTTTATCCTTATCAAAACCATCAGGATTTGTTGATTCTAAATCAACAACCATTGATCTTACACCATTAACACCCACAGCTTTCGCATATGGATCCAGTGTCTGCTTCGATGTACCATCATTACATACATCATAAACATAATAAATACCGTTTAAGTCACCGTCGCACTCATAAATCCAAGTTCCTCCAGATGACTTTTCCATCTCAATTTTCTCTTTTAATGTATCACCGTCGCCAGTGTCATATAAACACAATTCAACCTTGGAAGCCTTTGGCGCCCACAATCTGAATTTAGTTTTATCTTTTGTATATGTAAATCCTAAATCATTACCTTCATATATCTCTAACTTATTAATCATATTATTTCCTTCCCCTAAGCTATACTGCTTATATTTTTCGATTTTTTTCGTTAAACATTATATTTTAATTTGCGTAACATGTAAAGTGTGAAAATGTACTAATTTTAATATATTTTTTGGTCAATATGTGACATATCCCCTTATATGTAACTTTTTTTACCATTTAACGCCTATTTTACAACATAATAACCAAAAACAAAAAAGGATAAAAACTAATATTTAGTCTTTATCCTCATTTTGTAATATAAATTCTAATACAAATTAGCAAGAATAATTCGTTTTCTTATCTTATTGCCGGCAAACAGTGCAACCAGCATCTTAATAACATCACCCAATATAAATGGAACAACACAAATTGCAACAGCCTCTGCCAAATTCATTTTTGTTAAAAATACAAACCATACCGTTCCAAATACATAACATAAAATATTTCCAATAACCATGCCTAAAAATTGAAACAGATAATTACTGCTATATTTTTCTACAAAAATCCCTGTGAAAACAGCTAAAAATATGTATCCAAATATATATCCACCTGTCACTCCAAACAATTTACCTATACCGCCTTGAAATCCGCTAAAAATCGGAAGTCCAAACAGCCCAAGCAATATATATACTATGCAGCTTATTGCTCCTCTCTTTAATCCAAGTAAATAAACTGACAAAATCACCGCAAAATTACTTAACGATATTGGAACAGGTCCAACAGGAACAGATAACGGTCCCAAAATGCAAATAACTGCTGCCATTAATGCTATTCTAACCATATCATGAATTTTTGTACTCATATTATATAATACCTCCGCTATTTATAGATGTATTATATATTAATGAGTTTATTTTGTCAACCTCATATTATACTAGGTTAACATTTATTGATTAGAAAGTTTAATAACTTCCTCTAATTTTTCAAGTGCTTTTCCACTGTCTATTATTTCAGCTGCAAGCTTAACTCCATCAGCAAAAGTATCGGCTTTTTCTCCAATATACAAAGCAGCACCTGCATTCAATAAAACAGTATCTCTCTTTGGTCCTCTTTCCTCTCCACTTAAGATTGCTCTTGTAATTTTAGCATTCTCCTGTGGATTTCCACCAACAAGCTCGCTTTTATCACATGATTTAATACCAAAGTCTTCAGGTTTAATATCATAGGTCTTATATTCACCATTATTGAATTCACATACCAAAGTTGGACTTGATAAAGAAATCTCATCTAATTTATCTCTTCCATATACAACCATTCCTCTTTTTACACCAAGGCTGTATAATACTCTGGCTAATGGTTCAACCAATGATTCATCATATACACCAAGAAGCTGTCTTTTTGGATGAATAGGATTTGTAAGTGGTCCTAAAATATTAAATACTGTTCTAAATCCAAGTTCTTTACGAATTGCACCGACATATTTCATTGATGTATGATATTTCTGGGCAAATATAAAACAAAGACCTGCCTTTTCAAGTAATTCAACACATTTTTCAGGTGACTGTTCAATATTAACACCTAATGCCTCCAGGCAATCTGCGGTTCCAGAGTTAGAAGAAGCTGCCCTGTTTCCGTGTTTTGATACTTTCATTCCACCTGCTGCTGCTACAAAGGCAGATGTAGTTGAAATGTTAAAACTCATCGAACTGTCTCCACCTGTTCCGACAATCTCAAAAGTATCCATATCACCAGCATCAATTTCCATTGCATGCTCTCTCATGGCTTTTGCACAACCTAAAATTTCCTCAGTTGTTTCTGCTTTAGTACTCTTTGTTGACAAAGCCGCAAGAAAAGCGGCATTTTGTGTAGCAGAAGTTTCACCACTCATTATCTCATTCATTACGTCATATGCTTCCTGATATGTTAAATCTTCTTTATTAACAATTTTAACAATAGCTTCTTTTATCATAACTCTTTCCCCCTTGATTAAAGTCTGTTTAATTCTTCCTTAAATTTCTTACAATATTCAAAGGCTACCTCTGACTTATATTCATTCTCTCTTAATAATTTGATAAAGTTAGTACCAACTATTGCTCCATCAATAAGATCCTTCATTGGTGTAACATCTTTTGCTTCCTTAATTCCAAATCCCATCATAATAGGAATATCATAATTATCCCTAATTGAATTCAAACAGTTTGCAAGCTCACTATGGAAAGAATCAATCTCTCCTGTAACTCCCATTGCAGAAACACAATATACAAATCCTCTTGCATTTTCTAATATCATAGGAATTCTATCCTTTGAAACAGGTGCAATAAGTTGAATAAGAATTGTCTCATCTCTGTTATTTAATGCATTTTGAATCTCATCCTGCTCCTCAAAAGGTAAATCTGGAATAATAATTCCGTCAACACCAACTTCACTACACTTATCTACGAATTTTTTGATTCCATAATGTAAAACTGTATTAAAATATGTCATAAATACGATTGGAATCTCAACTCCATCTTTTCTTACTTCGTCAATGCACTCAAAAATATTTTCTGTATTAGCGCCATTTAAAATTGCCTCATAAGAAGCCTGCTGAATAACAGGACCATCTGCAATAGGATCAGAAAATGGAATACCAATTTCAAGAAGATCTGTTCCAGCTTCTTCCTGAACCTTGATTAATCTTTTTGTGCTCTCTAAATCAGGCAATCCTCCTGTAAGATATGTTGCGAATGCTTTTTCATTTCTTTCTTTTAATGCGTTTAATTTTGCTTCTATACGATTCATAATGGACCTCCTCGAATTAATTTAAGTAACCTTTACCTGCTAAATAGTCTGAAATTGTATGCACATCCTTATCTCCACGTCCTGAAAGACATACAATCATTGACTGGTCTTTTGTCATCTCTTTTGCCTTCTTGAAACAATATGCCATTGCATGAGCACTCTCGATTGCAGGAATAATTCCCTCAAGCTGAGTAATCTCCATAAGTGCATCCATTGCTTCTTTGTCTGTTACTGATACATACTGAGCTCTTCCTGTATCTTTAAGATATGCATGCTCAGGTCCTACACCAGGATAATCAAGTCCTGCTGAAATTGAATGTGCTAACTGAACATTTCCTGTGTCATCCTGAAGAAGATATGACTTCATTCCATGTAAAACTCCAGGATTTCCAAGTGCCATTGCTGCTGCGTGTTCTCCTGTATCAATTCCCTTACCTGCAGCCTCAACTCCGATTAATTCTACATCTTTTTCATCAATGAATTCTGCAAACATACCAATTGAATTTGAACCACCACCTACGCATGCCATTACTACGTCTGGAAGTCTTCCTTCAACCTCGAAATGCTGCTTCTTAGCTTCTCTACTGATTACAGACTGGAATTCCTTAACCATCTTAGGATATGGATATGGTCCAACAGCTGAACCGATTACATAAAATGTATCTTCTGCTGTTCTTGCCCATGTTCTGATTGCCTCATTTGTTGCATCCTTTAATGTGTTACTTCCTGACTCAACAGATACAACCTTAGCACCTAACATCTCCATTCTCATAACGTTAAGAGCCTGTCTTTGAATATCTTCTTTTCCCATGAAAACTGTACATTCCATGTTAAAAAGAGCAGCTCCCGTAGCAGTTGCAACACCATGCTGACCTGCACCTGTTTCAGCGATAACTTTTGTTTTACCCATTCTCTTTGCAAGAAGAATCTGACCAATTACATTGTTAATTTTATGAGCTCCTGTATGGTTTAAATCTTCTCTCTTAAGATAAATCTTTGTGCCATACTTCTCACTTAATCTTTCTGCAAAATATAAAGGTGTTTCTCTTCCTACATACTGCTTTAAGTAATAATTGTATTGTTTAATAAATTCAGGATCCTTGATTGCTTCCTCAAAAGCTGCATCAACCTCGTTTAATGTATTCATAAGTGATTCAGCAACGTACTGACCACCAAACTCTCCATAATATGCTTTACTGTTCATAATAAGTTCCTTTCTTTGTCTTTTTTATTTTCTAACTATATCAACAAACTCTTTAATCAATTCATATTCCTTGCCATCTTCCCCCTCAACACCTGAGCTTACGTCAACTATATCCGGTGAGAAAATACTTAATCCTTCTTCAACATTAGAAGAATTAAGGCCTCCTGCAAGTATGAATTTTCTATTTTCAAATATTGGAGGTGACTGAGCACCTGCCTTTTTTAATCTTTTGCTTTTTTTCCAGTTAAACGGTCTTCCACTTCCATAATCAGCACCGTCTACAACCAATGCTTTTATCTTGTTTCTTAAATGCTCCGGCAAACCATCTATATATTCCTCAGCCTGACTAAATTTTGATTCATCTGAAATATTAGTGGCAAACCATACCGGCATATCAATCGCTTCTAGTATTTCAGGCTTTAATTCTCCATGAATTTGTATAATATCAAATCCGTTTCTTTGAATTTCCAAAACTAATTCTTCATCAGGTGAAACAACAACCGCCACACTTTTAATTCCTGAATCAAGATATTTCAAAAGCTCTGCTGCTTTTTCCACAGGAATATTTCTCTTGCTTTTTTCAAAGAAAACAAAGCCTGCATAATCAACCTTAATTTCATTCAGATATTCAATTTCAGTTTTTTTTGTAATCCCACAAATCTTTACTTCCATGCATTTCTCCTGCTTTTAAAGTGATTTCCAATGTTTTGCAAGCTCTCTTGGATTATCAGCTTCCATAAATGCCCTTCCTATAAGAAATCCGTCAACTCCGACTTCTTTTAGAAATATAACATCCTCATCCCCCATTATTCCACTTTCTGCAACAAACACCTTGTCATCTGGAATATATTTTCTTAGTCTCTTTGAATTTTCAAGGGTAATTGAAAAATCCTTTAAATTTCTATTATTTACCCCGATTATTCTTGGATCAATCTTTAACGCCCTTTCAATTTCATGTTCATCATGGGTTTCAACCAGTACATCAAGTGAAAGACTTCTTGCCAACTGATAAAAATCATGCATTTGCACATCATCTAAAATTGCGGCTATCAAAAGCACTGCATCAGCCTTTATTGCCTTTGCTTCATAAAACTGATATTCATCAATCATAAAATCTTTTCTCAGAATAGGAAGCGAAGACTTCTTTCTTATTTCCTTTAAATAATCTACATTTCCATTGAAATGATCTTCTTCTGTAAGACAGGATATTGCATCTACAGAAGCATTATATTCATCAATTCGCTCCATCAGATCAATCTTGCTTGTTATCTTACCAAGACTTGGTGATGCTTTCTTGAATTCACCGATAATGGAAATCCCCGGTTTCTTCAGATTATTATAAAAGCAATCAGTTCTGTCTGTGTGAGTTTCCTCAGCACATTTTCGCATATCATAATCTGATATCAACTTCTTATGCTGAGCAATTCGTATTTTTTTATCTTCTACTATCTCATCTAAAATCATATCAAATCTCCTTACATTGTCCCGTTTACAAAATTTTCTATAATTCTTTTTCCATGCTCAGTATAGATTGATTCCGGATGAAATTGTAAACCAACCACCGGATAATCCTTATGTCTAATCGCCATTATTTCTCCATCAGATGTCTTGGCAATAACCTTAAGACATTCAGGTAATCCTTCATTTAAAACTGCAAGTGAATGATATCTAGCAACTTTTATAGGCGAATCAATTCCTGTAAATACGCTTTCCTTTGTATGCTCTATTAATGACTGCTTTCCATGAAACAATTCCTTGGCATATGAAACAGTTCCTCCTAATGCCTCTCCTATGCACTGATGACCAAGACATATTCCAAGGATTGGTTTCTTATTGTAAAATTCCTTAACCACGTCCATGCAGATTCCTGCATCCTTAGGACTCTTAGGTCCAGGGGAAAGAAGTATTCTATCCGGATTTAATTTTTCAATCTCTTCTATAGTAATCTTATCATTTCTAACTACTTTGATATCACTGTCAAAAGTTCCGATATATTGATACAAGTTGTAGGTAAATGAGTCATAATTGTCAATCAATAAAATCATAGATTCCCCTCCTTAGCCAGTGTTTTTGCCAAAGCCATTGCTTTATTACAACATTCCTGATATTCATTTGCTGGAACTGAATCTGCAACAATTCCTGCTCCTGCCTGCAAATATACTTTATCTTTCTTCTTAATCATAGTTCTTATTGTAATGCAAAAATCCATATCTCCTGAGAAATCCACATATCCGGTTGCTCCGCCATACAGACCTCTTCTGACATTTTCCAGTTCATCTATTATTTCCATGGCTCTTATCTTTGGTGCGCCGCTTAATGTACCTGCCGGCAGGAAAGATGATACTAAATCAAGGGGATGAAATTCTCCTTTTTTACGACCTTCCACCATGGAAACAATATGCATAACATGTGAATATTTTTGAATATCCATGAATTTTGTTACCTTAACTGTTCCAAATTCCGATATCCTTCCCATGTCATTTCTTGCAAGATCCACAAGCATAACATGTTCAGCTCTTTCCTTTTCATCCTGAAGTAAATCCTCCTGAAGCATCTCATCTTCTGCTTCATTGGCACCTCTTTTTCTTGTTCCGGCTATCGGACAGGTGTATACTTTATTTTCCTGTTGCTTAACAACCATCTCCGGCGAACTTCCTATAACCTCAAAATCACCATAATTGAAATAATATAAATATGGTGAAGGATTAAGTTCTCTTAATTCTTTGTATAATTCAAATCCATCCTGCTTTGTTTCCATTGTCCATCTTTGGGAGAGAACAGTCTGGAAAATATGTCCTTCTTTTATATATTCTTTGATTTTTTCAACCTTGGCACAATATTCATCAAAGGTATCAGATTCATTAATAATGATTCCGTCTTTTTCAAAATTCTTCTTAACTACCTTATCTCCACCGGCTTTGGCTTTGGCAATCAAATCTGAGGCAATTTGAATTGATTCTTTTCTTCCCTCATCTGAATCTTCTCCCAATACAACAGCAGTTAATGTTTCAGCAACATAATCTACCATTATAAACTGAGTCATCTGCATCATGTTAATTGTCTCAATTCCAATTTCATCCTCATTGTCATCCAGTAGGACTTCTGCGTATCTTACGAAATCATATCCAAGATTTCCTACCAGACCACCTGTAAATGCAAGTTCCTCGTTATCTTTTACAATATCAAATTCGCTATAATATTCTTTGAGAAGTTCTAAAGGATTTCCATTTCTTACTTCCTTATTACCATCTCTTTTGGTAATCACCAGTGAATTTCCCTTTGATGTAATTATTTCTTCAGGTTCTACGCCAAAAAAAGTATATCTGTCATAATTTTTATCATAACTCTCCAGCAAAAAACCTTTTTTCTTACCCACAAGACTTTCATACATTCCTATGGCTGTCTCATTTACAATACTAACAGTTTTCTTATAAACTCTTAATCTTCTCTTCATATTCATCCCTCTTCCAGCAACTAAAAATAATACCAGTCAACAAAACAACCTGCATTTTAATTTTCTGAAACATAACAAAAGTCCCTGATAGAATCTCCATTCTACCAGGGACGAATAAATCGTGGTGCCACCCTTTTTCATTGCCTAAGTTATATAAAAAGCGGATTCCCTAATCAGAAAACCCGCCACCAATTACGCAATCTCTTGATACAGAAAATTAATTCGATATCTTACCCCTATAACGTGGGGAAACGGCTCCGCTACTATTAATTCACTTCGCATCTAACGAACCCATTCCAAACAAACTATCTTACCTATTCACACCACCATAGGCTCTCTGTGAAGACTCATTTGATGTACTATTTTCGCTCTCTGATTTTGTCTGTTTCTTTCTTAACTTGTAATTGATTTTATATCATAGCTATATAAATGTCAATACTTTTAAAATCTTTTTTTAATAACTATTTTTTATACTTATTATTCCTGTAAAATCTCATTTCAAAAATATTACTAATTTACCATAACTTTAACTTTTGCAAAACATGCCTAATTTGCGGGATTCATATGAATCATTACATGTTTTACTTTAGGGAAATTATCCTCAATATCCTTATGTATCTCCTCTGCGATATCATGTGCCTCATTTAAAGTATATGAACCATCAAGCGAAATTTCCACATCCACATATATTTTATTTCCAAATACTCGTGTCTGAAACAAATCAATTCCAACCACATATTCATTTTTCATAACGCAGTCATAAATTTCTTTCTCTGTTGCCTCATCACATGAATGGTCTACCATTTTATCAACTGCATCCTTAAAAATATCATAAGCAGCTTTTACTATGAATACAAAGATTACAAGACTGGCAATTGAATCCATAACAGGATATCCCATTCTTGCACCTGCAATTCCAATTAAAGCACCTATTGAAGAAAATGCATCTGAACGATGATGCCATGCATCAGCCATTAACGCACTTGAATCTATCTTCTTGGCATAATGTCTTGTATACCAGTACATGGCTTCTTTTACTAAAATCGATACAATTGCAGCAATAAGCGCCAATACTCCAGGTACCTGTATATTTGAGTAATCTCCACTTATTATTGTCTCGAAAGCATCAACACCTATTCCAAGTCCTGTTATAAAAAGTACAATTGATAAGACTATCGCTGCAACGCATTCCATCCTCTCGTGACCATATGGATGTTCTTTATCAGGTCTTTTTGAAGAAATTTTAATTCCAATTATTACAACTATCGTACTAAATACATCCGATGCTGAATGAATTGCATCACTTATCATCGCTGAGGAATGGGCAAAAATACCTGCAAATAATTTCATCAGTGACAATATTAGATTTCCAATAATTGTTACTATCGACACCTTATTTGCCGTTTTTTGAAATTCCAATTCTCCCATAACATTTTGTTTCTTTGTTACTTTGTCTTTTTCCATATTAGTTACCTCCATAAATTTGATAGATAACTCTATAGCACTAAATATTTGTGGGGGTTATTATAAAAAAATATAAAAAAACACCCACGAATCAGTATTAGCAACTACTGTCCCGTGGATGATAAAATTCCACTGTCACTTCTGTAACCCGACTCCATAACAAATGTTACGGTCTGCTCAGTTTGTACTGTAGATTTATATGCAGTGCAAAGAGTAATTATATAGTATCATATGCCTATAGCAGTGTCAAGTGAATTTATTTTTTTGAATTTTTCATTTTATGTTCCTTTAGCTTGGAATCTATTTGCAACAAAACCTTCACTGTGGTATCTAATTCTTCTTTAGTTAATCCTTCAAATAAATACTCCATAAATTCACCAGATGGTTTATCGTATCGCTCATTAAATTCCAACGCCTTAGGGGTTAATGCTATTCGCCGCTTTCTTTTGTCATTCTCATCTAACCTGATTTCTACATATCCATTCTTCTCAAGGGCATTCACCATCCTTTTTACATTCTGATGTGATGAACTCATAAGTTCTGAAAGCTCTTTTAAAGTTGGAGGCTTATCAAACAGACCAATGCAGATAATCACAAAGCACTGTTTCCAGCTCATCTCTTCAAAAAAGGTATCTCCTACTGTCTGAAAACAATTCATCGTAGCATTTAAAAGGCCAATCAAAAAATGCGGATTATCAATTCCTTCAAAATTATATTCCTGATAATTCATTTGACACCTCTATTTATCTAATGATTTAACATATGAAACCAAACCTTCAATAGATGCCTTATCCGTTAAATCTTTGTATTGTGGTTTTTCCTTGGAAACCATTTTCACAATTAATTTCGAGAAAAATCCCATTTTCTCAGGATTCATTCCTCCTTTAAAATAATATACAGGTATATCGGTTATTTTATTCACTTCCTTAATAGTATCAACATAATTTGCATCAATTGTAGATCCTACTCCAAATACAATCAGCTTCTTAGGGTTACGCTTCTTAATTTCTTCAAATCCATTAATTGTACCTCCCATAATCCATCCACCATGAATTACTACATCATATTCTGATACACGGGATAATTCTGAGAGACTGACCGCTTTACAACCTAAATCCTCAGCAATCCACTGGGCATATTTTTTTGTAAATCCTGTTTTACTTTTATAAGTCACTATTATATTCATCTTTTTCTCCTTGATAATTAGTTTTTCAAAAGGTAACATGTTACTATTTTATAGGTAATATATTACCTTTTATAGTTTTTGTCAATATAAAAAAGCCATGTTTTTATATTTTTTACTTTATGTAATCATATCAATGGATTTTATACGCAAAAAAGTCTGGGATTTTACTCCCAGACTTCAAAATCCTAATATATTTATCTGCTATAATTCAAATTTTTGAACCATTTCGTTTAATGTAATTGCCTGCGCTGCCAGTTCTTCTGATGTAGCTGAACTTTCCTGCGCCATAGCTGAATTGTCCCTGATTCCGCTTGAGATTTCTTCTATTCCAACACGAATTTCATTAATAGCTTTTTCCTGTGTTATTGCACTTTCTGCAGTCTTTTGAATAATAACATTTACATCACCTACGGCTTCCACAGATTCTTTAAGAGATTCAGATACGCTTTGTGCCAGCTCATTTCCTCGAACTATCTCATCAATGGAAATATTAATAAGATTTCTTGTATTGTTTACGGCATTCGCACACTGTGAAGCAAGATTTCCGATTTCTCCTGCTACTACTGCAAATCCTCTTCCGATTTCTCCTGCCCTTGCAGCCTCAATAGAAGCATTAAGTGCAAGAAGGTTTGTCTGGTCTGCAATTTCTTCAATGGAAGCGATAATTCCAACCATCTGATTAGATACTTCTTTAATTTTTTCCATGGCAACAACCATGTCATTCATATGATTCTGACTTTCTTCTATTACCTTAGACACATGAATAGTCTGCTGCGCTGCCTGTGCTGATTCCTTTTGGTTTTCTTCCACTAACTCAGCTACACTTACTGATGTTGTAACAAGTTTCTCTACCTCTATTGCCTGTGAGTTAGCTCCCTCTGCAAGTCCCTGGGATGCCTTTGCCAGATCCTCTGAACCTGATGTTACCTGTTGTGCACTTTCATTAATACCCTGAATAACTTCCGTCATGCTTGAAGATACATTCATAAGTGCAACCTTAACTTTTTGGAATTTTCCAATATAGTCCTGTTTTAAATCAATCTTTAATTTTCCATCTGCGTAATTGTCTAATACATATGTAATCTCATCTATGTATACAATATATTCTTTCAGTCGATCAACGGTCTGACTGATTGAATGTCCTAACTCTCCAATTTCATCCTCAGAACGAATATTTAATTCAACATCCAAATTTCCTTCTGCAAGTTTTTGTGCAGTCTCGTTTAATTCTTTAATTGGAGTTGTAATCTTTTCAGCAGTTACTCTCATACCAATTATTACCAAAACTACTCCAACAATGAATACTACAATAAGAACAACAATTGCCAGGAAAATTGTCTGATAATATTCATTTACCGGTAAATTCGAAAGTACCATATATCCTGTATCACCTGCCGGCATACAATATCCGAAATATCGTCCATCCTCATTAAATTTCAGGAATTTTTCTTCTCCATTAAGTACAGCATTCAATGCATTTTCTGACACATTCCAATTTTGGATATTCTCGTTAATTTTGGATGTATTTTTATGATATACATAAGTTCCGTCTTCTGCGAAAAGTGTAACAGAACCATTATTTCCGATTTTATTCTGCTCCATCATCTGTAGAATCTGATCAATACACATATCGATTCCGGTTACTCCGATTGCACTGCCATCAGTATCATAAACCGGAACTGCAATTGTAACAACTGTCTTACCTGTTGCCTGATCGTCATATGGCGCTGTATATACCATTTTATTTTCTGTCACACAACTATACCAGCCTCTTGTCGTAATATCCCAATCATCTTCTGTTACAAAACCTGTATTAGCAACCGACTTACTACTATCTATATCTGCACACCATACCTGCATAATATTATCATCAATTGCCTGAATATTATTCATGTTTTCCATAATCGCATGGTATTCATCTGACTTTGTGATATCGCCCCCAACTGTGGTTTCAGAAAACGCATGAAGAATATCATGGTTTATTGCCAATTCCTTAGCATAAGCTCCGTATACCCCAAAGAAATTTTCAATCTGATAAGAAACGGACTTAGATTCCAATGTAAGTTCCGTCTTATTTCCACTATTTGTAATGGCAAAAAGCATAATCGTAGTCGCTAATGCCACCACCAAAAATATCGAAAGAACTATTCTTCCTATCTGATTTTGGATTTGAAGGGTAATCCCCTGCCTTCTTGGCTTTTCCTTTTTCCTTTGAACTTTCATTTTTTCTTCTCCTTTGTTTTATATATTTCCCCTCGGATTTTTATTTACAAATCTATTTCAAGTCCAATATTTTAACTATGCTTTAACAATATCTGCAAATAATCTTTTCTTCTATCTAATTTATCATCCTCTCTCAAACTAAATTATCATTTTATAATAGTACCATCCTTATTTTATATCGGCTTTGTTAATCTAAAGCCTTATATACATACAAAAAAATATAGGTCTTTATACACAAAAACACCGGCTTAAAACCGATGTTTATGTTTAACTATTTGAATATCAATTCTTCTAAAGCTGGAATTTACTTGTTTCATTTGTCTGTTTTTTATTTAATTCCACCTGTTATTTCATCTACTACTTCAATTTCCTTATACAGATGTTCAAAAATTTCCATTGCCAAATGCAGACAATTCTGCTGTTCCTCAACACTAACTGATACTTCTTTCATCTTATCTACTGACATAGACACATTATCTACCAGATTTCCAACAATATCTTCTATCTTAGTGGCATTATTTGCAGATTCCTCTGCAAGTTTTCTGATTTCATCAGCTACAACAGCAAATCCGCTGCCATTTTCCCCTGCCCTTGCAGCTTCGATGCTGGCATTTAAAGACAAAAGATTTGTCTGACTTGCAATCCCTTTAATAATTTCCACCGCCTGATTAATATTTATGGCAGCTTCATTATTTCTGTTCGTCTGCTCCTGTACCATCTCAATTGTTGAAGCGGTTGCTTTTGCCATTTCAACCAACGAATTAATACTTTCTGAAGCTTCGGTTGAATAATTCATCATGGAAGATACTGAATTTTCCAGTCTGTCCACATGATCCTTCTCTATATCAATAACATTACCAAGTTCTGTTACCTTATTGTTTACTATCTCGGTTTCATCAGCCTGACTGTTTGCGCCTCTGGCAAGTTCTGTAACCGCATCATCTGTATTTTTGATGCTATCAGAAATAGTATGAAATTTATCGTTGTATTTTTCACTGCTTGTTCGCAAATCATTGCTGACATCAGTAATATTTCCAATCATGCCGCGAAGTGAAGTTTTTACCTGATTAATGGAACGTGCCATTTCACCGATTTCATCAGCTCTTCCCAATAATTTAGCCGAAGGCTCAAATACAAGATTACCTTCTGATACCTGAGTCAGATTTTTCTCAAGAGATTTTATATTTCTTGTAATACTCTTACCGAAGAATATTGCAACAAACAAAGCAATTATAAGAACTAAAAATGAAGCAATATTATATACTAATATAATATGTAAAAATTCGTCATTAAGTTTCTCATCTGTGCCAGCCATTTCTGCATTCATTTCATCAATATAATTTCCTGTTGTAATTACCCATCCCCAAGGTTCAAATGCCTGAGAATAAGCAAGCTTAGGAGCTACTGTTACTCCATCGGATTTCGTGAAATAAAATTCGCTAAATCCACCACCCTCTTTGGCTTTTTCCATGATGATTTGAATAATCTTAACTCCGTTTTGGTCTGTTAAATCATATCGGTTAGTTCCCTCCTGATCTGTCAGAATAGGATGCATAACCAGATTATAATCTGTATCATCAATCCACATATACCCGGAACCATCATTACGATAACGCATATTTCGAATTGCATCTATCGTTTGACTTTTTGCCTGTTCCTCAGAAATCTCACCATTTTGCGATTTATCATAATAATTCTGGGCAACAGCGATGGCAGACTGAATCTGCGATTTAATCTCAGTCCGATATCCCTCCATCTCATATTTTTCTACAGATACCTTTAAGGTCTGATTCATTTAATATACCGCTAAAATTCCCAAAACAATTGCCGTTGCAGCCACAAGTATAAAACTCATGGATGCCAATGTCGTTGCTAAACTTTTAAAACCTTTTCTTTTTGCTCTTTTTTCTGTTCCCATGTCCCCTACATACAGAATATTTTTTTACTTCTCCTTTTTGTCTGATAAAAATTTTACTATTTTCCCCTTAACATTGTGATATTTTCCAAAATCAACATTATTATTGTAATTATCAAAACTATAATATCAATCCAGAAAGTATGCACAGCATATATATCGACATACTTTTTTATTCTGCATATAGTTTTAAAAGTTTATATTTATACATTCCTTTTTCTTTCATGTCAATAAACTGATACTTGATACCTCGTTTCTTGAAAAATCGCTCTGCCTTCTTTGTGTCATTGCATTTCTTTGTTCCAAATATCTGTATGTTCATATTAATCACCTTCCACCAAGTTCTTTGTAATAGTTTTCCAAATCTTCATTCATTTGTTGTCTTATTCGTTCCCAGTCATCTGATGTCATCTGACTGAATAATGCATGATTTATAGAAATAATATTAAGATCCTTTGAATAATACATAAATCTTTTTCTTTCAAATTTTTCAAAAGGATTAGTCAGCATACTTCTGCGTATCATTTTTCTATCTTTTAAATTTTCTTCATTGTAAGGACATGTACTTCTGTCAACCGGCAACCCTCTTGAAATTCTGTCCATATAAAACTGAATATATTTTGTGAGAACATCATCAATATTCGCATCACCAATGGTATTAAGTTCATCCATCAAAGCCAGCATAAATGGCATTTTGTATGATAAGGAATAATCTCTTTCCTCCAAAAACTCAAAAAAGTCTTCCTTTATAGTGTTATCATCATGTACCTTTATTCCTAATTCATTTCTATACTTCTCCACATCATCTGCACTAAACAAATATACCGACTTACTTCCAAGTTTATATTCTACTGAAGGAACAATCTTCCCTTTCTTTATCCAGCTGGTAACTGTTCCTGTGCTAACAAAATATTCTCTTGCCACCTGCTCCTGACTTAAATAATCTCCATACTTTTCTTCAAATGTGTTAATGTCCACTTCCTGAATACGTTCAATTCTTTCCGTTAATCCATCAATAACAATCATCTCACCAGGAGTATAATTTTCCCTTGTAATATCACCAAAAGGTACATAATATGGATTCGCAAAAATTGAATGCATGGAACATGGCTTTATCATAGCACCATATTCATCCACAACATCTATAATAACCACATTCTTTTTGGTGTCCGTTTTTCTAAGACCTCTTCCTATCTGCTGTAAATATAATACCTTAGACAATGTTGGCCTTGCCATTACCAAAATACCCAGTTCCGGATAATCCCATCCTTCTGAAATCATATTGCAGGCACATAAAAATCTGATTTTATGATTTTTAAAATCACTCATAACCTTTGTTGCATTTTTCGTTTTACCTGTGTAACTTTCTGCAGATATTCCGGCTTTATTTAGTAATCGTGCCATTTCATTTGCATGAGCAACATTTACACCAAAAATGATACCTTGCCTTTTTTCGGCTTCCCCTTCCATAAAGTATTCAGCCAGCACATCAACAATCAGTTCGTTTCGTGATGTAACTCGTATTCTTTTTTCTAAATCTGCATTTACATAATCTTTTCCATTGAAGCGAACCTTGGATAAATCAACGTTGGTTTCAATTCTATACACATTAGCCTTTGCCACAATTCCCTTTTCCATTGCATCCTTCAAAGATAAAGATGTTGTGTAACTTCCAAATACAGTCTCTAATTTTTTCCTGTCCAGTCTTTGGTCTGTAGCAGTAAGACCTATGGTAAAATCTGCATCAAAATACTGAATCACTCTTTTTAAAACAGGAGCAACGGCGTGGTGAGCCTCTGCTCGTGTCAAGTAAGAAACAAAAAAAATTAATTTTTTTATCAATGGGGAACCTTTAGCAAGATTCCCCATGTTACTTCTTTATAATTTTGTTTTCTCGCTATTACTACTGATTATACCATCATCCAGCCTGAAAGTCATCAAAGTTCCATCTGATTTCAA
>JAXJWH010000130.1:0-4649 GCA_036308125.1 Agathobacter sp.
CCAGACGAGAAGGACGAAGAGGATAACGATTAGAATCTGTATCCTATTTCTTACCGCAAAGGTTGTTCCGTGCCTTTCGGATTGAGCAAGGTCAAGCCCTGTGGGTGTCGTGGAAAAATCATCCTCGCCCCACGGGGCTTGCGGTATTTTTCCCGCCAACCTTGCACAATCCTGCCCGGAACAGTCAAGGCGGTAAAGAAATAGAATACAGTGCTTCGCCTGTAATATGTATAACTTAAATGATAATGAGTATGGCTGACAATAAGAAGCAATCGAAAGTATGGGACAATATCCCCTCGTGGGCTGTCTATGCTCTTGAATATGGCATAGAAGAAGATCCCATATTGGAAGCAGATGAAGAGGAAATGATTATAAAGTTCCTTGAAAAGAATTTTCCAAGTGGCTGCATTATAACCGTAGATTGGGAGTCACGAAGAGAGTTTAATCCATTCCCGGCATTTGGAAAACCATGTGCAACTTATAAAGTAACCTTTAATACATTATAGATATGATTAGAATGACATTATCAGAGTATCTCCGCAAACCAAAGGATTATCGCGGAGAATGGTCTACCGAAAGATGGGATATTCCCAACTGGGAAGAAGAACGAGAGAAATATATGGGCAAGCGTACATTGATGACAAACATTGATGGTGCTACCTGCTTGGTTGTCGAAGGTCTCAGCCTTGAGATTATTGATGACACCAATTGGAAAAAACCCGATGCAGTCAGAAAAGAGATAAGTCGCCAATGTTTGAAGTTCTTTACAGAGCGAGGCATCGAGCCTCACTATGCCGATTGCCTTATCCGCTATAAGGACAACTACGATACCGTTGAAGTGCGTATTGCCATCGGAATGGATGTCGATACCGAAAAGGATGATGACATTTTCTTCTATTGCGATACGCTGGAAGATATGAAGTCACTTGCAGAAATCGGCAGTGAGGACTTTTACATTGCCGACTGCTACAGCTTCGGAGTATATGAAGATTTATTATAAACCTTAGAAAATATCGAGTATGAAGATTTTATGTCAAGAGCGTTACGACAAGGCTGTTGCCTACGCAAAGGAAATCAAGAACGACACGTTGCAAAAATGTATTGACCGTTTGAAACAATGGGAGGAAAATCCAAACTGCCCATGTGAGATTGAGCTATACTATGACTCTGCACCTCACTCATTCGGATTCCGACAGGTATATCCTAATGGTAGGACTGGTATCGTTGGAGGTTTGCTCTATCACGGACAGCCCGACCGATCGTTTGCTGTATTGATGAATCCTATTCACGGGTGGACTATACACACATAAAAACAGGTAATTCCTAAAAAGGAGAAAGCCAACTTAAGCCTGCATATACAGACCTAAGTTGGCTTTAATTATTTTATTTTTAATAATTTCTTATATTAGATACTAGTTCATTCAAAGCCTCTTCATAATTATCCTCATCTCTCATTGATAGTCCTTTCCTATTGCCTAAATATACTGGATATGAACTTTCTTTGCTACCATCTCTAATAATAGGAATAAATTTTATCCTATTTTGATCTTTAATTAGGTCATCGGTAATTAATGAAGTTTCATATCCAACACCGCGTTCCCTATTATCTGCCCTTCTTTTATATTCAGGAGTTGCTATAATTAGAACCTTATCAACATTTAATATAGTTTGTTCCATAAAACGATTTAGCTCAATACCTAATGGCTGTTTAATATCTATAATAACCTCAAAGCCTGCTACACCTAAATCACTTGCTAATTTATGAACCCATTTATTATGTTCATCATTCTCCCAACAATAAGTAATAAAAACTTTTTTAATGACCTCTGTCTTTTTTTCCTCTAATTCAATAGGCAAAATCGTATTTACTTCCATTATGTTATCTTGATTAATGTCATCTGTTTCGCTATAAAACTTGGAGATATTTAATGATAAATCTTCCAAAAAAGTAGGAATATCAGACTTTCCTAATTGTTTGAATAAAGTTTTAAACCATGAAACCCGTGATGTAGATTCTTTTCTATCAGTGAGTTCCTTGATATATGTAGAATAACTTGTTGAAATATTTACAAAAGGATTTATTGTATTAAAGAAAGTGACTCCATCCACATAAAAAGGAGCAACATTCTCTTTGCCGATAATAGTCCACAGTTCATTATAAATGCGATCAATATTACCATCTGAAAGATTGATATAGCCATTAAGATTTATTTGGTTTTTAACTAAATCATCCCCCTGCATATAATTATAACCTTTCTCAGTAAGTCTTACAAATGGGGATGGTTCATTTTTGGCTTCTAAATAGCCATTTTCTAACAAATTAAAGATTACAATATGATATAAATTGATTTCAGCTTGTGTCTTATGTTCTTTTCTTGCAGTTGCATCTAAACTCCTAAACAAAAATAAGCCTTGTCCAGGAGTGTTAGACTCAAAAAACGAAAATACATAATCAGCTAATTGCTTGTATGTGGTATTAATTTTACTCATAATTTATTTTTTTACAAAAGTATAGAAAACCATTCGTATAATAGAATCTCAAACCATTTATTTACACTCTGAATTTAATTTTAAATAATATAAACATTATGGGTAAAGCGACATCGTGGGTAATTTGAGCATCCCCAAAAACTGCCGTATCTTCCTCTCCGTTCCACAAGACTACCACCACATTTCGGACATTTACCATTGGCTATTGCCATATCCCTATTTTGCTGAGCTGTCTGCACATTACGGATATGGCTTTCTCTACTTCCTTCAGTGGTAATATTGGCAGAAGAAATTCTGCTCACAATCCTTTGGATATCTTCAGGCGATATACAAGGTGTCCTATATGATTTGATGGCAGAACGCAAATTACACCAGTTAATCACGATATGGTTAGGTGTGGTTATGTTCAGTTCCGCACTGTCAGCAAAAACCACTATAGGAATAATTGGGTAATCACCGATCTCTTTCAATATCGCTTTAACGGCTCTCGCATGGGCGGCATTCTGACGAATAGGATTTCTCAATTTATGCTGTTCACTTGACCAACCCCAAAATCTCTTTTTGCCAAGCAGACTCTGTTTCCACTCTTCCGAGTTCTCATGTCCGAATATCCAACCTTTATAATTCTTCGTTTCGATTACAAAGATTCCGTATGGCGAAACTACGATGTGATCTATCTGCGTTGTCCCATAACTTGTAGGCAATAATATATCATTAAGCGTGATGTACTCCTTCGAGAGCCAATCCAGCTTTCGAGCCACACGCTTTTCTCCGAACTTGCCTATATTCTTGGGCGAAGACATCCAAATCTTAAATGCCACAAGTAGGACAAATATGCAGATGATTATTATTGAACTCATTATATTATGCTTTATACACTGCAAAGGTACTCCGTTTTTTACGAATGAAAGACAGAATCGGCTACAAAAAGTATATGTAGCGTGAAAATCCCGCTTCACTCGCCAAGTCCCTTCAAGAAGTTAACTCGGAGGGACAATACCTCCACGTTCGAGCCGTGGGTTTTCGGACAAAAAATTCTCTGCGATAATTTTTGACCCGAAAAAACGCTCCGGTATCGCCGTCCGAGTTGAGACAGAGGTTGGGACTTAGCAAGCGAAGCGACCTACGACGCATAGTACAACAGGTCAAAATCCATTGCGGTAAGATATGCCGCATCTCTATTCTCAACCTGACTGCCATATCTATATTCTATTATAAGGTCTATCAACCACCGCCATCTTTTTAGTGCCCCAATTTTTAAGTGGGGACAAAAGCAGCTCAGCTCTCAACTCTGCATATTACAAAAGTTATTTCTTTTCGGTCATACCACCGCTTTTTTCTCGTATATTTTTTTGCCTTCGTTTTTCGCTCATTTCAACCCCGTTTCTGTGTGGAGCGTTTTCCCTCTTTTCACCCTTGTTTTGCCCCTTTTCGAGCCCTTGCTTTCGTGCCTGCTATGACAAGTGATGACACCTTATGACTCGTATGGTCTAACGGCTTAAATGTCAATGTTTTATCAAATTTTGCTATATATATTTGCGGTGACAACATTAGTTATTAACGCTAAAAACTCACAGTTATGGCAAAGAAAAATGTAAGGGATGACCCCTCAAAAACACAAGTCACCGAGAACCCGCAGATGAGCGACATCGTGCTGGTTTTAGACAAGATGGAACTGCTCATTCAGGCGGTATCCGAAATCAACAAGAACGGCAAGTATTCCACCGTGCCGGCAGACAAAGAGCATCAGAACTCCTTTCTCAAGATTGACCGCTATGCGACCTTCTTCGAGAACTTCCTCAAGAACTTCTGGAGTCAGTTGAAAGACCCTACACACTTCGGTCTTTTCACGATGAAGGAAGATGAGTTCGACAAGCCCGAAGTCAAGCAAGCCATCGAAGACCTTGCCGAAGGTAAGAAAACAAAAGCAGTGGAAGAGTTTCTCAAAAAGTATGAGATAACCCCCAAAAACCAAACAGAACAAAGTATTAACAATCAAAATTCAGAAGCAATGGCAAAGAAAAACCAAACCCAGCAGCCCGTCGTTGAAGCTAACGACCAGCAGCAGAACAATCAGTATCGTTACAACGAGTCTATGATCAACTGGGACCAGTTGAAGAACTTCGGACTCTCGCGTGAGTATCTTCAGGAGCGAGGAC
>JAXJWH010000131.1:0-1803 GCA_036308125.1 Agathobacter sp.
GTATTCTTTGACAATTCCCTTTTGCGAAGTCTGAGCAGATACAGTAAAAGGCGCAAGCATTAAAGCTGATAAAACAGTTAAGTAGTGATGAAATTTCATTGTTTTCGAAATTTATGTGATTACAAACTTACATAAAAACTTTCGTTTTTACGCCCGTTACAATAAAAATCAAGACTACATACTATCTTTAAAGGCAAAAGCGGTCATGACTTCTCAGCCAGCCGCACAGTTCCATTGTTCAACGAGGTCTATGCCTCAAAAATTAAAAGCCTATGCGAACAGTATGTGGTCTTGATGTGCACAAAGATAGTATTTTTGTGTGCATTCTCAACGAAAATGGTATTCTGTTTCAGGACAAGATAGGTGTGCTTACTCCCGACTTGGAACGATTGGTTGACGTATTGCATGAACACGATGCAACAGAGGTGTGTATGGAAAGTACAAGCATCTACTGGATGCCTGTCTGGCGTATCCTTGAACCGTACTTCTCCTTAAAACTTGTCAACCCGTACTTTATTAAACAGCTCCCGGGAAAGAAGAGTGATGTCAAAGATGCAGAGTGGATAGCGACCTGTCTTTTGAAAGACCTCATCCGCGGCAGTTATGTACCAGAGGACCGTATCCAGCAACTGCGACAGTACGACCGCCGCATCTTCGATCTTAACAAGGATATCGTCTATAAGCTGACCAAACTTGATGCGGCACTTCAGCGTTGCAATATACGCATCAGCAACTATGTGTCGACGACTGATGGCAAGAGCTATCAGAAAGTGGTTGAGAAGATATCCGAGGGTATCACTGATCCGAAAGTGCTAGTCGGGCTCATACATGGCCGCACCATAAACCGTGTCGGGACAGATGTCATCACTGCTTCGCTGACTGGAGTAATAACACAGACAGACATTGATGTCATAGGACAGATGAGGGAGGAAGTATTGCTAGCTCAAAAGCATCGCGACGAATGTCTTTCTAAAATGGAAGAACTATGCAACAAGTGGTTCCCGAAGCAGATGAAGAACCTGCAGACAGTTCCCGGAGTCAGTCTCAGATCCGCGACATCTGTAATTGCAGAATTGGGCACAGATATGTCATCATTTGAAGATGCCGCCCATCTGGTGTCGTGGTCAGGACTGAAACCGAGGAACGACGAAAGTGCAGGAAAGATCAAGTCTAGAAAAATAACCCATGGAAATAAGTTCCTGAGGAAAACACTTATTGAGTGTACTTGGTCCGCTTCCAAGACACGAGGATGCTTCTATAATGCTTTCTGTTATCATCAGACAGTTGTCAGACGCAAGAATAAGATGAAGGTGCAGGTAGCGATTGCAAGGAAGATGCTTACTGCTATATGGTTCATCCTGCACGACAATGTCCCATATAGGGACTATACGCCTGATATTGCAGCGGAATAATCCGCCGTCAATATATACCGCATATTGTAAGGTCACTATATTTGTGGTGTTAGCAACCCGTTTACAAACTGACTCACGCTCTATGCGGCTTAGGACGCCCGTTTGAACTCTTGGTTCGCAGAGGAAATTGTTATATTATCTTTTCACCGCTATCGCTATAGTGGGGTTCCCTCACGCACTTACGAGAAGCCATGATGCCACCGAAGGTGCACAGATAGTATGTATTCTTGATTTATAGAGGAAATATAGAAAAAACTGCTCTCATTTCAGTAAAATGAAAGCAGTTTTAACTCAAAACAGTTTTAATCAAATCATCAGAAATATCCGTACTGAGCAAGAGTCACTTCACCATTGGAATTCACATCCACTTCGACTTCACGTCCTTCAATCA
>JAXJWH010000132.1:0-106473 GCA_036308125.1 Agathobacter sp.
TCATACTTTAATTGTTCATTCATGTTTAATTTGACCTTTCTGATAATGATGTCCTCCTGTCATGTTGATAGGAGTATATAATAACATACCTGGGACATTTTTCCATGTGGTATATTAGGACATTATCATAAATGGTTCATAAAAATGATATAATTTTTCATTAAAAGGTTGACATCATAACGAGAATTGTATAAACTAGAATAAGCTCATGAGGGAGTAGAAAGCGTAGGACGTAGCAAGTCAACATACTGATCCTTGGGATCTGGCTTTGTTTTAAATTTCGAGACTCATGTATAACTATTTAGCTATGCATGGAGTCTATATATAGATATATTATAAACCGTTATAGCTTATAGTTATGGCGGTTTCTTTATTTTATAAATAAATATATTGTTTGTTTAATGAAAGTAAAGAAAAATTTATCTAATATGGAGGAAGAGAACATGATAATTTTTTTACTGAACAGCATGCTCCTTGGAGTAGGATTGGCAATGGATGCATTTTCGGTATCTTTGGCAAATGGGTTGAATGAGCCTAAGATGAGAAGGAAGAGAATGTGTTTAATTGCAGGAGTATTTGCAATTTTTCAGGCGGTAATGCCAATGATTGGATGGGTATGCGTTCATACCATTATGCAGATTTTTACTCAGTTTGAAAAACTTATACCTTGGATTGCATTAGTTCTGTTAGGCTATATTGGTGGCAAAATGTTATATGAAGGAATAAAAGGGGATGAATCGGAGGAAGTCTCATCAAAACTTGGTATTGGAACATTACTTATTCAGGGTGTTGCAACTTCAATTGATGCATTATCAGTTGGATTCACAATTGCAGAATATGATTTGATCATGGCGGTTGTATGCGCAGCTATTATTGCAATTGTTACATTTATAATATCTATGATTGGATTGATTTTAGGAAAGAAATTTGGAACAAGATTTGCTGGAAAAGCAAATATTCTTGGTGGAGTAATTCTTATTGGAATTGGACTTGAAATATTTATTACAAATATGTTTTAACAAAAAAGCTGGAAAGTTAAACTTTCCAGCTTTTTAAGATACTATATACATTATCTAAATATATAATCTAGATTGAAATCATCTGCATATAATTTAGATATATGCATCATCTATGTATACAAAATTCAGATTGAAATCATCTGCATATAATTTAGATATATACATCATCTGTGTATACAAAATCTAGATTGAAATCATCTAAACATATATGATTTTAATTGTTTAAAAAAAACATGTGATTATTCAAATTAGTATGCAGATACATTTTACAACAAATTAACCTGCTAATCTGCGAGTTACATCTTTAAAATAAGGATTATCAAAATCATACTTTGTGCGATATACACTTAACCATCCTGTTTTCTTTCCATATTGGAACTGGAGGTACATCTTATTGTCAGAGCATGTGATTTTCTTTAATGTAACTGTCTTTCCTTTTGTTACTGTATAGCTAAGTTTATTGCCATTGTAGAAAGATAATTTTTTTGCAGCAACAAACTGATTCTTTTTGAAAAGTTTTGAATATTTGTTATTACCAGAAGTTGCATTTCCAATAAGACTCTTTACATCAGAAGATGTTGGATTAATAAGTTTTAATTTGTTTTTTGAATATACATACTGATAAGTCCAGCTTAACCATCCTGTCTCGCTTGGCTGTGCCTGATGAAGTACAGTAATTGCTTTGCTGTCAGCAGCTGTAATCTTATCAGCAGAACCGAAATTGTTATTTAAATCAAGAACTGGATTTAAAACATTTTTCTTTGCATCAAACTGATATACTGTGTTGAATTCTTTGATACCATTAGGACCATATCCGATTACCTGAATAAATTCCTTGCTGTTGCTCATTTTTGCATAAGTAGCGCTTAAATAAAATACATCATTTGGCTCAGTGAATTTCTGAGTGTGAACTTTCTTTCCGTTAATGTAAATGGCAAATTTGCTGATGGAATCATAAGAACTATGGCCATATTTAATTTTGATGGAATCTCCTTTACCATCTCCTGTTACATCGGCAGTTGCTTTAAGCGATGTCTGTGTTGTTTTGAAATCCTTAACGGAAGCCTTAACAGGTGTAGAAATGATAAAACATGCTGCTAAAGTCAAGAGCGAGCCGGTAAGAAATTTTGTGAGTTGTTTTTTCATAAGTTTTCTTTTCATAATTATCCCTTCCTTAAATAATTTTCTCACTTGTAGCTGAGATTAAAAATATAAGGAAAAATATATTTTTAATCTTAGATTACATATAAATTATATAATATTTACTACGATAAATCCTTAAGAAATTATTAATATTATAAATTATTTCCATAAATCTCCCCAGATTGTATCGCAGAGATTGGTTTCGTAGTCAATAGAAAAATTACTGTCCTGATTAATAATTTCATTTTCTAAAGCAAGCGAGTCTGTGTAGTCTGACAATGGGTAGACACTTAGTTTTCCATATTTGCTGCTGACATGACTGATAAGTGCTTTAACACCATAGGAATCAATTTGTAATTCATCATTTGAATCCGTAGTTAAGGTGATTTGTGCCATACCTCCAAGCATTCGGTCAGCAACACCAGAACCAGATTGTGAAGTCCAGTTTACGAAATTACCGATGGAATAGTATACAAGCATTTTATGATTATTTTTACCAGTAAGCATTTTTACTGGTTCGATAACATGGGGATGAGTGCCTATTACAAGGTCAACTTCGTTATCAAGAAAAATCTGTGTCCATTTTTCCTGCATTGAATCAATGTCGTGATTATATTCGGTTCCCCAATGTGGAAAAACTATAACAAAATCAGCCAGTTCCTTTGCTTTTTTAATGTCGGATATTACTTTTGTTTCGTCTAGAGTGTCCACAGCGTAGGGCATATCATAAGGAAGTGAAATTCCGTTTGTTCCATATGTGTAATTCAATAATGCGATTTTGTATCCCTTGCTTTCGTAAATTGAAATATTATTCTGGTCCTCCTGACTGTCGTGGATTCCCAGAACTTCGATATCCGGATAATTGGATTCCCAATAATCAAGACAATTTAGTATACCTTTTTTTCCAGCATCAAGTGCGTGGTTTGTTCCTTGGCAAATTACATCAAATCCAGAATCAGCCAGAGAATCTGCCATTTCATGAGGACCATTAAATGAGGGATATCCAGTGATTCCAAGTTCACTTCCACCAAGAATTACCTCCTGATTTGCAATAGCAATGTCAGCAGAGGCAATATCATTTTTAACATTTTGAAAAATAGAAGAATAATTATAAGTCCCATTTTTCTTGCAGGAATCGTTGACTTTGGTATGTAAAAGTACATCCCCAACCATGATAATTGAAATTTTTGTACGAGTTTCTTCTATATTAATAGTGTTTTCTTCTGTTCCATTTTCGGTAGAAGAAATGGCAATGCTGTCACCGTAATTTTGAACTGCTAAAGAGCCTTGTTCTGTATTGCTTTCATATGAAGATGAAACCGGTTCGGTGTTTTTGGAATTATCATGTTCATATAACAAAATGGCAGCCATCACAATCAAGAGAGAAAAAAATTTTAATTTTTTCAAATAAATTGGTTTTATGCCAATAGGTCTTACATTAAGTCGTTTTGAATTAAATCGTTTTGAGTTAAGTCGTTTTGAGTTGAATTGTCTTAAGTTAAAAAATTTCATGTTAAAAGTCCTTTGTAATAGAATTAATTATTTCAAGTTCATCCTTTGTAAAGTTAGTATTTTCTATACATTTAATGCAATCAAGAATCTGTGAAGGCTTGCTTGCACCGATAAGAACACTTGTAATGTCATCATCCTTCAAATTCCAGCTTAATGCCATCTGAGCCAGAGTCTGACCACGCTCTTTTGCAAGGGCATCCAGTTTTTGGAGCTTGGAAATTCGAATGTCATTAATATCATTTTCATGTAAAAACCTGCCATCCTTTTTTACCCTGCTGTCTGCTGGAACTCCGTTTAGATATCGATTTGTGAGAAGTCCCTGTGCCAAAGGGGAAAAAGTGATAATTCCTTTTTTATTTTTTGAAGCCTCCTCCTTAAGCCCGTTAGTTTCGATAAGACGAGTTACCATATTATAGAGGTTCTGATTAATAATAAATGGTGTATGTAATTCTTTTAGAATTTTTGCAGCCTTAACCATGGTGTCGCCGTCATAGTTGGATAGTCCAACATATAAAGCCTTGCCAGAGCGAACAATCTGGTCAAGGGCAAGCATTGTCTCCTCAAGGGGAGTGTCGGGATCCATTCTGTGATGATAGAAAATGTCAACATAATCAATGCCAAGTCGCTTAAGACTTTGGTCGAGACTGGCAATGAGATATTTTCGGCTGCCCCAGTTTCCGTAAGGACCATCCCACATCTCGTAACCTGCCTTGGTAGAAATAATTAATTCATCCCTATGAGTTTTTAAATCCGAGTTTAATATTTTTCCAAAATTTGCTTCGGCAGTTCCAGGAATCGGACCATAATTATTAGCAAGGTCAAAATGCGTAATTCCGGAATCAAAAGCAGTGAAGCATAATTGTTTCATATTTTTAAAATCATTATTTAGACCAAAATTATGCCATAGTCCAAAAGAAACAGCAGGAAGCAAAAGTCCCGAGTTTCCGCAACGATTATATTTCATATCGTTATAACGTTTTTCCGATGCAGTGTAACTGTTCATAATATCCTCCCAAAATACATTTGATTTTAATACCTATAAAAACAGTATTATATATATAATGTTAAACGTTATGAATATTCTTATCAAGTATTTTTAACAATAATTTTCAAGATAAAGGAAAAAATGGGAATTTTATATATAAAATTTATGAAAAATTTATTATAAATGTATAAGTATTATTAACTAAGGTTGAGAGAAAAGTATTTTTCTGTTAAACTGAGTATGTGTGCAAATTAATCAATATAGAAACAGAGGGAAAATATGATATTAATTAAAAATGGAAGAATTGTTGATCCTGTTTCAAATAGGGACGAGGTTATGGATATCCTTATTGATGGAAAAACAATTGTAAAAATAGACAAAAATATTATAGATGAATCTGCAAAAATAATAGATGCAACAGGACTTGTGGTTGCACCTGGACTTGTGGATACACATGTTCATTTCAGAGATCCAGGATTTACATATAAGGAAGATATAATTACCGGTTCTAAAGCTGCAGCAAAGGGTGGATTTACCATGGTAATCTGTATGGCAAACACAAAGCCTGCAGTTGACAATGTTGAAACTCTTAAATATATTCAGGAAAAAGGTCAGACAACAGGAATTCATGTTCTTCAGACTGCCACAATCACCAAGGGGTTAAAGGGCGAGGAAGTTGTGGATATGGAAGAGCTTGCCAAAGAAGGTGCTGCCGGTTTTACAGATGACGGTATTCCAATTATGGATGAAAAACTTCTTCTTGAAGCAATGGAAAGAGCAAAGGAACTTGATTTGCCAGTGAGTCTTCATGAAGAAGATCCTTTGTTTATAGAAAATGCAGGGGTAAACGAAGGGGAAGTTTCCAAGAAATTAAATTATAAAGGTGCATCACACACCGCAGAGGACGTAATGGTGGCAAGGGATGTTATGCTTGCCTTGCACACAGGTGCATCTGTTTGTATTCAGCATATCAGTTCCGGAAATTCAGTGGAACTTGTAAGACTTGCCAAGAAGATGGGAGCGGATGTTCACGCAGAAGCAACACCACATCATTTTACATTAACAGAGGATGCGGTGCTTAAATATGGAACAATGGCAAGAATGAACCCACCACTTCGTACCGAAAAAGATAAAGAAAAAATAATAGAAGGAATCAAAGACGGCACTATTGATATGATAGTAACAGACCATGCTCCACACAGTGATGAGGAGAAGGCTAAACCATTGGAAAAAGCGCCATCAGGAATTATCGGTCTTGAAACATCCCTTGGACTTGGAATAAAATCCCTTGTTCAGCCGGGACATATATCTTTAATGAAATTAATGGAACTTATGAGCAAGAATCCTGCGGAATTTTACAGACTTACTCCTGCAAGCATAACAGAAGGAGCAGTTGCAGATATTGTGATTTTTGGAGAAAATGAGCTTTGGAAAGCAGATAAATTTGAATCCAAGGCAAAGAACACACCATTTATCGGTTGGGAGCTGCCAGGAAAAGTTCATTATACAATATGCGATGGTAATATTGTATACAGTGATAAATAGAAGATAAAAAGCTGAATATAGCATATATATAAGTGGGTAATAAAGGAGTAAATTAGCATGATTTACGATAATGTGTTACAGGCAATAGGACATACACCTATGATTAGATTAAACAGAATGAATTCACCTGAAAATGCAGAAGTTCTGGTGAAATTTGAAGGTCTTAATGTGGGTGGTTCAATCAAGACAAGAACTGCATTTAATATGATAGAGCAGGCTGAGAAGGAAGGACTTATTAATAAGGACACTATAATAGTAGAGCCAACAAGTGGAAATCAGGGAATTGGTCTTGCGTTAGTTGGAGCAGTAAGAGGATATAGAACTATAATCATAATGCCGGATTCAGTAAGTGAAGAAAGAAGAAAGTTGGTCAGACATTATGGTGCTGAGGTTCAGCTTATCCACGATGCAGGAGATATCGGTGAGTGTATAGATGAGTGTCTTAAGACTGCACTTAGAATGGCAAAAAAAGACAAAAATGTTTTTGTACCTCAGCAGTTTGCCAACATTAACAATGTAAAAGCGCATAAAAATCATACTGCACTTGAAATCATGGAACAGGTAGCAGGACCAATTGATGGATTTTGTTCAGGAATAGGAACAGGTGGAACAATCACTGGAATCGGTGAGACACTTAAGGCACAGAATCCTGGCATGGAAATCTGGGCAGTAGAGCCTGAAAATGCAGCAATTCTGGCAGGAGGAACAATTGGAACACATCTTCAAATGGGAATTGGAGACGGAATTATTCCTGATATTTTAAATCAGAATATATATGATGATATATATATTGTTACAGATAAGGAAGCTATAGAAACTGCAAAGGAATTGGCAAGACTTGAAGGGATAATGTGCGGTATTTCCAGCGGAACTAATGTAGCCGCCGCTTTAAAACTTGCAAAGAAATTAGGAAAAGGCAAGACAGTAGTTACTGTTTTACCAGATACTGCAGAAAGATATTTTTCTACTCCACTTTTTTCAGAGTAGATTAAGCATTGTTAGAAATTATATCAAGGTTATAATACCAGACAAGATATATCTATATAAAATCAAAAGAAGAAAGAAAGAGGAACTATTATGAGTGAAACAAAGATTCTTGAGACAATCGGAGATGTAAATATTACAGAGGCAGATGTTGATGCATTTGTAAAGACATTACCAGCAGAGCAGCGTCAGTATGCTTCAAATCCAATGTACCGTCAGCAGATTCTTCAGCAGCTTGTTTCTATGGTACTTTTCTCAAAATATGCTTTAGAGGAAAAACTTGATGAGACAAAAGAATATGACAAATTATTAGAAGATGCAAAGCGTGATATTCTTGCACAGTTAGCAGTTGATAAAGTTGTTGGAAGCGTTAGTGTATCTGATGATGAAATTAATAAATTCTATGAAGATAACAAGGCAAGCTTCAAAAAAGATGAAACAGTAGCTGCAAAGCATATCTTAGTAAAAGACGAAGAAGAATGTAATAAAGTTAAGGCTGCTATCGAATCAGGTGAGAAGACATTTGAAGAAGCTGCATCAGAATTTTCTACATGCCCATCTAAGAGTAAGGGTGGAGATTTAGGAGAGTTCGGACATGGTCAGATGGTTGCAGAATTTGACGAAGCAGCATTCAAAGCTGAAGTTGATGAACTTGTTGGACCAGTTAAGACTCAGTTTGGATGTCACCTTATCAAAGTGTATGATAAGAAGGAAGCTGGAATTGCTCCACTTGATGATGTAAAAGCACAGATTAAGGCAAGACTTTTACAGACAAAGCAGAGCAAGGCATTCAGTGATAAGGTAGCAGAGCTTCACGAGAAATATTGTAAATAAATTCATATCAGAACACTATTTTAGGCTAAGGTTTAGTCCTGGTGTAAAGGAAACTAAGAAGACAAAACATCGAGGTCATTAGAACTTGATGTAGTGAGATTTTGAATAAAAGGCAAGGTACATTTTTAAAATGTATCTTGTCTTTTTTAGATATATATACTAAGATAGTATATACAGAAATTTATGGAGATTAAAATAGTTATTAAAAATTCATAGGAGAAAAATTATGTATGATTGTTGTTTTACGAGGGATGATAACTGGTTCAGATACAGAGCGGCAGCAATAATAATAGAAGATGACTGTGTACTTTTTGCGGGAAACGAAAATGAAGACTATCTGTATTCCATTGGGGGTGGAGTTCATATGGGGGAAACCGCCGAAGATGCAGTGATTCGTGAAGTATATGAAGAAACCGGTGTAAGATATGAGATTGAGAAACTTGCTGTTGTGCATGAGAATTTTTTCGATGGAAAAGGCGGAGTGTTGGATGGACTTTCATGTCATGAGATATGTTTGTATTATCTAATGAAACCAAGGGGGACAAAGGAATTATGTAGCAATAGTTTCACAAACGGAGTGGGGGAAGATATGCATTGGATTCCGATAAAGGATCTTGATAAATATAAGGCATTTCCAAGCTTCATGAAGGAATATTTAAGTTTGGAGCATGAAGGAATAGAACATATCATAACGGATGAGCGTTTGAAAAATATATTGTAATAATATTAAATATACAAAAAGGAGATGAATCATTTATGAAAATGAAATTACAAAAATGGGGATTATTATTAATTGCCATGGCAATCATGCTACTTCCAAATACTGTCTATGGAGATACTGGGCCAAAGCCGTCGGTACAGATTACATTTGAGAATATGGGTGACGAAGAATGTTATGGAACATTGCTATCTAAGGATAGTACAACAGGTCCGGCAAGTGCGTGGGACGGAACAGAGGAAAATATATCGGATTATGGGTTAGATCATGATGTCTGGAAAGCCTTTGTGGATTATAAAGATTCAGACGGATATTATTTTTTACAGGAGGCATGGCTTTGTAGTGAAAGCAAAGAATTAGACTGGACTTATTATCCACCATCTGATTTTAAGATATTGCTATATTATCCAAAACTTAATAAATTTGTGGTAAGTGAAGCTTATGAAAAATATGCATTTGACAGCTATTATTCAGTTGACATGGAGGGAATTGACATCGGTTCAGTTAATGAAGTAATTGTCGCAGAGAAAGATTATGACTATACAATGGAAATTGTTTCCCTGATAAGCAGAATAATAATAACAATAATTCTTGAACTGGCTGTTGCATGGATATTCAAATTATGGCAGAAGAAATTAATAAAAGTAATCCTCTGGGTAAATGTGGCAACACAGATTTTACTTAACGTTTTACTGAATATAGTAAATTACAATAGTGGAAGCAGCGGATTTCTAATCTATTATTTTGTTTTAGAGATTATGGTATTTGTGATTGAGGCTGCAATCTACATTTCATACCTGAAAAAACATCCTGAGATTTCAGTTTCTGGCAGAAGACTTGTTTTATATGCGTTATGTTCTAATGCAATATCCTTTGGCGGGGGCTTGCTTGTTTCAAAATTAATTCCGGGAATATTTTAAAAGAAAGATTTGAAAATAATAAAGAGTTATCAGTACATATCATATGTCTGATAACTCTTTTTATTTTGCAGATAAGTGGCAAATTAATTATGTTTTATTTATTGGATTTATGTATTAGCTTTATTTACAAGTTTCAACTGAATTAAATCTAGCCTTAACAACTGGAAAATGTGCAATGCCAAATATTAATGAAACTAAAAGTATACCAAAGCACATCCAGCCGACTAAAGTTGCTGTTCCCATTTTTGCAAATGTATCATAATATCCTTTAAGATAAATAACCACAATTATTAAAGGAAGAATATATGTCATATAGAAACGCAATGCAGTAGGGAATTTAAATCCTTCACCGGCATTGGCTTCCTTAAGGAAATTATCCCATCCCCATCCATTTTTCGATACACAAAATAGCACAGCTATCATGCTTCCCAGAGGAAGAAGATTATATGATACTAAGAAATCTTCAAGATCCATAACAGTACTTCCTGTTCCGATTGGCTGGAATTTTGATAAAAGGTTGAAACCTAAAACAGCCGGCATTGATAAAATTGGAATTAAAATCATGTTAAAGATAACAGTTTTTTTTCGGCTCCAGTTAAATACATCCATGTAGAAGGAAATAATATTTTCAAATACAGCAATAATAGTTGATAAAGCTGCAAATGACATAAATACGAAGAATAACAATCCCCAGATATTTCCACCTGCCATATTGTTAAAAACAGAAGGTAATGTAATAAATAAAAGTGATGGTCCCTGGTCTGGTTCGATATTATATGCAAAACATGCAGGAATAATGATTAATCCCGCCATTAATGCCACAAATGTATCAAGAAGAACTACGTTTTTAGCTTCACTGGCAAGAGTTCTTTCTTTATCAAGGTAACTACCAAAGATTTCCATTGAGCCAATTCCTACACTAAGTGTGAAAAAAGCGTGTGTCATTGCATCAAAAATTACGGTCCAAAGTCCCTGTTTTTTGACGGCGTCAAGATTAGGAACTAAATAGAATTTGAATCCTTCCATGGCATTTGGGAGAACAAGGGAGTGACACGCCAATACCACAATAAGAACGATTAATATTGACATAAAAATCTTTGAAATCTTCTCAACTCCATTTTGTAATCCAAACATACAAACAACAAATGAGATAACAACAGTAACAATCATCCATCCTGTCATTGTTTTGGGAGATGCAAGCATATTATTGAATGCATCCATAATTTCAGGTGTGGATTTTGAATGTAATTCGCCGGAACCCATTCTGTAAATGTAGTAAAGCATCCAGCCACCAACATTAGTATAAAACATCATTAATAAATAGTTTCCAATAATAGATGACCATTTAAAATGGTGCCAGTTGTTACCCTCTGCTTCAAGCTCGTTGTACGCTCTTCCTAATCCTTTTTTACTTCCTCGTCCAATAGAATATTCACATATAAGAATCGGAAATCCTAATACAAATAGGAATATGAGATAAATCAGGATGAATAAAGCACCCCCGTTTTTTCCACAAATATATGGGAACTTCCACACATTACCAAGTCCAACGGCACACCCTGCGGATACAAGGATAAATCCCAGCCTTGAACCAAATTTTTCTCTTTCTTTCACGGTAACTCCTTTTCGTTTTTTAAGTAGAGATATATTTTTACATTAAGGCGCAAAGCCTTAAAAAAATAAGTAATATGTAAAATATTATACAATAAATATAGTAAATTTGATAGAAAAATAAGAAAATTAACAAATATTTCTTCTTATAATATATATAATTGGGATAAAGTGAAATTCTTAAGATTTTTGTTAAGGTTATCTTAATAAAAAATGAAGTTGACATAATCGAAACAAATGTTCAGAATAGTATATATCAGATGAAAGATTATTCACACTCATTATAAGGAAAAGGTGGTGAGAATAATTATATAGGAGGGGGATCTTTTGTTTGATATGTATTTATATACAAAAAGGGAATGTCAGAAGAATGACAAAATATGAATCAGGTTAAGTTATAATCTTGAGAAAGAAAGGGATAAATAGATGAAGAAGAAAATTGTAACTAAGATTTGTTCAATAGCTCTTGCTGGATTTATTGCTGTTTCTTCAATTCCGGTGTCAGAAGCATACGCAACTGAAATCGAGAATGTGGAAGATAACAATCAGGAAGAACAAGGAACAGATGCAGCTGACGACACAAAGTCAGCAGAGAAAAATCAGGGTGTTCAGGAAGAAAATAAAGATGACTCTGAGAATGCAGACAATGGTGATGAGGCAAAAGATGCCGGAAATGATAAAACTAAAGATGCTGCAGAAGAAACAACAGAAGGCACTGAAAACACAGAAGCAACAGAAGAAACTGAAAAAACAGAGGAAACTGAAACTACTGAAGCTGCTGAAACAGAAGACACAGAAGCAACAGAAGAAACTGATAATCAGGAAAATACAGAAGATACTACTAATAAAGATAATGTATCAACAGAAGGAATTGATAAAGCATTTCAGGTTATGGATATTAATTCCATGTTTTCCAAGGGAGAGCTTACTATCAGTGATGGAAGCAAAGTTACTGCAGAATACAATAAGGCTGCAGATGGTCTTTTAGTATCAGGTAGTAAGGCTGATATGGCAGGAACTGTATTTACATTTGCAAAGGAATTTGATTTTTCAAGCGGTGTAGTTGGAAGAATTGATATTGATGCCTTGGCAGTAAAGGGCAACAAGATTGCATTGGATTTTTATGTGGATGATAACACAACACCTGTTGCATCAATTGAATTATGCAGACAAAAAAGAGATAAGAAATGGTACTCTAAAAATCTTGCAACAAGTATTTACGATAAGAAACTTACAGGAAAGCATAAGATTTCCTTTAAAGTAAACCAGAAAGATTCAGAAAAAACAGCAGGAGTAGTACTTAGAAAAATAACATTTGTAAAAACTACAATTCCTGTTATGTATTTTGATATTGATGAATCAGAAGGTACAATTTCATCAATGAATTCTGATACATCCCATGACACAGAATGTTATGGAAAGGTTAAAATTGAAGTACCTGACGGATATGAGTGCGAATATGGTAATGAAGGTGTTAAGACTGAGACATATGACCTTGATTATATAAGAGGAAGAGGAAATTCCACATGGTGGGCAGATAAGAAACCATACAAGCTTAAATTCGACAAGAAGCAGAATTTATTTAATATGGGTAAAAACAAGCATTGGGTTTTACTTGCAGATTATTATGATCCATCTCATATCAGAAACAAATTTACATACTGGGCAGGAAAGAATCTTGACATGGATTACACACCAGAATGTGTATATGTAGACGTTGTAATGAACGGTGAATATTACGGAAGTTATTTATTAAGTGAGCAGATTCGTCTTGATAAAAACAGAGTAGACCTTGATAATCTCGAAGAGGAAACTGAGCCATTAGAAGAGCCTGTTATAACAGGTGGTTATCTTCTCGGATTAGAGCCTTACGGAGATGAAACTGATTTATCATTTATGACAACAAGAGGAAACTCCTTCTTAATTGAAAGTCCTTCATTTGAAGAATTCGAAGACGAGAATGCATACGCTCCATTATATAATTACATATCAAAATACGTTCAGGATACTGAAGATGCAATATATGGAGAAGACTTCAAGGATGCGAAAGGGAATTCGTACGATACATATCTTGATGTAGATTCAGCAGTAAAATACTGGTGGATGCAGGATGTATCTTCTAACGGAGATGCAATGGGAAGTACAAGTTCCTATATGTATAAGGAAAGAAATGGAAAATTATATTATGGACCAATTTGGGATTTCGACTTTGTAGCATGGGGAAATAACCAGTTCTTTGAAGAAGAGGATGCTGAATATTATGATGACCTTGGCTGGTATTATGGACAAGGTTTTCAAGTAAATAACAGTCAGTGGTACAAGAAGTTATTCGAAGATCCTGAATTTGCTAACAAGATAATCAAACATTGGCCTAATGTAAAAAACGTATTAACTGAAGCTGCAAAAGACGGCGGTCAGATTGATAAATATGCATCAGAGATTCTTTATTCTATGTACTACAACAACAAAGTATATGGAAACAATTATACTGAAGAATACAATAAATACACATTCCAGGATAGTGTTAGCCAGTTAAAACAGTGGATTAACAAGAGAATCCAGTGGGTTGATGAGAATCTTAATCAGCTTGAAGTAAAATATTATACTGCAAAATTCTACAACGGTAAGACATTAATTGATGAAAAAACTTACAGACAGGGTTACAAAGTTGCCTTCCCTGAAGTGCCAAGCAAGAAGGGGTATGTATTTGCCGGATGGCAGGTAAAATTCATAGACGAAGAAACAGGTAAAGAAGTAGCCGTTGATGTATCACCTTCTTATGAGATTTATTCGGATGACGTATTTTATGCAAAATGGGTAAAAGAATCAAAGGTAGTACCTGTAAAACAGATTATATTAGGATATGATAATTATAAAGCAAAATATTACTCAGAAGATTTCTTCGAAGATGAAAACTATTTATACATTCCATACAAATTAATTGGTGGTGATAATGTATTTAGTGCAATCAAATGGAAGACATCCGATGAAAACATTTTAGTTCCTACTTCAGACGGTCAGTTTAAGATTGTAGGTTCAGGTGATGTTGTTGTTACAGCTTATAGTGCAGCTAACAGCAAGATTAAAGCTCAATGTAAGGTTCATGTTGTATCATTTGATGATGACGATGAAGGCGACGATGATGATTACATTTATGATTTCAATCTAAATAAGAAGAATGTAACTCTTAATTACGGTGATTATGCAGTAATCACAGCAACTCCTACACCAGATACAGCAACTGGATTACAGATGAACTGGCAGACAGAGAATTATGAATTAGATTATGAGCAGGTTGGTAACAAACTTGTAATCAAAGGTAATAAAGCAGGAAAATATCAGTTTGTTGCAGTAGGATTAAATGAAAATGACGCACTTATTGGTGCAAAAGTTATAGATATAACTGTAAATAAAAAACCAATCGCAGTAAAAGATACAATAAGAAAAAGCGGAATTAAGTATTCAGTATTAAGCGTAAAGGGTAAGAAAGGAACTGTAAAAGTAACAGGTTTATCAGATTCCAAACTTAAAAAAGTAACTATCCCTTCATCAATTAAAATTGATAATCAGACATTTGATGTAGTTTCAATTGGTGATACAGCATTTAACAAGAATACAAAGATTACAAGTGTTACAATCGGTAAGAATGTATCAAAAATTGGAAAATCTTCATTCAGCGGAGCGAAGAATTTAAAGACTATTGTTATTAATTCCACAAAATTAAAAGATTCAAAAGTAGGTGCAAGTGCATTTAAGGGAATTAATAAAAAAGCAGTAATCAAAGTTCCAAAGAAGTATCTTGCGAAATACAAGAAATTCTTAACTAAGAAGGGTATTTCAAAATATACAACAATTAAAGCAATTTAAATATTGATTAAATTATTGATAAAGCGGATTATTTAATCCGCTTTATTTATGTAAAAAATTTGCAATTTATGAAATTAGCAGTTAAAATGGTAGGGTATATTATTAAAGAAATGGAGTTAATTTATGAAAAAAAACCTATCAAAAATTTCTATTTTGTTGTTAGCAGTTTTATGTATTTTCCTATGTTCAGGGGACAATACATCGGCTGCCACAAAGAAACCATCTTTTGAACACAGTTCAACAGTAGTTGCAGTATCAAGTGTGAAGACGGTTGAATTTAACAACAATAAAAAGAAGGTGGTATGGAAGTCATCAAACAGTAAAATTGCTTCGATTGCTTCTAAATCATCAAGCAAAGTAACAATTAAAGGGAATAAGACAGGAACAGCAACAATTTATGCCAAGGTAGGCGGCAAAACCTACAAACTTAAAGTAGTGGTAGTAAAGAAATCTGCTTACACAGTAAAGCATAAAGGATATGCAACATTTTATGACAGAGTATCAGGAGGCGCTGCAAATCTTGATGACTTTGAAAGCACTTATCTTACAGCAGCACTTAACACAGAAGACTATATGAATAATATGGCAGGTGCATATCTTCTTGTTACAGATGGAAACGGTGATAAAGTTAAAGTATTAATCACAGACAGACTTCCGGAAGGGGCAAAGGGAGATATCGATTTATCGAGAAAAGCATTTAATAAAATCGAGCCATTAGTTACAGGTAAGATGAAAGTAAGCTGGAAAATAATTCCTCTTCCAACATCAAAACCTATCTCATATGTATTTAAGCCAACAAGCAGTGTTTATTGGGCAGAAGTACAGGTAAGAAATTACAGATATCCAATTGCATCTTTGGAATATTACGATAAATCAAAGAAAAAATATGTTGCATTACAAAGACAGGAATACAACTATTTTACAGCTCCTTCAGGAATGGGAAAAGGACCTTACACCTTCAGGGTAAAGGATGTATATGGTCATGTACTTGTTGATAAGAATATTGCAATGAACAACACATGTAAACCAGTTAAAGGGAAAGCAAATTTCCCATATTAGTTTGGAAAAATTTTCAAGTGATGTGTATAAATATTTGATGGTATAAATTACCTATTGCAAAACATGCGATTTTAGTGTAATCTATAATAAGGTTAGCCGATTGCGGAAATTGACGTAATCGGCTATTTTTGCAAATGGTATTTTTGAAAATTAAATTCAATATATGAATTAATATAAAGAAAGAATATTCATGCATGACTATTAAGAATATTCCATCATAATCATAACGGAAAGAGGGATAAATATGGCAGAGAAGAAAAGAGTTAAAGAAGTTAATAATATGAGAGATTTAGAAGGACTTATTATTGATAAAGAACCGGAGGAGATGCCTGCCATTGATGAGATGGGGGAACTCCGTAAAGATTTTGAGATTTTAAAAGATGAACTCCTTTCAAAAAACAGAATTGACCCAAATCTGTATGTAGAATACGATGTTAAGCGTGGATTAAGGGATTCAACAGGTAAAGGTGTTTTAACAGGATTAACAGAGATTTCGGACGTTGTATCTTATGAGATTTCCAATGGAAGAAAAGTTCCTGCAGACGGAAATTTATATTATCATGGAGTTAATGTAAAGGATATTATCGAAGGCTGCAAAGATAAAAGATTCGGATTCGAAGAGACAATTTATCTTTTACTTTTTGGAAAACTTCCTACACAGGATGAACTTGACAGATTATTGCGTGTCAACGAAGGATTTCAGGATTTAAGCGCAAGGTTTGTTCGTGATGTAATTATGAAGGCTTCAAGTGAGAATATCATGAACGCATTACAAAGATGTGTGCTTACCTTATATTCATATGACGCATCACCTGATGATATCACACCTGAGAATGTATTAAGACAGTCATTAGAGCTTATTAACAAGCTTCCACTGATTGCAGTATATGCATACAGATCATATTTACATTTCAGAAGAGATGATACTCTTATGATTAGAAATCCTAAGAGAGGGCTTTCTCTTGCAGAGAACATTTTATATGTACTTAGACCAGACGGACAATATACAGAGCTTGAGGCAAAGGTATTAGATGTTGCACTTATTTTACATGCTGAGCATGGCGGCGGAAACAATTCATCATTTACAACACATGTAGTTACATCATCAGGAACTGATACATATTCTTCTATTTCAGCATCAATCGGTTCCCTTAAAGGACCACGCCATGGTGGAGCTAATCTTAAGGTTCAGAAGATGTTTGCAGATATCAAAGAGCATGTAAGCAACTGGGAGAACGAAGAAGAATTAAGAGATTATTTATCTAAGATACTTGATAAGAGAGCATTTGACGGTTCAGGATTAATATATGGAATGGGACATGCTGTATATACACTTTCAGATCCAAGAGAGGTAGTTCTTAAGGAATATGCTCGTTCACTTGCCGAAGAGAAGGGCAACATGGAAGAGTTCGCATTATATGAAAGAGTTGAGAAAATTGCAGGGGAACTTATCATGGAAAGAAGACGAGTACAGAAAAATGTATGTGCCAATGTAGATTTTTACAGTGGATTTGTTTATACAATGCTTGGTATTCCAGAAGAATTATTTACTCCATTTTTCGCAATTGCACGTATTCCAGGATGGTGTGCACACAGACTTGAGGAATTACTCAATGCCAATAAGATAATAAGACCTGCATACAAATATGTAGGAAAGCATATTGGATATACAGATATTGAGGAAAGATAAAATATAATAAATCATAATTTAGGAAGATAAGGCTTAAAATGGTCTTATCTTTCTTTAATTATTAAATATAATACATGGATTTCCTTGTAAAAATCATAGTAATTATGTATAATTAATCATAATTTACTAGAGGTGATGAAAATATGAAGATAACTATTTCAGGAGACGTAAGAGAATACAAGGATGGACTGATTTTGTCAGAGCTTGCAAACTGCGAGAATCTGGATATTGATGAAATCAATGCAATTACCATAAATGAAGAAGTGGTGGATAAGAAGAATCTTGATATAACAGTGTTGCACGATGGAGATGAAGTTGAATTTATGCTGGATTTTTAGTATTTAGTATATGTAATGTTTTTTACGGAAAGAATTAATTGAGGGCAGTGGTATGATTAATAGAGAGGATATGCTTGAACTCACAAGGCGAATGACTCCGGACAGAAGTAATTTTGTCAGGATAGCCGGTGCGTATATTGATGAAGATGGATATGTGGATGGGACATTTAATACTAATTTTCTGAAACTGAATGGTTCAGAAAAAAGCAGGTGTCTTAATATTGCCAAGGCAATTCCTTATGCGGATTCCAATATTGACCTGGTATCCTATAAGATTCCGGAGACTAATGGTGACAGTTTATGGAAGCTTTTATATGCACTTTTGGATTGTGAATTAAAAAATGATGCTTTATTATTAAATTTATATGAGATTATAGCACAGGAACTGGATTTTTCGGACAGATATTCTATATATGTATATTATGGTGTGTATGATGTACCGATTAAGGCTGCTGACAAAGAAAGACTTGATGAATCTGAAGAAGTATACAAATATCTCATACTTGCAATTTCTCCGACTGATGAGGAATATAATCCGACTGTACCGGAGATGGGAATTTTATATCCTGCATTTACTGACAGAAGCACTGACTGGGAATATGCCAATATCTACAATGAAGATGGGATATTGTCGGTTTTTAAATAATTTAGGCGGGAAATAATTGGAATACATTATGGAGAATTAAGTAGAATGAAGATAAATGTTTGTTCAGAGGCAAGTAGTATATACAGAAGTGAAAGCAAGGAGATATTCGAAGGATTTGGATTAAGTCATAACCAGATTATCGATGAACTACTTCCGGTTATGGAACTTCCACCGGGAGGTATGGTTTTAATTGCCCAGACAATAGCTGAGGCAATTATTTTATTTGGAGAAAATTTGCAGGATATTATAAATGCCGGAAACGATTCAGGGGATATTAGATGGGATGATGAAAATTCCACAATCTATCTGGAACTGAATGTTCCAAGGAAATGGCGTGAAAATGGAATTATAAATAGCAAGGTATATTTTTACAGAGCGGTACTGGAAGAAGGCAGAATGAATATTTGTGCATATGATGAGGTGGGAAAAGCGATTCCTGCCAATATTGAATTTCCAAAGCAGTTTTCGAAATTTCTGCCTATGGTTGCCGTAATTATTGCATCAGATATGATAAAAAATGACAGCATAAATAAGACACTGATGGATTTTGCAAAAAAGCCATCGGATATAAACCTTGCGAAAATATATGTATCTTTTTATAAAAGACACAGACCGCAGGTATATGATGTAAGCTACGAGATTATCACAACAGGTCAGTTTAAAGATTTTAATTCCCTAAGGCAGTATTATAATAATGAATTAAAACCATTAAAAGAAGATATAATTAGTGAAAATAGCGGCAGTAAAGAAACAGATTTTCAATTTCCGAAGGGGACTTTCAAGGATGAATACCTTGACCTTATCCCAAAACTTGGAAAAGAATACATATTCCCGGAAAATCTGCTTAGTCTTTCAAAGGCAGTAAGCTCAGGTGATATCCGTTCCGTACTGCTTCATGGACCTGCGGGAACAGGAAAGACCATGTCCTGCAAACTTATAGCACAGCTTATCAATATGCCGATTATGGATACGGTTAACTGTACAGAAAATTTGGATGAATTTGTTCTTGGAAAATACATTCCAGAGGGAAATTCAATTGTATTTAAAGAAAGCTATGTGACAAAAGCCATAAGGGAAGGTGGCGCAGTTGTATTTGAAGAAATCAATTTTGCGAAACCGCAGTATCTTGCATTTTTGAATTCCCTGCTTGATGATAACGGCTTTGTAAGACTGGATAATGGTGAACTTATTAAAAGAAACAAGAATTTCCGCTTTTTTGCCACAATGAATATCGGGTATTTTGGAACAAAGGAATTAAATCAGGCTTTATATAACAGATTTCAAGCAATCGTGGAGATAAGGGAATTATCTGATATTGCCATAAGGACAATGCTTGTTGAAAGAGTGCCGGAGTGTGCCGGATTTGTTGACGATGCAATTTCTTTGTACCACAAGATTAAGGATAAAATCCGAAGAGAAGAATTAGATATTGTAATTTCACCAAGAAATCTGGAAAACTGGATGAAAATGTGCAAGTATGAACCGTTAGAAGATGCTGCCGAAAAGACGATTATTCCAATTGCCAGAGGGGATAAAGATTTGGAAATCGATTTGAAATTAATGATTAAACAGTGCAAGTGGAGGTAATTGCGGATGCAGTCCCGAAAATCACATGAAGAATTTGATGACAGATTTTTGGAAAAACTAAGAATTTCAGAAGAGATATACGCCCAGAAATTATCAGGGGAAAGGGTAAGGGTGACATTTACCGCAGGAAATTTCTCCTATACAGATGGAAGTGTAATAATTGTTAATCCTTTTCTTGATAATATATATCTAAACACATCTGCACTTGCTGAGACTGAACATGAAATGCATTTGATGCCGAAATTCTCAACAGACAGAGAAAATGCTCTAAGATTAATTACCAGACTTCAGATTATACATGAAAGTCTTCACGTTAGATTTTCCATGCTTCCTCCTTGCACGATAACTGATGAGAATGCATACAGCATGAAGGCAATTAATGTCTTAAATCTTATTAATGAAATAATAGAAGATTCGTATATCGAGAATATCGGTTGCACAATGGGAGCAGTAATGGAGCAGTATCTTAGATTTTACAGATTGCTTCAGAAAAATGTATACGGGAATAAAGAGCTTGATGATATAGCGGAGAATAAGAATAGTCTGCTTTGGAACAAGTATATAGAATATATGGCTAATTATGTGCTTTTTCCAATGAAAGAAGAAACCCCTGACGATTTAATCTGGGACTATGTGGAAAGAACCAAAAATCTGTTTCTCGAAGGGGCAACAACTGCCAATTACAGAAAAAGATATGAATATACAGACAGAATCTTTGATGAGATAAGCGAGCTGATAAGGGAGATGCCCAAGGAGGTATCAGGTGGGGGAAGTGCTTCTTTGGACCAGTTTCTTGGAAAAAGCAAAACCCATACGGAAACCGAGCTTGGAAACCGAGGATACAAGAAACCCCAGGATGCAATAACCTCAAAGACACTGTTTGAAAACTGGAAGCAAAGGGAACTGCCAAGAGATTATGTGGAGATGAATCATATATATTTTGATTTATATAAGGATTTGGATAATTCCAGAAACGAAGTGGAAAATGTAAACATGGGGACTTTAAAATGCTCCAGACTGCACAATGGAATAACACTTAGTCTTGTTCGAACTAAAGATAACAGAAATAATAATGACGAATATCAGGAGATATATCGTGAATATCATTCCATTATTCATAATTACAGGGCGAGGTTTGATGAACTGCTTCATGCAAAGGCAGATGACAGAATAAGAAAGTGCTATCTGGGTTCAGGAATTGATTCAAAAAGGATAGCAGATGTAAAAAAGAGATACTGGTATAGAAAACAGATAGATACAGAAGTGCCGGAGCTTGGAATCATTTTCATGGTGGACTGTTCATATTCCATGGAGGGGGCTAGAATTGCGGCGGTAAAAAGAGCCATGGTTATTATGAATGAAGTGTTAAAAGGTAAGGGAGTTGATTATGCCATTTTTGGTCATACGGCAATTCACAGACAGCCACAGGTTGTTCACAATATTGTTTTTGATTTTAACTCAGGTCAGATTGACAAGGGTAACATTCTATCCCTTGAGGCTAAAGATGGAAGTCGTGAGGGTGTATCTCTTGTGTGGGCAAATGATTATCTTGTGAGACACACTCCGGGAAAAAACAGACTTATTGTTGCAATATCCGATGGAGAACCTAACCATTTTGTCAGCAGCAGATTTCTTCTTGAACCGCCGGAATCGGTAATGGATGCAAGGGAAGTTGTAAGAAAAATACAAAAAACCAAAACCCATGTAGTTGCTGTTGCTCTGGAAGGCGGAGGAAAACCTTGCTATATGCAGCTTAAGGAAATCTATGATCATGTGATAGAGTGTTTTGAATTGAGCCGTTTACCATTACAGCTTTTGGAGCTGGTTTCAAAAGAATTATTATAAATCCATTTTATTTCGCTAATATTACTAAAATAAGAAGGGTTTTTTCGTTAACTAAATGATTTATTAAAGTTTCAAATAATAGTATATTATTATCATAAGTTGAGCGAACACAGCTTAGACTTTAAAAGCTATGAATTTAATATTAAAAGGGAGGGAGGAACGCTTTAGAAATTATTTTTTAATACATAGACAAACAAATAATTAAACAAACACACAAACAAACAATTAAACAAACACACAAACAACAGAAACAAAGATAGTAAAAAATGCTGTCTTTGTTTTTTTATTGGTTATTTATATATTTTATGTAAATTAATAGAACTTTTTACCTAAATTAAGTAAAAAATTCTAGTAAAAAACATTGAAATGTAGTATATTGTAATTGTGCAATAGCAAATTAGTACTATAAAAAGGAGGAGGGTATGGCGGATATAATCTATAAAATTCCACTTCAATACAGAGCCGGCGAGTATAGGTTTAAGACAATTTCTGCAGTGGGGACGAATTATCTTGAACTTATTTTAAATGATTATGACATACTAACTTACAAAGTACCAAAACTAGACAGTGTAGTAAATATTTATTCTGTATCCTATGATACGTTGAGAAATGATTTATGGGTGGTATATGATGAAAATCAGGTGCTAAGTCAGATTGTGATTCGGGGAAAAGGAAAAAATACATTCATATATCTTAATTTAACAAAATATGACAAGGCAAAGGATGTATTTTGTGATTTTGCCAAAACAGAAGGCGAGAATATGTCAAAGGAGTTACTTAAGAGTCAGACCAAAGCTGCCCGTTTGTTTGTTGAATATTATTATGACGGAATGGCAGTTGACATAGCAGCCAAAATTGGTAGTGAATCAGATAAAGAGGCAATACTGGAAGAATGTGGAGGCAATAGCAGTTCCATAGATAATTGTGGGGATTATCCGTTTCAAAACAGAATAGAGTGTAACAGGACATTGGTGGAGACTTTTTTACTTTGTGCAAGACCAAAGCAAAGACAGGATTTATTTAATCTGGCAGTTAATACAATAACAGATGTAATTAAAAACACAGTAATAGATAAAATAGATAAAACAGAGGATTTTAAATTTATAGCCAAAGAGTACCATTAGAGAGGTGATAAAATGAAAACATTCAAAAACACAATATGTTTCATATTGTTACTGTTTTGTGGGATGTTGTTATGCGGGTGTGGAGATGAAAAGGAGAATCAGATTACTGTCAGATATTTAAATTTTAAACCGGAGGTTTCTGATGTCTGGGAGCAAGTAGGAGATGAATATGAGAAAATTTCAGGAGTAAAGATAGAAATTATTAATTCACCTTCAAACTGCAACGAGCAGACGCTGCAATCCGAGATTGCAAAGAAAAATGCTCCAACACTTTTTCAGATTAATGGTGATAACGGATATGAGTCATGGAAAAACTACTGCCTTGATTTAAGCAATACAAATCTGTATTCCTGGGTAGTGGATAAGGATATGGTTGTAAAGGGGGAAGATGGAAATGGTGTCTATGGAATTCCTTATGTAATTGAAGGGTATGGAATTATTTATAATGATGCCATTATGCAAAAATATTTTGGGCTAAGTAATAAGAAGACACCTTATAAGTCGGTTGATGAAATTAATAATTATGCAAAATTAAAAGAAGTTGTGGAGGACATGACAGCAAATAAAGATGTTCTTGGTATTGAAGGGGTATTTGCTTCTACATCCATGGCAACAGGTGAGGAATGGAGATGGCAGAGTCATCTTTTTAATATTCCCTTAGTTCCTGAATTTGAGGAACTAGACGATAACTCCCCTGAAGAAGTTCAGCTTAAATATTTTGACAATTATTTTAATATTTTTGATTTGTACCTTGATAATTCAGTATGTTCCCGAAAAGAAGTCGGAAAAAAGACTGTGGAAAATTCCATGGAAGAATTTGCACTGGGAAAATGCGCCATGGTTCAGAATGGAAACTGGGCATGGAAACAGATTTCAGATACTGAGGGAAATGTAGTATCGGAAGAAGACTGCAAATTCTTGCCGATATATTCCGGTATTGAGGGGGAAGAAAAACAGGGAATATGTATTGGAACGGAATGTTATATGTGTGTCAACAATATGGCATCAGCAGAAGAACAAAAAGCTGCGATAGATTTTCTTGAATGGCTTTTCAGCTCTGAGATTGGAAAAAATTATGTAAAAAATGATTTCCAGTTCATCACTGTTTTTGACCAGTTTTCCCAGGAGGATTGTCCTGATAATCCATTGGCAAGAGAAGTGTCAATGTATTTAAATGATGAAACTAAAAAGTCTGTTCCTTGGAAATTCAGTGGAATTCCAAATCAGAAATTTAAGGATGCTTTTTCAAATTATCTGTATAAGTATACACAGTCAGAACTTAGCAAAGAAAATGTGGTGAGTCTTTCTGTGGAGGAATGGGCAAAGCAGGCGAAGAAAGAAGGCAAGGAGGAGCAGCAATGAAGAAATTTACCATCAAAAGAAAAATGATACTCACCTTAGCCATAACTTCCGTAGTTCTTATGAGTTCTGTTCTCATGGCTGCCTATTTTGTCAATAAGAAAAATATAACAAAACTTTGCATGAGTTATATGTATGATAACTGTATATCTGCATCAGATACTTTGTACGAAAGTTTTTATGATGAAAGTGACAGAAGTGAAGAAAATTACAGGTTAAAGTACATTTTGAACAATGTAGGAATTTCCACAATGGATTCAAGTATATGTTATCTTGTGGATTTAAATGAAACCTACCTTTATCATTCTGATAATTCACTGATTGGAACTGAAGTTAAGAATAATCCAATTATTAAAAGTATACTTAATACATATAATGAAAAAGGGCAGATAACAAGAGCTGATGTTGTGGAGTGTACGGTGGATGGCAAAGAAGTATATGTTGCATTTATGTGCACCGTTAATGACTGGATACTTTGCATCCAGACAGATAAATCGGATATGCTAAAACCGGTTGAAACCATTACTGTTTTGTGTGTAGGTATTGGTGCAATTATATTGGCAATCTGTCTTGTAGTTGCGTATTTTGTAACAGTTAAAATCACAAAACCTATTGCTTTACTTACCAATGTAATTGATGATATATCAGACCTGGACATGAATTCGAAATATGATATACCGAAGACTAATGACGAGATTGGTCTTATGCGTGAATCTGTTACAAGGATGCGTGAAAAATTGTCAAATATTGTATCAGAATTAAATGATATATCAGAGGTTTTGGTTAATGATTCCAATAGCCTTTATGAAATTTCTGAAAATGTGCAGGATGCTTCAAATGACAATTCTTCAACAAGTGAGGAACTTGCAGCAAGCATGGTGGAAACAACAACTTCAACGGAGTCGGTAACGGAAAATATCAGAAATATTAATGACAGTATTTCAAACATGGCTAAGGAAATTGTTAACGGAACAGCCCTTACCACTGACATTATTGAAAAGACTGTGGATATTAAAGATAACACCCTTAAAGCCAGCAGGAAAACAATTGATATGTTTGGTGCAATAAGGGAAGAATCAAAACAGGCAATTATCAATGCCAAAGAAGTGGAAAAAATTAATCTACTTGCAGGGCAGATTCAGGAAATTGCGGATCAGACAAACCTTTTATCCCTTAATGCTTCAATTGAGGCGGCAAAGGCAGGTGAATCCGGAAGAGGTTTTGCAGTTGTTGCTGATGAGATTGCCAAACTTGCAAATCAGTCTACGGAATCAAGTTCAGACATTTTAACCATTGCAAAACAGGTTAATGAATCCGTTGAAGTACTGACAGGAAGCATAGTAAGGATTCTTGAATTTGTGGAGAAAAATGTTGTGGAAGATTACAATTCATTTATTAAATCCAGTGATGAATATTCGTCTGCAACGGAAGAAATAGAGGCGTTCATGCAGCATGTTAATAATGAGATTGAAACGGTGCGTGATGATATTGAGATGATTACGAAATCAATTTCTGCTATTAATCAAAATGTTTATGAATGTTCAAAAGGGGTAAGTGATATTGCAAAAAAGACAGGAAATGTAGTGGAACTGACCACAGAAACTTATAATAGAACAACAAATTGCAAAGATTCTGCGGATAAGTTGCGCAGAATAACATCACGATTCAGATAATAAATTATCATTGCAGACCTGAAGTTACATATTTGTGACTTTAGGTCTGTTTTTTATGTGCTTTGTCATGTTGCACAAAAAATCAAGTTCAGCTTTAGAAATTTTGTCGGATTTATTTATAAAATATTCTGTGCTATAATATTTACATCAAGCGCAACCGATTGCGCAACAAGGTGGAAATTTTGCTCAGGAGGATAAAAGTATGAAGAGGAAAGAATATCTTAGAAGAATGTTAGCCATGGTAATGGTATCTGGATTAACAATTACCGGAATTCCAAATATTCCGGCGGTGGCGGATTTTACAAGTGAGACAGTAAAGGCGGCAGAAACTTATGCCATTTCAATTGAGACAGACAAGACAACTGTTGTGGCAGGAGAGACAGTTAGTTTTAAAGCTGATGTAATTAAAGAGGACGGAACAAAGGTAACTGATTTAAAAGAAGAGGGAATTCAGTTGTATTGGTGGAGTGATTGCTGGGCAACAGGGTATGAAAACGCCAATATGGATGCCACATATTCAAATTATGATGAGAATAGCGGATATTCCCTTACAGCAGATGTTACTTTCCCAACAGCCGGAACATATCACATTTTGCAGCATCAATTGGGGATGTTAAGCAGTATATAGAGATTACAGCAAGCGAGAATGAGAATGCCAAAGAGGCTGTTAATCTTTCGGTAAAGGCATCAAAAAAGACATATATCAAAAAAGGAGAAACTGTTACATTAACAGCAGCTACTAAAAAAGCAGACGGAACAGATATTTCCCTTGGAGAAGACGGATATAAACTTTCATGGAAATTAAATTCTGATAAGGGACTTAGTGATGCAACAATTGATGGGTATGATGAGGAAAAAGGTGATGCATCATCAATTAAGGTGACACCAAAAAGTGAAGGTGATTACTATTTCGATGCAGTTTTAACAGACGAAGATAATAGTGAGGTTGCAAAATATACAATTAAATTAAGCACTTCTTCGGTTGAAGATATTTATGTAGAACCAATTTCTTTAAATGATGATTTTATTAAGGGCGTAGATATTTCTTCCCTTGAATCAGAGCTTGAAAGTGGTGCAAAATATTATGATTATGACGGTAATGAGCTTGATGAGCAGGGATTTTTCAATTTCCTTGCAGAAAATGGCACAAACTGGGTAAGAATTCGAGTTTGGAATGATCCAAAGGATAGCAATGGAAATACATATGGTGGTGGAGATTGTACCCTTGAAAGAGCAATCAGCATGGGAAAATATGCCACAAATGCCGGACTTAAGGTATTAATTGATTTCCATTATTCTGACACATGGGCAGATCCAAAGAGACAGCTTACACCAAAGGCATGGCAGGGACTTTCAGTTGATGAAAAAATCCAAAAGATTGGGGAATATACAGAAACTTCCGTAAACAAACTTCTCGATGCCGGAGTAGATGTTCAGATGGTTCAGGTAGGAAATGAAACCACGAATAAAATTTGCGACATATCTGAATCGGAAGGTGTTTCAGATGGTTCGGCAGAAAAATATGAGAAAATGTGTGAAGCATTTAATTCCGGAGCAAAGGGAGTAAGAGCTGCCGCAGATTCACATAATAAGAATATTAAAGTAGCAATTCATATTGAATCTCCACAGTCAGAAGGAAAATATGCAAGTTATGCAAAGGCACTTGATAAATTTGGTGTAGATTATGATGTTTTTGCATCATCTTATTATCCTATGTGGCATGGAACTTTAGAGAATTTAAACAATGTATTATCAGATATCGCAGATAAATACGATAAGGAAGTGCTTGTTGCCGAGACTTCATGGAGTTTTGACTTAGGTGATGGTGACGGATGGGGCAATGAAGTAAGTGCCGAAAGCGGATATGACAATTATGAATTTTCAGTTCAGGGACAGGTAAATCAGCTTACAGATGTTATTAAGACAATGGCAGATACTAAGAATGGTCTTGGTGTATTCTACTGGGAGCCTGCATGGATTCCTGTAAATAACATTTATGATGATGGTGGAAATTACCTTGAAAATGCAAAACAGGAAAATGTTCTTGCATGGGAGAAATACGGTTCTGGATGGGCAGCAAAGGTTTGCAGCGAATATGATCCAAATCAGGTTGGTGCAAACGGTGAATGGGCAGGCGGTTCTGCAGTAGATAATCATGCATGGTTTGACTACAACGGATATCCTCTTGCATCCCTTAAGACATATGGACTTTTAGAGACAGGAAGCACAACCCTTGCCAAGAAAGTATACCAGTTAAAAGCAGATGATGTGAAAGCATATGTTGGAGATAAAATCACAACACCATCGGTAACAGTAAGATATAATTATGGAGAAAATGACACAATTACTAATCCAGACTGGGACACAAAGGCAATTGAAGAAGCAGTTAAAAAAGGAGCCGGAGAATATAAGATTACAGGAACTGTTGATATAAACGGAAAATCTTATGATGTTTCATTTAATCTTAAGATAGAAGAATATAATTATCTTGCAGATAAGAATTATTCTTTTGAGAATAAGGATGATGGAAAATGGAAAATTAATTGCGATAATAAACAAATTGTAATTAAAAATGATTCAAGCAATGCCTACGAAGGTACATATACATTAAAATATGACGGACAGATTAATGAGGGAGGAGCTTACCAGACTGTAACACTTGATAAAGGTGTATACAAATTAGGAGCTTTCCTTGAGGGAAGAACATTTGTAGAAGGAGAGTCTTATGAACTTTACGTCACAGTAGATGGTAAAACTTATTCTGCAAGTGCAAAAACAGCAGACTGGGCTAACTGGCAGAATCCTGAAGTGGCAGACATTGAAATTACAAAAGACAATACAACTGTTGAAGTTGGCTGCAAGATGACAACAACAGCAGGAGCATGGGGAGCATGGGATAATTTCTACCTTATTAAGACAGGTGAAATCGAAGAAACAAAACCAGAACAAAAATCCCAGACAATTACAGTTAAAGCTGCAAAGAATGATAAAATTACAAAAACATACGGAGACAAGAAATTTAATCTTAATGCAAAAGCAAAAACTACTCTTTCATATACTTCATCAAATAAGGCAGTAGCAAAAAATGATTCAAAGGGTAACATTGCAATTAAGGGTGCCGGAAAGACAACCATTACAATTAAGGCTAAGAGTACATCAACTTATAAATCAGCAACAAAGAAGATTACACTTACAGTTAAGAAGGCAAAACAGACTCTTAAGGTATCAAAAGATAAATTATATGTAAAATCAAAGGATATCAAAAAGGCTGGCAAGACATTTAAGATTAAGACATCTTCAAAGAATTCTGTTAGCTTTAAATTGAAATCAGGCAGTTCAAAATATGTAAGCGTTAGTAAAAACGGAGTAATAACTGTTAAGAAGAATGCTAAAAAAGGAACTTACATTGTATATGCAACTGCAAAATCTTCAACCAATTATGAATCAGCAGCAAAAGCGATTAAAGTAGTAGTAAAGTAACAAATTAATACATGATTAAATGGCATGGACTTAAAGTTCATGCCATTTTTTACATAATTATTACATTCAGCTGATAGGAGATTTTACATTAGCCCAATATAATATAGCTAAACAACATGCATGGAGTTTTGAATATTAGTTATATTGTAATATAAGATTTTAGCAAAGAGATTTTATTGATTGCTCAGGATTTGCAAGATACTTATGAATTAAGTTTTAATAACTTAGAAGGTTGAGGATAATTTTATGAGAAAAAATTTTATTAAGAGAAGTTCTTTGAGAAAGAATTACATTAGATTTACAGCAGAGGTTTTATCAGCAATTGCTGTTTCAGGATTATTAGTAGGCGCAGTAAACACACCTAATGTAATGGCAGCAACAGAGCATTTTAACGATGCTTCAAGCGAGTCTTCAAAGTGGGATAAATGGAAAACAAATTGGGACAGCTACAGCAGCAATTATGAGAATGTTTCCCTTACACCTGGTGTAAATGAGAAGGAATTAAACTTCGCATGGTACAGTCAGAATGAGGAAACACCAAAGGTAAGAATTGGAACTGACAAGGATAAAATGGAAGGCGCAACTGAGTTTGCAGGAAAACAGACTAAGATTGACAGCGTAACAACAGAAAAAATCGGAAGTCAGTACTACTCAAATAAAGTAACTGTAACTGATTTGAAGGAAAACACTTCATATTATTATCAGGTATTTCAGAATGGTAAATGGCAGGATGTTAAGGATTATGATACTAAATCCTTTAGCAGTTTTTCATTCTTATATGTAGGAGATCCTCAGATTGGAGCATCAAAAAATCAGGTAGACAGTGAAAATACAACATTAACTGAGAAGTCTGAGAATTATGCCGCAAGAAATGACGGATACAACTGGAATGAAGTATTGAAGAACGCTGTAAAAAATAATCCTGATGTAAGTTTTATGGTATCAGCAGGTGATCAGGTTAATACAGCAACAAGCGAAGAAGAATATGCAGCATACTTAGGTGCAACTACATTATCTTCACTTCCTGTTGCAACAACAATCGGAAACCATGATTCAACTTCATTACAGTATTCTTACCATTATAATAATCCAAACACATTAGAAAATAGTGGAGAGGAATACACAAAGGGAAAAACACAGGCAGGAACAGATTACTACTATAGATATGGAAACATGTTATGCATAGTTCTTGACACAAACAATTACAATTGCGCAACTCATGAAAATGTAATCAAAAAAGCAATTAGTGAAAACGAAGATGCTACATGGAAGGTTGTTATGTTCCATCAGGATATCTACGGTTCAGGTTTAGACCACTCAGATTCAGACGGTATGATATTAAGAACACAGTTAACACCTATTATGGATAAATATGACATTGATGTAGTTCTTCAGGGACATGACCATACTTATTCAAGAACATACCAGTTAACAGGTGATGGAAATGCACATACATCATACGATACATCAAATTACAGAGCTGACCAGGATTACCTTACACAGAATAACTGCTATTCAATTGTAAGCGATACAGTTGAGGGAACAGTAGTTAATCCAGAAGGAACAGTATACCTTGAGGCAAACTCAGCAACAGGTTCAAAATTCTATAACCTTATTGCCACACAGCAGGATTATGTAGCAGAAAGAAGTCAGACATGGACACCTACATATTCAGTAATTGATGTAACTGACAATACATTTTCAGTTAAGGTATATGACTCTACAACAAATAAACAGGTAGCAGGTTCATCATCTTATACTATTGTAAAGAATGAAAAAGCAAGCATTAAGGCTGCATCTTCTTATGAAAAAACAATAGGAAGTGATGCATTCAAGATTAAGGCATCAACAAACAGTGACGGTAAGATTACTTACGAATCAACTGACGAAAGTGTTGCATCTGTTTCATCAAAAGGTCTTGTATCAATCAATGGAGAAGGAAAAGCAACAATTAAGGTATCAGTAGCAGGAACAACAAAATATGATGGTGCAACAAAGAATATTAAAATTACTGTTAAACCAGAGAAACAAAGCGTAAAAGTTGTTAAATCATCTTCAAAACTTATCAATGTAAGCTGGAAGAAGGATAGCAAAGCTACAGGTTATGAGCTTGTATACTCAACAGACAAGAAGTTTAAGAAGGGTGTTGTAACTAAGAAGATTTCAAGCACAAAGACAACTTCATACAACATTAAGGGAATTAAAAAAGGAAAAACTTACTATATTAAGGCTCGTACATACAAAAAAGCAGCTGACAAATCAATTGTATACGGTACATACAGCAACGTAATTAAAAAAACCGTAAAGTAATAAGTAGAAAAGAAGTAGGAAAATGGAAGTAAAAAAGCATATAAATAGTAAAAAGATAATAATTTTAATGGCGCTTATGATTGGATTTGTTTTTCTCCTGATAAAATGTAACCATATTGAGAAGGTTTCATTGATATCAACAGAAGGCCAATCCTATGAGAAAGCAGTTGTAACAAAAATTACGAAGGACAATTTAGCGGAGGATGGTAACAGGTACGGAAATCAGGAACTTGAAGTTGAAATAAAATCAGGTTCACTTAAAGGTGAAAATTTAGAAGCGATTAATCCAAACGGAACATTATTCGGGGCAGAATGTGAAGTTGGAACATCAGTGATTGTTATTGTAAGTTCAAGTGAAGATACCAATGTGGTCACTGTTTACAGCAAGGACAGAACAAACGCTATTTACATGTTTATCTTGATTTTTACCGCAATTGTATGTATCATAGGTGGAAAAAAAGGAATTAAAGCAATATTAAGTTTGGCATTTACATTTGTATGCATTGTGTATATTATGTTTCCTTTAGTCTATAAAGGAAACTCACCAGTGTTAATAACTATATTGATATGTGTTGTTACAACGATAGTTACAATCGGAATGTTAGGCGGAGTTTCGAAGAAAACGGTTTCAGCCATTATTGGAACTACCTTTGGAGTGGTAATATCAGGAATTAGTGCATTAGCATTTGGTGAGTTCGCTGGGATAACGGGATACAATGTTTCAGATATTGAAACACTAAACTATGTAGCACAAAATACTTCCATTAAAATTGGACAGTTACTGTTTTCCGGAATAATAATTGCTTCACTGGGGGCTGTGATGGATGTTGGGATGTCAATATCATCAACAATTTGTGAGATAAAAGAAACAAATCCCGGCATGCAGGCGAAACAATTATTTATTTCAGGAATACATGTTGGAAGAGATATGATGGGAACAATGACAAATACTTTAATACTTGCTTTTGTAGGGAGTTCATTATCATCACTTATGACAAATTATGCATATGATTTAAGCTATAATCAGCTTATCAATTCCTATTCAATAGGAATTGAGATTATGCAGGGCTTGTCGGGAAGTCTGGGTGTTGTATTGACAGTTCCTTTTACGGCAGCAATTTCCTCATTGCTAATAACTGGTAAAAGAAAAGAGAAATAATGAAAATGAAAAAACAAATTAACAAAAGATTAGTCGGAATTGCAATTTTAGCAATTATATTATCTACAATAAGCATAACATTTTGTAATTACAGAATGCTTCAGGTGAATGTAAGAAACGAACTGAGCATAAGTGCAAAATTATTAAAGGACACAAGATATTTTGAGTCGGAAAATATCAATGTTGATAACATCAATATCTCAACTGATGCTGATGAATTAAGGGTGACATGGATAGGAACAGATGGAACAGTTTTATATGACAATGGGGCTGATGCCAAGAAACTGTATAATCATTCCAATCGTCCTGAGATAAAAAGCGCCAAGAAAAATGGAACAGGGGAAGCCATTAGAAAATCTGATACAATGAAAAAAAATACGTTCTATTATGCAGTTTTGCTGGATAATGGAACTATTCTTCGTATATCTACGGATGTGGAAAGTATGTGGTCGGTATTTATAACCACAGCACCAATGCTTCTTATTATATTGCTTGTAATTATGGTGATATGTATAGCTATATCCCATATGCTCACCAAACAGCTTGTATCCCCAATTGAACATATGGCTGAGGATATAGAAAATGTATCAAAAGAACCACCATACAAGGAACTTGTACCATTTATTAATATGATTAGAAAGCAGCATACAGATATTCTGTCGGCAGCAATTGCCAGACAGGATTTTACTGCAAATGTGTCACACGAATTAAAAACACCTCTTACTGCAATTTCAGGTTACGCAGAATTACTGGAAAATCACATGGTTGATGACAGCCAGAAGGATCATTTCTACAATGAAATAAGAAGAAATGCAGACAGACTTGTGTTAATGATAAATGACATCATCAAACTGTCAGAATTAGACAGATGTGAAACAGAACCGGTATTTGAAAAACTGGATTTGTATGAGATTGTTTCAGACTGTATTGACGCATTAAGGGTAAATGCCCAGCAAAAACAAATTGAAATTCACTTCACAGGAGAAAGTGTAAGTGTATGTGGAAATAAAGAGATGTTAAGGGAACTGGTGGATAATCTGGTTCAAAATGCCATAAGATATAATAATGAAAATGGCGAAGTATGGATAGAAGTTAAGATGGACAACAATCCAATGTTAATCGTCAGGGATAATGGAATTGGAATATCAAAGGAAGATCAGTCAAGAGTATTTGAAAGATTTTATAGAGTAGATAAAAGCCGTTCAAGGTTAACCGGTGGAACCGGACTTGGTCTTGCAATTGTAAAACATATCGTTGAATTGCACGATGCCAAGATAAATATGGAAAGCGAACTTGGAAAAGGCACAAGAATAACTATAACTTTCTAGTTATGTAAAAAGATTTTACATAGATTTTACATAAAAGCACTATTAGAATTTACATAATAGTTGTAATCTAAAATTGATGTGTATTGTAAATAGAAAGAAAGTTGTAAATATATTTACAATATAAAATAGAATTAAATAGGAGACAAATCTATGAATATTTTCAATTTGTTAACGATGATTGGAGGTCTGTCGCTGTTCTTATTTGGAATGAATGCAATGGGTGACGGATTATCTAAGATGGCCGGAGGAAAATTAGAGTCCATTCTTGAAAAACTTACCTCCAAGAGAATTTACGCATTATTACTTGGAGCAGGTGTAACTGCAGTTATTCAGTCATCTTCAGCCACCACCGTTATGGTAGTCGGTTTTGTAAATTCCGGCATTATGCAATTAAAGCAGGCAGTCGGAATAATTATGGGTGCAAACGTAGGAACCACCATTACGTCGTGGATGATTTCGCTTACTGAAATTGAAGGAAGTACTATATGGCTTCAGTTATTAAAACCATCCTCTTTTTCACCAGTACTTGCTGCTATCGGTATAATTCTTACAATGGTTTCAAAGGAAGAAAGTAAGAAAAAGGATGTAGGTAACATTTTACTTGGTTTTGCCATTTTAATGTTTGGAATGGAAACCATGAGCGGTGCAGTTGAACCTCTTGCAGAAAGCGAGAAATTTGGTAAGTTATTAGTTGCATTCTCAAATCCAATTCTTGGAATGCTTGCCGGTGCAATACTTACAGCAGTAATTCAAAGTTCATCTGCTTCAGTAGGTATTTTACAGGCATTATGTACAACAGGTGCAGTTAATTATTCAGTAGCAATCCCTATTATCATGGGACAAAACATTGGAACTTGCGTTACTTCCATGATTTCTGCAATTGGAGCTAATAAGAATGCCAAAAGAGCAGCCTCAATTCATTTATTATTTAACTTAATTGGAACAATTATTTTCATGGTTGTTTTCTATGGAATAAATGTATTTGTTAATTTTGCATTTTTACAGGATACAGCAAATGCGGCAGACATTGCGATAATTCACAGTTTATTTAATATTGGATGTTGTATTGTATTATATCCATTTACTAATCTTCTTGTTAAGATTGCAACAATAATCATTCCTGATACAAAAGAGGAAGTTGTAGCTGTAGAGGAAGAAACAGCAGAGAGAATTACATTAGATGAAAGATTCTTGGAAAGTCCTGCTTTTGCGATGGAAATATGTAGAAATATGACACGTAAGATGGCAGAAGAAACCATTGATGTGTTGAAGCTTTCGTTTAAAGCGTTAAAGAAAAGAGATTTAAGTAAAGTGGACAAGATATATGAGCTGGAAGAAAGAACTGATATGTATGAAGATGTTCTTGGCTCATACCTTGTGAAATTATCTGGAAAGAATTTATCTAAAAAGGATAGTCAGAGTATGTCAGTTATGCTTCATTGCATAAGTGATTTTGAAAGAATTGCAGACCATGCAATCAATATAGTTGAATCTGCATCTGAGATGAATGAAAAGGACTATAAGTTCTCTAAAAATGCAAAGGCAGAGATTGAGATTTTGTTAAACGCAGTCCAGGAGATTGTTGAGAACACTGTCAATGTATTTAATGAAGAAGACATAAAGGGTGCAGTACATATTGAGCCTTTAGAAGAAGTTATTGATGGTCTTACAAAGAAGATTAAGCAGCATCACATCAAGCGACTTAGAAAAGGTAAATGTACTATAGAGCTTGGACTTATTCTTGAGGATATCCTTACTAATGTAGAAAGAATATCTGATCACTGTTCAAATATTGCAATTGAGATGATTGTAGTTGATGATGATACATTTGATGCACATGATTTCTATGCAACACTTAACAGAGAACAAAAGATTAGGTTCACAGAAGAATATGAAAAATATAAGGAAAAATATAAACTTTCTAAATCAGATAAATCATCCAAGAAAGAAAAGAAGGGATAAACAATGGCCTTAATATATATTATAGAGGACGATGAGAGTATTAGAGAGATAGAAAGTTTTGCATTGAAGAATGCCGGACATAAGGTTGTGGGATTTGATAATGCCAAAAGTTTTTATAAGCAGATGGATGAAGTGTTACCGGATTTGTTATTGGTGGATTTAATGCTTCCAGATGAAAGCGGTAACGAAATCGTTAAGAAGTTACGTGCAAAATCAGAAACCAAGAAGTTACCAATTATTATGGTAACAGCAAAGACAACAGAAATTGATTTAATAAAAGGATTAGAAGACGGAGCTGATGATTATATTAAGAAACCATTTTCTGTTATGGAGCTTATCACAAGGGTAAAGGCGATTTTGCGTAGATTTGAACCAACAGAGGAAAAACAGCTTAATTTAGATGAGTTGTCACTTAATGATGAAAAGCATGAAGTTCATATCGGAACACAGAAGATTGAATTAACCTTCAAGGAATATGAACTGTTGCAATATCTTCTTATCAACAGAGGTATTGTATTAAGTCGTGATAAGATAATGAGTCAGGTCTGGGGCGTGTTATATGAAGGGGAATCAAGAACTCTTGACATGCATATTAAGACTTTGCGTAAGAAATTAGGTGATTACGGCAAGAGAATAAGAACAATAAGGAATGTTGGTTACCTTATTGAATAATATTTAAAGGCAAAAAGAACTACATTTGTAGTTCTTTTTTTAATACAAAAAATTTTATGTGAAAAAATACTTTTATTATTGGTACTTTCGTGCTATTATTAAATTAGAATATTTTGAAAATTTGTTGGTAAAATTTGTAGTTTTAGATATAATTATAGCAAGGTAAAAATATAGATTAGAATTTGAGGGAAACTATGGACAGATGTTTTATAAACGTGATTACTAAAATTGAATCATTATTGGACGAATATTACTTTTTTGCCACAGACCTGGAAACCGGTCTTACATGGGTTACAAAGAAGGCTGCTAAGAAATTTGAGATGGAAGAGGGAATTTATCCAAATTTATATGAAAGACTGATGGATTTTGTTCATGCATATGACAGAAACGAATATGAAGAAGGCATGAAGAAAAGAGTTTTGCTTGAGAATTTGCAGGATGAACTATGTATCCGTTTCGGAAAAGGTAAAGATTTCAGCTTATATAGTATAATGTGTGAACATGTAAAGATTAGTGGCAAAGATGTTCTTATTGTGATTTTGAAAAACGAAAATGTCGGTCCGGCTTTTGATGCCATAACCAGTCTCTATGGGAAGAAACGCTTCAGAGAAGACATCAAGGAAGCAATGGAGAACCATAGAAAGATGGCAATAATTCTCGTTGGTTTTGATCATATTGAAGATATAAGTATTGTATACGGGCAGGAATGTGGAGATCATATATTTAGTTCTGCAGCACTTAGATTTATATATATGATGACTGATGACACAGCGGTATATAAGATAAATGACATGGGATTTGTGTTTGTGCTTCGCAATGAAGAATATGAAAATGTCATTCCATACATGGATAAGGTAAGGGGAATTCTTGTAAATGAGATTAATTTCCAGGGATATCATCTTCCTATTAAATGCAGTGCAGGTGGAATTTTACTTGACGGTTCAGATGAAGATGCGGATTTTATTCAGGGAAAACTTGAATTTGCATTGGAAGAATCCAAGAGAAAATATAAAGGCGATTTGGTATTTTTCAATGACCTTATGAGGGTAGATGGCAAATCGAATTTGGATTACATAAGGCTGATTCACAAATCCGTACTGTCTGAATGTGACGGATTTTATGTGGAATATCAGCCAATAGTACTTGCAAAGACCGGAGAGATAATTGGAGCAGAGGCACTGGTAAGATGGAAGAAAGAGCCATATGGATATGTTCCACCTTATATGTTTATTGAATGGATGGAAAATAATTCAAGCATGTTTGAGCTTGGCAATTTCGTTCTTGAAAGGGCAATCAAAGATTCCCTTGAATTTGTAAAATCTAATCCTAAATTTGTATTAAACGTTAATATTTCATGTAAACAGCTTGAACGCTACGAATTTAAGGATGTGTTGATAGATTTACTTGATAAATACAATTTCTCATCTAAAAACATTTGTCTGGAATTAACAGAAAGATGTAAAAACATTCCAACAGCTTTGTTATGTGAAGATTTAACCTTTTTCAGAGAGCATGGAATCAGAATTGCCATAGACGATTATGGAATAGGAAGTTCTTCATCATCCATGGTTGTAAATCTTCCGGTTGACGAAATTAAAATAGACATGAGTTTTGTACGAGGAATACTGGAAAATGAAAAGAAGCAGGCATTTGTGAAAAATGCGATTTCCTTTGCCAACGATTCCGGAATATATTCCTGCGTGGAAGGTGTTGAGGATGAGGAAGTTCAGGATTTCTTACGTCAGTATAATCCTACATGGTTTCAGGGATATTATTATTCAAAGCCTGTATCGGCAGAAGATATGCTTAAATTACTTGATAAGTAAGTAGTGAATTAGTACTATAAATTGTAGTAATTGCACAAAAAAGATACACAATTTTTGAAAACTTTGGGCACACTTTATTTTGTAGTGGTGGTATTATAATTCTTGTAAAAACCCCCCAATACATTATATATTTTTACTATCCCCATAGTAAAATACCTTCTCCTAAAAGACAGTTGATCGATTGACTGTCTTTTTTTTGTGCAAAATTATATATGGGGAAATTTTACCAAAGTATGTTAATACAAGTGGAATCAGATAGGATTTTATGGTACAATTAGCGTAGAATTGCAAAAAAGTCAAAGCTAGTTAGTACATATTTTATACGTAGAAATGTGTTGGAGAAAAGAAATGATTAAAATTGCTTTGTTGACAGACGGTTGGAAGCGTCTTGTTATTTATGCCTGGGTTGACGGAATAATGTCAAAAGCCAGGGAATTAGGTGTAGACATAACACTTCATCATTTTAATTCATACGGAAACTGGAGCTATGATTCAAAGTATAATGCTGGTGAATATAGTCTTTTTGAGGTTCCTGATTTGAATTCCTATGATGGAGTGATTTTTGATTGCAATAATACAAGAGATAAGAAAACATGGAATATGATAATTAATCATTTAAGGGAAGTTAACGTTCCGGTTGTAAGTATGGGATGCGGAATTGACGGATTTTGTTATGTCGGAAATGATAATCGTAAATTAACAAATAAAATAATGAATCATATGTATTATGAGCATGATTGTCGAAAATTCGTATTTGCCGGTGGCCCTGAATATAACTATGAGGTAAAGGAACGTTTCAAGGCGTTTTCGGATTTCCTTAAGGAGCATGGAATTGAAGTTACGGATGATATGTATATGTTTGGGGATTTTGATTTTGCAACAGGTGAGGACTATATGCAAAAATGGCTGGATGAAGGCAGAAAATTTCCAGACGTATTTATATGTGCAAATGATAATATTGCCACAGGAATGTGTTCAGTGGCAGAAAAAAACGGATATAATGTGCCAAAGGATTTTCGTGTAACAGGATTTGATAATCTTGATAAGGCGGCATATTATAAGCCTCAGATTACAACGGTATCTCAGAACAGGGAAAATATCGGTGGAAGAGCCTTAGGGGCATTAATCAATTTGATTACCGGCAAAGATAATAGGATGGAGTATTATTTTGACTCGGAATTTATTCCTGCGGAAAGCTGCGGATGTCCTAACAACGGCAGAGTTGATTACAGGGAATTTGTTAAATATCAGATTGAAAATACAGTTAAAAAAGACTTGGAAGATGTAGCGGTTAAATATCTTGAGAATATAACAGAAGAATGTGAAGACTATATAGATTTATTCAAATCTTTTTGCAAGTATATTATGAGTTTGAAATGCGATGGAAGTTATATTGTTATAGATAAAAAGCTGACGGATTTAGAACAAAACGAGGGATTTGCAAAAGGAAAACTCGATTTAAGCAGATTATATGTGCCATATGCTTTGGATGATTTAGGAGAGCATGACTTTTCATCCTATGAAAATCTGGAAAAATATATAAATGAAAACGGAAGAAATTCTTCATATATGTATGTCTCAATACATTTTCGAGATGAATTAATTGGATTTACAGTACTTAAAAATCCGGTATTTTTGTATGACAGTCCTAATTTTTATGATATACAACAGGTTTTAATTAAGAAAATGGAGAATCTTTACAAACATAAAAAGCTTCAGTATGCCAATGAAAAATTACGTGAGATAAATTGTAAGGATGCGTTGACAGGACTGCTTAACAGAAGAGGTTACGATGAGATTGTAGCTCCGGTATTTAATGAATATAATGCAAATGGACAGTCATGTACCATAATTTTTTATGATGTGGATGATTTTAAGGGAATAAATGACACATACGGACATGAATATGGTGATTATATTTTAAAAAGCGTGGCAAATGTAATCAGGATGTATTGTCCTGAGGATGGATTTGCTTATAGATATGGGGGAGATGAATTTTTGGTATTTTTGCCATATGCAGATGAAGACGCAGTAAAGGCATATACCGACAAAGTAAAATATGAATTGCAATACATTAATATTCATGCAAGTTATGGAGTTGTAAAAACAAATCCTGCTAAGAGACAGAATCTTGATGATTACAGAGTTATGGCGGACGAGGAGATGTATAAGTATAAACAAATATACCATGAAAAAGATAATGCATAGTATAAATTTGCATTTCTATAGTTTTTTTGTTGCATTGTTGGTAACGGTGTGATATAAAATTAAAGTGGCTGGTAATTTTAGGATATACTTATTCTGATAATTAGGGCAATGATTAGGAAGGAATATTCATGGACTACGGAATTAATATAGAAGATATTACATTTGATAAATCAAAAGAAGTATTAATAGACATACGAAGTAATATAGCATATGAACATGGACATATTCCAGGGGCTGTTTCCTATCCGGAACCTTTTAGCGTAGGGGATTTTGCTAAAATGGTGGAGAATTTTTCGGACAGGAAGAAAATAATCTATTGCAGTATAGGCGAGAAAAGTAATCACATAGTACAGGAATTAAATGAAAACGGAATTGAAGTGTATGAATTATCAGGCGGTTACAGGCAATGGCTTATACAGGAAGTAACAAAGCTTAGTTGTGACGAAAAAATACAGTATTCCAGACAAATGATTTTGCCGGAACTTGGTGAAGAGGGCCAGTATAAATTAAAGGAATCAAAAGTCATGGTTATTGGTGCAGGTGCATTAGGCAGTGTCGCGTTAACTTATCTGGTGTCAGCTGGTGTAGGGACTGTTGGCATAGTTGAGAACGACATAATTGATAAATCGAATCTTCATAGACAGATTTTATTTGAAGCATCCTTGGTTGGTGATAAGAAGGCTGCGGTGACCAAAGAAAAACTCGAGAAATTAAATCCATTTGTAAAAATTGAAACATTTGAGGTGTTTGCAGATGCGGATAATATAACAAAACTTATAAGTGGGTATGATTTCATAATAGATGCAACGGATAACATTGAGTCTAAATTTTTAATAAATGATGCATGTGTATTGGCACACAAACCATTTTGTCATGCAGGTATTCTGGGATTTGAAGGTCAGGTAATGACATATGTTCCAGATGATTCACCTTGTTACAGATGCGTATTTGAGGATATACCGGATGAATACGTTCCAAACTGTGCACAGGCAGGGGTGCTTGGTGCAGTTGCTGGGATAATAGGAAGTATGCAGGCGCTTGAAGCAATTAAGTATATTACATCAATAGGGGAATTGCTTACAGGCAGGATATTCCATTTTAACGGTATAAATATGCAAAGCAGAATTATTCCAATCGACAGGAAAAATTCTAAATGCAAAGTATGCGGTGACGGGCATGAGATAATTGACGTTAAGAAAAATAAACAAAATTATATAAGGAGAAATTGTAGTCTGACTACAATGTGAAGATATTAGAGAAAAGAGGGAATAAGATGTCAGAGAAGAGAGGAACAGAATACATAAGGAAGTTAGGCCTTGAGGATGGGCATAATGCAGTTAAGACAATTGCCACTCCTTTTTTTGAGGTGTCAGGAGATGAGGAAATTGTTAATATTGCACTTAGAAATGCTTCTGCATACACAAAGCAGTATGGAAAGAACTTCAGACTTATTGTCTTTGTGTTGAAGAGAGATGATACGGGTTATATGCTTTTTAATGACAACGGAGGATTTAACGTTGCAGGTTTGGTTGAACTTGATGCAATGAAGGAATTTGCTGAATTAAACAAGGAACTTGCAGACTATATGGTATTTGCGGAAATTGGTGACAATTTGTATACAATAGTAACAATTGATTAATTTACAGGGAAGAATGAGGAAGAGAAGATATGTTTAAGAAAATGAAATGTTTTGGAATTATGGGAATGATGCTGCTTTTACTTTCTGCGTGTGGGGCTGCAAGCAGTGAGGCAGATTCAGGTTTTGAATGTGGAACTTATGAATACGATTTTAATTACGATTGTAATTTTTCCGATGCTGATTTCAAAATCAAATTTGAGGATGACGGAACATATACATATTATGAGGGCGATTTCAGCAGTTATTATGCAACAGGAACATATGCAATTGACGGAGAATATATAGAGCTTACTGATGATCCTGACGAGGGATTTCAGCTTAAAAATGTATACAGAATAAAGGATAACCAGCTTGAATATGTAAGTTCAAGGTCTTCTAATTACATTTATATCGATGTTCAGGATGGTCAGACATTTTCTTTAATCAAGGAATAAAAAATGTATTTTTTCCTTTATTAAGTGGATTTTCCTACATATAAAATATTTTTATAATAACAAATAATCAAAAAAATATTGACAATGATTATTTCTTCAAAGATAATAAAGATATGAATATTTGTAATTTAATAGAAGTAACAGAGGAAGTGGGGGAATTATGAAAGTCCATTTTAGAAATATGGTTATTGATTTTGATGACGAGCTGATGGAGAAATATGAGAATGCTTATTCTAAGAAGATTGATGCCGAGGCTATTGAGGAGTATATCTGTATGGAATACAATGTCAAGGAATACGAGGATGTTAAGACTCATGTATCAGCTAAGGAGATAAAGGCAGTAATTGAAAATTGCATAGTCAGTGAATTAGAATCAATGCTTTAACATGAGCATATGTGAGAAAGAATAGTCATGCCATAGGGTTGGTATGGCTATTTTTTTGAGAAAGAAAAAATCGAACAAACAGGCGAAAAAACATTGACAAATATACGTTCGGATGGTATTATATTGGAAGAAAAGAAAGGACGAACGAAATGGAAAGAGTTAATTTAAATGTGATATTGCCTGACAATTGTTTATATGGATTTGTAATGCAGGCATTTGATAATAGAACAATAAATGCAAATAGTTTGATATCTTATGATGATAATACAGAATGTATGGATTTAGAGTTGCATAATAATATGGTTGCATAGTATGTTGTGCGTAACTAATTCTAATAGAATACAATTATATAGAGATATCATGAAGACTGAACTGCAGGATAAATAATTGCATGAAACTGCGATTAGAAAGGTATACGATGAAAGAGACAACTTTATGCTATATACAAAAGGATAACAGTTACTTAATGTTATTTCGAAACAAGAAGGAGAATGATCAAAGCGAGGGAAAGTGGCTTGGAGTAGGAGGACATATTGAAGAAGGAGAGACTCCCAAGGAGTGCATATTAAGGGAGGTAAAGGAAGAGACCGGGCTGGAATTACTCGATTGTAAATACAGAGGAAGAGTTCATTTTGTGTCAGATATATACGAAGAAGAGATTATGCATATTTATACTTCGGACAGATTTGACGGTGAAATTATTGAATGTGATGAAGGGGAACTTTCATGGATTCCTAAGAGCGAGATTTTATCACTTAATCTTTGGGAAGGGGACAGAATATTCCTGAAGCTGCTTATTGCAGACGAAGGGTTCTTTAGTATGAGATTAGAATATATCGGTGACAGGCTTGTAAATATGAATATGGAATAAGGAACTAATATATGAAATATAAATACAAATACAAACAGCAGTAGCGCCGGGATTACTTTCTGTTGGCAATAATTATGCAAATACTATATAAATAATTAAAAAGATGGTATAATGTTGCATATGAGTAATTAATTAGATTCGGAGGTTTGTTATGAGCATTAGAGAAGAAGTAAAGGAAATGAAGAAAGCTGCTCCATTTTTAGCTGCTTCAAGTAACGATACAAGAAATGATGCATTAGAGAGAATTGCTAAGAATTTAAAGGCGAATGCCAAGGCAATTTTCGAGGCAAATGCCAGGGATTTAGAGGCTGCAAAAGAGAATGGAATTGCTCCATCAGTTGTTAAGAGATTGAAATTCAATGAGGATAAACTGGCAGATGTTTTAGCAGGAATTGAACAGCTTAAGTCTTTACCTGATCCACTTGAGAATGTGTCATTAGCAAGAGAATTAGATGAGGGACTTACATTATACAGAATCAGCTGTCCAATTGGTGTAATTGGAGTAATTTTCGAGGCAAGACCTGATGCTTTGGTACAGATTTCCACATTGTGTATTAAGAGTGGAAACTGTGCAATTTTAAAGGGTGGAAAGGAAACAACATACACTAACAGAATATTATTCTCACTGATTCATCAAAGTGTAATTGAGGCAGGTCTTCCTGAGAATTGTCTGCTTCAGGCTGAACAGCATAGTGAAATTGATGAATTACTTGAATGTCATGACAGTGTAGATTTACTTATTCCAAGAGGTTCAAATGCCTTTGTTCAGTATATTATGAATAATACAAAGATTCCTGTTATGGGACATGCTGACGGAATCTGTCATATCTATGTTGATAAGGACGCTGATCAGGAAAAGGCTCTTCCTATCATTGTAGATGCCAAGACTCAGTATACTGCAGCATGTAATGCGGTAGAGACATTATTGGTCAATCGTGAAATTGCCAAGGAATTTTTACCTAAACTGGCTGTAGCTCTTAAGGATAACGGAGTAAAAATCAGAGGAACTAAAGAGGTAACAGATTATATAGATGCAGAATTAATTGAGGATGATAAATTCGTAGAATATCTTGATTTGATTGTGTCAGTTAAGCTGGTTGATACAGTAGATGAAGCAATTGAGCATATTAACAGATTTGGTTCACACCACACTGATTGTATAATTACAGAGGATTCTGATACTGCCAAGAGATTTATGCAGATGGTAGATTCAGCAGGTGTATACCAGAACTGCTCCACAAGATTTGCAGATGGTTTCAGATATGGATTTGGTGCAGAGGTTGGTATCAGCACAGGTAAGATTCATGCAAGAGGTCCTGTAGGTTTAGAAGGACTTGTTACTTACAAATATAAATTATTTGGTAACGGTCACATTGTTTCTGATTATGCTTCCGGCAAGAAACAGTTCCATCACAAAGATCTTCAGTAAAATTTGAATTTATTTTCTAATACAAAAATCTCATCAGTTATATACAACAATATAATCTGATGAGATTTTATATTTATTATTTGGCGGATTTATATAAATAATTCAGGTATGTATACAATTTTAGGTGCTGAATAATTCAGGCATATTCAAATTTCTGATACATTTCAATTTAGCATTTTACAATTAAGATATTAAGATATAGCCTTGAATGCTTCGTCTAAATCTTCAATTATATCGTCAATGTTCTCTGTTCCAATTGAGAGACGAATTGTATTTGGTTTAATACCCTGATCAAGTAATTCTTCCTCATTGCATTCTGAATGTGTTGTTGATGCTGGGTGGATTGCTAATGATTTTACATCGGCAACGTTTGCAAGTAATGAGAATAATTCAAGATTATCAATGAATTCCTGAGCTTTTTTAGCATCACCTTTAATTTCGAATGTGAAAATTGAACCACCACCATTAGGGAAGTATTTCTTGTATAATTCCTGCTGAGTAGGATCTGTTGAAATTGAAGGATGATTTACCTTCTCGACAAGTGGCTGTTTGCTTAAGTAATCAACAACTTTAAGTGCGTTATCAACGTGGCGCTCTACTCTAAGTGATAATGTCTCTAATCCCTGTAAGAAGATGAATGAATGAACTGGAGAAATTGTAGCACCAGTATCTCTTAAGAGAATAGCTCTGATATATGTAACGAATGCAGCTGGAGCAGCATCACGAGCAAATACAACACCATGATATGATACGTTTGGCTCAGTTAACCATGGATGCTTTCCACTTTCGAACCAATCAAATTTACCACTGTCAACGATAACACCACCAATTGTAGTTCCATGACCACCGATGAATTTTGTTGCTGAGTGAACAACGATGTCAGCACCGTATTCGATAGGTCTTACTAAATAAGGTGTTGCAAATGTGTTGTCAACGATAAGTGGAATCTTATGAGCATGAGCGATATTTGCAATCTTTTCAATATCAACTACTTCTGAATTTGGATTACCAAGAGTTTCAATTTCGATAGCTTTTGTATTATCTTTAATTGCATTCTCGATAGCATCATAATCGAATGGATCAACAAATGTTGCTTCAATTCCATAGTCTGGAAGTGTATGAGCTAATAAGTTGTATGTTCCACCGTAAATATTTTTAGCTGCTACAATGTGATCACCTGCATGTGCAACTGCCTGTAAAGCATAAGTAAGTGCTGCTGCACCAGAACTTACAGCTAAAGCTGCAACTCCACCTTCTAAGGCTGCGATTCTCTGCTCGAAAACGTCCTCAGTTGGATTTGTTAATCTTCCATAGATGTTACCTGCATCTCTTAATCCGAATCTGTCAGCAGCATGCTCGCTGTTGTGGAACACATATGATGATGTAAGGTAAATTGGAACTGCTCTTGCATCTGTAACTGGATCTGCATTCTCCTGTCCTACGTGTAACTGTTTTGTCTCAAATTTAAAATTTCTTTCTGAACGATGTTTCTTTCCCATAATGTAATCTCCTATTCCTGCGAATCAGCTCTTCGCATTTCATTTATTTAAATTGTGTTGCTTTCTGTTTACAAAACATATCATACCACTATAGTATGAAAAGTGGTAGTTTATATTATTTAGAATTAGCTATAAATTTTACTTATAACAAAGCTGTGATTATAATGAATAATTAATGTAGGAAATGAAATTATACGGTGTTGCCTGTAAAATATTTAAAGAGTATAATCTATATGAGAATATGATGAATTAACATGGCAGATAATATTAAAATAGAGTTTGTGGGAGAGATTATTGGTATTGATAATTTAAATATCAAAAATTGTGACGTTATATATATAAATTGGCAATATAAGACTGGTAAATGCTATAAGTTGCAATGCTATAAATTGCCAATGTAATAACTTGGAAATGCTATATATTGACAATATAATGAGTTACATATACCATAAATTTCAAATGAATAAGTTAAAACATTATAATTAAAAATGAAGATTAATAAAATAAAGAAAATAGAAAGCAAGGGGGACAAAAATGGATTTAAAAGATAAGATTTTAGATGAAGCAGGAAAACTTCAGGATAAATTAGTTGAAAAAAGGCATTATCTGCATCAGCATCCAGAGGTTGGATTTGAGCTTGAAAATACAAAGAAGTTTGTAATTGATGAGCTGACTTCAATGGGATATACACCAAATGAAGTTGGAAAATGTGGTGTGGTTGCAATTGCCGGTGGTAAGAAACCGGGCAAGTGTATATTGTTAAGGGCTGACATGGATGCTTTAAATATGACAGAGGAAGCGGATATTGATTTTAAGAGTCTTACTCCGGGAAAGATGCATGGCTGTGGACACGATATGCATACGACAATGCTTTTAGGTGCGGCTAGAATTTTAAAGGATCATGAAGATGAGATAGAAGGTTGTGTTAAGCTGATGTTTCAGCCGGCGGAGGAAATTTTTAAGGGTTCTTTGGATATGATTTCCGCAGGAGTTTTGGAAAATCCAAAAGTAGATGCGGCGGTTATGATACATGTAATTTCAGGATTACCAATGCCAACAGGAATGTTCATGGTTCCAAACGCAGGTGGAGTTACCATGAATACATGTGAGCAGTATAAGATTACAGTTGTTGGAAAGGGAGGACATGGTTCGACTCCTTCGAAGGCAATTGATCCTATAACAGCTGCGGCACATGTTCATTTATCTCTTCAGGAAGTAAATGCAAGGGAACTTTCTCAGGATGAGTATGGAGTTTTTACAACATGTAGTTTCCAGGGAGGAAATACTTCTAATGTAATTCCGGATTCCGTTGAGATGCGTGGTACAATAAGAACCGCAGACGTAGATAGAAGTGTGAATAAAAAGATTAAAAAAAGAATTGAAGAGATAAGTACAAGTGTTGCCCAGGCATTCAGGTGTAGTGCAAAGGTTGAGTTTTCGGATTTTTGTCCTTGTATGAGAATTAATGACGAGGTTACAAAAAAAGTTTATTCTTATATGAGCAATTTATTTGGAGCGGCAATAGTTCCAATGGAGCCAAAAGCCGGGGGCGGAAGTGAAGACTTTGCATTTATAAGTGAAGAAGTTCCGGCTACAAGCATTTTCATTTCTGCAGGAAGTCAAAGTGAGGGGTATGAATTCGGTCAGCATCATCCAAAGGTAAGATTTGCTGATTCATGTCTTAGCCTTGGAAGTGCGGCATATTCATATATTGCATTACAGTATTTATCAGATAATCAATAGTATGATATTGATATAGTTAGAACATAATTAATACAGCAGGCAACTTTTTATAAAAGTTGTCTGTTTTTTTGCTCTAATATCACATTTTTTGTTAATAAATACTTTGATTTTGGGAACTAGATAGGAATTTTATTGAAAATATTTGTTAAATTGATGAAAAGAAAATGTATTAAATAAAAATCTTCGTTATTTTCACAAAAATATTCTATGTTTTTATTGTGGGATAACCTTTATACTATTAATTGTTCAAGGGATACATTGAAACAAATAATAAAAATATATTTTTTAGGAGGGTATTTATTATGAAAAGAAAGGCATTAGCATTATTAACAGCAACAGCTATGTTAGCATCTCTTGTTGGATGTGGCGGATCAAGTGGATCAGGAAGTGGTGATTCAGGAAGCGACAAGACTGCAACAGAAAGCGGAGAGCAGACAGCTTCTACATCAAAGAATAGTGAGAAGCCTCTTTGCTGGTTTAACAGACAGCCTTCAAACAGCTCAACAGGTGAGCTTGACATGACAGCATTGAATTTTAACGATGATACATATTATGTAGGATTCGATGCAAATCAGGGTGCTGAACTTCAGGGAAGCATGGTTCTTGATTATATCAAGGCAAATGCAGCTGAAATGGATAGAAATAAAGATGGAGTAATCGGATACGTACTTGCAATTGGTGATATCGGACATAACGATTCAATCGCAAGAACAAGAGGTGTAAGAAATGCTCTTGGAACAGGTGTAGATGCAGACGGAGCAATCGATTCAACACCAGCAGGAACAAATACAGACGGATCTTCTTCAGTAGTTAAGGATTGCGAACTTGAAGTTGATGGAAAGACATATACAATTCGTGAGCTTGCATCACAGGAGATGAAAAACTCAGCAGGTGCAACATGGGATGCAGCAACAGCAGGAAATGCTATCGGAACATGGTCAGCATCATTTGGTGATGACATTGATATCGTAATTTCTAATAACGATGGAATGGGAATGTCAATGTTCAACGCATGGGCAAAGGATAACAAAGTTCCAACATTCGGATACGATGCAAACAGTGATGCAGTTGCAGCAATTGCAGAAGGATACGGCGGAACAATTTCACAGCATGCGGACGTTCAGGCATACCTTACACTTAGAGTTTTAAGAAATGCATTAGACGGAGTAGATGTTAATACAGGAATTTCAGTTGCTGATGAAGCAGGTAACGTATTGACAGAGGGTGAAGATTACAGATATAGCGAAGAAGAAAGATCATACTACGCATTAAATATCGCTGTAACAGCAGATAACTATCAGGATTTCACAGATTCAACAAAGGTATATGACAAAGTTTCTAACCAGTTAGACGAGTCAAAGAGTCCTAACAAGAAGGTATGGTTAAATATCTACAATGCGTCAGATAACTTCTTAAGCTCAACATATCAGCCATTACTTGAGAACTACGATGATCTTCTTAACTTAACAGTAGATTATATCGGTGGTGATGGACAGACAGAATCTAATATTACAAACAGACTTGGAAATCCTGGAGAATACGATGCATTTGCTGTAAACATGGTTAAAACTGACAATGCAGCTTCTTATACATCTATTCTTGGACAGTAAAATAGTAAAGATAAATTGTAATTAAAGTTACCAATGTTATATTAGTAACATAATTAAGTCCACAGGGGGATATCGATTTTGTTACAATGATGTCCCCCATTTTATTTATCATAAGGGAGTGGAGTATATGGGAGAACAGAGTAAAGATTATATTTTGTCCATAAAAGGAATGAGCAAATCCTTCGGACGAAATAAAGTTTTGAATCATATAAATATGAATGTAAAAAAAGGCTCTATTATGGGACTTATGGGTGAGAATGGAGCCGGAAAATCGACAATGATGAAATGTCTTTTTGGTACATATCAGAAAGATGAAGGTGTTATTGTTCTTGATGGCAAAGAAGTAAATTTTCAAGGTCCAAAAGATGCCCTGGAAAATGGTGTTGCCATGGTACATCAGGAACTTAATCAATGCTTAGAGCGTAGTGTAATTGATAACATGTTTTTAGGAAGATATCCTAAAAATTCGTTGGGAATAGTAGATGAAAACAGAATGAAAAAAGAAACACAGGATTTGTTCAGAAGTCTTGGAATAACTGTTAATCTTACTAAACCTATGAAATATATGTCTGTTTCAGCAAGACAGATGTGTGAAATTGCAAAGGCTATATCATATAATTCGAAGGTAATCGTATTAGATGAGCCTACATCTTCTCTTACAGCACCGGAAGTTGCAAAATTATTTAAAATGATGCGAAAATTAAGAGATCAGGGTATTTCTTTAATATATATATCACATAAAATGGATGAGATTTTTGACATATGTGATGAAGTTTCCGTTTTAAGAGATGGAAGCCTTGTTATGACAAAGAAATGTAGCGACACAAATATGAATGAATTAATATCAGCGATGGTAGGACGTTCTTTGGATAACAGATTTCCACCGGTTGATAATGAGCCTGGAGAAGTTATTTTTTCAGTTAACAATTTATCAACTAAATATGCTCCAAAGATACAAAATGTTTCATTTGACGTAAGAAAAGGTGAGATATTTGGTCTTTATGGACTGGTTGGTGCAGGAAGAACGGAATTACTTGAGACGATATTTGGAATTAGAACAAGAGCTGCCGGAAAAATAAGTTATAACGGCAAGATGATGAATTTTTCTTCTCCTAAGGATGCAATGGATCATGGATTTGCATTGATTACTGAAGAAAGAAAAGCAAACGGTTTATTCTTAAAGGGAGATATAACATTCAATACAACAATAGCCAACATGAACCAGTACAAACAGGGTATTGCCATATCCCACGATGCAATGGTTCGTGCCACTAATGAAGAGATTCGAATTATGCATACAAAATGTATGGGTGCAAATGACATGATTTCAAATCTTTCAGGTGGAAACCAGCAGAAAGTAATTTTTGGTAAATGGCTGGAAAGATCGCCAAATATTTTCATGATGGATGATCCAACAAGGGGAATTGACGTTGGAGCAAAATATGAAATATACGAGTTGATTATCAACATGGCAAAGCAGGGCAAAACAATAATTGTAGTTTCCTCAGAAATGCCTGAAATACTGGGAATTACAAACAGAATTGGAGTTATGTCTAACGGCAGATTAGCAGGAATCGTAAATACGAAGGAGACTAATCAGGAAGAATTACTGAGATTAAGTGCAAAATATTTGTAGAAGGGGAGGAAATATCTATGGGAAATACAGACAAAATCTTATCTGTGGATGAAGAAACAAAACTCATTAAACCAATAGATGATTATATTAGTTCAATACAAAAACAAATTGATGATTTAAGAAAAGATGGTACTTTCATGGTTCAGTATCTTAAGAACCATATTTCAGTACTTAAAAGGGATAAGAATTTATCTTCTGATGAAAGAGCAACTTTAATCAGTGACGATAAAAAAGCATTGGAGAAGGCAAAACAGGTTGAAAACAGTAACAAATCCAAAATCGAAGCCTTAATCAAAGATGCTGAAGCTTATCTTGATGCACATTATGAAAAGGAATATTTCAGCAAGGTTGCCGCAAGTTGTGAAGCTCAAAAGCAGGCCGAAAATGAAAGACATAAAAATAAACTTGAAACTTTAAAGAGAGATTATGAGGCTGAAAAGTCTAAATTATCTGACAAGCAGGAACTTAAAGATGCAAAATACGTTTACAAAAATGCCGTATTTGATGAAGATGCATCTCATGAAACAAAATTACAGGAAATCAAGGACAGAAAGCATGATGCATTTGCATATAAGTATCATTTAATTGATTTACTTAGAATGTCGAAATTTACTTTCGCACAGAAGCAGGCTCAGAAAATCGAAAACTACAAATACACATTCAGTTTATCTCAGTTTTTGTATAAAAACGGTCTGTATATAGTTATTATATTGATTTTCATTGGATTATGTATTGTAACGCCAATTGTAAAAAATACACAATTACTTACAGTAAGCAACGTTTTAAATATTTTACAGCAGGCATCGCCACGAATGTTTCTGGCGTTGGGTGTTGCCGGATTAATCCTTCTTACAGGTACTGACCTTTCAGTTGGTCGAATGGTTGGTATGGGAATGGTAACATCTACAATCATAATGCATAACGGACCAAACACCGGTGGAGTTTTCGGTCACATATTTGATTTTTCAAATATGCCGGTAGGTGGAAGAGTAATCCTGGCATTAGTATTATGTATCATTTTTACCACAACATTCTCAACTATAGCAGGATTTTTCATGGCAAAATTTAAGATGCATCCATTTATTTCAACAATGGCAAACATGCTTATGATTTTTGGTTTGGTTACATATGCAACTAAGGGTGTATCATTTGGAGCAATTGATCCAAGAATTCCAAACATGATTATTCCAAAAATTGGAAGTTTCCCAACTATTATTCTTTGGGCACTCGCCGCAATTGTTATAGTATGGTTTATTTGGAACAAGACAACATTTGGTAAGAATTTATATGCAGTAGGTGGAAATCCAGAAGCTGCTGCAGTATCAGGAATCTCAGTATTTAAAGTTACTTTAAGCGCATTTGTCCTTGCAGGAATTCTCTATGGATTCGGTTCATGGCTTGAATGTATCAGAATGGTTGGTTCAGGAAGTGCAGCTTATGGACAAGGATGGGATATGGATGCTATTGCAGCCTGTGTAGTTGGTGGTGTATCATTCACTGGAGGAATCGGAAAGATTTCCGGAGTAGTAACTGGTGTACTTATTTTTACAGCATTGACATATTCTCTTACAATTTTAGGTATTGATACAAACTTACAGTTCATTTTCGAAGGAATCATTATTCTTGCAGCTGTAACTCTTGACTGCTTAAAATATGTTCAGAAGAAATAAATATTTATAAATGCAAAAACAATTCTAAGAAGTTGGCCCTGCCGTTTATATGGCAGGGTTAATTTCTGTTTAAAATCTAAGGTTTCGGTAGCAAAGCTGGGCGAACCTGCTCCATTCATTTTGTTTAAAAGTATTTTAATTTATAAAGTTAAATAGTATAATTGTCTTATACAATTAGATAAATTTAAAGGGAGAGGGAATAAAATGTATAAGGTTTTACTTGTTGATGATGAACAGGATGTTATTAATATCATTGAACATAAAGTTAACTGGGAGGAGTTAGGATTTGAAGTAATCGGTAGTGCTTCAAATGGAGCTAAAGCATTAGAAATTGCAGAAACCATGCAGCCGGACGTGGTTCTTACAGATATAAAAATGCCATATATAGATGGTCTTGAATTATCCAAAACATTGAAAAATGAATTTCCAAACATAAGGATAATTATCTTTACAGGTTTTGACGAATTCGAATATGCAAAGGAAGCAATTCACCTTGAAATAGAAGAATATCTTTTAAAACCTGTCAACTCAGATGAACTTGTTAAGTGTCTTAAGCGATTAAAGGAGAGTTTGGATTGTGAGCATGATGAAAAATTAAATGTTGAGAAATTAGAGCATTATTTTGAAGAGTCATTGCCATTATTCAGAATGAATTTTTTTGTCTCACTTATAGAAGGAAGAATTCCAAAGGAAAATATTAAACAGTATTTGAACAGTTATCAAATTAAAATTAAAGGAAAATATTTCTGTTGTGTTGTAATACATACCTCAGAAAATGATGTCCCAAAGGGTTTTGATCCATTACTTCTTTCAATGTCCGTTCAAAAGGAAGCAATAGAAAGAATCGGAAAAAACTGGATGAATGAGACATTCACTTACCTTGGAAATACAGTGATGATAATAGAAACTGATTCCAAGGAAAAAATCAACATGCTGACAGATGAATGTGACAAATTCTGCCGTTGGGGCAACAGAATTATGGGTGCAAATATCACCATAGGAATCGGAAGAGTATGTGATGATTTGTATAATTTAAAATTATCTTTTGATGATGCAAAAGAGGCAGTTTCTTACAGGGTAATTCTTGGAACGAAACGTGCAATAAACATTAAGGAAATCGCACCAAAAGAGCATGATTTTTCTTATCAGTTCGGAGAACCTCAGATGTATGATTTGCTGAAAAACATTAATCTGGGAAATGAAGAAAAAATAACAAAGGAAGCTACGGAAGTGGTTAAAAAGATTAAGGAAAATTCCAAAACCGTTAATCAATATAATTTGAACATAATGGAGATGCTTGGTGTATTTTATCGTTTTTGTTCCAATAACTTTTTGGAATTTTCCGAATTTCTTGGGGACATTAAAAATCCTTTTGATGTGATTCCAAAATTAAATGAAGATATGTTACTTGACTGGCTAAAGACTGTGTCAGTTGACATAAGCCGTAAAATCAGCAATGTGCGAATTTCATCTTCAAGAAGACTTATTATGGAAGCTATTAATCTTGTTAAAAAAAATTATCAGAATCCGGATTTTTCTTTGGATATGGTATGTCAGGAACTGGGAGTTTCAAATTCGTATTTTTCCTCGACTTTTACAAAAGAGGTTGGAAAAACTTTCGTTACATATCTTACGGATTATAGAATGGAAATAGCTGAAAGAATGATTCTTGAAACCAGTGAAAAAAGCTATGCAATTGCATCAAGTGTGGGATATGAGGATGCAAATTATTTTAGCTATGTATTTAAGAAAACTTTTGGAATGTCACCTTCCAAATACAGAAAAACAAAAGGGGAAATGGCTTAATTGGGTACAAAATCGAAAAATAAAAAATTAATCTGGGACATACAGTCAATTATTATGGTTATATTGATGTTACTTTCTACGTTTTCAACCCTTGCAATGGGAGTAATTTCATATAACAGGTATGCAAAATCAATAAAGGATTATGCTATTTCCAATGCAAATAACAGTGTGGAAAGTACCATACTTAGTCTGGATAATTCATTGCTTACCATAAGGCAGTTGTCTAATACCATTAATTATTATCTTCTTCAGGAAAATGAGGTAAATTCCAAGAAATTTGCAAAAAATATCGACCTGCTTTATGAAGCAAATAAGGAATGTGTTCAGAGTATATCAATTTTTGATGATGCAGGAAATTTACTATATGCCGATCCTATTAATACGCTAAAACCAGGGGTTGATGTAACAAAACAAAACTGGTTTATGGAAACATCAAATGAAATAGAAAATATTCATTTTTCCAATCCACATCTGCAGAATATATTTAATAATACTACGAAAAAAATGGACTGGGTAATATCAGTAAGCCGTTCTGTAGATATTTTAGGGGACAAAGATAACAAGCATGGAATTTTATTAATTGATATTCGCTGCTCATATATCTGGGATATTTTAAACCAGTTAAATGCCCAGCCGAATAATCAGTATTTTTATTTGTGTGACGGAAAAGGTAATTTCATTTATCATCCAAGAATGGCTGAATTAAACAGGGGCATAATTGAGGAAAACAATAACGAAATCGTAAGGTATGAAGACGGAGTTCACATAAATAATTTTCAGGGCAAAAATCGAAGAATTGCAATAGGAACATTATCATATACGGGATGGCGTTTGGTGGGGGTGATTCCTAATGACACGAAAATCCTTATAAATATGAACTTCCGTAAATCATTTTTAATTTCGATTATATTTTTACTGATGATGCTTCTGCTTGTAAACAGGATTATTTCAAGGCAGGTTTCAAAACCGATACAGCGATTAAATGACTCTGTGAAAAAATATGAAACCAGTAAACAGCAGGATATTTACATAGGCGGTTCTTCGGAAATCAGAAGTCTGGGATTATCCATTCAAAAATCCTATGAAAAAAATCAGAATCTGATGGAAGAGGTCATAAGACAGCAAAATGAGCGAAGAAAAAGTGAAATCGGAGCGTTACAGACTCAGATATATCCGCATTTTCTATATAACACCCTTGAATCAATCACATGGATGATTGAAGGTGGACGAAATAAAGAGGCTGTTTTTATGGTTACGGAACTTGCAAAACTTCTTAGAATAAGTCTTTCAAAAGGAAAAACAATTATTTCTTTGAAGGATGAAATCCAGCACAGTAAAAGTTATATGAACATTCAAAAAATGCGATACAAAAATCATTTTTCAGTGGATTTTGATATTGATGAGGAAATATATAACTATAGTACCGTAAAATTAATAATTCAGCCTATACTTGAAAATGCAATATATTATGGCGTTGGAAATATGGATGAAGATGATGAGGGCAACATTACCATAAGAGCATACAAAAAGGAAACGGATATCTATATAGAAGTTGAAGATAATGGAATGGGAATGGATGAATACACATGTATGAATGTATTGAAAGACACAAACAAAGTTCCAAAACATGGCTCAGGAGTTGGTCTTATCAATGTTCACAGACGAATTCAGTTGATTTTCGGATTAAAATACGGTCTTCGAATAGAAAGTGAACCTGATGAAGGAACAATCGTTACAATTCATATTCCTGCAGTAGAATATAATGAAAAGTCCAAGGAAGAGCTGGAGAAATCCAGCGTAAGTCTTGAACTGGATAAGGAATACACTTATGAAGATTAAAAAGATGAATAGAAAAATGTTTATTATATGGGAGGCTGTCCTTGCCATCTTTGCTATTTTTTTGACAATATTATTATTTACAGATGAAAAACCCCAGAAAAAAGTGGCTGTAATTGTGGAAAATTCCGGCTCCGGGAAATGGGATTCTTTTATTCATGGATTGAAAGATTCTGCAAAACAAAATGACATTCATCTTGTAATCTGTAACACTGATGAAATAGAAGATTATATAGAAGAAAGAAATCTAATCAAGGAACAATTGTCAAATGAAGTAGACGGATTTATCATCCAGCCTGCACCGGGGACAAATGTCGAGGCAATGTTTGAAGAAAACTTAAAAGATAAATATGTAATTACAATCAATGAAGATTTCTATGTCGAGGAAACTGATTCTGCCGAAGATTCTGCAGCCGATAGCCGCTTGGGTAATCACATTTCCATAAACGCAGATAACTATGAACTTGGAAAGGGACTTGCACAAAAAATCATAGCCGATGAAGGTGGGGCTTTAGAAGGCAAAACCATGGGAATTGTGGCAGGCATGGATAAAACCAGCAGTGCAAAGGAAAGAATAGAAGGCTTTTGCAATGAAATAGAAAAAACAGGTATAAATATTAAATGGATACATAATAAAAAATATTCGCAGAATTCCCTTGATATAGTTAATACTCAGGCAAGCGTTGACTATCTGGTAGCGTTAGACACAGACATATTAGAAGAGATAACCACAGAGAATTTAAGCAGCCGTTTTGCAAAATGTCCAATCTACGGTGTTGGGGGAAGCATGGCTTCAATTTCTCTGGTTGATAAGGGAACTGTAAACGCAATTGTAGTTCCCCAGTTATATGATGTGGGGTACAAAGCTGTGGATGCCATTTCCGAAAAATTCGATAAGAAATGGAAATCACCGGCAAATTATGTTTGCGATTATCTTGTCATAGATAAAAGCAATATCTATACCGAGGAAATCGAGAATTATATATATACATTAAAGAGATAATTGTATATTTAATGGGAGGCAGGTATGAAAATATATAAAGGGATTTTAAAAATGCTTTTAACAGCTATTCTAATCTGCAATGTATGCGTTTTTTCCGGATGTGAGGAAACCAGCAAAACAGTCAGCAAAACTTTAAGGGTTGGTGTTCTTGTATACAATGAAAACGATGCATTCATAACGGATTTAATGAACTGTATGAAACAGGATTTCAAGGAATTGGAAAATGACAGCCTAAGAATCGTAATGACAGTAAGGGACAGTGAAAACAGTCAGGAAAACCAGAATACACTTGTTGAGGAAATGATTGATGCAGGTTGTGACATCCTTTGTGTCGGACTTGTGGACAGAACTGCTCCGGGAAAAATTATTAAAATGGCTAAAAATGCCAATATTCCAATAATTTTTTATAACAGGGAATTAGTATATGAAGATTTAATGAAATGGAACAAAATGTATTATGTAGGGGCAAATGCCAAGCAATCCGGCGAGCTTCAGGGGGATATTGCCTACGATATTATAACCAAAAATAAAGACGTAGACCGAAATCATGATGGAAAAATCCAATATGTCATGTTAATGGGAGAGATGGGACATCAGGATACAATAATTAGAACTGACAGTTCCGTAAACCGACTTCTCGATAAGGGGGTGGAACTTGAAAAATTAACCTACCATTTTGCCGACTGGAATAAGGAAAGAGCAAGAGTTAAAACCCAGTCAATAATAGAAGAATACGGTACGGATGTGGAGTTAATTCTTGCAAATAATGACGAAATGGCACTTGGAGCAATGTCTGTATACGAGTCTGTCCCAAAGGAAAAAAGACCAATTATAATTGGAATTGATGGCAACAAAGAAGTTCTAGAGGAAATAAAAAAAGGAAATATTCAAGGCTCTGTATACAATGATAAGGAAAATCAGGCAAGGCAGATTACTCATCTGGCTTTGGATATTTATCTTGGAAATGATTTATCCAAATACAAATTAAAAGATGGTAAATATATGTACCTTTCCTATTCAAGAATTGATGAAAGCAATGTAGATTATTATCTTAACAAAAATCCATAATTCACTGAAATTCTTTAACAATTTATATCCGTAAGTTTTCTTTTGTGATATAATGACAGATAAAAAGTTATTAAAAAAATTATAAATTTATAAAGACGAGGGTAAGATTATGAATTTAAGTGTTTTGGCAGGTCCCATCATAGGTTCTGCAATAGGTTACTGTACAAATTATATTGCTGTAAAGATGCTTTTTTTCCCAAGGAAAGAAATTAAAGTCTTTGGACATACTTTACCTTTTACTCCGGGAGCTATTCCAAAGGGAAAGCCTCGCCTTGCAGCAGCAATAGGTGATATCGTAGGGAACACACTTCTTACTAAAGATGATATTGAAGATAAAATCGCAAACAGCACATTAAAGGATGACATTGCCGACATGTTGATTGACTGCATGTCCGTAAGCATCAAGGAAACTTTTACCGATACATTCAGTGTCAGTGAAGAATCCTACGAAATGGGCAAAGAAAAACTTTCGCTTTTTGTCAGTGAAGAAATCGTAAAATCCTTATCCACAGTGGATTTTTCAACAATTATAACTGAAAAATGCGCTGCAATCGTTAAGGAAAAAGTCAAAGGCTCAATGCTTCAGATGTTTTTGAGTGATGATTTAATAAAATCCTTCACTGAGCCAATGGGCAAGGAAATCGAAAGAATTATAGATGAAGAGGGAATTTCTTACATTAATCCCCTTGTTCTTAACAAATTAAATGAATACGAGGGAAGCAGTGCCCTTGAAATTCTTGGAAAAATCGACATTAAAGAGTCAGACATTAAAAATATCGTTTCTGATATTTTCTCTAAAATGCTTTCGCCTGTAATAGATAAAATTATGGGTGCAATTGATATTTCATCAATCGTCAAAGAAAAAATCGATGCCATGAGTATTGAAGATTTAGAATCCTTAGTACTTAAGGTTATGAAAAAAGAATTAAATATGATTGTTAATCTTGGAGCTTTAATTGGACTTATTCTTGGAATGATTAATATTTTTATTTAATTTTTTATAGAAGGAAAAACCAATGGATACAATTATTAAACCCGATTATTATGATGAATTTGTATGCACAGGGGCCGACTGCCCCTATACATGCTGTCAGGAATGGGATATCAATGTTGACAATAAGACATTACAAAAATGGCAGAAACTTCCTGTCCCATCCGAATGTAGCTGCCAGAAGGGAAAACTGGCAAATCATGTTGAAAGAAATGAAGACTGGTATCAGATTAAATTCAACAGTCACAACAACTGTCCATTTTTGGATGAACGTAATTTATGTAATGTAATAAAACAATATGGCGACAAAAACATCCCCTTAACTTGTCAGACTTTTCCAAGGGAAAATCATGAATTTAATAATCACATGGAAAAGTATCTTACCCCGGGATGTCCTGTTGTTTTGGATTTACTCTGGAAAAGGGATAAGTTCAGATTAAATGCAGATATTTCTGACACTGATGAGATATTTAAAATCAGACATACTTTTTTTGATTTAATTTCAGACAACAATTATACAATAGGCGATTCCCTTAAAGGAATATTTTATATCGGACATGAATTGCTTGATAAATCCGTTCTGATTGAAGAAATCAAATCCGACATTCCTGCGCTTATGAAGGAAATCGAAAATGTCAAAGGAAATCTTACCGATACCATAATCGAAAGAAATGAACTTTTGCTTGATATTTTCAGTATATATAATGAGAAGGGAAAATATACTGATTTTATTCACGATTTAATTAATTATGCTTTAGTCCTTGAAGAAGAGGATTATCAGAATATTAATGAATCATATGATAAATTCATACAGGAAAATGATTTTTCAAAATTCCTTAGATTACTGATGGAAGAGGAGATTATGTCTGCATTAATCACAGCAGAAACCGACACAATTTCCGATATCATGATTAAACTTCAATGGCTTGCCCTTGAATATTCGGTGATAATTCACAGTTTGTTTTTATATTACCATAACGAACAGAAAATAGATTATGATACGTTAAAAGATACTGTTACATACATATATAGAATCATGGGATATACAAATGATGATATCTATGAATATTTTACAAACAGCTTTGAAGAATTAATCTGGCCATGGGGATATTTTGCGTTGGTTGTTTCAGGAGGGGTGTAAAATGATTAAAGTAAAACATAAATCAAGGAAAAAACATCAAAGTATCACAACCACGAGAATAATTATGCTTGGATTTATAGTGGGAATTATTCTTGGAACTTTACTTTTGATGTTACCAATCAGTGTAACCCCTGGGAATAAAATATCGCTAATCGATGCACTTTTTATCGCAACCTCCTCAATTTGTGTGACGGGACTTGCCACCGTTAATATCGGATTAACCTTCAGTGCTTTCGGACAGGCTGTTTTACTTTTCCTTATTCAAATCGGTGGATTGGGCGTTGTTACATTTACAATGCTTTTCTTAATAGGAATCGGTCACAGGATAAATCTTTCCGACAGATTACTGTTAATGAGTGCATATAATACTGATTCAATAGGCGGATTACTTAAATTAACAGAAAAAATAGTAAAAGTAACTTTAGTAATTGAATTAATTGGTGCTTTTTGTTATAGTTTTGTATTTGTTCCACAATATGGGGCTGTGGGAATCTGGTATAGCATATTCCACTCTGTTTCTGCATTTTGCAATGCCGGAATTGACCTGCTTGGGAAAAACAGTTTCAATGAATATGTGGGGAATCCAATAATTAATACTACAACTATATGTCTTATTGTTGCAGGTGGACTTGGTTTTCCTGTATATTGGGAAATCGAAAGAATATTTCGTGAAAGAAAAAAGGACTGCTACAAGAAGAAATTAAGTCTTCAGGCTAAAATAGTTCTTTCAGCTACCGCTTTTCTTATATTATCAGGTGCAATTGTTACATATATTTTTGAATGTAATAATCCTGATACAATTGGAAATCTTAGTCTCGGGGATAAAATATGGGCTTGTCTTTTCCAGTCCGTAACCCTTAGAACTGCAGGATTTGCAACCATTGACCAATGTAATTTTACTGAACCATCCTGCCTTGTTTATATTATACTTATGATTATAGGTGGTTCTCCATCTGGTACAGCTGGTGGAATTAAAACCGTTACATTCATTATTATTATTGCATCAACTATATCTAATATAAGAGGCGAACATAATGTTGTCGTTTTCAAGCGTACAATAAGTGATGAATTTGTCAGAAGATGCCTTTCCATCGCAACATTTTCAATTTCAGTGTGGGTATTGCTGACTATACTTCTTCTTTTTGAACAGCAATGCGATTTTCTGGATGCCATATACGAGATGGCTTCAGCCATTGCCACTGTTGGACTGTCAAGGGGATTAACAGGAGAACTGACAACCTTGGGCAAGCTACTTGTATCACTCACCATGTATCTTGGAAGAATAGGACCAATTACATTAGCTTTAGCCTTCAACTATAGTAAGAAATCTCATATCGAGAGTGCGAAAAATAAAATTATAATAGGATAATAGGAGTTGTAACAATATGGAAAAAGATGTAGTAGTATTTGGAATGGGCAGATTCGGAAGAAGTGTTGCCTTGCAACTTGAAGCAAACGGATGCAAAGTTCTGGCGGTGGATACCAATGAGGAAAAGGTTCAATCGGTATCGGAATATGTTACAGCCGCTGTCTGTGCACCTGCAACAGACGAAGAGGCGATGGAAGAGCTTGGTATAAGAAATTTTGATACAGCAATTATTGCAATTGGTCATAATTTAGAGGCAAGTATTCTTGTTACCATGTGGTGCAAGGAAAATGGTGTAAGACATGTAATAGTAAAGGCCTTTGATGAATTACAGGGAAAAGTACTTAAAAAAGTTGGAGCTGATGATGTAATTTTTCCAGAATATGAGATGGGTAAAAGGCTTGCAAATAATTTAACCCTTAATAATATCTCCAATGCAATAGAAATAACTGATGATTATTCCGTCGGGGAAATTACACCTCCTGGAAAATGGATTGGCAAAGAGATTAAAAACCTTAAACTTCGTGAACAATACAGAATAAATATTATAGCAATCAAACATGGACATTATACAGAAATGAACCCTACTTCCGACTACGTTATCAAAAATAATGATTTAATAGTTCTATTAGGATCAAATGATATGCTTAAAAAATTAGTTTCTCAAATTAAAAAATAACAAAAAGAAACGATAAAAGGCATATTGCTTCAGGAAAATCTCCTAAGCAATATGCCTTTTATCTGTTAATCAATTATTCAACAATAAAATTATTCTACGATAATAAGATTATTGTTATTCTTAATGCCTGCATAAATCACATTCCAATCGCCACCGGCAATTTTACAACCAATCCCAAATGGTATATATACTTTAGTTTCAGGATTCTCATTACAAATATAATTAATATTGCGAATAAGAAGACCTTCATCTGTATATTTTTCATTTGTCTTTATCGAATCACCACTATCTAATTGAGAAAAACAATTTACAATTTTAAGATTGCCTGATATTGGAACTACTTGAATCCCTCCCAATAATTCTTTTGGTTTCTTACTGTTACATAATTCAAGATATCTATCCTTTACCTGAGGCCAAGCATTTATTATTGATACACTCACATCTGCTTCAATTGCACCACAACAATTTGTCTGATGTACAATAATACCATCTTCGAAATCTACGATATTACCTTTAATGAACGTGCTCATGAATTCCTCCTGTGCTTACAATATAATAATTATCAACCCTCCATTTTTTGCTCTCTTTATATAATATAAGGATAATTCATTCTTTACAATATCACCAACGGGAAAAAAATAAATTAGTTTCGAGTTGTCCTTTTACTATATAAAATTGCAAAAATATCTTACAATTTAATTTTGGGTTGTCAATTTAATAAGGATTTCATAACTAAAACACAACTTGTCGTTTAATGGAAATTATACGTCATATTACATTCCCATAGGTAAATCATTTTCAAAACACCAATATATTTAGTACTATCTTACCACACTTTTCAAATCTAGGCAAATACAATATTGCAGTGCAAATTTGTATATATTATATATCATAACATATCGTGAAAAATCAAAATATCACATATCGAAAATTTTTTAAAAAGCTAACTGATATGGATATCCACACATCGTTTCATATTTAATTTTGAAACAATGTGCAACTACTCACAAAATTTGCAATCTGAAATCAATTATAGTCAATCAACACAATTGCCAGATTATATCAACCCTGAAAATGCATTTGCCGATAATACGGTGATTATTCCAGCAACTGCAATTGAAAGACTACTCATTGCCCCTTCTATCTCTCCCATCTCCATTGCCTTGGCAGTTCCAATGGCATGGGCAGAAGTTCCAATTGCCAGACCTTTGGCAACTGAATCTGTAATTTTAAATACCTTACATACCCCTGTGGCAATAATATTACCAATTACACCGGTTATAATTATTACCGCAACAGTAATGGTTACAAAGCCTCCTAACTCCTCTGAAACACCCATTCCAATTGCCGTAGTTATGGATTTTGGAAGCAGTGTAACATATTCCTTATGACTTAATCCCATCATCTTCGAAAGAACAAATACCGTAAACATACTTGTCAGTACTCCTGAAAAAATACCAAGAATAATCGCTTTAAAATTCTTCTTCAAAATCTCAAGCTGTTCATATAAAGGAACTGCAAGACATACTGTAGCCGGAGTTAGAAGCCAGCTTAATATTTTTGCACTTTCATTGTATACTTCGTAATCTATGTTAAATACCACCAGTACCGCTATGGTTATTACAATTGATACCAGCAATGGATTAAACAATCCTGTTTTGAATTTATTTTTAAGACCAACACCTATCATATATGCAATAAGACTGATTGTCACCCCTGCATATGAGGAAGTTATAAATAATTCTTTCATTTTTTCTTATCCTTTCCAATTACAAACTGTGTAACATGTCCGGTTACAACCATGACAGTTATTATTGTCACGACAGTTATTATACTTACCTTTAATAAGATTGGATATAATACACTAAATGAATCAATTAATCCCACTCCCGCCGAAATAAACATTACCGGCATTATTTTTATTAGAAAATCACTTGTTTCCTTCACATCATCCAATTTCAATATTCCAGAAACTAAAGCCAGAAACATTATAACCATTCCATAGATACTCGCCGGCACAGGAAACGGTAATACATACTTAATAATTTCTCCAATAAATGTTATTGCAGTTATGATTAGAAATTGCTTTAAATACTTCATCTTCCCACTCTTTTCCTTTTACCAATAAATGAGGCAGCGGCAAAAACAATAATCATACTCCCAATTCCGGCAAGCAGTTTTGGAGTTGGTTCTATTGATTTGTTTTTCTGTTGCACAATTCTATTATCCTCCCCCGGATTTTTTAAGTTATACTCTTTACCTTCAAATTCCCATCCTTCTTCATTTGGCTTGCTACTGCTATTTATTTTTTCGTTACTATCTAAAGAATTTCTTTTATCAGATTTTTTATCTGATTTTACCTCTTTTTCATTGCTGTCATCAGAAATATTTGTTTTATTATAACTTCCATTAACTATTTCTTTCTCATTGGAAGAAACACTTTTTTTATTGGCAGTTAAATCAACAGATATTTTCTTAGGTTTTTCAATATTTAAATCCGACATATCATATATAAATGTCTGACCTTTTAACAATCTTGAATATGCCACCAAAGCATAAAAGCCCTGCTCCGTTGCCATCATGTTTACATCAGTTCCTTTGATGTGGCTAAATCCGCCTTCTTTAAGAGCATATGTCAGTAAATTATCAACGGGACTTTTTCCTGATTTAATAAATCTTGCATCTTCATCAGGATTAATCCCAATGGAACATAATGCAACCACCACCTGTGCACAGCTTTCTGAGTTCTCATATCCCATGCAGGAAAATCCGCCGGTTTTCTTATTTTGAGCCTTCCCAAGCCATTTTACACCCCGATTTATCGCCTTGGTAACATCAGAATAATCTTTATCATTATAATATTTCGATAGCGCCTGAATAGCCATTGCTGTTATGTCAACATCCGGATTAGTGCCAGAAAGCGCCCATCCACCGCCTTCAAGTTCATTATCTAATATATATTTAATTAATACCTCTTCTGTTGTATTAATCTTAGCCTCTTTGTTCTTTGGAATTTCATATTTTGAATTAGTATTTAATGCAATTAATGCCCATATAGGTCCATTAATTCCTTGCTTTTTTACGTTTTCAAAATCACTTAAATATGACAACAGATTGTACCCGTTAATATTGCGGGCATCCTTTCCAAGAGCTGTTAAGGAAATGATTAATTTAGAGTATTCAGAATATTTAGCCTTCGTAATGTCACCATTATTCTCTTCAAGATATGTAACTATATTTTCATAGTATTTTTTAAAATATTTACGTTCCTTATCATATCCATTTCTTGATAGTCCGATTACAAGCCACTGACTATTATAGCTTAGATTCTTGTCAGTTTTCAATATATATCCTTGTGTCTTTTTAAGTACATTATTAACGGATTTTGTCTGTGATTTAATGTCATTTGTATTTTTTTTGCTTTCAGTGTCCTTTTCGTCATGAATTTCATTACTGTTACTATCACTACTATCAGTTTCAGTTTCCTTATCAATACTGTCCTTTTCCATTATTAATTCATAAAGTTTTTTATAGATTGCATCAATTTCTTCCTGTCCGGCTTCAAAATTATCTAAAACCACCTGGGCTTCATTGTAAATTTCTCTGACACCATCAATATTAAAATATTTCTTGGTATTTTCGTTAATCTTCCCAACGATTCCTACAAGGCGGCATTTTCTGACAATATTTAAATTATTATCATCACCTTCCATTGCTCCTAAATCTGCTCCGTACCCAAAGCATGTAAACCTGACCTCAAGCACATCATTATCTTTAGGAATATAATCGCTTAATGAATATCCCAGATATTCTCCATTCACACAATACATCCATCCTGACATTTTTCCATAGGAAAATTCATATAAATCAGGATAAAAGTCGTTTTTTGATTTATTGTTTGGAGGATAAATGTATGAATTCTCCCCTGTCTGATAGGGTTTCATATTGGAAATTGACTTTGGTATGTTTATTTTTCCTGTATCCACAGACTTAAGTCCTTGCAGATAAAATCCCATTTTAGGCGAGCCAAGATATTCATTTTTGATTTTATTTTGCTTTAATACTTTAAGAAGCACGTCAGCTCCAGTATCATTATTGTCAAACTTAACTTTAGAAGGCTTAACAATATATCCCTGACCTAAAGTCTGGGCATCAACGGAAATGACAATACTTTTATCCACCGCCATTACATTTTCCTGGTTTAAAAAAGCCTGCAAAAAAATGATTGCAAGCAATGTCATTAATGTTATTAATATATCTTTCTTTAAATCTGCTTTCTTTATAGCCATTTTAACTGCTCCTTAATCATCTCTTCATGCTCTTTTAAATTTCTGCTTATAAATTCCAAAGTAACATATTCAGGAGATATTCTGTCAATTAATTTTCTGACACCTTCGTTTAGGTATGGTTTATGCCTGTCAATCATAAATATATAGTTCCAGATGGTATTACTTATTTCATAATATGAAGCTGACCAGTTCGGCTTTAGATTATGTAATTTATACATATCCTCTCCCGTTATTGACTGATTTAAATGAATTCCTTTGATGAAATTGCATAATTTACCATGCTCATCCAGACATTTATTTATATATTCCATTCCCTGATTTTCGTCCTCTAAAATTAAATTCGTATGTAATAAATGCCCTGTATCCAGCATAATTCCCTTTTTAGGATAATTGATTTTATCCAGCATAAGACCTGTGATTTTAGGACTTGTCATTTTAAAACCAGGCCACCATAAATTTTCCAACAAAAAATCATATCCGATATCCACTCTGGAAACTGCCTCATTTATCCATTCAGAAGCTGCAAGTACTACCTCTTCATCCGTATATGCATAGTCCCATGTTACAGATTCCTTCATCTTGATATTGGTAACATGAAAAACCACATATAACGCTTCACATTCCTTTGCAAAATTAAGCTGTCGCACCAGATCCTCAATAAGAAATTCTTTTGTATCACCGCCCACACATTGTTTTACAACATCAATACTTCCGTATTCGTCAAGCATACCCTTAGTATTCCCGTTCCATATGTCAAGCCATGAATTTGGAATATTTAAATGCACACCTTTTATTATGCTTTTAGAATATCTTGGTTTTTTTCTCCAAAGGACATATATTCAATTCCATCCAGATTATATTTATTCAGATATTCCTTTAGTCCGGTTTCCGAACCAAAACGCATAAATTCATCATCACATGATGTATGATTCATATTATATATCATTGTCTTCTCCAATTTATCTTAAGAATTAATTCCGTATTTATTTTTTACCCTGTCGATTTTTTCAATTAACGGCATAGCACCAATCACTATGAAAATAACCGTTGCCGTTGCATGCATTAAATCCACTGGAAAACCGCTAATATACATAGATATTAGTCCTTTTACCGTAATATCTGAAGTATACATTATCAAGGAAGCCGGATTCATAATTCCTCCAAAGATAATAATCACAGATAAAAAACCATATATGCTTAGTGAAAGCCTGTTTTTCTTAATGATTCCCATCTGATACAGTTTTCCTGCCACAAATCCGATTAATCCATATGTAAACATCTGCCATGGAGTCCAAGGTCCTTGTCCAAAAAAGATATTAGACAAAAGCATTGAAAGACATCCCACCAGAAATCCGGTTTCCGGTCCCAGGCACACCGCAATTATTATTATCATTGCAGCCACTGGTTTCATGTTTGGAATCATGCAGAATATCGCTCTGCTTATTATGGTGATTGCAGTTAGTACCGCAATTACCATTATCTGCCTTGCTTTAGGCTTTTTTCCCTCGAAAATAAATAGAAATGGAACCATTGCCATGAAAAGAAGAACAATACTTATAAATACATATTTTCTGTCATCAAAGAAATACCAACCGCAGAATATTGTTGCCGGTATGCATAAAAGAATTATAATTAGGGTTATTATGCTTCTTTTCGAAAAAAATTTATTATTTTCGTTATTACTGCTCACTTTTCTTCTCCAATCTTCTTATATTATTAATCACATCATCAACTGTAACTGCTTTGTTCATATATTTTCGCACCATCTTATTAGCCGAAGTGGTATAAAAACTGTTCCCTGAGAAAAATTCCTTTGGTTCATTTTCCGAAATAATACTTCCGTCAAAAAACAGACCACACCTGTCACAATAGTATGCACAAAATTCTATATCGTGGGAAATCATTAATATAGTAACTCCCTTTGCCTTTAAATCCTTTATGATTTCATAAAATTGCATTTTGTATCCTGCATCAAGTCCTTTGGTTGGTTCATCCATAAGCAAAATTTGTGGTTTTAACAATAAAACCTTTGCCAAAGCCAGTCTTTGCTGCTCTCCCCCTGACAAATCATAAGGGTGAGAATTTAATAAATCCTTAAGCCTTGTAATTCTTATAATATCATTTAATATTACATTTTTTTCTTCAAGGGACAGCTTCTTATCATCAAGCATTTCCTCTAATTCAAGTCTTACGGAATTTTTCACAAAAAGACTTTGTGGATTCTGGGGAACTACTCCAAGTAACCCTTTATATAATTCCTTGTTTTTATATTTTCTTATATCTTTTCCATTAATAATAACTTTTCCCCTGTAAGGAGTCCTGATTCCACTTATAATTGACATGGTTGTGGTTTTACCTGTGCCATTCCCACCGAGCAAGCCATAGAATTCACCCTCATATATATTCATGGATAAATCCTTAACCACATCATCAAGATTTTTTTCATAACGGAAATAAACATTTTTTAAAGTTATTACCGGATTATTCTTTTGGTTCTTTTTTCTGATACTTTCATTAGATTTTGCATATGAAATATCAGCTTCTTTTTTCCCAGTTTCTTCTAAAATCTCATTTGTTGTTATTTCATTTAAAGTTTCTAGTTTCCCCAGCCACATTCTGCCTTCCTTTACAGTAAGAGGTAGGTTAGTTTCACCAAAATGCATCGCAATTTGCGTAGGGGATGGCATGGCTTTTACCATTTCGCTTTTTCTGTTCTTAAGTTCCAAAGCAAGCTCAACTGCATCCCCTTGGAAGATAATTTTTCCATCTTCCATATAAATTACATTATCAGCCATAGGAAGCACTTCCTCTAATCTGTGTTCTGTCATGATAATGGTAATTCCAAGGTCACTGTTTATCTTCCTTATGGTTTCCAAAAAATCTGATGCTGCTATGGGATCAAGCTGTGAAGTTGGCTCATCTAAGATTAATACAGAAGGATGCATTGACATAACCGATGCAAGATTCAGTAATTGCTTCTGCCCTCCGGACAATTCACTTACATTCTTGTGAAACCATTGTTGAATTCCAAAATATGAAGCCATTTCTGCAACCTGAAGTCTTATTGTATTACTATCCATTCCCAGACTTTCCAGACCAAATGCCAGCTCATGCCACACTTTATCCGTTACAATCTGGCTGTCGGCATCCTGCATTACAAAACCAATTTCCTGACTTTGAACTGCCATGTCCAGCTCATCGAGGGGCTCTCCCTTAAAATATACACACCCGTCTATATTTCCATATGGTCTAAGAACTGATTTCAACTGCCTTAACAATGTACTTTTTCCTGAGCCAGAAGGTCCTAAAATAACATTAAAACTGCCTTCCTTAAAACACAAATTAATATCTGAAAGATTTTTTTCTTCCTTTTGACCATAGGAAAAACTATAATTTTCTATCTTTATTTGTTCCATGTTCTCTCCTGATTATTCCTGTAACTCCCACAATCTGTAAGTTATGGAATCAGTTTTCTTAATTTTACTTTGAATTTTCTTCCATTTAATTATCTCGATTACATATACAATTACCGGCATAAAGCAAAAACACACATATGCCAGAATATATGGAATTGACCAAATACCAATCGGCAATCCTGAGATTTGAATTACCGGATTATATTCTACATATAGCTGCCCTTTTATCAGTCCGTTAATAAAAATACCTGCAAGAACAGTGAATATAATCAAAAGCAATTTATCTCTTTTTTCAAGTCTGTATATGCTAAAAGCCGTTCTTTTTTTGCTTCCGTAGCCCCTTGACTTCATTGAATCGGCTGTTATTATGGCATTTTCCATGGACCATGTAATCAAAATGGATAAAATAGTAATTCCATGCTTCATTTTATCAAGAAATTTTCCAGTGGAATAATCCCTTCCTATGCCTTTTTGGCTATTGTTAATGGTCTGCTGTCTTCGCATAAATTCCGGAATAAACCTTATTACAATAGAAATAATTAATGATACACTTGGGAGTATTCTCCCAAACAAATACATTATCTTATCCGTTGTCATAACGAAATTGAAACATCTGAAATTAACCATAACTGAGCAAAACATCATTGCCATAATAAGACCATAAACAATACTTTCCAGTGTAATCGGGTTTCCATTATCAAGATAAAAAAGTATTGTCACTCCATAATGATTAAATAACGGATTAATAATTGCAATTAAAACCATTATTGGAAATGTAATTTTTAAAAAATTTTTTAGGGCATTTTTTATTCCACTTACAATGCCCTCATAAATTGTTCCTGACAATATTCCTATTCCAAGATAAACCGGATGCATAAAAAACATACTTACCAAAAACACAAACAAAAAATAGTATAAATTCACTATTGGATGATAATTTGAAAATGTATCCTGCTTCATTATAAATCCTTACCCAGGTCACACGTGTATGACCATTTTATTTTTTCTCCACCTGACAATATGTATTTATCACAACCATAATTCGGTGACCATCCCCCGACTGAGAACATCCAGCCTGATAATTCACCGCAGTCAAATTCGTATAGCTGATTGATTCCTTCTATGTATTCACTTCCATATATCGGTGTATATGAGTGTTCCATTTGAATATTATTATCTTTACATACCTTAAGTAAAATATCAAAAACGCTGTCGCCTTTTTCAAATTCAACTTTCGTTTCCGGAAGAATCACCCCATTATCTGGTACGAAATTCTTCTTACTCTTATCTAATCTATCATAATTACTCAAAATAGTCTTGCAGTCAATTGAAATTGTACAGCTTAATTTTTCTTTATCTGCTTCTTTATTCTCTTTATAGTTATTCTGAGTATTTTTTTCACTTTTATTATCTGATTCTTTGTTCTTTTTGCTGCTATTATCTGTTACCTGATTCTTTTCGCTGTTATTATCTGCTACTTCACTATTATTATTGTCTTTATCATTATTTGTAGATTCTGTATCCTGCGCAGAATCCTTTTCTTCCGACGCTTTCTGACTTTCATTTCTTTCCTTTGCAGTTTCCTTAGAAATTCCCGCAACTACATAATATAAATCATTGGCCTCAGATATTTGCATTGTTAAGGTTGTACTGTCATTTCCAACCTTAACTTCTGCATCGGAAAGCTTCATTGCTGTATTATTTTCATTTTTGCATAATACAGCAACATCAGCATCCCATTTATATGGCAACGTTATCCGTAATGTGGGTATTGTCACCAGCTCTTCATTATCTAATTTAAGCCCCAATGCATATGTAGGATTTCCTGATAATTTCTTTATTTCCAAAAGTTTGCTTTCATCTGTAACAAAATCTATCGAAAGATTTGAATCCGCCGGATTATGAATATTTTCCCCTGAAAAAATCCATTCATATTCGATTTCTTCGTCTTTTCCATGAAAAGTAATCTCTTCTTTAGTTCCTGCAATTGCCGAGAAAACATCCGCCTTAATTATTCCATCTTCCGGAATATCCATGTCCGATGAAATATTAACGTTGGCACTTTCATCCGCACCCTCGCATCCAAACAGATTAAATGAAAGAATTACAAATAAAATAGATATAATAAAATATTTTATTCCTTTTTTCCTTGAAATTATCATTGAATTTCTCCTATTTAACTTTAATTGCAAACTTCACGCTGGAAGTTTTGTAATTAGAATTTTTATTTGCAACAATTTTGATATAATATTTACCCTTTGGTGTGTTCTTCTTAATTCTTACTGCACCAGATTTACTTACTACAATGTATTTCTTGGCAGATGATGAATATGTATATTTCACTTTATATTTGCATCTAGGCTTAAGCTGAACCTTAACATCCTTTTTCATGGAAGATTTTTTAATTGTCTTATAATTTACAGATAATTTTAAACCTAAATCTGCCTTTTTAATTGTAAATTTCTTGGTAACAGTTCCCTTATATTTACCTGAAAACTTCACTGTAACCGTAGCTGTTCCTGCTTTTGTATTATTTTTATAGGAAACTTTATAGTATGAAGCAGATACTTTCTTCTTATTATATATTACTGTAATTTTTGGCTTAATAGCCTTTCCTGTATATGTATAACTTGTTTTATTTAAGGAAACATTTGAACTTTTTAATTCAATTACTTCATCTTTTTTATCTTCTTCTGGCTTATTATCTGTTTCGTCAGTTTTCCCACTCCATTTATCTATCATTGTATTAACAGAAGCAGTCTTTACATCCCTTAAATCATAAAGATAATTTTCACCGTTCATAAGTCTTTGGAAGCTGACTAATGAATATGTGCTTTGATATGTTGACATAAAGTCAGCTTTTCCCTTAGGATACAGGCTAAAACCTCCATCTTCACAATAAAACTGTTCCATATTGGAAATAACTGACATGTTCTTTCCATTGGAAAATCCGTTAGCTTCATCCAAAGGATTCATGTTAAGTGCTGACAGCATAACTATAACCTGAGCCTGAGTACAGCTGTTTTCCTTTCCACCTTCGACAAATCCATAATCATCTTCCATTTTTCTTTTTGTCCATGCAAGTGCTTTATCAATTGCCTCTGCAACCTTTGATTCATCTTTATGTTTTGCAAGGGATTGCACAACCATTGAAGACATATCAAGACTTACCCAACTTCCCTTATAAAGTCCAAATGAACCGTCTTCATTCTGGAAAGTCAGAAGTTTATCCACAAGTTTATCCCTTGTCCAAAGGGCATCATCAGGTATCTCATAATCATTGCAATCAAGAGCCACAAGTGCCCATGAAACATAATTTGAAGATGCACTGTCAAGAGTAGTATCGTTATAAATCTTTTCTGGAAGATTATATCCATAAAAATCAGTCACGTCTACACCAAGTGCCGATAAAGTAAGAATCACCTTTGAATAATCCGTTACTTTAGTTATTGAATCAGCTTTCAATTTTTCATATACACTCTGAACATATGCCTTTTTATCAGCATCAGAAATATCTTTACCTGCTCTTTGTAAAGTTAAAATGGTCCACTCATCACCATATTTACAGTATTCATTCTCTCCTCTGCTTTCTAATTTGTTAAGAAGATACTGTGTTCCATTATCTACCATTTTACCAGCAAATTCGATATTCTCATCTTTATCTACTGAATTAAAACCTGCCTTAGGATTAACTGTAACCTTAACTGTGTTCATAACAACCGGTCTGGAATTAGTCTTTCCATATGCAACTATATCATATGTGCCGGCGTCAAGATTAGAAATTGTAGCCTTGCCATTTTCATCCAGTTTAACATTTTCAAGAGGTGTTATCTCATTTGTGGATGAATTAAGAATTCCAAGAGATATCCCTTCAACGCTGCAATCCGCAAAATTCCAGGTGGAATCATACCCTTTTCCCTTGAAGGCAATCTCAACATTCTCTCCGTACTCCGCTGTTATCTCCTTTTCAACAGGGTAGACATATACATCCTGTGAAAGTACTTTATCACTATATATGTAAATTGAAAATGTGTCATCATTTTTCATCTCTAAGGAATTAATTAAATCATACGATAAATTATCGTTAATGATATAACTTGAATATCCGCCATCTGCCGACTCAAATAAAGTACTAATCCAACCTTCGTCACTTATTTTAAGATATTTCTCGGCTGTTTCTTCCGTAAAATCATCCTTATAAATTTCCTTTGTCATGGCAACAAGCACATCAAGTGCCGATACACCGGATGTCACATTATCCTTGTAGCCATATTCTTCAGCTGAATATCCGTTTACCTGTAAATCCTTTGGGGTAAAAAGGTATTTATGACTATCGCCTTCAGCCACCTGCCCTTGTGCCTTTACTGTAATTACAGTTTCCTTCAAATCCTTGTCAGAACTGGTTTCACCGGCATATACATTTGCAGAGACACCCTCAAACAACAATGACGCAGCCATTAAGACTGCTAAAAATCTCTTTGTCTTCATTTTTTCTCCTTCCGATAATTGTTTATTTGCAATAAGAAAACCAGAAGGTTAATTTCAGATACAAAAAAGCCCTCAATAACTGAGGGCTCTAATAGAAAACCATATATCACATATCAAAACCAAAGTCAATGCAATATACATAAACCGACTCTGATGACATTAACATATTCTTCACTGTAATCAATTAAGATGCCCATATACCTCGTATGAGTTAACCTTATATAAAATAAGCAAGTATCCTGGCTTAAGTTCATCGCATATCAACTCCTTCTCAGATAATTATCCAATGGATTATGTTGATCGCTCCCTATTACAGTGACGGGATCGCAACGGATTCACACCGTTTTCCTTTTTAATTTGTTGAGATATACAGACAACAAAACTTATTTTACCTGATATTCTATTTGCGTTGTAAATTAACACATTAAAGTTTATTATCTGTATGAGAAATTGTCAAGTCCATTTTGATTGCATTTCTGACTGCAATATAATTTAATTTTTCTACGTTATTTACAAAAGTCTTATTTACTTTATTAAACATCTTGAATTTATTAGTTAATGATGTCTTATTTGTATAAGTAACACAGTCGCCATCTTTGACATTATCCACAACCGGTGCTGAATATGCCGTTACTGATACGTACTTTGCTGTTTTTTTAGTTGTTTTCTTTGTTGTAGTCTTAGTTTTCTTCTTAGTAGAAGTCTTTGCCGGAGTCTTTGTTACTGTCTTGTTTGCTGTCTTATATGATGCTTTCAATACCATATAATCACCTGAAACAACTGTATTCTTTGTAACAGCAGAATTATTCTTCTCATTAACCCATCCTGAAAAATTCTTTGTGTTATAAGGCTTTACAGTTATTGTTCCAATCTTGCCCCCTGTTGTCTTCTGCTTTCCGATGTAGAGATTATCCTCATCCACAAATACAACTGTCTTTTCTGATTTAATTTCCTTACCGTCCTCATCAACTAAGTGACCGTAAACACGCCATCCGTCACTTTCTGATGCCACCTCATATTCCTTAAACCACTGACATTTGATAGGATTGTAAAGGTCATCACATACTATACTTCCGTCTTTTAATTCCACATATTTTGTGTATTTATCAATGGCTTTTTCAAGACTAGCTGTTGGTACAAGCTGGCTTACCATATTAAGAACTTTGGAACTATTCTTGCCTGCTACTAATTCAGCATCCGTACTTGCAGTTCCTAATTTCTTGTAGCTTGTTGAATTACCTTCATTCACAGCCAGATAATATGTTACTTCTTTTGTTGCTTCGTCATCAGTTTCGTTGCTTTCCTGCTTAGATGTATCGACTACCGTTCCATTATCAGATGAACCAGTTTCTGTTGCCCAAACTGTTGTTAATCCATTACCTGACAAAGATGCGACCATCGTAAGCGTAAAAATCGTTGTTCCCATTACCTTAGAAAATTTCTTCATCGCTTACTCCTTTTACTAAATCACTATTTTACTACTAAACTCATCGTTCCTTTGAACTAAATAAATTTTATCAAAATAGTTATTTTTTTCTAGTTATTTTTCCTAATTGTAGAATAAAATGCACAATTGTTTTAACATCTCGTACTTTTGTACTAAAAAAATGCCAGTAAATACCTAAAAACCCCCTGGATTTACTGACATAATGTACAACTATCTATGCACATATGTTGTTCAATATGTTATTATATATTCCACCATACCTTCAAATAAAAAGATTAACCATGTTCTTCTTTTAGTATATTTTATCATCTTTTCAGAAAATATCAACAATAATTTTTCACCCATTCAAGGGCATCTTTTCTTCCCAGCTGATAAAGTTTTTCTAATTTTTCCGGATCCTTTTCCATCTTCTTAACCTTGACTTCTTCTTTCGCCTGTATTACATTTGCGATTCCATCCTGTTGCAATTTTTTAAGATCTTCCATCTGCTTATTATACATAATGTGACGATCTACAAGTCTTTTAGCGAATTCAGGATATTTTCGTTTGTAACATGCATTGCAAAGTTTCTCTGACATAGGCTTTTTAACGTATCCCATTTTCTTGGTTAAGACAACCACAAGCCTGTCATAACCTAAATCCAGCATATGTCTAAAAGGAATACTGTCCGTAATTGCACCATCCAGATACTTCTTCCCATCAATCTCAACAGGTCTTGACACAAATGGCATTGAGCCTGAGGCTCTTAGAACATCCATCTGCTCATAGACACTCTTGATTTGCACATATTCCGGCTTTCCTGTTTCTATATTAGTTACCACCGCATAAAATGGGACATCCGATTTCTTATATGTCTCATCATCAAAAACATCCAGTTCAAGGGGAACCGTTTCATATGCATATTTGGTATTTATTATATTTCCTTCCTTAATTAAAGGAATAATTCCCAGATAATTTTTATCCTGATTATATTTTTTGTTATACCTTATTACCCTGCCTGCTTGCTCGGACAAATAATTAATTCCAAACAGTGCTCCTGCTGAGACTCCTATAATACCGTCAAATTCTACGCCTTTTTCCATAAAAACGTCTAATATTCCTGCGGTATACATTCCACGCATGGCACCGCCTTCTAATACTAATGCTGTTTTCATACTATTCTACCATCGATTTAAATTCTAATCTTCTTAATACCGTATCTAATGCTTCATTATTAATGTTACATTCATAATCTTCTAACTGTGAAGGTACCGGAACATCCCTTACTATTGTTGCAAGTTTCTTTGAAAGCAATGCCGATTCCTTATCCCTTAATAATGCCTTAATTGGCGACCTTGTTACACCTAGATTTTCCTTCCAGAATTTTGCAAGTTTCTTCTGTTCCTTTTCATTTTCGAAGGATTCAAGTTCCTCATATATTCCCTCAACAGAACCATATTCTCTTATTAATGGGGCAGCGGCACTTGATACTCCCTTTACCCCTGGAATATTGTCACTGGTGTCTCCGCAGATTCCCTTAAGGTCCGGTATCTGACTTGGCAATACCCCTTCCTCTGAAAGCACATGCTCACTTGTAAATTCAAATACCTTGTCCGGAAGAACATCCATCTGTCTGCCATCTCCAAAAACATTGTATTTTTCAAATAATTCTACGGCTTTTTCCTTCTTGGTCTGAACCATCCAGCCCCTTGTGTATTCACTTACTAACTGTAAATAATCGTGATCCTTAGTTAAAAATGCCATCGGCATATCAGGACCTTCAAACTTGGATATAATGCTTCCTGCCAAATCATCCGCTTCATAATTATCATCAAATAAAACCTTTAAGCCAATTTCTCCTAAAACTTCCTCTATCAAAACGAATTGCTGCTTTAATGGTTCAGGTGTTGCCCCTCTTGTTCCCTTATAATCAGCATACATTTCTCTTCTGAAGGTATCCCTTGATTTATCAAAAACTACTGCCATATGGGTTGGCTTTTGTTCTCTTATAATCTTCAATATGGTACGAAGTGTTCCATAAATTGCATTTGTATATGTACCGTCCGAAGTCTGCATTATTTTACTATAGTGAAGTTTCTTCTTCTCTTCATCCTTCTCAAACAAAATCTGCTTAGGAAGATTTCCATAATAATTTGTCACAAGCATGGATGAACCATCAATAACCAGGAAAAACTTTCTATCCGTCATTATATTTCCTCCAAAATAAATACTATCTTGTGTTATGATATCATAATGACAAAATATTTACAAATATTTATCCACAAACTTCTTCCTTGCTAATCCTTCGCCAAATATATCTCTATATCTGTTATATCAAATGCAAGATAATAATTAACAGTTGAAAATGCCACTAATACAAGACCAAGCCATCCAATCAATGAAAATAACGCTGCAACATTTCTATATCTGTTTCTCGATTTTCTCATACAAACCAATATTGTTAAAACCAACACACATAAAAACACGATTGCCGCCGACACAAATACTAATCCCATAAAATACACCCTTCCTTTATTGGCTCTGCCCACCATACACAATTAACAGTTACTCATTTAATTTACATGCCGGTATCAACAAACTGACATTTTATCTTTTAAAGTCTTTATAGTATATATATCGGTCTTTTTTGTCTTTATCTGAGTCTATAGTACTATTTTGTTATCATATTATCCCTAAAGCAAAAAAGATGTATACCAAAGTTTTATCTTTAGTATACATCTCATATTTTATGTATATATCTTAATCTGAATCTTAATCCGAATCTTAATCAATATATTAATATAAATCCTGAAGTAATCCTGATAAAAATCCACTTGCACCATCTAACACATCAGCTGCATCTGGAACATATACAACTGCTGACTTAGACATAACAAACAATGTTACAGCAATGAAAATTACCAATGCAAGACTCATTACGATAGAATACATATCCTTTTTATCCTTTGGAACTAATTCAGCTTCAAGTACAGTTACCATTACTAATCCTACAACTGCAGTTAACATGAATACAATAATTCCAAATCCAACATTAAGCTGGAATAAGATTGCTGCAACTACAATTGCAGGTGCAACAAACACACTTCTTACTGCAACTAATGCCATAGACTGTGTAAAGGAAACCTTAATCTTAAGAATACTGTTTACTGCAAATACACATGCACTTAATAAGAAACTAAATGCAACTGATATGATTACTGTAATGATAAATGCCTTTGCATATGGAAGATCAATTTTCTCACTTGATCCACCAAAGAAACTAGGTAATGAGAAAAGACTTGAAATATAAGTTGAGCATTTTCCTAAGCACTCAGCTCCGAATAAACCTGATAAAAGTCCCTGTAATACAAAGAAAATTACTGAGAAGAGTACATTTCCTTTTTCTGCAAATTTGTATCCCTTTGAAATTGGCTTTGTAAGAATATCAATAAATTCAACAAAGATATTAGATGCAACATTCTGAATAGCAGCCATCTGCTGTGCCATCTGCTGATTCTGATACTGACCATTCATATTTGGATTCATCTGTGGATTCTGATACTGACCATTCATTTGTCCATTCATGTTTGGATTCTGGTACTGTCCGTTCATATTTGGATTCATCTGTGGGTTCACATTTGAATTCATATTTGGATTTGGTGTATCTGCCTTAGGTGCTGCATTTACTGTATTTGTATCAGGTGTTACAATTGGAGTTGGTGCATCTGCCTTAGGTGCTGCATCCTGATTTGCCATCCCCATATCACTTGTTACTTCTTTGTTTAGATTAATCTGTGAACCATTATTTACTGGTTCTGCTGCTGGACAAATATGTTCCTGTCCTTCTACAATTGCCTGTCCGCATTTTGTGCAAAATTTTGCCATTGTTTCGTTCCTCCCTTATTTATCACTATGTATTCTTAATTTGTAAGTATACAATTAGCTTTCTTTTGCTATTTAATATAATTCTATTAAAATTTATAATGGAATTTTAATAATAGAATTCTGAACATCCAATATTGTTCTGTACCCATTTGCCGTCTTCTTTGACAAATGACATATATAATGTTCTGTCTAATTCACTTTTTTCTTTTGTCTTTTTATCAGAGAAAAAGTAATGATAATAATAATTTAACGCACCCTGAATACCTAATTCCACATCTGTAGAAGTGTTCCAACTTGATGCAGTTACTTTATCAATATCCAAAGATATAAAGTTTTCTCCTGTGAGATTTTCCTTAAGGCTCACATAATCATTTTGGATTTCAGTTAGCTTTTCTGCATCACTTGTAAATAAATCCTTAATTGAATCAAAACCGGCTCCTGATGCTGCTGCAGCATATATCTTTTTCATATTGTCTTTTGCAAGAGTCTGTAATTCCTTAATTGCTTCTTCACTGTAATTCATTCCGGAAAGAACATATCCTGAACCAGAATCAAATGTTTCCTTGACAGTTTCCATGTCTTCTGCAGATACTTCGATTTCATGTACCCCTGCAAAAATATATGGAATATCATACTCATCTAAGTATTCTGTTGATTCCTTAAGATTCTTTGACACGTCAACTCCGTCAATCTTAACCTTTGTTCCCTTTGGAACACTTAAGTATGTATCTTTATCCCATACACTTGAAGATGTAACGAGCCACTGATTGAAGAATAAGAATTTTTTCTTTGAATCCTTTGTCAATGTAACAACGAATACATTTTCCTCATCTGAACCTTTTATTCTATATGATACATAACATGATTTGCTAAGTCCCTTTGAAGATTTATCAGACTCCCCATCTGTCTCGCTTGTTACAGATACTTTATAATCTGTTACTTCACCTAATGTATTTTGCTTCATGCTTTTTACGAATAATTTCTCTGTCAAAAGCTCGCTGTCTGGCAACTCAAGCATGTCATATGCCTTCTCATAGTCACCATTTACAAGGCTGGCAAAATACTGTTCTGCAGTTTTATCTGCACTGAATCTTTCTTCTACAACGCCTTTAAATACTATTGCCATAACTAAAATTGCAACTATCTCTCCTGCAATTGCAATCCATAATTTAGGAATCGGTTTAACCGCCTGTGCTGACTGCTGACCGTTAAAATTATTCCATGCCTGCTGATTCATCTGCTGATTACTAAAACCATTCTGTGGCTGTTCCCCTGCAGGCTGATTATTAAATTCAGCATTGACCTGCTGATTTACCGGCATATCCACTTTATCTAATCTTGTTCCACATTCCTGACAAAAAATTGAATCATCTGAATTTTTTGCTCCACATTCCTGACAAAACATTACTTCACCTTCTTTCTACATTTTCTTTTTTAAGAATTTAATGTTATCTTTTTCTGTTGAAGTCATTAAATCTGTAACTTCTTCCCTGTCTGTATAGGATTTTGATAAATCCTTATACCAGTCTTTCTTCTCAAAATACGAAGTCATTTCACTGTCGGAAAACTGGTATCCGTATTTTGCATACATTTCATTAATAATCATCTGTGCAAGACTTCTGTCCCCTGGAAAAGATACATCTTTGTATTTGTCTTCCAATTCCTTGTAGTCATCCTCTGAAATTACCCTGTCTGAAGAATATTCACAAATGTAATCTCCCTCAGCTGCTTCATCATCACTACCCTTTTTAGTACCTGATTTACTGATTGTAACTGAATCTGTAAACTGTTGTGAAACCTCATCACTTGAATATGATGAACCCTCGGTTACACTTACTGTTTCTTTTTCTTTTGTTGGATTAAGAGTAATCTTTTTGCTTCCTGCTTTAAGAGCAATTGTAAAAACAATTAAAGCTACAAGAATAATCCCAAGAACAATCGAAACCGCTACCAAACCTCCGTTATTTTTCTTTTGCATTATTTATTAACCTCCTGCATAATTTATTGAAAATATTTGTCTAACCCATTTGCTATTCCTACAGCTATTTTATTCTGATAAGAATCAGATGCCATAAGCATATCTTCATTCGGATTAGTCATATATCCCATTTCTACAATTGTTACCGGAACTGTACACCAGTTGATTCCACTCATTGTATCAGTTTCCCATACACGTTCTTTCTTACAGCCTGTACTAGACACCAATTCATCCAGTACTAGCTGAGATAATCTCTTGCTCTTTTCTGCTAAATTCCCATTATATGGATTAGATGCTGTCTGGCATATGGTCATTGCCCCGTTTGCCGAAGAGCTTGTGGCACCGTTAGCATGAACTCTGATAAAGGCATCTGCATTTGCCTCATTTGCAATCTGAGCCCTCTTTGAGTTACTTATGTTGACATCATTAGATGTTCTTACCATTATAACTTCATATCCACGATTTTTTAATTCCGTTTCCAGTTTCTTTGATACCATCAATGTAAGCTCATATTCCTTTAATCCGCTGGAAACTCCCTGAGTTCCACTTGCTACTTTAGGCTTTGTTTCTGAAGCCCCAGGACCTATTGGCTCTTTACTTGAATCTCCATTCTTCTGGTGACCTGCATCTATTACCACAAGTTTTCTATTAAGGCTTGCCTCATCATCCGTTAAATATTTCTTTGCAACATATCCAATTCTGTCTTTATAGATAACCTTCACCCAATCATCCATAACTTCGATTGTATCAATACTGTCACCTTTTGAAAGTTTGGCTATGATATTTGACTTAACATTATCATATACCCTTATATTCACTTCGTCCGTTGCATACATTTTGGTTACTTCAACCTTCGATAAATCAACTTCTTCTGTCTCAGATACACTCTCTGTGACTTTTTCCCTTGCCACACTTTCAGCTTCAGTTGCATCAATCTTAGTATCTTCTATATTAATATCTTCTTTATCGGAAACTGACTGATTTGATGATGCTTTACTGTCACACGCCGTCAGTAACATTAATGATAATCCAACCAGCAGTATTTTCTTTATTTTATTAAATTTCATTATTAACCCTCTCAATCTTTGACTGTCTCGTAAATCTGCCCTAAAAAAAATTGACACTGAAGAAAAGAATATTAATTAAGTTCTAAAATTAAAAAGCCTTTTCTCCAGAGTCAATTTTCATTGACAATTATATCATTTTGTTTATAATTTGTTAAGATAAATTTTATAATTAGTTATTTTTTATCACCTTTGAATTTGCAGGCACATCCAATTCCAAGTCCACCCTCTCCGATATGACATGAAAGGCTGATTGGTAAAGGATCACACAATACATCCACCCCTGGGAAAAATTCCTTGATTTTATTTACCCAGTTTGCAGTTGCCTCTTCATCCGCACTTGAAGCTGCCACAATGTAAACCTCACCATTTGCAAATTCATCCTTGAAATCATTATCAATCTTGTCTTTAATTGCTTGTAACATGGTCTGCTGGGCATTTTTCATGCCTCTGCATTTTTTATGAATATCCAAAAGTCCCGTTGAAAATTTCATTACAGGCTTAATATTTAATACATTTCCAATTAAAGCACTGCTTCCTGAAATTCTTCCGCCACGCTTTAAATTTTCCAATGTATCAAGACCTATATAGATAATCATCTTCTCTCGTGATTCTTCTATTATACTAAGAATCTCCTTAGCACTGTATCCTTCGTTGATTAGCTCAATTGCATCAAGAATCAGTCTGTGCATTGGCGTAGACACACTTCCTGCATCAACTACGAATACCTTATCCTTATATTCTTCTTCATCCGCAAGACATCTTGCAGTTGAATATGCACCACTTAAGGCACTGCTCATTGGAATATACAAAATCTGCTCGTATTTCTCCAAAGCCTTGTCCCAAAGCTTCATAACATCCTCAGGTGCCGGCTGTGAAGTCATAAAAATCTTACCGTTTCTTGATTCCCTGAAAAATTCATCCCTGTCTAAATCAACACCTTCATAATACCATTTATCTTCGCACTGAAATGGCATTGGAAGGATAAAAATTCCAAGCTCACCAGCTTCTTTATTTGATATTCCACTATTACTGTCTGTTGCTAATCCTAATTTCTTTGACTCTATCTTCATTTATTACATCCTCGCCTATATAAATATTCTGATAATACCAGCTTTACAATACTTAGTATATTCTCTTAATTTATGTAAAAATCTATTCAATTAATTCTGCTTTTTATGCATATTTGTCACCAAACTATTATAACAAATCTGTAATAACTGTCAATAGAGCTTATATGATAGTAAATTTACTTAAAATTTTTAATTTTATTACTGAAATCCCTAAGCATTCCCATCAGTTCTTCTGAGATGGATTTTGCTTCTCTAAATTTGCTTTCAGCCTCAGAATACTTTTCATCGAAAAGACATGAGATAATATCTTTTCCCATTCCATGAAGTTTCTTATGCATCTCGCCTATTTTAGTCCAGCTTGTATTACTGCTTTTTCCATAGAATTCAAATGAATTATAAAAATGTCCAAATTTACATTTGTTACCGTCTACCTGGAATGGAACTATCATCTTTGAATCTACTATATTCTTAAGTTTGTCAATCCATATTCTGTGTGCTTCTATTGCATTATTAACATATCTTGCCACATCATCAGTGGATAATCCATAAAATGGATCAAGGGACATCTTGCCCATTTCCTTAAGAATATTGTCAACACCTGTTTCTATTTCATTAATTGGCTTTACAGCCTTAGTACATGAATTACCGATTCTTACCAATCCGTCAACATCAGTATTCAGATTGTTGCAGAAATTCTCAATCTCTCCTGCCTTTGCCTCTATCTCATTCATGGAACTGCTGATTTCTTCACTTACAGCCGCAAGGTTTTCTATTTTATCATTAATATCAGCAATATGTTTCTGATTTATTTCATTCATACCCCACACATCGTTAATTTTCTCATTAACCATGCCAAGTGACTCAATAGCCTTTCCAACACTTATAACACTCTTTTGAGATGCATTCTGAACATCTTCAACAAAATGTCCCATTGTATCTGTAAGTCCCTTTGTGTCATCCGCAAGGGAACGAATCTCATCTGCTACTACCGCAAATCCCTTTCCAGCCTCACCTGCTCTTGCTGCTTCTATTGATGCATTAAGGGAAAGAAGATTAGTCTGCGCTGATATTGCATTAATACCAGAAATTACTTCATTCATTCTTGTGATAATATCCGAAAGTTTATTCATATCATCATGCATCTCTTTTGACTCTTTAATAGTAGATTCTGATAAACTTCTTATATCATCAAGTTCCTTCTGAGATGCATTAATCTTATCATACACATCACCTGATGCCTCTGATACAGTAATAATTGTAGTTGTCAGATCCTCATGTCTGCCTGCAACAACAGAAACAACATTTGTTGTATCGCCGGATGCCGAATAGATTTCCTTTGCAGCCTCTGAAATACTGTCTGAAATATTAATAAGCTCATTCATATAAAATTTAATCTCCAAATCAAGATTGCTGATTTGAGCGATTGAATCCATATCCATCTCATACAATCCGTCAAAAGTTTTTCTACCCTTGCACAGCCTCTCATATATCTCTTTATATATTGGTTTGGCTGAATAGTCCACATCTTCCATCTTCGAAATGGAACTAATTAAATCATTGCTCTTTTTCTTTTCTCCAAACATACCTGACCCTCCATACTTACACTATATATAGGACTATTGTACCATTTTTATATCAATTTTCCAAGTACTTTTCATAAAAATCTACTAAATTGTATATTATAAATCTGCAGCTTCCTTCAATCTGATAAGTGCTTCTTCAAGGTTATCGACATCCATGTTGGAATAATTTAATATAAACTGGTGCTTATCCTCTATCACTTCTCCCATTTCATATTCAGTTACACACACAATTTTGATTTTTTCCCTCTGCAGTCGTTCCTTAATAACTTTATCTGATACCTTTGTATTTATCTGCAATACAAAATGCAATCCCGAATCATTTTCGATTACATGACATTCTTTTTTGTCGAATACTTTATTAATTATCTCTAAAACCTTCGCCCGTTTCTTCTTATAATAAATACGCATTCTGTTAATATGCTTTTCAAAATACCCACCTGACATAAACCCTGCAAGTGTATACTGTTCAAAAGTAGATACGGTACAGGAATAAAATGACAGCCTTTCGTAAAATTCATTTGCCAGTTTTTCCGGCAAAACCATATAACTAATTCGGATGGACGATGTAAGGGACTTTGAAAATGTATTCATATAAATAACTTTTCCACAGGCATCTATGCTTTGTAATGTTGGAATAGGCTTTCCTGTGAGCCTGAATTCACTGTCATAATCATCTTCGATTATATATCTGTCTGCCGATTCATTCGCCCACGCAAGCAATTCGTATCTTCTGCTAACGGGCATTGTAATTCCTGTTGGGAAATGATGAGTCGGACTGATATGTGCAATATCACCGTTGGCTTTTCTAAGGTCATCTATTATTATTCCATTTTCATCCATTCTGGCATATTTGCATATTGCATTATTGCTTTCATATATCTGCTTAATCTTCTTATAGCCGGGATTCTCAATGCAATATATTCTTTTATTTCCCAGCAATTTAATTAAAAGACTATACAGATACTCCGTTCCTGCTCCTATTACAATCTGGTTTGGATCCACCACCATACCTCGAAATGAGGACAAATGATTTGCTATTGCCGTTCTTAATTCCAAAACACCACAACAAGGAGATACTTCCATGAGTTCCTTCTCTCTGTAAGAAATAGTTTCCCTCATCACTCTTGCCCATACCGAAAACGGAAAATTGTTAGTTTCTGTTCTATTAGAAGAAAAATCAAATCTGGCATCTGTTTCCTTCTGTGGCACTAAAATATTGTAGTCACACTTCATCGGTTTGCTTACACTTCTGAAACGCTCTATGTCTGCAACATAGTATCCCCTTTTAGGAATTGAATACATGTACCCTTCGCTTATCAACTGGTCATATGCATTTTCAATCGTAATGGTACTAACACCAAGGTTTCCCGCCAAACTCCTCTTCGAGGGCATCTTCTCATTTGAGACTAATTTTCCCTTTAAAATATCAGCTTTTATGCATTCATACAAGTATTGATATAAAGAACCTTTTACATCACTTAAATCATATGTTAACATTAGAAAACCTCCTTATGTGGCATATCAATTTTGTTTAATTTGATTATTTATAATATGCCAGTATGGTATTAAGATATCAGCATAAACGTAAGAAGTCAAGGAGGAACGACAATGTCAGATACACAGTATGGTTTAAATAAAGGTTTAGCACAGATGCTCAAGGGTGGAGTAATTATGGACGTAACAACTCCTGAGCAGGCAAAGATTGCAGAAGAAGCAGGCGCATGCGCCGTTATGGCTTTAGAGAGAATTCCTGCAGATATCAGAGCAGCAGGAGGAATCTCAAGAATGAGCGATCCTAAGATGATTAAGGGAATTCAGGATGCTGTTTCAATTCCTGTAATGGCAAAATGCCGTATCGGTCATTTTGTAGAGGCTCAGATTCTTGAAGCTATCGAAATCGATTATATTGATGAGTCAGAAGTACTTTCACCAGCAGATGATGTATACCACATCAATAAGAAAGACTTCAATGTTCCATTTGTATGTGGTGCAAGAGATTTAGGAGAAGCTCTTCGTCGTATCAACGAGGGAGCATCTATGATCAGAACAAAGGGTGAGCCTGGAACAGGTGATGTAGTTCAGGCAGTTCGTCATATGCGTAAAATGAATTCTGAAATCGCAAGAATTTCTTCAATGCGTGAAGATGAATTATTCGAAGCTGCTAAAACTCTTCAGGTACCATATGAGCTCGTTCTTTATGTTCATGACCACAAGAAACTTCCAGTTGTTAACTTTGCAGCCGGTGGTGTTGCAACTCCAGCAGATGCAGCTTTAATGATGCAGTTAGGAGCTGAAGGTGTATTCGTAGGATCAGGCATTTTCAAATCAGGAGATCCAGTTAAGAGAGCAAACGCAATTGTTAAGGCAGTAACAAACTACAAAGATGCAAAATTAATCGCTGAATTATCAGAAGATCTTGGTGAAGCTATGGTTGGAATCAACGAAAGCGAAATTAAAATCATTATGGAAGAAAGAGGACAGTAAAATATGAAAATAGGTATTTTAGCAGTTCAAGGTGCTTTTATTGAACATGAGAAAATGCTTACTTCACTCGGATGTGAATGTATTGAATTTAGAAAAAAATCCGATATTTGTCCTGTTGATGGATTAGTTTTTCCAGGTGGAGAAAGTACTGTTCAGGGAAAACTTCTTCATGAATTAGATATGTTTGATTCAATCAAAGAAATGATTGTTTCCGGCACTCCTGTTCTTGCCACATGTGCAGGACTTATCCTTTTAGCCGAGAAAATCAGTAATGACGATGTCGTTCATTTTGGAACTCTTCCTGTAACCGTTAAGAGAAACGGTTACGGAAGACAGCTTGGAAGTTTCAAGACTACTGAGGATTTCAAGGGAATTGGTGATTTTGAAATGACATTTATCAGAGCACCTTATATTGAAAAGACAGGCGATGACGTTGAAGTTGTTGCAACTGTTGACGGTAAGATTGTTGGGGCGAAATACAAAAATCAGCTTGGAATCGCATTCCATCCTGAATTAGATGATGATAATAGAATCCATAAATATTTTATCGAAAATATGATTAAATAATAATTTTAACCAGCAAAAAAGCCATGGAATTAATTCCATGGCTTTTATATTTCTCTTAATCCATTTCTACTTCTGCCTGTGGCTCATGTTCTGCTTCCATATTCTTTGGCAAAACAAGATTTAATATAATCGCCACAACAAAGACGATTGCAACACTATGGCTGCTCACGGAATTTTACCTCCCCGGTTGATGCATCCATGCTCTCTACAATCGCAAGTGACTCAAGCTGATATCCCATATTTCTGATTGTTGTTCCTCCAATCTGGAATCCTTTCTCAATGGCGATTCCAATTCCCTCAACTGTTGCTCCAGCCTGATTAATAATTGAAATTAATCCCTGTAATGCACATCCATTGGCAAGGAAATCATCAATGATTAGGACTTTATCGTCCTCATTTAAAAATTTCTTTGATACGATAACCTGATTTGTATTCTTATGTGTAAATGATACAACATCAGCAACGTACATATCGCCTTCAATATTAATGCTTTTTGATTTCTTTGCAAATACAACAGGTACATTAAAATATCTTGCTACAATGCAGGCAATTCCAATTCCTGATGCTTCAATTGTAAGAATTTTGTTGATTTCCTTTCCTGCAAATCTCTTTTTGAATTCTTCTCCCATCTGCTCAAATAGCGAAATGTCCATCTGATGATTCAAAAAATTGTCAACTTTTAATACATTACCTTCCTTGATAATTCCATCCTTGACAATTCTTTCTTCTAAGAAATTCATAATAATTTCCTCCGTTGAAACTTATTCTTATTTAAAAATCTATAATTTTTTCAGCTAACCTTACTATATATTTTTATCATAATTACTTAAAATGTCAATATATTTTTGTTTTTGCCCTTTTACTGACCTGCCATTATTGTCTTATATGCTTCCTTCGCTGCCTGTGGAATGGTATAACCTGCATATAAAATCTGGTCAGTTGCATTTTTTAGCACTTCCTGATACATGGTAACTTCAAAATAAGGACTCATTAACGGATAATCCTGCTGTTCTGCCGCAACAGATGTCTCATACTGATTACCCTCTAACATGTTTTCCTGAGTCAGAATTTCTATTGCCTTCTTATTACATGGCACACCCTTATCAAGCCCCTGTTTTATAACCATGTCATCATCTGAAACCATATAATTTAATAGCTTTGCGGCCTCCTCAGGATTTTTGGAATGTGCCCCAATTGAATACAATGTTGCAGGTTTTACATACCATCCTTTTCTTTTAGCTCCCACAAGTGTTGGCGCAACTTTACCTACGCACTCGCCTCCCGCCTGTGATATATAGCCTTCGTATTTTGATGCATTGGAAACCCACTGAATACTTGCTGCATATTTTCCCTGAAAAAGTTTTGATTCTTTTCTGTTTTGTACTCCTTCAATAACGCCGTTTGATACGAGTTTTTCGTAAAAGGACAACATTACCTCTATGTCTTTTTCCGTAAAATTAAAATTATTTTCTTCGTCAAATACACTATGACCGGTTTTTTGCTCAGTATAGGCAACAAGCCCCTGCCACATTGCACTTATATCCATATCCAAAGGATAGATTCCGTCTTTGCGCATTACCTTTGCCGCCTCAAAGAAATCATTCCATGTGGTTGGAAGTTCTAATCCATATGTATCATATATGGATTTATTATACCACACAATCTCTGCGTTTAACGCTATCGGCAATGCAATCTGCTCACCTTTTTCATTTTGCCCGTACTCTAATATCTCTTTATCATACTGACTTAAATCTATATATCTCACCAGAGAATTTAAATCATAAAATGATAATCCCTGCTGGTTATATTTTTCCATCCATGCATAATTTATCTGCATTACATCGGATTCATTCTTGGAAAACATCTTAATATCGTTTTTTGCTTCAAAACCTGTAAATTCTCCGTAGACCATATCGATATTTATGTTTCTGTTCTCCTTTTCGTATTCACGCAGGGCTTCTAATGTATATTCGTTTCTGCTGTCGCCACCCCACCATGATACTTCAAGATTAATTTCATTACTTGTATCTGACAAGGTAATATCCGTAGTTGTACATCCCGTAAGAGCAAGACTAAGAGCCAGTGAAATTCCTAAAATCTTATATTTCTTCATCTTCTTCATCCTCCTCATGCAGTATAAACTGATTCATGGTCACCTTAAGTTCATCTATGGATTTTTGTAACAGCTGGGATTTTTCAGCAAGTTTTTCACTTGTTTCTAATTCCTCAAAAGTTGCACTCATTACTTCCTCAGTGTTAGCCGATGCACTCTCAGCTATTGACAATATGGACTTTGTTGCCTCAAGGGAATTATCCTTTAGGGCATTCATGCCGTCTGCAATATTTCCTATTGTTTCAATATGTTCACTAATGGAATCATTGGAAGATACAATCTCACTAAATGATTCTATGGTATCCTGAACCATTTTATTTTGCTCTTCGAAAATGTGCCTTGAAGCCTCGAGCTTATCAACTGTTTCCGTTACATACATCCTGATTTGTCTTATAACTCTGTTGATATCCTGGGTTGAATCCTGAGTCTGGTTTGCAAGTTTGCTTACCTCTCCTGCAACCACTGAAAATCCCTTTCCGGCTTCTCCAGCCTTTGAAGCCTCTATGCTTGCGTTAAGTGAAAGGAGATTGGTTTCCTCGCTAACCTCCGCAATAAAATCAAGCACACCTTCTATTTTCTTAACTTCTCCACCCAGTAATTCAAATGTTTCTTTAATTTCAGCAAGAGATTCATTGGAAATCTTTGTTTTCTCACTTAAACTTCCAACATGTTCAATAGAAGATTCTCCAATTTCCTTTGTTATCTTGGATTTTTCATTAACTTCCACAACATTGCTTACGGTACTGTTAATGCTTTCAGCAAGTTCCTCAAGGGAATCGAAGGTTTTTTGTGTCTCAAGAAACTGTTCCTGAGAACCCTGAGCAATTCCTTCCATGGCAATTGTAATATTCTTGGAAATCTCCGCCGAGTCGCTTGACATTCTTCCGATTTCCGAAGCATTGCTTTCCACAAGCAAAATCATATTCTCAACCTGCTCTAAAAGTCTGTCAATCTGCATCATCATGGAATTAAAACACTCCGTCAGGGACAAAATTTCTCCACCTGCCGGGAATTTTGCTCTGGTTGTTAAATCGCCCTTCTCCGCCTTGGACATTACCTGCATGAGAAGCTTTATTGGTTTTGTAATGGTTCTTGAAAAGAATATTCCCATTAAAATAGCCAGAACAACACTGATAAATGCAACAATAATGGTTGCGTTCCTTACATCCCCTAATTCCTTTAGCACAATAACCGTTGGAATCTGACTTATAATATACCAGTTATCACCGCATGTATTTGTAGTCACCAGTTCCCCATCGGAAATAAAGCAGGAATGACTTTCCTCATCACAACGGCTGCTTATCTCCTTGTCAACTTCACTTCCAATCTGCTCCGGAATATTTGAATATATTACTTTCTTCTCATCGCTTACAATCATTACATTTAAGTCTGCCAACTGGTCAGAAAATTTCATTACCGTTTCAAATTCCGACGTATATGTGGATGCAAGCAAAATAGCTGATTTATGAATCCTTTTTACATAATAAAGTCTTTTAAAATTATCATTTACCCCTGTAAACCAGCCATCCTCTTTTATCTCGTCATCTATGTATTTACGCACCGTATTATACCGGTTATCCTCCCCTAGAAGCTCTGTTGTGGAGGTTGATATACGCCCTATGGTGTGATCATTCGAATAAATTATTACGAAATCTCCATAATTATGAAGCACACTATTATATAATAAATCTGATTTTATGGAATTTTCCAACTGGATGGCATCATATTCACTTAAATCAGTTGTTAACGGATCATAATTTCTTACATCTTCCTCTGCAAAAATCAACGAACTTACATCTTCGATATCCTTCATGTAATTATTTACATTCAATCTAGTCTCATCATTGATGGCAGTTATCAAAACCCCTACTTTGTTGGTCATAACCTCACTTGTTGCATTATATATCAATGTTGCCACAAGAATAACAACAGCCAAAGCTATTACAATGTAAGAAAAAATCATTCTTAGCCTAATCGAAACTTTTTCCATTAAGACCTCCCATTTTCAATATATGGTACTTTAGTATTATAATAATATCAAAATTATTTACTTTTTTCAATATCATTATATATGGAATACTCCTTGCATTCATATTAAAATAGATAAAATTCCAAGTAAACATTATAGCATATTTTCCACTAATCCCATACCTTAATAATAAATTCCATCATCGATTTACCCAATTTCCCTGACATACAAATATATATTTCAAATTAAATATTAATGTGCTATTATTAATTATTAAATAAATTAACACTATAATCACACGATAAGGGGGAGACAATGAAAAAACTAAGATTATCGCTTATACTTTTGTTAACCGTTGCAAATCTTCTTGCAGGCTGTTCCAATACTGATTTGCAAACTTCTGACAATGTAATTGAAACCGGTTCAAATGAAGATATTGTGGCATCTTCCACTGATGCCTTAGAGGATTCATCCAAGGAAAACACCGAAACTGAAACTGGTACAGAAAATAATAACAAAACTGATAAGAAGTCTGCTAAAAATACCAGTCAGTTGGAATCTGATACATCTTCAGATAAATCAAAGAAGGTAATCAGCGATTATGATAAGGGCATCAAAAATTTAATCAAGAATTTACCAACCTATGAAGGCTATGCAAATATTTTAATCAATGACAACAAGCCTTTCTTCACCGATAAGGAAAAGAAATCCAAAACCTCTTTTGAACATTATTCAGATTTGGATTCCTACAACCGATGCGGTGTTGCCTATGCAAATATTTCAAGGGAACTTCAGCCTACTGAAAAAAGAGGTGAAATCGGACATATAAAGCCATCCGGCTGGCACACTGTCAAATATCCCGACATTATCTCAGACAGATATTTGTATAACAGATGTCATATTATAGGTTTTCAGCTTGCCGGAGAAAATGACAATGAGAAGAATCTTATCACCGGAACTCGATATATGAATATCACCGGACAGCTGCCTCTTGAAAATGAAGTTGACGATTTGCTTGAGGAAAAAGACTATCATGTATTATACAGGGTTACACCTATATTTATTGATGATGAACTTGTTTGTCGTGGTGTTCTTACGGAGGCATATTCCGTTGAAGATGCCGGAAAAAGTATCTCTTTTTGTGTCTATTCATTTAATGTCCAGCCGGGAATTTCCATTGATTATAAAACGGGAGATTCCACTGAAAATCCGGATATTGTTGCTAAAGATGTTAAAAACACAATAACTTCCGGCAAATCTGTTAAAGCTGGCAAATCATCGGACACTGATAATAACAGCACCCATTCCAAAGATACTTCACATCATACTACAAAGGAAACTGACTCTACATCTGTTTATGTTACTGAAACCGGTTCAAAATACCATAAACATAATCATTGCGGTTCTACAAACCCTGATAAGACAGTTAAAATGACAGAATCCGAGGCACTTTCCAAGGGATATGATAAATGTTCCAAGTGCTGGTAATAACAAAAAAGCTGAATGAATATTTACCTTCATTCAGCTTTTTTTATGCATATCTACATAAATAATCCCAATATAATTTTGAAAATGAATGCTACAATCCATGCTATAATGCATTGCCAAAGAACAATAAGAACCGCCCATTTTTTTCCAAGTTCTCTTTTAACTGATGCAATTGCTGCAACACATGGTGTATATAACAAGCTAAAAATCATAAGCACACTTGCTATCAGTGGTGTTAAGATGGCATTAATTCCACCTTGTGTCTGGAATAACACTTCAAGAACTGACACAACACTTTCCTTTGCCATGCAGCCGCTTATTAACGCTGTGCATATTCTCCAGTCACCAAGTCCAAGTGGTTCAAAAACCGGAGCCAATCCACCGGCAATAACAGCCATGATGCTGTCCTTTGAGTCTGCCACCAGATTGAATTTAAGGTCGAATGACTGTAAAAACCATACAACAATTGTTGCAATAAGAATTACTGAAAAAGCCTTCTGGACAAAATCCTTTGCCTTTTCCCACATTAATTGCAATGTACTTCTCATACTTGGCATTCTGTAATTTGGAAGCTCCATTACAAAAGGAACTGCCTCACCTTTGAATACAAATTTCTTATAAATTAGGGCAACAAGTATTCCAACAAATATTCCAAGCAAATATAATCCTGTCATAACAAATCCGCCTTTTCCCTTAAAGAAGGCATTTACGAAGAAGGCGTATATTGGAAGTTTTGCAGTACAGCTCATAAATGGTGTCAGAAGAATTGTCATCTTCCTATCCCTCTCGCTAGGCAGGGTTCTTGTTGACATAACCGCAGGAACAGTACATCCAAATCCGATTAACAAAGGAACAATACTTCTTCCTGACAGTCCAATTTTTCGCAACAGCTTATCCATGAAAAAGGCAACCCTTGCAATATAGCCGCTATCTTCTAATATTGATAAGAAGAAAAACATAACCACAACAATAGGCAGGAAACTTAACACACTTCCAACTCCTTGGAAAATTCCTTCGATAACGAGATTATGTAATGTAGGATTAACTTTCTCAACCGTTAGCAGATTGTCAACAAGATGAGTTACTTCCTCAATTCCCATTTCCAGAAGTCCCTGAAGCCACGCTCCAACCACATTAAATGTCAGATAAAATACCATTGCCATTATCATTATGAAAATAGGAATAGCGGTATATTTACCCGTTAATATTCTGTCCAATTTTTCACTTCGGATTTTTTCCTTGCTCTCATGAGGCTTTTTAACGGAATTTTTGCATATTTTCTCAATGTATGAAAACCTCATATCAGCTATGGCAGCACTTCTGTCTAATTTTCTTTCGTTTTCCATCTGAATTGTGAGATGTTCAATTGTTTCAATCTCATTATCATCAAGATTTAATTTCTCTATAATATGTGAGTCACCCTCGATTACCTTACTTGTGGCAAATCTAAGCGGAATATTTGCTTTCTGTGCATGGTCCTGAATTAAATGCATTACACTATGTATACATCTGTGAACTGCACCGTCGTGGTCTTCGATTGGACACAAATCCTTCCTTACAGGTGTCTCCTGATATTCCGCCACATGAATTGCATGGGTTATAAGCTCATCTACTCCTGAATTTTTCGCCGCTGAAATTGGAACTACCGGAACACCCAGCATTTCTTCCATCACGTTAACGTCAATCGAGCCGCCGTTACCTGTTAATTCATCCATCATATTAACGGCAACTACCATTGGTCTGTCCATCTCAAGTAATTGCAACGTAAGATAGAGATTTCTCTCGATATTGGTTGCATCTATAATATTAATTATTCCATTTGGCGCATTTTCCAGCACAAAATTTCTAGAAACCAGCTCCTCACTGGAGTATGGTGACATGGAATAGATTCCCGGAAGGTCTGTAATTTGTGTATTGCTATGACCTATTATCGTTCCGTCCTTCCTGTCAACCGTTACCCCCGGAAAATTTCCAACATGCTGATTAGCTCCGGTTAATCGGTTAAAAAGGGTGGTTTTACCACAGTTTTGATTTCCCACAAGGGCAAAAGTCAAAGTACCTTGCAAAGGCATCTTCTTGCCACTTTCCTTTTTATGATGTATCCCTGGCTCACCAAGGGCAGGATGAACGGATTTCTTCTTTATCTCTTTATCCTTCTTACTTACCGGTTCTTCGCTTTTTCTTTCTTCTATTTTTGTTACTTCGATATTCGTAGCATCGTCTAATCTTAATGTCAGCTCGTACCCATGAACCTGAATCTCCATAGGATCCCCCATCGGTGCAAATTTGATTACCTTCGCCTCAACTCCCGGTATCACACCCATGTCAAGAAAATGCTGACGGAGAGCCCCCTCGCCACCTACTGTGTCAATTCTGGCTATGTCTCCAATTTCCAAATCTTTTAACGTCATTTTTGTTTCTCCTAGGTCTAACTACTGTTTAATGGTTTTATTAACCCTACATCAATTATATATCACTAACACATATTATTGTCAACTAACAAATCCCTTTGTAAACATTCTAAGCACTTCATAACCTATTGCAAAACTCATATTCTGACCATGTTCCATTCCCGATTGGGTTACCCCGATAATCTCGCCCTTCATATTAAGCAATGCGCCACCTGAACTTCCATATGATATGGGAGCTGTAAACTGGATAAGACTTTGTTCCTCAGTTTTCCTGATTCCTGAAATAATTCCATTGGAAAAGGAATTAAAAAGTCCAAGGGGACTTCCGATTGTAACAATCTGCTGACCTCTCACCAGCGGCTTATTGGAAGAATAAATTGGAAGGGGTTTTAACATTTTTCCGATTCTGATTATTGCCAAATCCAGAAGATTATTGTATTTTACCACTTCGTCTGTCTGGTATTCATTGTCATCATTTTCTATTCTCACCACAAAATGACTTCCGCCCTCAATTACATGAAAATTCGTTATTATATATCCGTCACGCCCTATCATAATTCCTGAGCCTGTTCCAAGCACTTCATAATTTCTGTCCTGAACGAAAATCATTACAACGGAAGAAGAAAGCTGCGCCAGCTCCTCGAATGACAATTCTCTATTAGGTTCAATTCTTTGTGTAACCGGTTCTTGTTTTATACTTGCAACCTTAATAGAAGCTGGCTTTATCGGAACACTATTATTCGAAGCTGGTGTAGCTAGCACGCCGTTTGGCGTTGTTTGATTCACCGGTACTCTGTTTGGCGTTGCTGGGGTTGGAATTACCAAATCCAGTTTAATGTCATTTAAACACCTAATATAGCTTTCTAATTTATTTAATCCGGTTTTAGTTTCTTCATTAATAATCATGACATCGCAGCCTAGCAATGTCAGAAAATATGCAAATAAATATTCCTGCTCTTTGTCGATATTCTTAATGAATATTTTCGTTACACTTTTTGGTGACCATTTTTCAAAAATGTCCATTCCAATACCATAAATCCATGACAACAATTTAATGGAAAAATTCTTTATCATAGTTTCGCTGACAGAGTTTTTTCCGTTTTTGTAAAATCCGATTATGTTATCATATGCCAGATTAAAACATTCCAAAAATTCCCCTGTCACATTTTCCAATGTGATTTTTCCATGACATTTTTTCTCTTCATACTTGCCTATATATGTATTTATATCGTTATTATTTACATTTTTTAATTCTTTAACATAACGTATTGTCACATTACTTTGCATTTTTAAATTCGCTGGCAATGTTTTTTCAAGAAATTCAATTATGCTATTATATTTATCGCTTCTTACTTCCACGAAAAATACGTCTTTTACATTATTAATATAGCTGCCTTTAATATTTATAAACGATTGTAATGAATCTATTTTCATTACATTGTATCTGTATTGCACATTGCTATTCATCTTTTTATCCTTTTTAATTACAGTTCATTCGCCTTGTAAATGTAATATCCCTCATAATAATAACTGTGGTCAATTCCCTTCATATAAATTTCCCTGTCATCAATATTGTTTGTAAGTGCATTCTTCAGCAGGTATTTGATTTCTATATCTTTAATAGGGCTTCGTTCCATGGCAAGAAGATAATCCTCCTTATCCACCTTGCTCCAGTCAATAACATATCCGATTTCTTTTTTCAGCATCAAATCCAGCCAGATTCTTGTACTTCTTCCATTTCCTTCAGCTCATGTCAAGGATGGGACAAAAAAAATTAACTTTTTTTCATTTTGTCCGGAATGCCCATTTCATAAGACATTCCAGACATAGTTAATTATCCTAAACCAAATTCATCAAAGTTTTCAAACATAATCTCTAGATTATCAATCTTCTTTTCAGTATGATAATGACCACAATACCATTTTTTGTATGATAGCCTGTCTTCAATTTTATCAAGCCAATTTTCTGTTGATTTATCTACTTTACTCTGATCAACACCAGACATAAATACTTCAACTGGCTCATATTTAAGCGGTGTGGTATGACTAAGCACCACATCTACATCCCATGCTTCACGTTCCAGCTGTTCTTCAACATACTTTTTGATTTCATCTGATGGCTGCTCATCTTCCCACCAGCCATAACCATATGCCAAACGATACGCTTTATCAATACTGTATGCTCCGCCCATTACAATTGTTTTTAGTCCATTAAGGTTATAAACTTCTCCGTCCTTAGCAAACAATATGCTCGGAAATTCTTCCTCATAATAAACCATTCCACCATTCCACACCTGTTCTTTATATGATTCAATAGTGAATGGTCTCTGTTCATGATTACCATGAATGGCGAATATAGTAATCGGCAATTCTTCAAGCTGACGTTTCTTTAATCGATCATATCGTGGACCACTGAAATTTATTCCCGCATCTCCAAGTATAATCATTATATCGTCATTTTTTGTATTAAACCTTTGGCAAAAGTTCTCAACTCGCTCAAAACTCCCATGTGTATCTCCAGTAATATAAATCATTCATTCACAACCTTCCCGATGCTCATTAAACAAGCATTCTTATTATATCACATATTTTTTATAAATTGGATAAAACCTTATCGTACATATCTTGATTTTTCCATATTACCTGAACAGTATTTTCATCAATTACTATTGCTTTTTCAATCAGACTTGCCATAATTTCTTTATCATACTTATCCAGATTTACATATTTTTTTATATCCCAGATGTCACTCTCTTCAGCTATCGCTACTCGTTTATCTAATAATTCCCTCTCCAAATCAGAAAGTTCCTTATTTATTTCTGATATACGCATATCAGCTAAGCCTTTTGCATCCAAAAAATTACTTCTGGAAATACTGCCCTGCTTGTAATGTTCATAATCAGATACTTTTTTCGTTTCAAGTCTTTTCAATTCAGCTCTCAACCTTTTTATCAGGCTCTCTGTATTTCTTTTCGGCTCAGACTCTTTTGCTTTCTTCTTAAGCAAATCTTCTGCCGTGAGCATAATTTTAGCCTGATTTCTTACAAGTTTTACAAGGACATTCTGAACAAGTTCTTTTTCTATCCTTACCTTTGAACAAGGACTATTACTCTTTGTCCTTCCTGTACTGCAATACATATACTTGTACTCTGCCTTTCCAGGTCTTAATCTAAGCCCACAATACGGACAGATAATAACGGAATAGTTTTTACTTGATGAACTCTTATCTTTCTTTGATTGACGTTTGCCCTGCATATTTGCATTTGCAGCCTCAAATTCATCATACGAAACAATACCTTCGTGTGTATTTTCCACAACTATCCATTCAGACTTATCAACCTCAATTTGATGCTTTGAATCAAAAGACTCATATACTTTCTTATGAGCCACCATATTACCCGCATATCGCTCATCACGAATAATTTTTGCAATCATAGTATTAGTCCATCCAACTTTATTTCCATTAGGAACCCAATCTCTTGAACACCCCTTCTTCTTTTTATATAGTGCCGGTGTAAGAATCTGCTCATCATTAAGTATTCTTGCAATTTCTCCTCTTTTGGTTCCAGCAATGACCATATCAAAAATTCTTCTAACAACCTGAGCGGCCTCATCATCAATTACCAACTTATGAATATTCTCCGAATCTTTCTTATATCCATAAATCCCATACGGACTTAGAAATTCTCCTCTTTTCATTCTTGAAGTTACCGCAGCCTTAACCTTTTGTGACAAATCCCGGCTATATAGATTATATACAAGATTTTTAAAAGCAACATCAATGCCACCTGTCTGCCCAACAAAAGAGTTACTATCATATCCGTCATTTATTGATATAACTCTTATACCCAGGAACGGAAATAATTGTTCCAGCAAATTTCCAACTTCAACATAATTTCTACCCAGTCGTGAGAAGTCTTTTACAATAATGCACTGCACAGATCCTTGCTTGCATGCCGTAATAAGATTTTGAAAACCTTCTCTTTCAAAGTTTCTGCCTGTAAATCCATCATCCAGATACTCCTTAATTAAATAATCCGAAAACTCTTTGTTATCACGAATGTACCTCATAATCATATCTCTCTGATTGGTAATACTATTACTTTCATTTTTTTCTGATGATTTCACATCAGTATCCTCAAGGGATAATCTAATATACATCGCTACTGTCTTTACCATGTTATCCCTCCAGTTTTCTCAGAATTTCATCACAACATGAAAATGTTATTTCTATACTTTTATCATCATTGATTGTAACTAACTCAATAAAGCTTTCAACCATTTTTCTATCCAGTTTCTTTGCTTTTTTGCACTTTTTCAGATAATCTGCTGCTCTTAATTTTCCTGCTGAATCAGAAGTCTTCTTCATATTATCTGACAGAAGTTTTTCTTCTCTCTCCAACTGCTTCTTGTCATTCAGAAACTTAGTTTTCATCAACAGATAATCGTTTTCATCAATCAAGCCGTCCGAAACATCTTTGTATAAATCCGCAATCTTTGAATTAGTCTGGCGAATCGCTCTTTCTATCTGTACCATTCTCTTTTTAATATCCTGAGTATTTTTGTCAGCAATCTCAAGCGAGAGTGAACTTTCATCTATATTGTTGAAAATACATTTTTTAATACTTTCTAATACTTTGCTTTCGACAGATGATTTATTTATCCGATTTTTATTAGTACAAACTGCTTCTCTTAATTCCTTATATCCACTGCAATAATAGCTTCTGCTAATACTGTTGCCTCTTACGTTTTGAGCTAAATTCATGCTCTTTCCACAGCAACCACATTTTATGCGACCTTTCAGAAGATTCTCTTCTTTGTATTCTCTGCTCTTACTGTTTTTTCTTCGGACTGCCTGCTCTGTCTTTTTCTTTTCCAAAATATCCTGAACTTCAAAAAACAGATTTCGCTCGATAATAGCCTCGTGTGTTCCTTCAACTACTATCCAGTCATCTTTATTCGTATAATGCATAACAATGTTATTGCAAAGCTCCTGTTTTACTTTTCCCTGAACCATATCACCTATATAAGCACGATTAGTCAATATTGTGTTAATGGTTGTTCTACCCCATTTAGAATTCTTGTATCTATCCGATTTTGTTATCCCAATGGAATATCTGTATTTTCTCGGACAATCATAATCTGATTCATTCATAATTCTTGCAATGCGGTCTAATCCATATCCTCCAGCATATAATTCAAATATTTTTTTCACTGCCGGTGCCGTCTTTTCATCAATTACAAACTTATTTTTGTTTTCAGCTGACTTCAAATAACCATATGGTGCTACCAGTCCAATATATTCTCCGTTTTTCTGTTTGGTACGAAAAGCAGTTATAATTTTCCTCGATATATCTTTGGCATAGACATCATTTACCAGATTTTTAAATGAAGCCACCATATTTTCTACGCCGCCACCTTCATTCGTATCAAAATTATCCGTGACCGCTATAAATCTTACATTAAGAAATGGAAATACATTCTCTATCAAATTTCCTGTTTCAATATAGTTTCTTCCAAGTCTTGACAAATCTTTCACTACTATGCAGTTTACTTTTCCAGTCTTTACATCGTTCATCAGCCTTGTAAATTCCGGTCTTTCAAAATTGGTTCCTGAAAAACCATTGTCCGCATATATATCAACCAGTACCATATCGGTTTTCTCACCAACAAAACTTTTCAGAAGATATATCTGATTATCCAAAGTATCCTCATCCAAATCTTCTGTAGATAATCTTGCATACACTGCCGTCTTATACGCACCTTCTTTTGCAGAAATAATGCTCATGGCATTTTCTGCAATTCTGCTCTTTCTTGCCATTATGACACCTCCTGCATTTCATTCTTATTATCTTGTATATACCTAATTTGGTTCAATATTTCCTTATAATTATCTGCGTATCTGAAAACAATCTCAATTCTCTTATCTTCATATATCTTGATATAATCAATAAGTTCTACCACAACGTTTCTTTCCAGCTTTTCAATTCCTTTATTTGCAAGAAAAGACTCAATCCATTCATGATGCTTTCCGTTTCTGGATGCCAATGTCTCTATTTCAATTTTAATCTGTGCTATAGAATCAAGTGCAGCTCTGCGACGTTTTTCAAATTCCTGCTTCATCGAAATATATTCTTCTTTTGAAATCAACTCGTCTTTCAAATCTTCATAAACAGATACTTTCAATTTTTCGTACTTCTGAGCATCCTCTTCTAACTGAACAATTCTCATATTCAATCTCTTAACATTTACTTCCTGATATGGAAGTTTATCAATAAATTCAAGAAAATGCTGAATGTTTTCAAGTTCATCAATATAACTGTTCAGGTATGTCACTACAGCTTTCTCTAATTCATCCTCTCGGATTCTATGACTACTGCATACTCCTTCTTTTTTATTAGCAGAACACATATAGTAAACATATTTCTTTCCTGAAACCGTAGATACTTTACGACTCATCTGTCTTCCACAATCTCCACAGACAGCTATTCCGGAAAACAAATAAACGGACTTCTTATCTGGAGCCACCCTAGTATCCTTTTTCAGTATTTCCTGCACCATATCAAATTGCTCTTTTGTGATGATTGCTTCAAATGCATTGGGAATCACAACCCAATCCTCTTCATCTTTAATTACAGTTTTCTTAACCTTGTAATTAGGTGTAGTAACCTTCCCCTGAATTAGCGTACCAGTATAACTTTCATTTGTTAGAATTCTGGTTATTGCAACAGCACTCCATATTGCTTGTTTTTTTGTCTGCAAATTTGCACTGTATTTTATACCACAGCTTTTTTTATACTCTGCCGGAGAAAGCACACCCATATCATTCAGTTTGTCCGCTATTCTCTGCTGACTCATACCTGATATTTTCCACTGATATATATCCCTTACAACACCTGCGGCATATTCATCAATAACTATCTTATTATGATCATGTTCATCCTTGGCATAACCATATATGGTAAACGAGCCGATGAACTCACCTTTTCTTCTTTTGACATCTAAATGACTGCGTATTTTTATGGAAATATCCCTACAATACGCATCATTAATTAGGTTTTTGAACGGGATTACTATTTCATCTGTTTGAGATTTTCCTGTCAGACTATCATAATTGTCATTTATTGCAATAAATCGAACGCCCAGCATTGGAAATATTTTTTCAATATATCTGCCCGACTCAATATAATTTCTTCCAAAACGAGATAGATCCTTTACTACCACGCAGTCAACCTTGCCTTGCTTAATATCCTCCAACATTAACTGAAATGCCGGACGCTCAAAGTTTACTCCGCTGTATCCATCGTCTACACGTTCTGAAACAATTACAATATCCTGTTTATCCTTGAGGAAATCTTTGATAAGTTCTTTTTGATTAGATATGCTGTTACTCTCTGCTTTTGAAGCATCAGAAACATCACCATCTTCTTTAGATAATCTAACGTAGATGGCTGCTTTATAGATTTTAATATTACTCATAATGTGCAAGCCTCCTTAATTTTATTAGTTAGATTACCTAGTAAAATTTGTGGTTTGCACTAATTTAGTCCTAATGGTATATTAACACAAACTCACAAAAGATTCCATATGATTCTTAAGAAAATCCAAGAATCATCTGTTCAAACTGCTCGTTAAAACTCTTTCCCCCTGATGAAAATGCCACTTTTACCACCACACCATCAACTTTAAAACAATAAGGATTCTTTATCTGCTCGATAAAAGATGCAATTCTTTCATCAACCGAAAGCTTATCGTTTATGCGTATATCCTGTAAATCAACAAGTGTATCCCTATCAACATTAGTAACATCAACATCTCTTAACTTTATTAATTCCTCTGCCGTCATCCAATCCCTCCAATCTATAAAATAATAATTGCCACCCGGATGAGTGGCTATGTAAAGCCGGGGCAGATGCTCCGGCACTATTCTTTATTCGTTATACTTTCCTACCATTCCAAGCTGTATCTGCATCCCCAGTGTAATCTTAAGCATCTGAAATGTGCTTACCTTTCCGACCTGACGCATCAAA
>JAXJWH010000133.1:0-20577 GCA_036308125.1 Agathobacter sp.
AGCATTTATCCTTTCTGATATTTTGGAATTTTGGTCGAGGACATTATATCAAAAATGGGAGGTAAATGCTCTTTTTATTTGCAAACTCCCTAAAATAAAGGTTTTTAATAAAAAATGAGGTAGTAAACTTGACACTACCTGCAAATACAAGGAGGTAATTTTATGAAAATGCTATCAGATATTTTGGTCGCTATTGACAATTTCGTCTGGGGACCTGTCATGCTGGTTCTTCTGGTTGGTACAGGTATCTTCCTTACGATTCGCACCAAGGCACTTTGCTGGAGAAATCTCCCATACGCTTTAAAGAGTGTTCTAAGCAAGGAAGCCCGCAAGAAGACAGGTGACGGTGATGTTTCCCCTTTCTCCGCACTTACAACTGCCCTCGCTGCAACAATCGGAACCGGTAATATCGTTGGTGTTGCAACAGCCATGGTTTCAGGTGGTCCGGGAGCTTTAGTCTGGATGTGGATTTCAGCAGCCTTTGGACTTACATCAAAGTTCAGCGAATGTATGCTTGCCATCAAATACCGTGAGGTCAACGAAAAAGGCGAGATGTCCGGTGGTCCAATGTACACAATGAAAAAAGGCTTTAAGAACAAAAAGCTTGGCGCAGCCTTCGGTTGGTCCTTCGCCCTTTTTGCTGTTATAGCTTCTTTCGGAATCGGAAATCTTACTCAGGCTAATTCAATTTCACTTGCCCTTGATTCAACATTCCATGTTCCAACATGGGTAACAGGTGCTATTATCACAGTACTTGCCCTTTTAATCATTATCGGTGGTATCAAATCCATCTCTAAAGTTTCTCAGGTTGTCGTTCCACTTATGGCAGTATTTTACATTATCGCAGGTCTTATCATTATCTTTGGAAATATTTCAAACCTTCCTTCAGGAATTGTAATGATTTTCAAGATGGCTTTCTCTGTTAAGGCTATCGGTGGTGGTCTTTGCGGTGGAATCGTAGCTTCCATGATGCAGGGACTTAGATTTGGTGTTGCACGAGGTGTATTCTCCAACGAAGCAGGAATGGGTTCAGCTGCCATCACAGCTGCCGCTGCTTCCACAACAGATCCAGTTCGTCAGGGATACATCAACATGACAGGAACATTCTGGGATACAATCGTTGTATGTACAATCACAGGACTTTGTATCGCAAGTTCAGGTGTTCTTGGTATGACAAAGACGGCAGCAACAGGTGATTTCGACATTAACAGCAATAACATTGCCATCGAATCATCTGCCGTATCAGATAAGAAGACTTCAACAACAGATTACACACTTACCCTTGAGGATGACAACTACGTTCTTACTCCATCCGAAGGAGATGCCATCACATTAAGAAAAGCTTCTGATGATGCAGTAATCTCTGAGGCTATGACTTTAGATGGTGCATATTATGACAAAGCTGGTAATGAATACATCTTCGGTAAAAACGGCTCATACGAATACAAGGAACTTGTTCAGGGTTCTGAGCTTACAATCGAAGCCTTCAAGACAGTTCTTGGAACTCCTGGAGCATGGCTTGTAACAATCGGAATCGCATTATTTGCATTCTCTACTATCTTAGGTTGGGAATATCATGGTGAGAAAGCCTTTGAATACCTCTTTGGAACACATAAATTTAACATGGCTTACCGAATCATCTTCTCCCTTGTAGTATATGTAGGTGCTACTACAACATTAGAGATTGCATGGAATTTCTCAGATATTGCCAACGCCCTTATGGCAATTCCAAACCTCATCTGCTTACTTGCAATGAGTGGTGTTGTTGCCAAGGAAATGGAGAGATATCAGGAGATCATCAAAGCTGAAAAAGCTGCAAAGAAAAACAAATAATTAATAATTAATAATTAATACAAAAATACCGACATCCCAAAGTCAATGAAATCTGACTATCGGGAAGTCGGTATTTTAATTTGTGTTTTTTTAATCTTTGATTCTATTTACATTCACTGCACAACCAACCTTGCACATTTTAATCTTTATACTTTTACAGACTTAATTTGCCACAGGAAGCAATTCCTCGTTATCCACCGTATGTGTCTTATACAATTCCTCCTTCGGTATGCAAAACCATTTATAATCCACCCTCTCAGGCTCAGACACAAGGTCATCCCCCTGGGTACAGTCTGAATAATACCATTCTTTCTTGCATTTTATCATATTCCAGGCGTGGTTTGTCGAACCTAACATTCCCGTCAGGGAAATACATGGAACATCCATTATGTCGCACAGATATTTAAAGGCTGCAGTATATCCCATGCATACGCTATTCCCAAGAACTATGGAATACATGCTCTGATTATAGGAAGCCCCCTTGACATAGGTTGCATGCTCATCAATATATTCAAATGCCTTTCTGGCTTTCTTACGGTTTCCCCACGACAAATCCACTTCCTCAAGAAAATCACTGGTGAATTTATCAATTTTCTCCTTCGCCTTGGTCTGCTCTTCTTCGGTCATTATCTCGTTGGCTCTTACCTTGATATACAAGGTATTCCCCTTCGCCTTGGTGGATTCAATCTGAAGTGTCCCCACATAATAAAGCTCCGGATTATCAAGTATTATATACTGATAGATTCTTGCCACCTCGTCCTCATCAACTGTGCTTATTCTTGTAAAATCCTTATGGTCACGAAGTATCACATATATCTCCACATATGTCAGCTGCTCATTTTCCGGAAGGGTATCGTAGTAATAAGTGAAATGCTCCGGCAATTCGTCATGCTTATCGGTAAAATCCTGACTTTCCTCATCCACGTTGGAATCAAGAGGCAGAAGGTTCATATACGGCTCTAAATCAGTCTCCATCAAATAGTCACGAAAGCCCGTAAGGCTTCCCTGACGCATCTGGGGAATTAATATATTACTTATGCATATTGATAATATTGTTAAGCTGCCTGCTAATATTAACCTTCTCTTCTTCATCTTACCTTATCACCGTCACCTAAAACATGATTTTTCTATATCTGTTAATACATCCGAATATCTCCTGTGGTCTTGGCATCGCCATTCCTGAAGAAATATAATCTCCATTTGAAAATGCCTTAAAACCTTTATGAGAAAACTCTTTCATAATCCCATCCACCGTTTCGATGAGAGTCTTGTCTCCACCGAAACCTTTTCGTATCTCTGTGGCAATTATGTTTCCTAGCGTATTCATCTGCTCGTTATCCACTAACTGCTCAAGATATCTGGTATCGATATTGTCATGATTGATACATACGGTATCAAGTCCTATGGTTTTAACCTTAATTCTGTCGCTGGAATCTTTCCCTCTGCGATTATTCTTTGAATTTTTGGTTTCATTTATGTATCTTGGATATCTGTCAAAAACAGGTAAGTTTATTTTATCCTTTACTTTTTCTTCCTGTATGAATTTTTCAGCTTCGCTTTTTGCAAAATCCGTAATGTCATATGGCTCATATTCATCCATCTGAATAATAACGTCCGCCTCTTTAAAATACGAACCGCAGCTTCCCGCCACAAGAATTGTAGATATTCCCAAATCCCTGTAAAGCGCCTTAATTCTGTCCACAAAAGGTGTAATCGGTTCACATTCCGCCTTAACTACCCTTTGCATAAGTTCATCACGAACCATAAAATTAGTAGCTGAAGTATCCTCATCTATAAGGAAAGTCCTGCTTCCGCACTCCATAGCCTCAACAACGTTTCCAGCCTGTGATGTGCTTCCACTGGCATCTTCTGTATCAAAATGCACAGTGTCTTTCTTGTTAGGAAGGTGATTGATAAACATCGAGATATCAACATTTCTGATGCTTCTTCCGTCCTCAGCTCTTAATTTTAACGCAGTTTCCTCAGTGATACAGTACTCTCTTCCGTCCCCTGCAATGTGGTCGTACACCCCTGACTCCATCGCCTTAAGAATTGTGGATTTGCCATGATAGCCGCCACCGACAATTAAGGTAACGCCTTTTTTAATTCCCATTCCCTTAATCTCTCCCTTGTGTGGAAGATTAAGAGTAACTTCAAGGGATTTAGGGTTTTTGAAAGGAACGGCATCCTTCATAGGCTTCATGGAAACTCCGCTTTCCCTTGGGAGAATCGAGCCGTTGGCAATGAAGGAAACCATGTCATTTTCCTCAAGCCATTCCCTTATATATGTAATGTCCTTGGCAAGATTGCTTGTATTATCCAATTCCGTCATTGAATAAGCCTTACTCTTAAGGCTTCTCTCCACGCATTTTGGAAGAAATTCAAAGAAAATCTTTATTAATTCTCTGGAATTAACCGTTCTTCCATTTGCCGGAAATCCAATCTCCATTCTAAGAATTACATCCCCTGTTGCTTCATCAACACAGCATGCACTTCTATTAAGAACCTCCTGCCCCGGCTTACTTACAGACATTAATCCGCTTTTTCCTGAGCCCTTCGCCTTAAATGAGAAGGCACTTACTTCTTTTTGAAAATGTCTTAATATTAAATCCTCCAAAAACACCTTCTGTCTTGGAGTATTATATAAATCCTGATTAAATTTAGCTACGTTTCCCTTCATGCACACCGACACCTTCGAAGGTGCTGCAAAAGGATCTCCCTGAACATGGTCAATAGAAAGCACATATTCCCCAAAGGAATATGTGCCCTTTAATTTCTTATATGCAGGATATCCATGATGATCTATTTCATTTAATAATTTTCTTAATTCATCATTTGTGTTAATCATTTTCTTTACCCCTTTTATTGGCAACATATTTCTTAACTAATTCCCTTGCAGTTTCAAATGAATTGCGTTCCTTCTCAGGTCTTTTATAACCCTTAATCCGTTTAACAGCCGACCTTGGCAGTACTCCCATTGTGGCAACCATCTTCTCGGTATATGTCCTTGCGAATTTAAGTCGTTCCTGTGAAAGTAAATCCTCAAGACTAAGTCTGTCATTTTCATCCTCGTCTGTGACAATTTCCTCTTCATTTTCTTTGTCCTTCTTAAGTAAATTAAGGTTAAATGCTGGACGTTTGCTCTTCTTTTGAATGTTATTAACAAAAGATTCCATATGGCTGTTGACAATCTCCTCTGCCGCAATGACATTCTTGTCGAAGTTCGATAATGCCGTAACGGTAAGGGTTGTATCTATTGCAAAAAATGCCATGCACATAAGTCCTAAAACCTCGTATGCCAATGGTCCGATATGTGATGTAATATCCCTTGTAAATGGCACTATTCCGTAGATTACAATAAGTGCCGCAAATCCAAATGCCAATGAACAGTAAAGACATATTCTTCCATGAATGTTAAATGGAAGGTCTGAATAATCCCACCAGTATGCGTGGAAAAGCTTCTCAAGAATATAGGAAGTTGAATATTCAAGAACAATACTTCCTAAGAAACCAATCACAAAAATCTGCCACCATTCATACGTTATGCCATGAGCTCTGCCATAATCATCAATTATAGTAAGAAGTAATCCTCCCACTCCGTATATAGGACACACCGGCCCATACAAGAAGCCTCTGTTTGCCCATTTTCCTGCTTTAATCGTACAGTAAGTGGATTCGTAAACCCATCCTAAAAAACTGTATATTGTAAAATATACAAAATATCTAGATATACACATTCTATCAAATCCCCTTTTTTAATTTTCTGTGTCCATTTGCCAGCATAACACTTACAAATTGCACCCAGCTATTTTTTGTAGCCACAAATAACTATCTCATGAAAAATGTCTCAATAGTCGAGCAGTATTTGTCTGCCAGACATACAATAAGTGCCGCCCTTGTCAAGGGTAATCTTGATATATTAAGGGGCCACATATGGCATTTTATAATCTTTTGTATCTCTTTATTAACGGAAAAAACCTTAACCGCATTATCACAAGCCCTGTCTGCGTGGCGATATCCATGAAGTCTGTGACTTCCGTCCCCTGTATCGTGCCAGTCATACAGATAAAAATCATGTAAAAATGCTCCCGTTACCAATGTCTTTTCGTCTGCTCCCAGATGTAATCTTTTGTTTAACCAATAACTAACCCTCGTTACACTTACGCAATGTTCATAAGTTGAAATCGAGCCATGCTGAATGTATCTTTTCATCTCCTGAACCTTTGGATTTCTTTTGTATTCCTCTAATAAACCGTTAAGATGTATTCTCTCAAGATTTGTAAGATTCATTGTTACCTCCAAACAATATCCAATTAAAAACTATCGTTACTTTGCTAAACTAAAGATGTCAAACCCATCCACTTCTCATTATAACGCAACATATTCTGTTATGCAAAAGCATTATCAATTTTTTCAAGTAATTCTTTATATTCTTCCACTACCTCATCAGTATGTGCCTTAATATAAATAATATCCTCATCCTTTGCCGCCTCTTCAAGCCTTTTTGCCTGCTCTGAAAGCCCGCATGCCCCTATGTTAAGGGATGTACTCTTTAAGGCGTGAACCACAATTCTGTAATTCTCCCAGTCTTCGTTTTTGTATCTTTCGATTATCCCATTCACCTTGTTCTCCGCGGCGTAGGATTTAATCATTTCCTTGTAAAAATCCACATCATTCATGCAATACATAAGACCTGTATCCACATCAAGAAATGAAAATTTGTCAAGTTCCTTATCGTAGTAGCTGGTATTTTCCACGTTCTTAACCTCCTTTGCCCTTTGGATATGCTTATGGGCATCACTTGAAACATGGCACAGTTCCTTTGGAAGATGCTTAACTATCATCTCTTCCAGTTGTTTGCTTTGAATTGGTTTCGACAGATAATCCGTAAATCCCATGTCGATATATTCTTCCTTCATTCCAAGGATTGCATTTGCCGTAAGCATAATAATCGGAGTGTCCTTATTAGGATTATTCTTAAGTTCGTTTATCTTATATAAGGTATCTATTCCGTCCATCTCAGGCATCATATGATCCATAAATATTATATCATATTTATTTTTTTCGATTTTTCCCAGACTTTCCATACCGCTCATTGCCGTATCCACCTGAATCTGGGTTCTCTTAAGTAAGCCTTCAAATACAGTAAGGTTCATCTGAACATCATCCACCACAAGAATCTTTGCATCAGGGGCATGGAATGATTCCTGATATTTTGAGTGAACATCCACATTCTGATACTGCACTGACAAATCCCCAAGGGGTGCATGGTCGATTATCTTCTGTGGGATGGCAACCTTGAAGGTCGAGCCTTTTCCATATTCACTTTCCACCGTAATACTTCCACCCATAAGCTCAACCAGTAGCTTTGTAATAGGAAGTCCAAGTCCTGTTCCTTCTATGGAGCGGATTTTCTTCTCCTCCACTCTCTTGAAGGAATTAAATAAATCCTCCATGTTTTCCTTTCGGATTCCAATTCCCGTATCCGTTACCGCTACCCCAAGAAGCAGGTAGTCGTTTGGCAACGCCTGCCATTTTACCTTCATGGTAATCTGTCCCTTAGGGGTATATTTTACCGCATTGGAAAGAAGGTTTGTAATTATCTGACGGATTCTTATCTCATCTCCGTACAGTGTTCCCGGAATATCTTCGTCATTTTCTATAATCAGCTTTAGATTTTTTTCATGAGCCATCATGTGAACCATGTTAAAGCAGTCATTAAGAAGGGATGATAAATGATATTCTCCTTTAAGAATTTCCATTTTACCTGATTCAATCTTGGATAAATCAAGAATGTCATTAACAAGGGATAAAAGTGTCTTGCCTGCACTTTCGATATCCTTAGCGTAGGCTGTGATATTTTCATCCTTGCTTTCCCTGATAATCATCTCATCAAGACCAAGTACGGCATTAATTGGAGTTCTGATTTCGTGGGACATATTGGCAAGAAAGCTGCTCTTAGCCTTGTTCGCCTCCACAATGGCATTCATCATCTCCTCTTCCTTAGTCATGTCATAAACCATACAGATAATGCAGTATGGATCACCGGTTTCGTCTTTTACAATGGATGGATTAACAAGGCAGCTTATTCCATTGCCCCTTCGTTTCCATTTCTTCTGAAGTTCATAGCCTTCCATCAGACTTTCTATGGTTTTTTCCACTTCTTCTTCCGTCACATCAAAAATCTCTTCGATTTTCTGACCTGATGCTCCGTCAATATCAAGGTTTTTCTGACCGAATTTGTTAACAAGGGATAATTTATTTCCTGCATCAAATACCAGAACCGCCGAATTAACGGAATTATATACATAATCACTTAGATTTCTGACGGTTATGCTAAATGCATTATAATTAAGGGATGCATATCTTAGCCATACAAATGATATAAGAGCTCCCACCGCCGACATTGGAATTGATGGAATATTCATAATCGGAAACAGCGTATCCGGTATTGTTCCAAGAATAATTCCAAGATTAGTGGCAACTATGGTAAGGATTAATTTTCTCTGCCTTCCATATTCCGCCTGATGATACCAGATTATTGCAAGAAAAGCCAAAGTAAATGCCACAAACATTATAAAAAGATAATGATAATCCCTGCCTGTTACATCATTATAATAATAAGCCGTTCTGTCTTCTAATCTGATAAATTCACTGACTCCCTTTCTTCCAAACACCAAAATGTCCACAATTCCAAGAATCACAAAAACTCCCCTGTATATTCTGTAGAATTTTTCAGGCATATTAATAAGGTGTCCGATGAAAAATACCTCAGTAACCAAATATCCATCTACACCTATTAATCCAATCATTTTAAGACTATTCGCATGGTCGAAATTCTCGCAAAATCCCATAGCGCCGTAACCGCCGCACCACAGACACACGAAAATTCCAAGCAGCAAAATCACCCATCTTGTAATCCCTGATGTTTTTTCCCTATGAAAATAGCCGGCACCAAGAATCAGTGCCGCTGTCGCACCGGCTATCAATGTACAATTAATTATTATTCCCATTTTACATTTTCTTTCTTCTTTTTATTCTATGCAGTTGTGGTCTTATGGTAAGTTCCGTAACCACAACCCCTTCTCTTTGTTCCAATACATAGGCGACTGCATCCGCAACCTCCGAAGGAAGCAGCCTTGCCATCTCCTCCTCATCCTCCGTAAAATCCGCATTTCTGTAAAGATTAGTGCTTGTCATATCAGGCAGGATGCTAATAACCTTAACCCCGTATTTTCTCACCTCTTCAAAAAGGCTTTCAGAAAAATTAAATAACCCCGCCTTAGTAGCCCCGTATGCACAGCCATGGGGATTAGTCTTTGTGGCAGTCACCGAGGAAATGTTAAAAACATATCCGTTATTTTTCTTCAACTCTCTTAAAAGATAATTTGTTATTATCATTGGTGCTTCAAGATTAGTACGCACCAACTGTTTTATTTTATTAGCATTTAATTCTTCATGTAATCCATAATACCCCACTCCGGCATTATTTACAAGGATATAAACTTCATATTCTTTTCTTATAATGTTAAGATGCTTTAACATTTTGTCAGTATTTAAGATATCCTCTTCTATTGGGACAAATAAATCATTGCTCATTATCTCTTCGGATTTAGCTTTTTCAAAATCCCTTCCAAATCCAAATACCTTATATCCCAGTTCCACCAGCTTTTTGGCTATGGATAATCCAATTCCCGATGATGCACCTGTAATAACTGCTGCCCTACTCATTATCATCCTCCCATCTGAATATCTTATCCCGGCTTATATATTCAAGAAGTTTCTTCTCCATGAAATCCTCCATCTCCTGCATAAGCCCCTCAGGATATTGATACACTCCGCCTTTATTAACATATGGAAACTGTGCCACAGAAGACTCCGGCATATCCCTTCGCATTTTCTTAAGATAATCCTGTGATATACGAAAACTTCCCACACTTACATCCAAAAGACTATCCTTATCTATACAGGCAAAACATCTGTCAATCATGTCCTCATAATGCCTTTTCCAGTCCGGAACATAAATCATCGGGTCAAAACAAAGTCTTATATTATGTCCAAGACTCTTGGCATAAGAAGCCGCCTTTATTCTGCTTTCCATTGATGCGGTGTTGTGCTCGTATTTTTGCACCACTAAGTCTGGAGAAATAGTAAATGCATATATAACATTCTTAACAGCCGCATTTTCCTTAAAGAAAGATAAATCCCCCGATTTAGTTCTGACTTCAATGGTAAGATTAGGATGCTCCTTGGTAAAATCTATCCATTCTTTCACAAATCCAGTCACCTTTTCCATGGCAAGAAGGTCCGTATCGTAGGACACGCAAAGGTAAATGGATTTGTCCTTAAGCATATCCTGAAGTTCCTTAAATGTATCTTCTATATTAATGAAGATAACCATATTTCCCGAAGGATACATTCCCTTAAGATAGCAATATTCACAATCGAATATGCAGTTTCTCATGCAGGAAGTGTAATAGAAATTGTCATTTCCAAAACTCTGGCACACCTTCGCACCTTTATAGATAACACTTCCATGACTTTGTGCCAGAATGAGATTTTTCGCCATGTTCTGCTTGTTGTAGCTTTGCTTTCTTCTGTTGAACACATCCTTATAATGTTCTATTGTAATAACCTTGGCTTTTGGAAAATTCTTTAGTATTTTTCCACACAAAGGATGATTTAACATGGACTTTTCCACATAGATATGCGAAAAAAGTGGATTAAAACAATCTGTTTTTAATTTCTTCAAAACACTTCTTCCCCTCTCTTTTGGATTTACATGGTAAAATTCCATCCACCCTCATTTCATCAATAATTTTCTCAAGCTCCCCCTGCCTTTTGGATAGCTCTGTGTATCTTACTATCTGCTTAAGTTCTAATTCCATAGTCTTAGAACAGCAAAGGGAAGTCACCATATCATGATACAACACTTGTCCATTATGTGACAATAGTTTTTGGGATTTATCTTCAAATTGTATTTTAATTAATGTATTTATCTGGCTAAAAATCCCATCTTTACAGCTTCTAAATGCATCATCTATCGTCTTTGGAGTAACATTTTTACTGTCTCCTCCAAAATCCGTAACCAGTTTAATGATAAGAATCTGGTGAGGTCCTATAAATTTATTGCAGCTTTCATATATTCCCGCAGATTCCATATCATATAGAAAATCCCCCTCTTCTCCTTCAAAAATATGCGAATTACTTCCATCATATACCTTAGTTACGCAAAGAATCCTTCCCTCATTAAATCCATGGCGGTAGAGTATGTCAGGGTAAAAATCCCTTTCCTGTGACACATTTCTTACTTTATTACATATATATACTTCTCCCTTATTTATATTCCCCATTGCACCACAGCTTCCTATATTAAGCACATAATCCTCGGATGTTAGTCCATATTTTCCTGCAAATGTACCAACAGCTGTCGCTGCATTAACCATTCCCGTTCCTGTTATCACAATATATATATTTTCCTCCCTATTAACAAAGGTCTGAAAAGCGAAATCATCTGTATTCTTTTTTAATTTATATTCATCTATAATAAATGCGCCTTCACAGTACATTGCGCAAAAAATCACAATCTTCAATCCATTAATTCCTCATATACATCATACCAGTTAAGGCATGACATATTCCATTCTTCCCAAATTTTATCAGCTTCACTGCTGCAGGCTGATAATTCCTGCTCCAGATTTCCAAGTTCTATTAATTCTTCCTCATCTGGTAGTTCTTCACCCATGCAGGTTTTAAGTCTTAGATTATCGACTTTTTCCATAAGACTTTCACGCCTTTTACAAATCATCTCAAATCTTTCTTTAATTTGTTCCATGGGCTCGCCAATTAACCTTAGTTTCCAATCCACATATGCCTCATCCGTATTAAGATATTTTGATTCATGACGTTCCGGCTTTGGCACTTTCCTTAAGTTATCCACCATCGCCTGATCCTTGGCAATAACCATGGCACTTATTCCGGCATTTTTGATATATTCCTTATTGGTTTTAAGTTTTGTAAGATAATGATTGTAATTGAAAGGATAAAGAAGCACATCATCATCTTCTATAATAAGTAGGGATTTAGCTACTTCGTTAAGGAAATATCTGTCATGGGACACAAATATAATCGTGCCTTTATAAGCCTTAAGTGCCGACTCTATGGTTTCCTTCGCCGGTATATCCATATGATTGGTAGGCTCGTCCAGTATCAGAAAATTCGGCTTTTGGTTTAATATCTTACAAAGCACTAACCTTGATTTTTCACCACCTGATAATGCCCCAACCTTCTTATTAAAGTCCTTCCCCGTAAAAAGATAAGCACTAAGACTTTCCCTTAATTCCTTCTCCGTCATCTCTGGGAAAGCTTCCCTATAATATTCTATCACCGTCTTATCCTGATTTAAAAATTCTATATCCTGTCTGAAATAACCTGTGGTTATATTATTTCCGTATGTGATTTTTCCGTCTAATGGCGATATCTCCCCCATAAGAGTCTTTAGAAATGTGGATTTTCCCACGCCATTATCCCCAATGATTCCTATTTTCTGTCCTCGTTTTACCCTTAAAGATATATTAAAAAGTGGTTTATCATATCCCACTTTAACTTTTTCTGTTTCAAAAACCCACTTACTTCCTATTACATCAGGCTCTATATCACCTGTAAAAATATGTGCCTCATGTTCCCTTGGTTTATTAACCCTCTCCATCTTCTCAAGCATTGTCTTTTTCGACCTTGCAAAAGAGGCTTTGTTTGGTTTATGCTTGAATTTTTCTATTAATTCTTCTAATCTTTTTATTTCTTTCTGCTGGTTTTCGTATTCCTTTATGGCAATGTTTTGCGCTTTTATTCTTTCTTCCTTATATTTGGTGTAGTTTCCTGCATACCTTGTTAATCCGCTATCCGATAATTCATATACCACATCCACTACTCTGTCTAAGAAAAATCTGTCGTGGGACACCAACACCACCGCTTTTTCGTAGCCCTTAATATATTCCTCCAGCCACTCAACGGTTTTCATGTCAAGATTGTTGGTAGGCTCATCCAAAAGCAGTATATCAGGTTTTGCCAGAAAAAGTTTTATAAGTCCAATCTTGGTTTTCTCCCCTCCGGAAAATTCCCTTAATTTCTTTTTCTTATCCTCTTTCTTAAGCCCGAAACCTACAAATAATTTGTCATATTCCATCTCGTAATAGAATCTTTCTTTGGAATATTTATCAGCTCCCTTGTAGCTTTCCTCTAAGATTTCCTCGACTGTCTTATCAAGTTCCTTCTCCATGGTCTGGTGCAGCATACCTATGGATAGCTGCCTTGACCGGCTTATTGCCTCCCCTTGTCTTTTATCATCCCTGTCCGGCTCTATTTCTCCTGCCATAACTTTAAGAAGAGTGGTTTTACCCACTCCGTTTCTTCCTACTATGGCTATTTTCTCATTTCCTTTAATCTCAAAATCAATATGGGAGAGAATACTCTCTCCCTGAAAAGATACTGTTACATCATTAAGACTATATAACATATTTATTCTCCCAATCTCACTTATCCGCCATAAGTACAAAGGGCCGACATTACAAAAGCACCCTTAGCGCCTGTCTTTGTAACCTCATTTAATTTATCCTGATTTAAGTCCATTCCTCCTATTGCATATACAGGAATTTTTGAATTATTAACTATGGTTTTAAGAAATTCTATTCCCCTTGGGGGAACATCCTTCTTGCAGTTGGTGGCATATATATGACCTGCCGCAACATATGTCGCCCCAAGCTCCATAGCTTCCTTTAATTCCTCAAGGGAATGAACTGACACTCCTATTTCCCTGAAATATTTTTTCTCCTCATCACTCATCTCCCTTAATTTATATAGTGGCAGATGAATTTTTCTTATTCCAAGGCTAAAAGCCGCCTCTTTGTAAAAATGGACAGTAAGTTTATTAAAATTACCATTAATATCCTCACAAAGAGCTTTAAAATCAGCAGCTAGTGATATGTATTCATCCTTAGAAAGATGTTTTTCCCTTAGGATAATCTGTCTGGGATTTGCCTTTAGAACAATTTTTGCCTGCTCTAAAAGACCTTTGTCACACAGTCTTTGATTTGTTACCCATGTTATGTTTTCCAAATCCATAACTTTACCTGTGTCAGCTTTATTCATCTATGAAATCCCTTTCTTTGTATGTGTTACACATATCTTTGTATTTTACACATAAATATAATCACTCATTACCGGCTGAAGCCCTATTCCAATAAGGTCATTATACACTTCATCCACAGTTCTTGCATCTGAAATTTCAAACTGTTCGTCACCTTTTTCCTCGATTTCCTCAACATGACTTCCAATTCCGGTGCTTACTCCCGCTGAAATTTTTGTTGCGGCTATATTTACTATGTTATCCCTTACCCTTTTACATTCCCTTGTGGATATTGTTATGCTGGCAAATGGCATAAAAAGTCGGTATGCCGTTACCACCTGCAATAGCTGGGCTTCGTGAACATCCATTGGATTAATCTTATCGTTATTAATGATAGGGCGAAGTCTTGGGCATGAAAATGCAATCTCGGCATGTGGGTATTTTCTCTGAAGAAGATATGCATGCATTCCCGTTGCAAAGGCATCCTTTCTGAAATCATCAAGACCTAGAAGTGCCGCAAAGCCTACTCCCCTCATACCTCCTTTTAATGCACGTTCCTGAGCATTAACTCGGTATGGAAAAATTCGTTTATGACCTGCAAGGTGCAATGTCTCATATTTATCGGAATTGTATGTTTCCTGAAATACAGTAACATAATCCGCTCCACATTCATGAAGATATGCATATTCATCTGAATTCATAGGATATACCTCAAGTCCTATAACCTTAAAATATTTTCTTGCTATCTTACACGCATTGCCTATATATTCCACATCTGACATTTTCTTGCTTTCCCCAGTAAGAATAAGGATTTCCTCAAGGCCGGATTTAGCAATTGCTGCCATCTCCTTTTCTATTTCATCGTCATTTAATTTTGCTCTGTTAATCTTATTATGACAGTTAAAACCACAATATATGCAATAATTCTCGCAGTAATTTGCTATATATAGTGGTGTAAACATATAAACGGAATTTCCAAAATGCTTTCTTGTTTCATACTGGGCAGCCCTTGCCATATCCTCAAGGAAAGGAAGTGCCGCAGGTGACAAAAGCGCTGCAAAATCCTCAGGAGTTCTTGTATCGTGAGCCAAAGCTGCCTTTACGTCCTCTGCCGTATATTTATTGTAATCATATTCCTCCATGGCATTTATTACCCTGTCCATGATATCAGATTCCAAAACCTCCATATCAGGAAGGTATGTCATGTGGTCGATTCTGTTTTCCTTAAGATGTTCCTTTATCTCATCATTTAATATGCTCTCATTAACATGATTTTCCTTGCTCATTTTCTGCTCCTTACTCTTCAATATCTCTTATAAAGCCTGTCAGTGGTGATGAGGCACTTGCCCCTTTATCAAGGACTCTTCCAAGCCCTGCAAGGTAAGCCTGTCTTCCGGCTTCGATTGCATTTTTAAAAGCCCCTGCCATAACCGGAATATTTCCTGCTGTTGCAATTGCAGTATTAGCCATAACCGCAGCCGCACCCATTTCCATAGCCTCGCAAGCCTGGGATGGTTTACCGATTCCTGCATCCACAATAACAGGAAGGTCGATTTCATCAATGATTATCTTAATGAAATCTTTTGTGCATATTCCCTTATTAGAGCCGATTGGAGAACCAAGTGGCATGATACAGCTTGCTCCGGCATTTGCCATATCCCTTGCAGCGTTAAGGTCCGGATACATATAAGGCATTACCACAAAACCTTCCTTTGCAAGAATCTCTGTGGCTTTGATTGTCTCATAATTATCTGGAAGAAGGTATTTTGAATCCCTTATAATCTCGATTTTTACAAAATCACTTCCACAGATTTCCCTTGAAAGTCTTGCAATTCTTACGGCTTCATCGGCAGTTCTTGCCCCTGAAGTATTAGGAAGTAATGTAACATCCTTTGGAATATAGTCAAGAATATTTGCAAGTCCACCTTCGTTTGCCCTTCTAAGTGCCATTGTTACAATCTGCGCTCCTGCATTTTCCACAGCCGCCTTAATTAAATCCAGGGAATATTTTCCTGAGCCTAATATAAATCTTGATGTAAATTCATGTCCCCCAAGAACAAATGCATCCTTTTTGTATTCCGAAGAACCGCCACCCATAAATGTAAGAATCTCTAAAGTATCGCTATCATTTAAGAGGGTGTTGTCATATTTATCCTTTGCTATAATATCCCCATTAAGCTCTACTGCAATCTGCGATGGATTGTATTTGTTTTCCCTGATAAAATCCATTAATTTTGTGTCCTGTGCAACATTTACTTTTTTACCGTTGAATTTCATATTTTCCTCCTTTTTTTCCCTAAAAATAGCAAAAGAGTCCCAAAGACTTACACCCGCGGTGGTGTACCCCTTCATGAACTCTGTCAATCTATTTCTATTGAATTGTTAATACTTGTATTCGTAAGCATATCTTCATCCCTACTTCGAAACACCCACATTAAAACATATTAAAAAAGGAAGATGCAACGCATCTTCCGATTAATCAAACAATCTTATCCTACGTTGGCATTATCCAAATCAGGTTATAGGTCGAAACTCTAGTTTCCTCTCAGCCCGTCACACGAGCTCCCTTTTTTTACTTACTTTGTAATTCTACAAAACTATTAAGATAATGTCAACCCATTATAGTTATATATTTTTTTCTGTCGCCTTTGTAATTCTTCGGTGCTTTATCTCCCAGATGTAGTATGCCACCAATACCATGACACCTGTTACACCCCAGCAAATTCCATCAGTCCAGCATACGCCTTCATATCCAAATGGACCTGATAATATCTGAATAACCACAAATCTTGTTACAAGCTCCACTACTCCGCAAAGCATTGGCACAAATGCCTTTCCAAGTCCCTGCATACTGTTTCTGTATACGAAAATCCATGCAAGTGGAATCATGAGAATGCTTGAACGTACAAGATACATATTGGCATATTCAATTGTCTGTGCAGTAGGACTGTCCAGGAAAACCCTTACCATGTATGGTCCACCAAAGATACTTAATACTGCCGCAAGTATTCCGATTACCGCGCATATGAAGAAACAATCCCTCATTCCTTTGTATATTCTGTCATATTTTCCTGCTCCCATGTTCTGACCGCAGTAAGTTGCCGCCGTTGTTCCAAGGGTTGGCATGGTCTGTGTTGTGATATTAGTCACCTTGGAAGCTGCAGTATATGATGCCATTACCTTTGCTCCAAAGGAATTGACTGCACCCTGAAGTATCATTGTTCCGATGGCTGTAATTGAATAGTTAATTGCCATTGGTATACCAAGACTTAATAATCTCCACATGCCCTGGGCATCCCAGTAGAAGTCTTCCTTTTTCACCCTGATAATCGGAAACTTCTTATATATAACAATAAGACATAAAACCGCTGCAACACCCTGTCCAATAACAGTTGCATATGCAGCTCCCTCCGTTCCCATCTTGAATACAACGATGAAAACAATGTCAAGAATAATATTTAAAACTGATGCAAGAAACAGAAAATATAATGGTGTTTTACTATCTCCTATTCCTCTTAATATACCGGCTTCCACATTGTAAGCCATGGTAAGAATTATTCCGGCAAAAATAACCTGAATATAATCCGTTGCCATCTGTAAAACTTCCACAGGAGTGTTTAGCATAAGCAGTAAATTCTTGGCCCAGATTGTTGTTGGAACAGATAATATTACTGAAACTGCAACTGTTAGTACAATAATTAATGCAACATAATGCTTAAGCAGTTTGTAATTGCCGGCGCCAAATGCCTGGGCTATCATTACACCAAACCCTTGAGCTATTCCGTTGGCAAAACCCAGCACCAGAAACATAAGACAGCCTGTAGTTCCAACCGCCGCCAGCGCCTCCTCTCCTATGTATCTTCCAACAATTACCGTATCCACCATGTTGTAAAGCTGCTGGAATAAATTTCCTATCAATATAGGAATTGAGAAAAAAATGATAATCTTAAGTGGATTTCCTTGTGTTAAATCCTTGGTCATAGTTAGTCCCCCTTTTGTATAAATTTTTTTAAAAATATATAGTTCATTAATGCCTACCACAAAAGATTAATTCTGATAGCGTTTTTTATGATACTATAGACCTAATTAAAGAGCAATACTTTTTTCCATTATTTTTCGCAAAAAAACTGTCTTATTCTCATACTTTGCCGATATACTACTATATAAAGAAATGTATGGGAGGTCTGAAATGAAAAAGATAAAATTTTTACTTTTTTTGGCATTAACATTCGCAATAAGTACTGCGCCTTCATCAGTTTTTTCGTCAATATCGCAGGATATCCCCACCCATAATTTAGAAAAAACAGCTTGTACGAATTTATATGCAAATTCATTGGAATCCATAGACAATCCCCAGACAGATTCCAAGGTAGAAACGGAATCTGCAACTGAATCCAAACCTGAATCAGAAACTGAATCCTCTGAGGCAAGTTCCATGAAAATTGTGTGGGAATACTCCCTTGACAATGATGCCCTAAGCAATATTCTTGAGGACATCAACAAGGAAACTGACAGTATAAGCGACATTACCAATCCTAAGAATCATACTGCCAATCTTTTTATGCTTGATGAAAAAGGTGAACCACGAAACGGATTAATGAAACTTGACGGAAACTTCTATTATTATAAGAACGGAAAGGTTTTCAATAAAGGTCTTAAGGTTATTAAGAAAAACGGCAAAAAAAACTATTATTATTTTACCAAAAGCGGCAAGGCATGTCTTAACACTGTAAAGAAGGTTAAAATAAAAGGCAAAGGCTATTATTTTTATTTCGGAAATAAAGGCAAGGCTGCAACCGGCAAATTTAAAACCGTTAATAAGAAAACCTATTATTTTGGCAAAAACGGCAGAGCCGCAACCGGTGAGAAAATGATTTCCCACTACCTTTGCTATTTTGGTTCTAACGGTGTTATGTATAGAAGAATTGACAAAAATAAGAAGATGGTGGCTTTAACATACGATGATGGTCCATCGGAAAATACAAAGACCATCCTTTCTACTTTGAAAGCCAACGATGCCGTTGCAACTTTCTTCGTAGTGGGTAGCCGCGCCAGAACTTATTCTTCCATTATCAAGGATGAATATGCATCAGGCTGTGAGATAGGTAATCATAGCTACAACCATGTGACACTGACAAAATGTGACATCGGACATATTAAATCCGAAATTAACAATACCAATTCCGTTGTTAAGAATCTAACCGGAGCTTCACCTGTTATTATGCGACCACCTGGAGGTTCTCAGAATTCCACAGTAAGGAACACCGTTGACATGCCTCTTATTCTCTGGTCCATTGATACTCTTGACTGGAAAACAAGAAATGCTTCGAAAACCATTTCCAGTGTTCTTAACAATGTAAGGGACGGAGACATTGTCTTAATGCATGACCTTTACGAACCAACTGCCATTGCCTCTAAGACAATCATTCCAAAACTTAAGGAGAAAGGATACCAGCTTGTCACCGTAAGCGAGATGGCAAAATGCCGTAAGAATTTAAAGGATGGAGTCTGTTATTACAGCTTACGTTGAAGATAAATTTATGCAACCATAATTTAATATTTACCTAGTAAATGATATTAGTTCACGGAAGGAGGGCGTTTTCATGGAGAAAAATATTAAGCTCGCTAATATCTATATTAAGATTCACAACAAAGATCCACTTACCATGGCAGACATGGAATTTCTGTCTAAATATGATCCGGAGTGCTTTGCTAAAACCTGTAAAAATCTGGCTTATGAGATGCCGGAGGTTAAATCTCTTATGAATTTTCCTGATGTGGAAAAACCTCATGGTATCACTGGCAATTCTACAGTTTCAACAGATACAAGGGATTCAACGATTTTAACTGTTGAAACAAACCCGGATGAAGCTCATAGCAACATAACTTCGTCTATGGAAAATTTAAAAGCTGGCAGTAATTCGGACAATCCTTTAACTGGCACTGCTTCTTATGAGGAATATCTTTCCAAGGAAAAACTTCCTATGAAAAAGGCAAAGTCTTACAAATCTTTTGAGGATATTCCTATTTCCAATATTCCAAAGAAACCGGCGGCACAAAATACTTCCCCCGGATACCAGAAGGAATATTATGAGGAGGAATCTTTCTGGCTTGATCCTAAGTACGAAAAAGCCGAGAAGGACAGAGTGGAATTTTTCCTTAACAACCTAAAGAAAATGGAGCTGAATGACATCTTCGTCAAAAGCGTAAGTGCGGAACGTGTCAAAAACCTCGTCGGCAGTCTTTACATGGAACATCTCTTTCCACACAACGACAAAGACAGCTACTTCGAGATGTACGACGACACTTCAAACACCTTCAACCACAAAATATAACCAGATAATCCATCCCTCGGAAACCGGAATATCCATCACCGATACTTCCCACTTTCCGGGGGATTTTTCTAAGCCACTTTCAAGCCTTACCTGCTTTAAAACATTCCCCTTCTTAAAAACGAGGGATAATTTACGGTTCTTCCCACTCCGTATTCTTTGCTTTTCACACTCCCAAACTTCCCATATACTAAAACGCCCCATCTGCCCACATAACCTGCGAAGGTGATGCTCCCCTCTTTAGCGAAAACCTGATTTACCACCATCTCTTTTTAACGAATTTTTCTG
>JAXJWH010000134.1:0-25029 GCA_036308125.1 Agathobacter sp.
GAACAATTTAATATTGTTCCAGTCAATCATTAGATTGTTTAATGTTTTATGGGATCTTAGCTCAGCTGGGAGAGCATCTGCCTTACAAGCAGGGGGTCACAGGTTCGAGCCCTGTAGGTCCCATTTTTTGATTTTAAATATTATGTGTGTGTAGCTCAGCTGGATAGAGCACTTGGCTACGGACCAAGGTGTCGGGAGTTCGAATCTTCTCACGCACGTCAGATAAAGAAGCGTATGCTTCTTTATTTTTTGCAAAAAAATATATTTAAGAAGATATTAGAATAAGACTAGCTAGAATTAAATTTTTACATTAGTTTGTTATTGATATATAAAGTATTTGAAAAGTGAAATATGGATTTTTATATATTTTAATGGAAGAAAGCATTGTATATAAATAGGGGAATTTTGAAAGAGTATTAGTGAAAATAGATGAAAAAAATGATGTTTACAAATTTTTAATAAATTTAAGTAAGAAAAATCTTGAAGGATATAGAATCTTTGATATAATATACAAGACAGAAAAAATAGTTGACAAATCAAAAAACAATGTTAAAATTTTATCAGATAGTATTTGTGGGCAACAAGTGCTATTAAAAAGGAATCAATAACCTTTATAATAATATAGAGGTTTTAGATAAGAAAGAAAGAGGTAAAATGCAAGATGAAAGAAATCAATTTAAGTAAGTATGGCATTACTGGAACTACAGAAGTTGTATACAACCCTTCTTATGAGTTATTATTCGCGGAAGAGACAAAAGAAGGTCTCGAAGGATATGAGGTTGGACAGGATACAGAACTTGGTGCTGTAAATGTTATGACAGGAATCTATACAGGACGTTCTCCTAAAGATAAATACATCGTTGTAGATGAGAACTCAAAAGATACTGTATGGTGGAATTCAGAAGAATATCCAAATGATAACCATCCAATGACAGAGGAGACATGGGCTACAGTAAAGGAACTTGCAAAGAAAGAGCTTTCTAACAAGAAGCTTTTCGTAGTTGATGCTTTCTGTGGAGCTAACAAGGATACACGTATGGCTGTACGTTTTATCGTTGAAGTAGCTTGGCAGGCACATTTTGTTAAGAACATGTTCATCGTTCCTTCAGAAGCAGAGCTTGAAGAGTTTGAGCCAGATTTCGTTGTTTACAATGCATCTAAGGCTAAGGTTGAGAATTTCAAAGAGTTAGGTCTTAATTCAGAAACTTGTGTAGCATTCAATATTACAAGCCGTGAGCAGGTTATCATTAATACATGGTACGGCGGAGAAATGAAGAAGGGTATGTTCTCAATGATGAACTATTACCTTCCACTTAAGGGAATCGCTTCAATGCACTGTTCAGCAAACACAGACATGAATGGTGAGAATACAGCTATTTTCTTCGGACTTTCAGGAACAGGAAAGACTACACTTTCAACAGATCCTAAGCGTCTTCTTATTGGTGATGATGAGCACGGATGGGATGATAACGGAGTATTCAACTTCGAAGGTGGATGTTATGCTAAGGTTATCGGACTTGACAAAGAGTCTGAGCCAGATATCTTCAATGCTATCAAGAGAAATGCACTTCTTGAGAACGTAACTGTAGATGCAAACGGAAAGATTGATTTTGAGGATAAGAGCGTAACAGAGAATACTCGTGTTTCATATCCAATCAATCACATTGACAATATTGTTAAGCCAGTTTCTTCTGCACCAGCAGCTAAGAATGTAATTTTCCTTTCAGCAGATGCTTTCGGAGTACTTCCTCCAGTATCTATTCTTACACCAGAGCAGACACAGTACTACTTCCTTTCAGGATTTACTGCTAAGCTTGCTGGAACAGAGCGTGGAATTACAGAGCCAACTCCAACATTCTCAGCTTGTTTTGGACAGGCATTCTTAGAGCTTCATCCTACAAAGTATGCTGAAGAACTTGTTAAGAAGATGGAGAAGAGCGGAGCTAAGGCTTATCTTGTAAATACAGGATGGAATGGAACAGGAAAGAGAATTACAATTAAGGATACAAGAGGAATCATTGATGCAATTCTTTCAGGAGATATTTTAAAAGCTCCAACAAAGAATATCCCAATGTTCAACTTCGAAGTTCCAACAGAGCTTCCAGGAGTAGATCCTACAATTCTTGATCCTCGTGATACTTACGCTGATGCTTCTGAGTGGGAGACAAAGGCTAAGGATCTTGCTGAGAGATTTAATAAGAACTTTGTTAAGTATACAACAAACGATGCTGGTAAGGCACTTGTTTCTGCTGGACCACAGCTTTAAGATATAGTTAACAGGAATTATATGGGTGTGAAGAGATTCACACCCATTTTTTGTGCTATTCATTGGTTGTTTAATAAGAGATATGTTTTATGCAATTACATATACGGATAATATATTCTATTTTGAGAAGTGAGAGAAAATATTATTAATGCTTCGTTTGAGAGCCTTGTAAGTGAGTAAAGGTGTAAAACTCACAAAATCGTACCAAAACTCTACTAAAATTTGAGAATCTTGTTTGTAATTAAGAATATTTAATATACATTTTATTAGCATAAAGAATTGAATAATTATGGACACGAGACAGTAAATATTATTTATGAGAGATATTTGTTGTTTGGTGTCTATATTTATGTTAAAATAGATATATATAATTTGCTGAATTAAATGCATAAACAATACATTGTATATGTGTTATATTTGGAGTATAAAAACGAAGGGATAAAGATTATGATTATTAAATTTCCACTAATGAAAAATTTGAAAGTTAATTTAATGTGTTCAATTGTATTTGGTTTGGGATTTGTTATGGCGCTGGGGTTAAGTGTGGCGATTGGCAGACCGGTATATGCTTTATTGATTGTTTTTGGAGTTTTGGCGGTTTTTTATTTTCGCAGGTATTTGAGATTTAAAGGGGATCTTGAGGCAAGGGAGATGGAACTTTCTAATCAGTATGTAAGTGAGGCGGAGAGTGAAATATATAATGGAATGGAAATTAGAAGTTATTTGGTTCCAAAGGAGAAGATAGTTGCCCATGAGGGAAAGCGCCGTATGGCGGTTAATGTGGGATTATGCATTTTGCCGGTGTTGGCGTTGGTGGCATGTATTGTTGGCAGTGGTTTTGAGATTGATGATTTTTATGATGTGTGTGAATCTTTTGGAGCTTTTTTCATGACGGCAGTGATTTGTGCCATAATAAAAATTTGTACATGCAAGGGGATTTTTATTGGAAAATATGCAAAGAGTGTGCCTGAGAAAATTGTTATAACTTTTGACAGATTGATAATTGATTTTATGCAATTCAATGCAAGAGAAATTGAATCAATCGAATTGACGGGAGAATCAGATAAGTTGCCAGTCGATTTAAGCAGAGTGACAGCACAAACAGATGCTGAATTGGGAAAGTTGATGTATAAGAAATTGACGGGGGAAGCAGGCAGGATGACAGGACAAACGGATGCTGAATTGGGAAAGTCGATGTATAGGAATATGATAGTGAGGGGAAAAAAAATACATATATAGATTTGGAATGAATACATTGGATAAGAGGTATGATTTTTTTGAGGATTATTCTGCAATGGTGAATTCAATATGTGGATGGGCGGTAAGAAATAAAGTAAAAATAAAGATATTAGAATAATATGTAAAATCTCTTTATATTTGCCGATATAAGATATACTAGGTGCTTTATGCCAATGTAAGTAGAAATTTGCGAGAGAAATGTAGGAAGAGTTTATTAGTACGGGGAAGATGTATATTTTTTTATGTGATGTATTTTATAAGGGTAAGGGATATGGAGAGAATTACTGAATTATTCAATATATATAAGGATAATATTACCTGGATTAGGAAAATTGAGTCAAAGTTACAGGAGAATCTTCCGATTGATGAGTGGTGTCAGGGGTTACCGGAGATTAATAGAGAATACAAGATAAGGTATGACCAGAATGACGGCATAGTCGAGGAGATTATGGAGATGATTTCTGGTGAGTTGTCGGATGAAGTCTGTGACAAATTGTATTTTGAATGCAAGAAAATGTATGAAGAATATATTGATGACGGTTTTTTTCTTGTGAAGATTTTTGAAAAATTAATCCTTCATTATGAAAAAATCGGTGATATTGGTAAGGCGATAATATCCTTAAGTTATGCTTCTTATGAAATTAATGGTATTATAAGGAGACAGTATAATATCAGAAAAAGAAATAATGATTTAAGTTTTAAGATTGTATCATATAAAGACCAGTATACTAAAATTCAGGATGAGCAGGCGAGACTTAGAATATGGATAGAATATTATGGAATAATTGTTGTATCCATGGATGATAAAACAATAAGTATCGAGGAATGTTTTAAGCAGTATGATGATATGCTTGAATTATGGAATCGGGAGGATGTTCAGCAGTTAGACGGTGACAGGCTGGATATAAATGCGGTGATTAATATGATTAATCAAAGAATTTTGCTTTCGGAAGTATATATGGATGAGCAAAGTGACAGCATTAAGGAACGGTTTTGCGATATGGCTATTGAACGATATGAAGAAGAGATTGCAAGGTGCGGTGATATATATAGTATTGATCCTATTATATATATAGCATATCTTAGAACCCAGATTCTTAAAAAGCAAAAGACGTTAGACGAGAATTTCGAGAAACTGTATTTATTTTTCAGGGAAAAACTGGATAGATATGATGAAAAGGAACAACAGATAAAGAATACGGATAAGGATATTTTATATGATGACGGAAGTGGTATAAACGGTATAAATGACGGCTTATTCGAATTGGTTAGGAATATTTCCAGTCTGAAAAAATGGATAGCTCAGGGAGTAAATAAGGATATTGCGGAGAGGGTGTTAAGTGATATTCTTACAACAGTGGAGTCTAAATGGCATAAGCTGGAATATGTATCAAAGATTAATCTGGACGAGTTGATGTGGGATTTGGTGGATACATATATTGATATGCCTTTTGATACAAAAGTCAAAGAAAGATTCATGTATGAGTTTGGAATCAAAAGACAGCTTCTTACCCATGTAAATAGTTATGTGGTAAAAAATATTTCGCTGTGTATAGCTTCGGAGCTTTTAGAATCAAACCCAAAATTATTTGACGATTTGGGCATGGATAGTATTTCAATAAAGGAATATATCGAAAAAGCTGCAGTATTTCATGACTTTGGAAATCTGGGTTATTATATATATAAACAGCCTTTAATACGGAGTTTTTTTAAGGAAGAAATTAATTATTTAAGAGGAAGTTTTGCAAATGGTGCAAAAAAGCTAAAAGCTGTTGAGGATTTGAAATGTTATCATGATGTAATGCATTTTCATCATATATGGTATGATGGAAGTACATTGGATAAGTACGGTCTTAGCTGCCTTAAGTCTGAATTTTTGAATTCAAAATATAAAATTGTTATTGATATTATTGCGATAGCTGATTATATAGATACTTGCAATAACATATTAAGTAATCCAAGGTATTATAGTAAATCCTTTGATGAGACCATTGAAAATCTAAATAAGTTAAAGGGAACTCGTTTTAATCCGGTTATTGTTGATAAAATGAACAGTTCAAATTATCTGATTAGTAAAATCGGATATATAATCGGTGATGGAAAATGGCAGTTTATGTATAGCAGATATCATTCTTTTCAGTTGGGCGAAACCCAGAATGAGAAGATTGGCAGGGTTGAAAAACTTATAAGTGGAATTTTAAATTCTGAGTCGGCAGGTGATGCTGATAAATATAAAGATGAAATTGAATATCTGTTTACGGAAGCCCGTTCTATTGATTCGGAAGAATTTATAGGGCTGGTTTATTGTGCCAGCATGGAATTTTATCTTAAGAAAAAGGAATTTATTAATACAATAAATGCAGCGACTAATGCTTTGATATATCTTAACAGAACGAAACGATATGAATACATAGGCAGTTGCCTTAATTGTCTTGGATTATGCAATTCCATGGCTGGGGATTTTGGACTTGCTTTATCTAATTACCTGCAGTGTTATGAAGCGGCGAAGCTGACGGGACATGTCGGTTTTGAACATATAGTCTTATATAATATATCAAGTGTATTTGAGGAGTTACATAATTATGAAAAAGCACTGGAATACATTTTAAAAATTGAATATGAGAAGATTGTAAATCCAACAATGAAGGAATTATATCTTTCCTATATGATTTATTACTTGCTGAAATTGGAAAGGACGGAAGAAGCTTTTGGATATTACGAGAATCTGGATGAATTTATCAGTGAGTACGAAGATAAAGAGGGGATGGATTTACAGATATCTTATGTTGCAAAGGCATATATAGAATGTAAAAATAATAATTATGAGAAGGCTGTAAAATTCATTGAAAAAGCCAAAAATAATATAATGCCTTTAGAAGAATATCAATACTGCGTCAGCGAATTTGATGTGTATTTTGAAGTGCTGTATGAAATGGAAATGTATGAAGAACTTTGCAGGCTGCTTGGGGATTTGATTCAGACAGGAAAAGATAATAATTTTACTTATCATATTATGCAGTCTTTGATAAGATGTGCAATCAAATGTGCAAGAAAGCTAAATAATAATAGCCTTATTGATTATTATAAAGATGAAATGGACAAAATCTATCAGAAGGATTTCGAAGATAAACAGCAGATATTGCTTAATGTTGAAAAAAATTCAATTGATAACATAAGGTATCGGGAGAAATGCGAAAATCTTCTTAATGATAACAATAAATTAAAAGAAGAGATAAAAAAAGCAACAGATGCCAATAATGCGAAGGATACATTTTTAGCATCGGTTTCCCATGAGTTAAGAACGCCGATTCATGCGATTCTTGGACTTAATGAGATGATTATAAGGAGCACAAAAGAAGAAAAGACCAAAAACAGGTCACAGGAGATAGAAAAAGCAGGAAAAAGCCTTCTTGGAATTGTAAATGATATACTGGATTATTCGAATCTGGAAGCAGGAAAAGTAGAAATAGCCAGCGAAGAATATAATATCAAGGATATGGTTCGTGAATTAATAAATCAGACTGAATCGAATGCAGACAATAAGGAACTGGAATTTGTGGTTAAGATGAATTCTTCGATTCCTTCAAGACTTTACGGCGATGATTTACGCATTAAACAGGTAATAACCAAGATATTGTCCAATGCTTTTAAATTTACAAATAAGGGAAGTGTGGTATTTTCCATTGATTACAGGAAAATAAATGAATTCGAGATTGAACTTCTGGTCACGATTTCGGATACAGGTATCGGTATGAAGCCTGATGAGATTAATATGCTAAATAAAGCCTTTGTTCGGGTAGATGAGAACAAGACGATACAAGGAGTCGGACTTGGTATAAGTATAGCAACTAATTTGCTTAACCAGATGGGAAGCCGTCTGTCGGTTGAAAGTACATATGGAATGGGGTCTTCTTTCTCATTTAAAATAAGGCAGAAGGTTTCTTCATGGGATGAGGTCGGTTTATTAAATGTAAAAAATGGTATAAAGCAGAAGAGTAAAAGGCATCCTCTTTTTACTGCAAGCAAAGTAAAGGTATTAATTGTTGATGATATGCAGGTTAACCTTCTGGTGTTAAAGGGATTGCTTAAGAGAACAAAGGTGCAGGTTGTAACAGCCAAAAGTGGTAAAGACTGTCTGAAGCTGTGCGATAAGGAAGCATTTAATATTATTCTAATGGACCACAGAATGCCGGAGATGGATGGAGTGGAAACATTACATCATTTAAGGGAAAATGGTATTAATAAGGATGTGCCGGTAATAGCGGTTACTGCTAATGCCATATCAGGAGCATATGAATATTATACCAGGGAAGGTTTTGATGATTTGATTTTAAAGCCTGTTAATGTGGATTTCCTTGAGGAAAAATTAATGCAGTATATACCTAAGGAATTGCTCGATTAAATATTAAAAAAATAAAAGCCATGTATAATCAAAAAATTATACATGGCTTTAAATTTAGAATTTTGGAATGGATTTACTATCCTCTAAATCTTTAATAATATCATCAAGTGTACGTTCACTCTGGGCATCTACGGAGGCTACAATAGCTCCTTCAACAATAGGACAATCAACCATAACAATCTTATTGTTGTCATATTCTTCGATGACCATTTCTGTTGTCATAACAGCACTTCCTAAATCCATTAATACAATAACTCCGTCATCAGAATAAACAGAATCAATTGCTGATTTGATTTTCTCATAGCTTGTTCCAAAGCCGCCATCCTCCATACCGCCTGCACTTGCTACATTTGCATTTGCAGCCATTATTTTTGTATAGTTTACAATGGCATTGGCAAGTTCTTTGCTATGGGATACTATAACAATACCTACCATATTACCTCCTAATAAAATGATGCTATAACTTCTAATATCATAGTATAAGAAGTAGCTCCCGGATCCTGATGTCCTATGCTTCTGTCACCAAGATAGCTTGCACGTCCTTTGGTTGCAATAAGTTCCTTTGAGTGTTCAACGCCTTTTTTGGCAGCATCAACACCAAGGGAAAATATTTCATTAACTGATTTTCCAGCATCAAGGGCAGCCTTCATTGCATCATACGAAGGAACCATTGCATCAAGCATTGTTTTTTCCTCAACTGTTGAACGACCTCTGGTTTTTATTCCCTCAATGGCTACTAAGAGAGCATCTATAAAAACATTAATCTCGATACTGCCTTTTGCACCGATTGTTGAACCTGCCTTCATAAACGCTGTACCATATAAAGGTCCTGAAGCACCACCAACTGTTGATACAAGCGTCATTCCACAACTCTTTAGGATTGAACCAATGTCCTTATCCTTCATGGAATCTAATTTTTTCTCAACTTCACCAAAACCTCTGGCAAGATTTATGCCATGATCTCCATCACCGATTACGTTGTCAAGCTCAGTCAGGAAATCCTTTTCTTCTTCGATTTTTATGGTGATTTTATGTAAAATATCAATAATTTTTTCACTATCTGTCATAATACCCTCCATTAAGCCTTAAATGCAGGTGTGTCAGCAGCAGCATCTAAAAGCTCCTTTAATTCATCGTCAAGTCTTAACAATGAGATTGAAAAACCTGCCATTTCAATAGAGGTCATGTATTCACCTACGAATGTTTTGTATACATTGATTCCTTTTTCCTTAAGGACATCAGATACACGGTTATTAATGATATAAAGCTCCATAAGTGGAGTTGCACCGGAACTATTAATCATTACGGCTACGTCTTTTCCAGAATAATCAATGTCTGCTAAGATTTTATCAAGTAATAAATCAGCTATTTCATCAGCAGATTTAATTTTTTCACGATGAGTTCCAGGTTCACCATGGATACCAATACCTACTTCCATTTCGTCCTCTGAAAGCTCAAAACCTGGTTTTCCGCTGGCTGGAACAGTACAAGGTGTTATGGCAGCACCCATTGTTCTTACGTTATCAATTACTTTTTGGGCAGTAGCCTTAACTTCGGAAAGAGATGCGCCACTTTCGGCTTTTGCACCGGCAATTTTGTGAACGAAAACTGTACCTGCAACGCCTCGGCGACCAACAGTATAAAGACTGTCCTCAACGGCAACATCATCATTGACAATAACCTGTTCTACATTAATACCTTCATCAGCAGCCATCTCGCCTGCCATTTCAAAATTCATAACATCCCCTGTGTAATTCTTAATAACCATCAAAACACCCTCATCTGTTGCAATGGCTTTAATTCCTTCATAAATCTGGTCAGGTGTAGGAGATGTAAATACCGCTCCGGCAACTGCGCAGTCAAGCATTCCATATCCTACATAACCTCCATGTGCAGGTTCATGTCCGCTTCCACCTCCACTAATAAGGGCTACTTTACCTTCCTTTTTGTTGGAACGAACAATAACATTTCCACAGTCAAGTTTCTTAAGGTAACCAGGATAAGCCTTTACAAGACCGCTAACCATTTCATCTTCTACTTTTTCGACACTGTTAATAAATTTTTTCATTGGAAACCCCTCCATTCACTATTTATCATTTTTGTATGCATGTCTTAGTTTTATGTATATATTAATGATAACAGTAGAAAGGAGGGGGTTCAATTTACAATATTTAAGATTTGTCACTTTTTTTATTCTTATACATTAAATTGTCTGCCTTATTAAGATATTCAAGTATAGAATCAGAATCGCCTGACTTTTTGGTGACAAATCCATAGGCAAATGAAATGTTATACTCAAATGGAAGTTTTTTACTTTCTTCCTTGAGTTGCAAAGCAACCTGATTAATTAAATTCTGCGTTTGTTCATCAGATACATTTTTGAGAATTACAACGAATTCATCTCCGCCCATTCTTCCAACAAATCCATGTTTGAAAAATGTCCTCATTAATACATCTGCATATAATTTTAATAATTCATCGCCGGTATCATGTCCGTAATTGTCATTTACATATTTGAAATTATTTAAATCAGAATAAATAAGTGTAATATCATTTTTGTGGTCTTTTTTAAGTTTCTCGTAGGTTCTAAAACAGGCTGCACGACTGCCACATCGACACAAAGAATCCGTATTAATCTCGGTGTCTGATTTTTTCCAGAGGCTTATTATGTGAATAATTACAATGAAAAATAGAATAATAAACCCAATAAGTACATATTGTAAAGCAAGTATTGATTCAAGATTCTGATAAAGATTTTCCTCAGGTACACAAATGACAATGCACCAATTGTAATTCTTCATATATTTAACGCTGGAAAAACATTTAACACCTTCATAGGTGATTCGTCCCTGCTCATTGCTTTTGCAATTGAAAGCATCAATAACCAGTGACAGGTCATTATCTTTGTTGGCAAAAACAGAAGTGTCACTGTATAAATCAGTTATCCTTGAGGATGAAAGATATGATCCGGTGGAATTAACCACGAAGCATTGTCCGTCCAAAAGGGTTTCGTTTTGATTAACAAGGTCTTGAATTGTGCTAAGTGTTACCTTACCGCAAATCGTACCGACTCGTTCGTATTTATTGTTATATATTGCCTGACAGATAGTTGTTATTGGCCCGTATTCAGTATAGAAAGGATCCGTAACAAATGTTTCCTTCTGTGATAGAGTATGGAAAAAAGGTGTATCAGACTGCTCACAGACAGTTCCTTCGTTAGGATAATATCCTGTGCCTTCTAAGTCCATAATAAAGACATCTGAAAAACCAAAAACGGTCATCTTTTCCTTTATAAAATCAGAAAAAACATCAGGATTCATTTCATAGATTTCAGGAAAAGATGATAAAGCTCTAAGAGAACTCATTTTTCCCTTTATAAAGGAATCAATCTGCATTTCCTGGTTATATGCCATCTCAGAGATTACATCCTGAGTAAAAGTAATCTGCTTTTTTTCATATTGTTGAAAGGAAATTATAATTAAAAGAACAAGTATCGCAATTCCTGTTGGTGCAAGAAATAAGGTCAGCTTGTCTATAAAAGGTAAAGGCATTTTTATTTTTGTTTTTTTATTTGAATATTTCTTCATGAAATCACTCCTGATTAAAATTATGCCATATGCTATAAACACACACACTATAATAATACCATATTTTGGAAAAGCGTGCACATAAAAATAATACCATATATAGGAATAATTTACTATAGTAATAATAAAAATTTTATAGTGTAGAAAAAAAGTCAAACGTCCGATAAAACTTGTAGAACGACATTTTATATGGTATACTTTATCCGGTTAAATCATTAAATATTGGAGGATGTAAGTAATGAGTATGAATATTGTTTGCTTAGATTTAGAGGGAGTACTTGTTCCTGAGATTTGGATTGCATTTGCTGAGGCAACAGGAATTGAGGAACTTAAGAGAACTACAAGAGATGAACCTGATTATGACAAACTTATGAATTATAGACTTAATATCTTAAAGGAGCATGGACTTGGTCTTAAAGAGATTCAGGAAACAATTGCAACAATTGATCCTATTCCAGGTGCTAAGGAATTTTTAGATGAGCTTCGTTCAATGACACAGGTTATTATAATCAGTGATACATTTACTCAGTTTGCAAGTCCACTTATGGAGAAATTAGGATGGCCTACAATTTTTTGTAATTCGCTTGAAGTTGCAGATAATGGCGAGATTACAGGATTTAAGATGCGTTGTGAACAGTCAAAACTTACTACAGTTAAGGCATTACAGTCAATCGGATATGAGACAATTGCAAGCGGTGACAGCCACAATGATATTGGAATGATTCTTGCAAGTAAGGCAGGATTTTTATTCAAGAGTACAGATGCAATTAAGGCAGAATATCCACAGTTAAAGGCTTTTGAGACATATGATGAGCTTATGGCTGCAATCAAGGAAGTACTTTAATTAGTAGAAGTTTTGTTAATTCATGTATTGGGGGAGCATGATGAAACATTTAGCAAAGATTTCAATTTTTATTTTAGTAGCAGCAGTTTTATTGGTATTCAGCGGAATGCCAATATTAACTGTGGCTTCAAATTCAACTGAAAAAGCAAAAGAGGTAAAAGTTGCCTTTTTCCCGATGGAAGGATATAACGATGTTGTAGATGGTACTTATGGCGGTATGGACGTTGAGTACCTTGATTCTGTATGCATTTATACAGGATGGAAGATAAATTATGTCCCTTGTTCAAGTTGGGATGAGGCGCTTTTTTTGTTGAAAAATAAACAGGTTGATTTGGTAGGAAGTGCACAGTATTCCAAAGAGAGAGAAGAACAATATGCATTTGCTGACCTTCCAAGCGGATATACATTTGGTGCTGTAGTAGTTAACAACGATAGCAAGATTGCATATGAAGATTTTGAAGTATTAAAGAATGCTAAATTTGGTGTTGTAAAAACCTATGTGCGTAAAAATGATTTCATAGATTACATGAAGCAAAACGGCGTAAAAAAACCAAAAATTTTAGAATATGAAAGCACTGAAACCTTAAATCAGGCTTTAAATAATAAAGAAGTAGATGCCATGGTTTTAAGTTTTACAGAAAGAAGGGAAGGACAAAGAATCGTAGGAAAATTTGCTCCTAAACCTTATTACTATATTACTTATAAGGGCAACGAAGAATTGGTTCGTGAACTTGACCATGCAATTATTGACTTAAAGATTAACCAGCCGGAATTAGAAGATGCCCTTATGGAGAAATATTATCAGGGCAAAATGGATCAGACAATTGTCTACACTACAGAAGAAAAGAAGTATGTAGAGGAAAAGAAGAAACTAAAATTAGGATATATAAAATACTGTTATCCTTTATCATATGAAGAAAATGGTGAATTCAAGGGAATCTGGCAGCAGTCATTGGAGAAAATGAGTAAGACCATAGGACTTGAATTTGAATATGTAGGTTATGATAATGAAAATAGTGCGCTAAAGGCGCTTATCAGTAAAGAGATAGATGTTATTGCATATTGCACAATGGAGAATGAGGAGCTTCAAAACGAAGGTGTAAGAGCCACAAATTCTTTTGCCAGTATACCGACGGTAATTGTGTCGAAAAGTTCAAATGCGGATTTAAGTACACGAATCGGTGTGGCAGGAAGTCTTTATAATGAAGCAAAAGAGGCAATAGGTATTGATGATGAAAATCTTGTGGAATACAATTCACAGAAGGATTGCCTTGATGCGATAGTTAATGACAAAGTAAAATCTGCATTTTTGGATGGATATCTTGCAGAATATTATCTTAGTCTTGATAATGCATATAGTAAATTAGAAATTGCCAAAGTTTTAAATATCGACCATGACGTATCCATGGCATTTATGGATTCAGAAGATGATTGTCTTAAGGATATTCTTGACAAATCCATGCCAATGATAACGGATAAGCAGATAAGTGAATATATGTTAAAGGAAAATGTCCATACTTCCTTTAGTTTTGAAAAATTCATTCGTGAATACAGTGAGCTGATAATTGGATTTCTAGTTGTATTGATTTTTACGGCACTTATAATAGGAATACATATGTATAGGGACAGCAAGAAAATACAAAGCCTTTTGTATAAAGATGTAACCATGGATGTATGGAACTTAAATTATCTTATACTTAAGTCAAAGGAATTATTTTCTTCAAGAAGTAAGGAAAAATACGCTGTTGTGGCAATAAATGTAGCCCAGTTTAAATTATTTAATGCATTGTATGGCTGGGAGGCAGGACAAAATCTTCTTAAGAAGGTAGTAACTGTGTTTGAAGAAAAGGTTAATTTTTCAAAGGAGGTATTCTCAAGAAGTCAGGGTGATCATTTTATATTGTTATTAAATTATACCGATGAGAATGATTTCTACGACAGATTAGAGGATATCAAGAATAGAATAAAAGAAGTAATTTTTGAGATGACGGACAATCACATGACAATAACCATGGGTGTTTATCTGTTGCCAACAGAAGGAAGAGATATAGAAAAAGGTATCCTTTATGCAAATCAGGCAATGGAGGCTCTTCATGATATTAAAAATCAGGAAATACTTGAATATGATGAAGAATTTGATAAGAATATCAAGGAAGAACATTCAAGGGAAAAATTATTGTCAAGCGTGGATTTTGAAAAAGATTTTGTTGTATATTATCAGGCGAAGGTTGACATTAGAACAGAAAAAATTATTGGAGCTGAGGCTTTGGTAAGATTTTTAGATCCTACTGATAAGAAAATCAAAGCACCATATTTCTTCATTCCATATTTTGAGAAAACGGGCCGAATTACAGAGATTGATTTCTTTGTATTGGAAAGCGTCTGTAAGATGTTACGAAGAAGAATTGATGCAGGTTTGAATGTTGTAACGATTTCATGTAATTTCTCAAGACATCATTTTATGAGACCTGGATTTACTGAAAAATTCGAAAGAATAATAAATAGATACAATATTCCAAAGGAACTTATTGAAGTTGAGATAACAGAAACCTTAGTTGTGGAAGAACTTCAGCAGCAGGCAATTAAGAAGACTATTGAAGAGTTAAGGGAGAAGGAAATTAGAATTTCAATTGACGATTTTGGCTCGGGATATTCTTCACTTGGTGTATTTGAGCAGATTCCGGCTTCGGTAATTAAGTTAGACCGTTCATTTTTATTAAATCAGGAAGATAGAAACCGACAGGTTGCCATTATGAAAGGAATTGTTCATATGGCAGGTGATCTGGATGCTCAGGTTGTATGCGAAGGCGTTGAAACGGAAGAAGACGTTGAGCTTATGCATGAGATAGGAGCATATGTTGCACAAGGATACAGATATTCAAAGCCAATTCCAGAGGCGGAATTTGCGGCAAGATTGGATTAGGTGATGTGTGAATGGAAGAAAGACTAAAGGCGTATCTTAAATATGTAAAAATGTTAAAGGACATGAACGAAAAGGAACAAATGTCAAAGGATGAGATTGATAAAATAACATCAGAGATGTTAATACAGATTGAATTTTTCCAGCACGAAAGGATGGTACATCTTATAGTGACGGTGACATTTGCAATATTAACGTTACTTTCCCTGCTTGGTGGGGTTATTTCAGGTGAGTTATATGCATACATTTTTACGGTTATGTTTCTTGTGCTTTTAATTCCTTATATTCGTCATTATTATATTTTAGAGAATGGGGTTCAAAAACTTTACGATTATTATGATAAACTAAGACGTTATGTATAAATGTCAAAAAAATGTCGATAAGATATGCAAAAAGGTAATTTATGGAAACAATTAGGAAGAAAAAATTACAATTAGGAATATTTTATTGAAGAAAAAATAAGATGTAGTATCATGTAATCAGTGAGTTGAATAAATCTTGGAATTATTGTGACAAGGGGAATTAATAGTATTGGGGAAAAGAACGGAATTTAATTTCAAGAGGGATAACATCACAAAAACCATTGTGTTGAGGGGCACAATGGTTTTTATTTTGCAAAAAATTATATTTTAGAAAAATTTTGCAACGTGATCAAGCTCTTTACGAGGAGGTCTTTGAGATTCTCCGTTTGCATATCCAAGAGAGATTACGCTTACAACTTCCTGACTTTCAGGAATGTCAAGTTCACTTCTAAGTGCGCTTTCGTTACGAATTCCCATTACAAGGGAGTCAAGTCCAAATTCCTTTGCTTTTAATAAAAGGTATGCATTGGCAAGTCCAAGGTCATATGCACCCCATTCATTTCCGATTTCATTAGTGGCAGATCCGTCACGCTCAAAACCTGAACGATTCTTCTCAAATGTTGTAACAATAAGAGCTGGTGCATCTGCACAATTTTTCTGATTGAATTCAGGAAGGCAGTTTGCTTTAACCTGAGCAAGTTTTTCAGGTGTTGAAATAACATAATAACGTGCTACCTGAGAATTCTTCCAGCTTGGTGCTTCCTGTGCTGTCTTAATAATCTCCTCTAATACATTTTTATCAATGGTTGTATCCGGCTTATAAGAACGGATACTTCTTCTAGATTCTACAAGTGTCTGAAATTCCATTTTGTCCTCCTTATAATATGTAAATATATTCCACCTTTAGCAAAAATTACTAAAGTATAGTAATTATACAATAAAAAAAACAGAAAATATAGTCTAAAAATGCAAATACTATTGACAGCGGTATTAAGTGTGGTATAATTTAAACAAACATATGAACAAGTGCTCATATGTTGATAAAAAGATTTCACATAGGATTTTAATATTAATTTTAAATGAAAAGAAAGGAAGTAGTTATTATGAAGAAAACTTACAAAATCGAGGTTGATTGTGCAAACTGTGCAAATAAAATGGAGGAGGCTGCTAAGAAGACAAACGGAGTTAAGGATGCAGTAGTTAATTTTATGACACTTAAGATGATTGTGGAGTTTGAAGATGGGGCTAATCCTAAGGAAGTTATGGCAGAGGTTCTTAAAAGCTGCAAGAAGGTAGAAGACGACTGCGAGATTTATATTTAGAATATATTTATACTATAGCTTAAAGATTAAGGGACCAAAATTTAAGGTCCCTTAGATTGTATAAAGGAGGTTTTATGAATAAGAAGCAAAAAAAGATGCTTGCAAGAATTATAATTGCAGCAGTTTTAATGGTGGTATGTAATGTTATTCCAGCAGAAGGAATTTTAAAATTTGTATTGTATATGATTCCATATTTTATAATAGGATATGATATTTTAAAGAAGGCTGTTAAAGGAATAATCAATAAGCAGGTATTTGATGAGAATTTTCTTATGGCAGTTGCAACTGTTGGTGCAATTGTAATAGCCGTAACTGATAGCGGCGATTACAATGAGGCAATTGCAGTGATGCTTTTCTATCAGATTGGTGAATTATTCCAAAGTTATGCAGTTGGTAAAAGTCGTAAGAATATAAGCGAATTAATGGATATAAGACCGGATTATGCTAATTTATTAAAGGATGATTCAATTGAGAAGGTGGATCCTGATGAAGTTGAAATCGGAAGCATTATAGTTGTAAAACCAGGGGAGAAAGTACCTATTGACGGAATAGTAATCGACGGTAAATCAACATTAAATACAAGTGCTTTGACAGGTGAAAGCGTACCAAGAAGTGTAAAATGTGATGATGAGATAATAAGCGGATGTATCAACTTAACAGGTGTTTTGAAAATTAAAACCACAAAAGAATTTCAGGAGTCAACTGCATCTAAGATACTTGACCTTGTTGAAAATTCAAGTTCAAAGAAGTCACGCTCTGAAAATTTTATATCAAAATTTGCAAAATATTATACTCCGATTGTATGTTACAGTGCTTTGGCATTAGCTGTTCTTCCTCCTATTGTTAGAATGTTATTCATGGGAGTTGCACCACAATGGAATGTATGGGTATATAGAGCGTTAACATTTTTGGTAATTAGCTGTCCTTGTGCCTTGGTAATTAGTATTCCACTTAGCTTTTTTGCAGGAATCGGTGGGGCAAGCAAGGCAGGAGTTTTAATTAAAGGCTCAAATTATATAGAAACAATGGCCAACACAAAATATGTGGTTTTTGATAAAACAGGTACTATAACAGAAGGAGTATTTGAGGTAAGTGGAATTCACCATTGCAACATGGATGAGGATAAAATGTTAGAATATGTGGCATTGGCAGAAATGTATTCATCTCATCCTATCAGCAAGAGTATAAAAAAGGCTTACGGTAAAGAATTAGATAAGAACAGGGTAACAGATGTTGAACAAATAAGCGGTCATGGTATAATGGCAAGTGTAGACGGAATTAAAGTAGCTGTTGGAAATTCCAAATTGATGGAAAAATTAGGACTTGAATATGATGAATGTCATAAAATTGGAACAATAGTTCATGTTGCAATTGATGGAAAATACGAAGGTCATATAATAATTTCAGACAAAATTAAGCCAACTTCAAAGAAAGCGATAAGTGCATTGAAGAAAGCGGGAATTAAAAAGACTGTAATGCTAACAGGTGACATGGATGATGTTGCAAGGGAAGTTGGAACACAGGTTGGAATGGATGATATATATAGTGAATTGCTTCCTGAGGATAAAGTTACAAAAGTAGAAATGTTACTTGATAAAAAATCCGCAAAAGAAGCCCTTGCATTTGTAGGTGACGGAATTAACGATGCCCCTGTATTATCAAGGGCGGATATTGGAATTGCAATGGGGGCTATGGGTTCTGATGCTGCAATTGAGGCGGCAGATGTTGTATTAATGGATGATGATCCAATGAAAGTTGTTAAGGCTATTAATATTTCAAAGAAATGTATGAGAATAGTATATGAAAATATATATTTTGCAATTGGAATTAAAATAATTTGTCTTATATTAGGTGCAGCAGGTATTGCAAATATGTGGCTTGCAATTTTTGCGGATGTAGGTGTAATGGTTATAGCGGTACTTAATGCCATAAGGGCGCTTATGGTGAAAAATATGTAGATGAAAGAGGTAGAATATGCGCGATAATAACGAAGTTGATTGTTGTGAAGATATAGAATTACATGAAGATTTAATAAAAAAAGTAAATGAGATGATGCCGGATGAGATGGAATTATATGATCTGGCAGAATTATTTAAAGTTTTTGGGGATTCCACAAGAATAAGAATTTTGTATGTGTTATTTGAAGCAGAGGTGTGTGTATGTGACCTGGCAAAAACTCTTAACATGACACAATCTGCAATATCACATCAGCTTAGAATATTAAAGCAGAATAAATTAGTAAAAAGCAGAAGGGAGGGAAAATCAGTATTTTATTCTCTGGCAGATTCCCATGTGGAGACAATTATAGCACAGGGAAGAGAACATATTGAAGAAGAAAGATAATATATAATATATATCAGTTTCATTTAAGTATAGTTTTTTTGACATTAGTACGCTAATATGATAACATAGTACTATAATCATATTAATTAATTGAATAATATGTTTTAAGGCAGAAATAATTTGGGGATTTATATAAGTACAGAGGGAATATTATGGGGGGAAAAGCTAAATATGAGAGAATACATCTGATACTTCTTGGGATATTTGCAATTTTAATATTGTTTGCATTTTTAATTACTAAAAATAATGGGTATAATATAAATAATACCGTAAAACCTTCGACGATTGAATCCGACAGGGTGGATATCCTGGAAGACGGAAGTAAAATATACAATCTCTACCCAAAGGAAGTGGATGAAAATTGTAACTGCATATTTTTTTACACTGACAATCAGGAAGTGTATGTCTATGGAGATGACAAACTTATTTATTCCAGGGAGAATTACAATACAATTTTTGGACATGCCACAGGCAGAATGTTAAATGTAGTTGAATTTGATACAAGTGAGATTAAAATAAAACTTCATCCATCCTATGAAACTAACTCACAGGCTTCCTGCAGATTTTATATTGGTAACGGCATGGACTTACTGGTAAGGAATATTAAGGCAACAGCAGGTGAGGTAATTATTTGTATTTTGCTTTTAACAGCAGGAATATATCTGGTTTTGTATTATTTAAGAACAAGAAAAGGTGCAGGATGTAGCAGGGAAGTAATTAACCTTGGAATTATTGCAATTTTATTTGGAATATATTCAATGGGTGATACTTTATTATGCCAGCTTCTTTACCAGAATCAAATGCTTGTATTATTTCTTGAAAATTTATGTGTAATGTTTATATGTAGTTTTTCGATATATTTCTGGAGGTATTTTCTTGAGATTGATGAGCCATATGTATACAGAGCGATTATTATTTCATTTTGGAGCATTGAGGCATTTTTGTTGTTGCTTCAGATATTTAATATAAGGGACATTAATCAGAATATGTGGCTTATATATGGGATGATTATTCTTTCTTTGGTATATTTTATATATGGAATATATTTTTGCCGTACCAATGGAATTAATAAAGATAAATTAATTTTTAGCATTTCGGGGATTGGAATAGCACTTCTTGCAATTTTATTTGATATGGGATTGCATTTTAGCAACAGTGCTTCCTGCGGAATAATGACTAAGATTGCAATTTTTATTAATATAATTATATTAGGATTTAAGTCCGTTGGAGTTGTTGATGACAAAATCAGAAAAATACAAAATAAAACACTATATGATAAGATGGTTGTGATGGATTTCCAGAGCAATTGTTATAACCGGAATGCATATTTTTCTGATATTGAGAAGATTAACGGGCTTGAGAGAATAGTGATTATTACAATAAGACTTAAGAATCTTAAGATGTGTAATGACCGTTATGGCTACGCCAATGGTGATGACTATATACAAGGTGCCGTTAGCATTATCAAAAGAATATTTGATGAATATGGTAAAGTATATCGTATAAGTGGTGATGAATTTTGCATTCTGTCAACAAAACTTACTGAAGAGACGGTGGTTTCTTTGGTAAAAGAGCTTTTATACGAGGAAAAGGATTCTTCTTATAAGAAATTAGATGATCTGCTTGGGATGGAATGTGGTTGTGCGGAATATGATCCGTTTTTGGATTTTTCCATAGATGATGCACGAAAAAGAGCATATATGCGATGTCAATAAATAAATTAAAGGAAAAAATAAGAAAAAGTGACTGAATTAGAAGAATATTATAACAAATTTAATGAAGAAAAAAGACTTAACAGCAGACATGGAAGGGTGGAATTTTTAACTTCCATGAAATATATCCACGATGCCATAGATGAATTAAAGCAAAAGGGAATTGATAGTTCAGATATTAAAATAATGGATATAGGTGCAGGAACGGGAAGATACAGTGTTCCCCTTGCAGAAGAAGGATATGATGTTACGGCAGTTGAGCTTGTAAAGCATAATCTTGGAAGATTAAAGCAAAAAAGCAGTCTGGTTAAGGCTTTTTTAGGCAATGCACTTAAGCTTAAACGTTTTCAGGACGATTATTATGATATAACATTAGTTTTTGGACCGATGTACCATCTTCATTCTATGGAGGATAAATGTAAGGCGTTAGAGGAAGCTAAGCGTATTACAAAGCCTGGTGGAATTATTCTTGTTGCATATATTATGAATGAATTCAGCGTTATAACATATGCATTCAAGGAAAAACACATAAAAGAGGCAGTTAAAGAAGGTATGCTTGATGAAGATTTTCGCTGTACTGACAAGGCTAATGACCTTTACAGCTATGTAAGACTTGAAGATATTGATTTAATCAATGAAAAAGTCGGACTGAACAGAGAAAAGATTATTGCAGCAGACGGGGCAGCTAATTATATGAGACCATTTCTAAATGCACTTGACGAGGAGGAATTCATGTATTTTGTGGAATATCATATGAAGACTTGTGAGAGAATGGATTTAATGGGTGCAACAGAGCATACGGTTGATATTCTTAGAAAATAGGTTAGTTTGAAAGAGGTATATTATGTATTTGTGGAGAGAACGAGTAAAGGGAGACGAGACAGTAGATATAATAAATAGCGGGTTAGAGCCATTAGATGAGCAGTCGGGATATCGCATCAGACCGGGATTTTTCAGAATGAATGGGGCATATCAGACAGCTAATGGAGTAAGTTTTACCATTAGTTCTCATAATGCTACATCCTGTACGCTTTTATTATTTAAGCCACAGGAGGCAACACCTTTTGCTGAAATAGAATTTCCGGAGAGTTATAGAATTGGTGATACCTACTCAATGCTTGTTTATGACCTCAAAATCGAAGAATTTGAATATGCATTCAGGTTAGACGGACCAAATGAGCCGGAGAAGGGAATGGTATTTAATAAGAATAATATCATCCTTGATCCTTATGCCAAGGCTGTAACAGGTCAGAGAAAATGGGGTGAAAAACCTGAAAATGATAAGGCATTTGAATACAGAGCCAGAGTAGTAAAGAGTAATTTTGACTGGGGAAACATAAAGCAGTTAGAAAAACCCTTTGAAGATCTGGTGATTTACGAGATGCATGTAAGAGGTTTTACAAAGGATAAATCTTCAGGGGTAAAAGCTCCTGGAACATTTGAGGGCCTTAGAGAAAAAATTCCATACCTTAAGGATTTAGGAATAAATGCTGTGGAATTAATGCCTATATTTGAATTTGATGAGATGGAAAGCGCAAGAGTGGTTGACGATGTTCAGCTTTATAACTACTGGGGATACAATACAGTATGTTTTTTTGCTCCTAATACAAGTTATGCTTATGCACAGGAACATAATAAAGAAGGCGATGAATTAAAGCGCCTTATAAGAGAACTTAAAGAAAATGGAATAGAAGTAATTTTGGATGTTGTATTTAATCATACTGCAGAAGGAAATGAATTCGGTCCATGTTTTTCTTTTAAGGGAATAGATAATAAAGTATATTATATGCTTACACCGGACGGACATTATTACAATTTCAGTGGATGTGGTAATGTTATGAACTGTAATCATCCGGTTGTTCGTCAATTTATAATTGACTGTTTAAGACATTGGGCAATTGAATACAGGGTTGACGGATTCAGATTCGACCTTGCTTCGATTTTAGGTCGTGACCAGAATGGTGCGCCTATGTCCAACCCTCCTATTCTTGAAAGCCTTGCCTTTGATTCAGTTCTTGGAGAAATGAAACTTATTGCAGAGGCATGGGATGCTGGCGGATTGTATCAGGTAGGTAGTTTCCCATCATGGAATAAATGGGCTGAATGGAATGGACGATACAGGGATGACATGCGCTGTTTCTTAAAAGGAGATGACGGAACAGCTTATAATGCCATAACAAGAATTACAGGTTCAAGGGATTTATATAATCCTGAAAGCAGAGGTCACAGGGCATCTGTTAATTTCCTCACATGTCATGATGGTTTTACATTATATGATTTATATTCATACAATATGAAGCATAATGAGAAAAATGGCTGGAATAATACAGATGGTGATAATAATGGTAACAGCTGGAATTGTGGCTATGAAGGAGAATGCGATGATCCGGAAGTTAATGGATTAAGAATACGTCTTGTAAAAAATGCATTTGCAGCTCTTTTGTGTAGCAGAGGACCGGCAATGTTTTTTGCAGGGGATGAATTTTGTAATACACAGTTTGGAAATAATAATGCATATTGTCAGGATAATATTATTTCATGGCTGGACTGGACTCGTCTTGATAAATACAGGGAAATACACGATTTTGTAAGACATATGATAAAATTCAGAAAAGACCATCCTGTATTAAGAAAGCATACCAAGCCAACAAGTTGTCAGCTTCCTGAAATCAGTATTCATAATGGAACACCATTTAACAGCTCAACCAACAACAATACCCATATGATTGGTATTATGTTTGCAGGAAGAGATGAGGCAGATACAGTTGATGATATTGTATTTTATGCTATGAATGCGTATTGGGAGCCTTTGAATATGCAGCTTCCTGTATTACCTAATGACATGCACTGGTATGTAGATGTTAATACCAATTGTGAATATGATGATTCAATAGATTATACAACCATGACTGAATTTTTGGAGATTAATACTGTTCGTATACCTCCAAGAACAACGGTTATTCTTATAGCCGAATAAAATATAATCTTAATAAAATATAAAAATTAAAGCAATTACTTTAAGAATTAATTTCCTGAAGTAATTGCTTTTTTAGTGCATAAATTTTTATTGTAAAAATTATAATTATATCCAGCCCCCATCTAAAGTGATGATTTGTCCGGTAAGATAGTCATTTCCCTGACATAGGGATAATGCAAGTTCTGAAACCTCTGAAGGTTTTGCAAATCTTCCGGCAGGAACTTCCTCCATAAGTTCATTTCGCTCTTCATCGGAAAAACACTTATTCATATCAGTATCGATAATTCCGCAAGCAATGGCATTAACCTGAATATTACTTGGAGCAAGTTCCTTGCCAAGCGCCTTAGTGAAGGAATTAATTCCCCCCTTGGTTGCAGAATATGCCACTTCACATGATGCTCCTACATTTCCCCATACGGAAGAAATATTTATAATTTTTCCCTGATGTTTTGAAACCATGGATGGAATGGTATTTTTGCAGAAATTAAATACAGAAGTAAGATTTGTGGATATTATCTTATCCCATTCTAAAGGCGTCATATCCTGAAGTAATCCGATGTGTGACATTCCTGCATTGTTAATAAGGATATCAATACTGCCAAATGCATCAAGGGTTTTTTGAACCAAATTCTCTGCAAAATCATAATCCCCCGCATCACCTTGGAAGGTTAGAATTTTAATATTGTATTTTTCAGAAAGGCTTAATGCCATTTCATTAAGAGAATCTATATTATTAAGGCAGCAAAGGCTTAAATTATATCCTGCTTTTGCAAAGGTATGGGCACATTCACATCCAATTCCTCGGGATGCTCCTGTTATTATTGCACTTTTATTCATTTTTCCTCCTATTTTTGCTTATTTTTATCAAGTATTTCATATAGATAATATCTTAAAAAAAATTATATTGGATGTCAAATATATATATTAAATATTGCAATTTGAACACATAAGTGGTAATATAGTACTAGGTAAGAAAGGCGATATGGTAGTGTCAAGTGACTTATGAAAAAACAGAGCCAAAGAAAAAGGCTCAATCGAACCTTGAAAATTGCAGATATTTAATCTTTTGATGAGTGACGCCACCCTTGACAGCACAACAAAAACTGCTGTAAGGC
>JAXJWH010000135.1:0-102275 GCA_036308125.1 Agathobacter sp.
AGTGGATTGGTTGATAGTTTCTCGTCAATTCTATTTTACCATAAACCTAGAGGAGATATTTTATTTTTGCAACAAAAAATGCCGTATTTATGCGGCTTACGGCGTTTCGCAAACGCCTATAATGAATTAAAGAAATAGGAGGATAAAGTGTATGGCAGAGAATAATTTTAACAATACAATGGAATCTTTGTTTAAGGGAATGGATAGTTTTATTACTACAAAAACAGTAGTCGGTGATGCGATTCATATTGGTGATACAATCATTTTACCTTTGGCAGATGTTTCTTTTGGTGTTGCAGCGGGAGCTTTTTCGAAAGAAAAGAATAATAATGGAGCAGGAGGAATGGGTGGAAAAATCACTCCAAGTGCTGTTCTTGTAATAAAAGATGGAAAGACAAAGCTTGTAAATATAAGAAATCAGGATACTGTAACAAAAATACTTGATATGGTTCCAGACTTAATAAGTAAATTCACTGACAAAGATGGTAGTGAGAAAGAAAGTATGTCAGAAGAAGAGTTAAACGACATTTTAGATGAGAAAAAGGAAGAAAAATAAGAATACACAAAATAAGATAACCATAAGGGTGTGCGAAAAATCATGTTTTCACACACCCTTTTGGTTACATAAAAATGCCATGAAAAAAAGAACCGTCGTTGACACGACAGTTCTTAACTCTCACGATTAAGCTCTCTCAACTTTTCCAGATCTTAAGCAAGAAGTACAAACATATAACTTCTGTGGTACTCCGTTAACTTTACAGCTTACCTTTTTAATGTTTGATTTCCAAACGTGATTTGATCTTCTATGAGAATGACTTACGTTATTACCGTAATGAACGCCTTTTTCACAAATTGCACATTTTGCCATGATATTGCACCTCCTTGCATTTCATTAAGCTCCAACTTACGAGCTCACAACAATTATATTCTATCAGATGGTTTATAATATTGCAAGGACAAAATATAATTTTTTAAATAAAATTGCTATATTATTTGCTTTTTCCTGAAAAATGGGTATAATAACTATAGCTACGTCACAAATTGATGGAGGTATTTTGAATGATGAAGGGACAAATGGATACCCAGTATGGAAAGATTTTAATTGATGCAGATGTTATTTCCACTTATGCAGGTTCTGTTGCCGTAGAGTGCTTCGGTATTGTTGGAATGGCTGCTGTTAATATGAAGGATGGTTTAGTTAAGCTTCTTAAGAGAGATTATTTGAATCATGGAATCAATGTCGTTATAGACGAAGATAATGAGATTACAATTGATTTTCATGTTATTGTATCTTATGGAGTTAGTATCAGCACAGTGTCTGATAATTTAATTGACACAGTCAAGTACAAGGTAGAATCTTTCACAGGTATGAAAATTAAGAAAATCAATATTTACGTCGAAGGCGTTCGTGTGATTGATTAAGGAGGACTACAAAATTGGAAATCACAAGTATTAATGCAGAAGTATTAGCTAAGATGTTCTTAGCTGGAGCTAAAAATCTCGATGCAAAAAAGGAATGGATTAACGAGCTTAATGTTTTTCCTGTACCAGACGGAGATACCGGTACTAATATGTCAATGACAATTATGTCAGCAGCTAAGGAAGTTGGTTCACTTAGCAATCCTACAATGGCTGAGTTAGCCAAGGCAATTTCTTCAGGTTCTTTAAGAGGAGCAAGAGGAAATTCAGGTGTTATTTTATCTCAGTTATTCAGAGGATTTTGCAAGGTAATCAAGGAATATGATGAACTTGATGTAAATATCATTTGTGAAGCTATTCAAAAGGCTGTAGAGACTGCATATAAGGCTGTTATGAAGCCTAAGGAAGGTACAATACTTACTGTTGCAAAAGGAGCGGCTGATAAGGCGTTAGAGTTGTCAGAGGATACTGATGATTTGGTAGTATTTTTCGAAGAAGTAATTAAGCATGCTGATTATGTGCTTAGTCAGACTCCTGAGATGCTTCCTGTTTTAAAACAGGCTGGAGTTGTTGATTCAGGTGGACAGGGACTTATGACTGTACTTAAAGGAGCTTTGGATTCTCTTTTAGGTAAAGAAATTGATTATACAATTGAAGATGTGAATAAGGGTTCTGGAATTATCAAGATTTCAAAGGAAACAGAAGAAGAAATCAAATTTGGATATTGTACAGAGTTTATTATTGTATTAAACAATCCTTTGACTGACGAAGAAGAGAGCAAATATAAGGCATTTCTTGAGTCAATTGGAGATTCAATCGTTGTTGTAGCTGACGATGAAATCGTAAAAACTCATGTACATACTAATGATCCGGGACTTGCAATTCAAGAAGCATTAACTCATGGTTCACTTAGTAAAATCAAAATTGATAACATGCGTGAGGAACATCAGGAAAGACTTATCAAAGATTCTGAGAAATTAGCATTACAGCAGAAGGAAGAAGAGGAAAGCAAGAAGGATGAACCAAGAAAAGACATGGGATTTATTTCCGTTTCAATTGGTTCAGGTATGAATGAAATCTTCAAAGGACTTGGAGTGGATTATATTATCGAAGGCGGACAGACAATGAATCCAAGTACAGAGGATATGCTTACTGCAATTGATAAAGTAAATGCAGATCATATTTTTATTCTTCCAAACAACAAGAATATCGTTATGGCAGCTAATCAGGCAGCATCTTTAGTTGAGGATAAAGAGATAATCGTAATTCCTACAAAGACAATTCCACAGGGAATTACAGCTTTAGTTAATTTTATCCCTAATTATTCTGCAGAAGAAAATAAAAATACAATGCTTGCTGAGATTGACAATGTAAAGACAGGACAGGTTACTTATGCTGTAAGAGATACAGAAATTGACGGTAAGACAATAAAACAGGATGACTATATGGGAATTGGGGATAAATCAATTCTTTCAGTTGGTAAGGAACTTAAGGAGACTACTTTGGAAATGTTAGATGAGATGATAGATGAGGATTCTGCAATTGTCAGCATCTACTATGGTAGTGATTCAACAGAAGAGGACGCAGCCGATTTAGCAACTGCAATTGAAGAGAAATATCCTGATGTAGAGATTGAAGTAAGTGATGGTGGTCAGCCAATTTACTACTATGTCATTTCTGTCGAATAATAGGAGTTAGAATGAAAATAAATTCACCGATTACTGAAATTAAGGGTGTCGGGGAAAAAACAAAAGAATCTTTTCAAAAATTAGGAGTGTACACCGTTGGTGATATGCTCCTAAAATTTCCCCGGAATTATTTGTTGTATCCTGAAATTGTGGATATAAATGATGTGTCATCCTTTGAACAAGATAAGATTTATGCAATTCATGCAAAAATTACCCAAAGTGCAATAGTAAAAAAAACAAGCAGACTTCCGGTGACGATTCTTGATATAGGAAATGTTGGTCATAAGATAGAACTGGTATGGTTTAGGATGCCATATCTAAAGACAACATTGCAATTAGGAAAACATTTTGTCTTTTATGGTAAAGTTATAATTAAAAATGGCAGATATACCATGGAACAGCCTGCTTTATATACTGTTGAGCAGTATTCTTTAATACAGGATACATTTCAACCTATATATTCTCTGACACGAGGTGTTACGAATAATCAGATAATTAAAACAATTAAACAGATTTTTACAGAAGAAAATTTATTCATGGATCATCTGCCAGAGTATATGAGGGAAAAATATTCTTTGTGCGAATATAATTATGCTTTGAAACAGATACATTTTCCAGATAATATGGATACGTTGATTGAGTGTAGAAAAAGGCTTGTATTTGATGAATTCTTTTTATTTATAATGGGAATGAGATATCAGAAGGAAAAGAATTTTAAAGAACCAAATAATTTTAGTTTTAATTCCCCTGAATTTATTGATTCTTTAATGAATAAGTTGCCATATGAGTTAACGAATGCGCAGAAAAAGACTATAGAAGAAATAAAAAAAGACATGTTGAGTCCTTTTACAATGCAAAGACTTGTGCAAGGAGACGTAGGTTCGGGAAAAACAATTGTTGCATTTTTAATTATGGCATGGGTTGCTGTTAACGGATATCAGTCGGCAATTATGGCTCCGACAGAAGTTTTGGCTCAGCAGCATTATGAATCATTTTGTTCCATGTGTGAATTGTTTAATCTAGATATACATGTTGTGTTACTGACGGGTTCAATGACTGCAAAACAAAAGCGAGATGCTTATGAGAGAATTTTATTATATCCTGATACAATAGTTGTTGGTACACATACACTGATTCAGGAAAAAACAGAATTTTTGGAATTAGCTTTGGTAATTACAGATGAACAGCATAGATTTGGAGTAAAGCAAAGGGATGATTTCTTTAAGAAAGGAAATTCGCCACATATTCTTGTTATGAGTGCGACACCAATTCCAAGAACACTTGCCATTATTATTTATGGTGATATGGATATATCCGTTATTGATGAGGTTCCGGCGAAGAGACTGCCTATAAAAAACTGTGTTGTGGATACAAATTTCAGACCAAAGGCATATTCCTTTATTGAGGAACAGGTTCGACTAGGACATCAGGCTTATGTGATTTGCCCTCTGGTGGAAGAAACCGAGAATGTTGAGGGTGAAAATGTAATTGATTATACAAAAAAATTGCGGGATATTTTTCCAAAAGAAATTCAACTTGGCGTTTTACATGGAAAAATGAAAAGTGACAAAAAGAATGAAATTATGGCGCAGTTTTCTAAAAATGAAATACAGGTGCTTATTTCAACCACTGTTGTTGAGGTAGGTGTTAATGTGCCTAATGCAACTGTTATGATGATAGAAAATGCAGACAGATTCGGACTTGCACAGCTTCATCAGTTAAGAGGTCGAGTAGGTCGTGGCGATGCTCAGTCATATTGTATTATGATAAATACGTCAAAATCCAAAAATGCAAAGAAACGTCTGGAAATCTTAAATAAATCTAACGATGGATTTTTTATTGCCAGTGAAGATTTGAAATTACGAGGTCCGGGTGATTTCTTTGGCATAAGACAAAGCGGAGATCTGGCATTTCAGCTTGCAGATATTTATCAGGATGCCGCTGTTTTGCAACAGGCATCGGAGGCTGTTAGTGAAATTCTGGAAGATGATGAAAATTTGGAGAAAGAGGAAAATTATCCTTTGAAGGTTCAAATGAACCATTTTATGGAAAATCAGCTGAAACGAATGAATTTATAGCATTGTATTTTGATGAATAATCAATTATACTTAACTGAACAGAGTAATGGAAGGATATGGAAAATGTTGAACAGTCACGATTGGAATAAAATGGGTGAAGAGATAAGATATGCAATTGAGGATTCATTCAAAACCGGAAATTTTTCAAGGATAGGATATATTATAAGCGACACAATAGGCGATATTTTCAGCTATGAGAAGAAAGAGTATGAGCCTCCACAGGTGAAGAGAGATACACAGCTTGAAAAGAAAAATTTTAAAAAGAGTGTGTTGTCGAAAAAGGGCTCAGTTTCAAGCATTATATGTATGATACTTGGTGGAGTTGGAATGCTTACATCGGGTACTATATTTTTAGTATTTTCAGGGATTACTTTATTATCGCAGATTAATGTCTTTGACAATGCGATACCTTTTATAATATTTTTATTTATGATTTGCTGGGGCGTTGTAGATTACGGTTTAGATCAGCGAAAAAATATAAAACGTGCAGAAAGATATATTGATTTATGTGATGGACAGACGTATATAGATATTTCGAATTTATCTGCGCAGATGGGAAAAAGCAAGAAGAAAGTCCTTAAGGAACTAAAAAAATTAATAGCAAAAGGATATTTTCCGCAAGGACATATTGATAATCAGGAAAGCTGCTTTATTATCACAGATAGTACATATAGAGAATATATGGAAATTGAAAGGCAAAGAAGTGCTTTAAATGAGAATCAGGCAGACAAAGAGAAAACTTCTGTAAATCTTGAAAAAGAAAATAATTGTTCACCTGTGGACAAACTGATAATTGAAGGTGAGGAATATCTCATTAAGTTTTCACAGGTAGAAGAGAAAATGCGTAGCGTAAGTATGAATTTCAGAATACATGAACTTGAAAGCACTTTGAATCAGATTTTGGACAGGCTTAGACAAAATCCGGATGAGATTGGCAAAATGGAAAAGTTTATGGAATATTATCTTCCTATGACTTTAAGGCTTGTTGAAAAATATAGCGAATTTGATGCCATAATGACTCCGTCAGATGATGTTAAGGAAGCTAAAGAGGAAATAGAAAAAACCATAGATACAATAAATATTGCTTTCAGGGATTTATATGACAAATTGTTTTTAGAAGATGTATATGATGTGACAGCAGATGCAAAAGTTTTAAAAACAATGCTTGAAAAGGAAGGATTCTCGGACAGTCCGTTTAAATAATATTGCAGAAAGATAAGAGGGGACAATATGAATAGTGATTTAGATGAAATGTTGAATGAAGCACCAAGTTTGACTTTTGAACCTTTTGCAAAAGAGGAGAATAATTCAGCAGTCAGCCTTAAAAAAGAACAGGTTGTGGAAGAAGTTAAGGAAAGTGTGCGTCTATCGCCTGAGGAACAACGTCAGGTGGATGAGTTTGCTTCAAAGATTGACTTGACGAATTCACAGCTTATTATTCAATATGGAGCAGGAAGTCAGAAAAAGATTGCAGATTTTTCTGAAACAGCTTTAAGTAATGTAAAATCAAAGGATTTAGGTGAAGTTGGCGAAATGTTAAGTGATGTCGTTGTTCAGCTTAAAGAATTTGAAAGCGTTGAAGAAGAAAAGGGGCTTTTTGGTTTTTTTAAGAAAAGCACAAATAAGATGTCTAATTTAAAAGCAAAATATGATAAGGTTGAAGGCAATATCAAAAATATTTGTAAGTCGCTGGAAATGCATCAGATTACGCTTTTGAAAGACGTTGCTATGCTTGATAAATTATATGAATTGAATTTAAATTATTATAAAGAACTTTCCATGTATATTTTGGCAGGAAAGCAGAAACTTGAGCATGCAAAGACAGTAGAGCTTAAGGAATTGCTTGATAAGGCAAGTGCAAGTGGTCTTCCTGAAGATACTCAGGCAGCGAGAGATTTTTCTCAGATGATAAACCGATTCGAGAAGAAGATATATGATTTAGAGCTGACTCAGAATATTGCACTTCAAATGGCACCTCAAATCAGACTTATACAAAATAATGATACTGAGATGTCAGATAAAATCCAATCTACATTGGTTAATACAATACCTCTTTGGAAGAGTCAGATGGTTATTGCAATTGGAGTTAATCATTCGACTCAGGCTGCAAAGGCACAAAGAGAAGTTACTGATATGACAAATGAGCTGTTGAGAAAAAATGCAGAGAGTCTTAAAATGGCAACTATTGATACTGCAAGAGAGTCTGAAAGAGGAATAGTTGATATTGAAACATTAAAATCCACAAATCAGACATTGATTTCTACATTGGATGAGGTGTTAAAAATTCAAGAGGATGGCCGCCAGAAACGTAAACAGGCTGAAGTGGAATTACAGAATATTGAAAACGAGATGAGAACAAAAATCTTTGAAATGAGTAAATTATAAGAAAATCCATCGGACTTTCGTTTGTAAAGTCCGATGGATTTTTTAATCGTTTATTTCTTTTATTCCTGTTATATCTGGCTCTATTGTCAATGAATAATTTGTGTAATACACAACGAAACCAGGAGCACTTCCGTTAGGTTTTTTGACATTCTTTTTTTGTAAGTAATCAATTTCTATTTTATCACTGTCACGTCCCTTGGAATAATATCCTGCAAGTTTTCCGGCTTCCTCGAAAACTCTGTCCGGTAATTCTTCGTTTTTGGATTTGACAATTACATGGGAACCAGGCATTCCCTTTGCGTGAAACCACCAGTCATTTCCAGTTGCAAATTTGAAAGTTAATTCATCATTTTGGAAATTGTTTTTTCCGACATATATATCATACCCGTCTGAAGAAATATAATGGAATGGTTTGCTTTTTATTTTGACTTTTTTTGTATTTTGTCCTTTTTTGATAAAGCCATATTCGATTAATTCCTGTTTAATCTGTATTAAATCATCAGAAGATGTTGCAATGTTAAGTGAATTCTGAATGGATTCCAAATGATCAATTTCCGCCTTGGTTTCTTCGGTTAGCTTATTTAAGGCTTCTTCGGTTCGCTTCATCTTACCGTATTTATCAAAATATTTTTGTGAATTTTCCAAAGGAGTCAGATTGGGATCAAGGGGAATTTTTATTTCTTTATTGTTGTCGTAATAATTTTGGGCGATTAATTCCTTTGAACCTTCCTCAAGCCCATAGCCAAAAGCTTGAATAAGTTCTCCATAAACTTTATATTTGTCTTTTTTCTGGGAATCTTTTATCTGCTTTAATTGAAGAGCGTATTTTTTGTTGTTTCGTTCCAAAGCAGTATTTACAATTTTTCTTAAATCTACGGATTTCTGACGTATTCTTGTATAAATGTTTTTTTCTGCATAATAAACTTCTAGTACCTTGGAAACTGAGTCGTAGATTTCTGAATCAAGATCCTTGTACTGAGTTAATTCAACAGAAGAAAATTCCTTTGGTTCTTTACCATCTCTTATAATTGTAGGTGAAAATTTGCATTGTTTTATTTCGTCCATAAACCATACAAAATGGTTCGCCAGGTGTCGGAGCTGGTCATCTGTATATGATGCCACAGGCTGCTCGCCGTCAATACTTGAGCGAAAAGCAATTTCGCTGGCAATAAGAGGACTTATACCAACAAATGAAGTATAGATGGCTTTTGTAATTGAACAAGGTTTTGATTTTATTATTTCCCATACCGTATTTTCGTCTACTGCAAGTGGATTATGTTTTTCGTTTTGAGTTCCGGGAATAAAATAAGTTTTACCAGGGAGAACTTCCCTTACGGAACTTACAGAACATGGAACTCTTTTGATACTGTCAATTATTGTGCCGTCTTCATTACAAAAGATTATATTAGAATGTTTGCCCATTAACTCTATAATAAGAACTTTTCGACATAAATCACCCATTTCGTTTAGGTGTTCTATTTCCATATTTATTATTCTTTCCATATGTGGCTGATAAATTCGAACAATTTTACCGTTTGCAATGTGTTTTCTTAAAACCATGCAAAAAGTTGGCGCTTGCAGGGGGCTTGGCTTGTTGTCATTTGTCAGATAGACAAAAGGAAGAGAGGCGCTTGCAGATATTGCAATTTTATGATTTCCCTTCGAGCCTTTACAAGTTAATAGTAATTCATCATTCTCAGGTTGTGCAATTTTACTAATTCTGGAATTAAGAACTGTTTCATTTAATTCATGAACAAGGCCTGCGATTACGATTCCGTCTAAAGCCATGATTTTCTACCTCCTTTATGTTTACATCCTTATCATTATACTAAAAATAGACAAAAAAACCAAGAAGATTAGTTTGCATTTATATTTGACGAATATGTCAATCAGTTATATAATATACTTATCTATGCATGTAGTGTAATTATATGTATATGATTTCTTTTATATCTCAGAAAAGAGGAAAACAGATGATTAAAAGTATGACAGGGTTTGGCAGATGTGAATATGCAGATGAGAGTAGCAAATTTACAGTTGAAATCAAATCTGTAAATCACAGATACCTAGATGTAAATATTAAAATGCCCAAGAAATTGAATTTTTTCGAGAATTCAATTAGAAATTTGTTGAAGAAATATATTGAACGTGGTAAAGTTGACGTATTTATAACTTATGAAGATTATTCAGAAGGCAATTTTGCACTTAAATATAATAGCGCATTAGCCGCAGAATATTTAAATTATTTGCGCCAGATGTCCAGTGAATTTGGTCTGGATGATGATATCAGAGTTAGTACGTTGTCAAGATATCCTGATGTTTTTGTTATGGAAGAACAGTCCATTGATGAAGATTTATTGTGGTCAAAGCTTGAAAAGGCACTTCAGGGTGCTTGTGAACAGTTTGTTGAATCAAGAATTAAAGAAGGCGAGCATTTAAAGAAAGATTTGTGCGACAAATTGGATAACATGCTTACATATGTGGATTTTATAGAAGAAAGATCACCACAGATTATGAAGGAATATCATAGCAGACTTGAAGATAAAGTTAAGGAATTACTTGGTGACAAGCAGATTGATGACTCAAGAATTGCTCAGGAAGTGGTTATTTTTGCTGATAAGATTTGTGTAGATGAAGAAACAGTGCGACTTAGAAGCCATATAATATCAACTAAGGACACTTTGGAAAAAGGTGGCGGAATTGGCCGTAAACTTGATTTCATTGCTCAGGAGATGAACAGAGAGGCAAATACAATTTTATCCAAGACAAATGATGTTGCCATTTCTGATACGGGAATCAATCTTAAAACAGATATAGAAAAAGTCAGAGAGCAGATTCAGAATATAGAATAAACTTCGAAGGAGATAGTTTTAATGAGTAAGCAAGGCATATTAGTTGTTGTTTCCGGATTTTCAGGTGCAGGGAAGGGAACTATAATGAAGGCATTGATGAAGAAGTATGGTGAAGATTATGCATTATCCATTTCTGCAACAACCAGAAAACCAAGACCTGGAGAATTTCACGGAGAATCATATTTTTTCATTAACAAAGATGAATTTGAAGAAATGATTGAAAAGGGTGAGCTTATCGAGTATGCAAAATATGTAGATAACTATTATGGTACACCTAAGGCATATGTTGAACAGCAGCTTAAGGAAGGTAAGAATGTTATACTTGAAATAGAAATTCAGGGGGCTTTAAAGGTCAAAGAAAAATTCCCTGACACAAGACTTTTATTTGTTACCGCTCCAAGTGCAAGTGAATTGAAATCACGTCTTGTGGGAAGAGGAACAGAGACACAGGATGTAATTGATGCAAGGCTTAGCAGAGCGTATGAAGAATCACTTGGAATAGAAAAATATGATTATTTAGTGGTAAACGATATTTTGGAGGAAAGCGTAGAGAATGTAAATTCCATTATTTCGAATGAACAAAGTGGAAATTCAGACCTTAATTCCAAGAAGCGTATATCAGCTAATATAGATTTTATTAATAATATGAGAAATGAGCTTTTAAGCTTTTCGAAAGGAGAATGAATATGATACATCCATCTTATGTTGAACTTATGAAAGTAGTTAATGAGGACGCAGTTGAAATTGGTGAAGAACCAGTTGTTAACAGCCGTTACTCAATTGTAATTGCAGCATCAAAACGTGCTCGTCAGATTATTGATGGTTCTGAACCAATGGTATACAATCCTAAGTGTCCAAAACCACTTTCAATTGCAGTAGAAGAATTATACAGCGGTGCAGTTAAGATTGTTACAGACAACGAAGAGTAATTAATTAAGAAGGAATGACTTTTCATTGGTCATTCCTTTTTTCGAATGAGAGGAATTATGAAGCTATTATTTATTTCATTAGGGTGCGATAAGAATCTTGTTGATTCTGAATTTATGATAGGACAACTGACAAAAGAAGGCATAGAATTAACGGATGATGAGACACAGGCAGATATTATAATCGTAAACAGCTGTTGTTTCATTGGCGATGCCAAGGAGGAAAGTATTAATACTATTCTCGAAATGGCTGAGCAAAAGAAAACCGGAAATTGTAAGTCTTTGATTGTGACAGGTTGTCTTTCACAAAGATATCAGGAAGAGATATTTAAAGAGATTCCGGAAGTGGATGCTATCCTTGGAACAAATTCATACAATTATATTTATGATGCAGTTAAGGAAACTTTGCAGAAGAATAAATATAAGAATTTAAATACCCTAGAAGGTCTCCCACAGATGGATTCAAAAAGATTACTTACTACAGGCGGACATTTTGCTTATTTGAAAATAGCTGAGGGTTGTAATAAGAATTGTACTTATTGCGTAATTCCATCTGTCAGAGGTAGATACAGAAGTGTTCCGATTGAAGAACTTGTTCAACAGGCGAAGGAATTAGTGGATAATGGTGTCAAAGAATTAATACTTGTTGCACAGGAGACAACATTATACGGATTAGACTTATATGGAGAAAAATCTCTTCACAAATTATTAGATGAATTAAATAAAATTAACGGATTGTTCTGGATTAGAATTCTTTATTGTTATCCGGAAGAAATATATGATGAATTAATTGAATCAATGATAAGAAACAAAAAAGTATGTCATTATCTTGATTTACCAATTCAGCATTGTAATGATGATATCTTAAAGAGAATGGGAAGACGTACCACAAAGGATGATATAATTAGAATTGTAAATAATCTGAGAAATAAAATTCCTGATATTACATTAAGAACTACTTTGATTTGTGGATTCCCTGGAGAAACACCTGAAATGCATGAAGAATTGATGTATTTTATTAATGAGATGGAATTTGACAGATTAGGTGCTTTTCCATATTCTCCTGAGGAAGGAACTCCGGCTGCAGAATTTCCTGATCAGGTTGATGAAGAAGTAAAACTCGACTGGCAGGAAGATGTAATGGCTCTTCAGGAAGAGATTATTTCAGATAAGAATCTTACAATGAAAGATAAAGAATTATATGCATTTATTGAAGGTAAAGTTGCAGATGAAAATGCATATATAGGCAGAACTTACAGGGATGCACCAAAAGTTGATGGTTATGTTTTTATTAATTCAGATGAAGAATTAATAACCGGAGATGTGGTTAAAGTTAAAATAACAGGTGCTTATGAATATGATTTAATAGGAGAGATAATATGAATTTACCAAATAAATTAACAATGTTTAGAGTGATTTTAATACCTTTTTTTGTGTTTTTTTTAATGGCTCCTTATTTTGAAGGATATGGAAATTATATTGCAGTGGCAATTTTTATCGTAGCCAGTCTTACAGATTTATTTGATGGAAAGATTGCAAGAAAATATAATCTGGTAACTAATTTCGGAAAATTTATGGATCCATTAGCTGATAAATTGCTTGTGTCTTCAGCTATGATTTGTCTTGTTGAACTTGAAATGTTACCTTCATGGATTGTAATTATTATTATTGCAAGAGAATTTATTATTAGTGGTTTCAGACTTGTAGCTTCTGATAATGGAGTTGTAATTGCTGCAAGTTACTGGGGAAAATTCAAGACAACATTCCAGATGCTCATGGTAATTGTATTAATTTTAGATTTACCATACAAGGCATTTGACATTATTGGAGTAATCCTTATCTGGATTGCAACTATTCTTACAATTGTTTCGTTAATTGATTACATTGTAAAGAATAAAGATGTATTAAAGGAACAAAAATAAATGGAATTAATTGAACTTTTAAGGTTGAATAATTTTAAAGTATCGACTGCTGAAAGCTGTACAGGTGGTCTTGTAGGTGCAAAAATTATAGATGCTGACGGAATTTCACAGTTTTATCAGGAAGGGTACATAACATATGCTGCCGATTCAAAGATAAAATTACTGGGTGTAGATTCAAAAACAATAGACACATATGGTGTTGTTAGTGAAGAAACAGCCAAAGAGATGGCAATTGGTGCCTGTAAAAAATCAGGTGCTGATTGCGCTGTTTCAACCACAGGAGTTGCAGGACCCGGAGGCGGAACGAAGGAAGCACCGGTAGGATGTGTATGTTTTGGATGCTGCGTCAATGGAAAGGTTTTTTCCGCAAGAAAAATTTTTGCCGGTGACAGAACGGCTGTCAGAATTCAGGCGGCGGAATATGCTGTTGAATTTTTAAAAGAGAAAATTGTTGAGGTGACAAAATGAGAATAATTGCAGGAAGTGCAAGAAGTCTCCCTCTTAAAACTATTGAGGGATTGGAAACCAGACCGACAACTGATAAAATAAAAGAAACTTTATTTAATATGCTTCAAATGAATGTTCCAGGATGCTATTTCTTAGATTTGTTTGCAGGAAGCGGTCAGATTGGATTAGAGGCATTAAGCAGAGGTGCTCAATATGCTGTTTTTGTGGAAAATGCAAGAAAAGCTGTTTCTTGCATAGAAGACAATGTTAATTTTACCAAATTTGATAAAGTAAGCAAAATTATGAACAGTGATGCCTCATCAGCGGTAAACATGTTGTCAGGAAAATATAAATTCGATATTATTTTTATGGATCCGCCTTATAACAAAGGGCTGGAAAAAGATGTGTTATACAAGATTTCCAAGAGTGAAATTTTGAAAGATGATTCAATTATAATTGTAGAGGCTTCTTTGGAAACTGATTTTGATTACTTAGGTGATTATGGACTTGAGGCTTACAAATTCAAAAAATATAAAACGAATATGCATGTGTTTATTCGAAAAGTATAGGAGATATTATGAGAAGAGCAATTTATCCGGGAAGTTTTGACCCTATGACATTTGGACATCTGGATATAATCGAAAGATCATCTAAGTTGGTGGATGAACTGGTTGTAGGTGTATTAAATAACAGTGCAAAAAATTCATTGTTTTCTGTAGACGAACGTGTTAGTATGATTAGAGAGATGACAAAAGATTTACCTAATGTCACGGTAGGGTCTTTTGATGGCTTATTAGTAGATTACATGAATGAAATTGATGCTTCAATAATAGTTCGAGGATTAAGAGCTGTTACTGATTTTGAATATGAACTTCAAATTGCACAGACAAATCATGTACAAAATGAAAATATTGAAACTATATTTTTGACAACAAATTTGAATTATTCATATTTAAGTTCGACAATTGTGAAGGAATTTGCATCATATGGTGGAGATATTTCGAAATTTGTACCGGAACAATTTATTGATAGAATTTATTCAAAATATAATATCGTCAAATAAAGGAGAGTTATGAATGACCAGTAGAATCGAAAAGTGTATTGAGGAAATTGAAGATTATCTTGATAACTGTAAAGTTGCAGTGTTGTCAAGTAATAAAATTCTTGTAAATAGGGAAGAAATCGAAGAACTTATTTCAGATTTAAGAAATAAAACCCCTGATGAAGTTAAGCGTTATCAGAAAATGATAAGCAATAAAGAGGCTATTTTGGCAGATGCGCAGGCAAAGGCAGATCAGATTATTGCTCAGGCTCAGATTCAGACTAATGAGTTGGTAAGTGAACATCAGATTATGCAACAGGCTTATGCTCAGGCAAATGAAGTAGTAATGCTTGCAACAAAGCAGGCTCAGGATATTTTGGATAATGCCACAAATGAAGCTAATAGCCTTAGAATGAGTGCAATGGCATATACTGATGATCAGTTAAGGGGGCTGGAAGATTTGTTAATAACATCAATCAAGACAACAAAGGAACAGTATGATACCCTTATTAATTCCTTACAGGGATATCTTGATGTTATTCAGACAAACCGTTCTCAGCTTTTCCCAGAGGATGAGGTTGAGGATGAAAATGATGATGTTGAAAATGGCAGTGAGTCTGAGGAAATTTCACAGGAAAATGACAATGTGACTCTGATGTCAGAAACGGAAACTGAACCTGAAAGTGATGATGAATTATCCTAATAATTTATACATATACAATATATAATGGCTAGTGTTGTTGAGATTTCGGTGAAAGCTATTTTATTTTTGACATATTCTTTTATAGAAAGATTAGTGTCAGATATAATGGAACTTGTTTGCATTATGCAGGAGATACCTCCGAATGAGAGAAATAATATTGACAGAATATATTTTATATGTACGGATATTGTTAAATTTTTAAGCAGGATTATACCATTTGTTACTTCTGTTATTCCAGTAATTATTGGTACTAATATTTGAATTTTGCATGGAATTATTGTTATTATGCTGACAATAATTGAGAACATGACTATGTAACCACATAATTTGATTAAGGTTGTGAAACCGTTAATTATTCCGGCGTCAATGATTTGCATATTTAATTGAAATCTTGATGCCGATTTTTTGTGATAATTTAAAGTAGTTTTTTGTGTAAATATTTTAATTAAAGCATAAATAAGTGGTGGTCCGTACAAAATAAAATAAGTTTGTATAAGCATATTATTAAGACCTAGTATGTTTGTTAGCACAAAGGAACTTACAAATGCAGGGCTGATATTATTAGATACAGAACATAAAAGCCTTGCCTGTTTTTTGGTGATTAAGTTTTTATTATAAAAATCGCAAGTGAGCTTGCTTCCGATGGGACAGCCAAAGGTTAAACCGCATAGCAGAGTTATAAGCTGGCATAGGATTTGTATTCTTTTAGTATTGCGATTGATTTCAAATATATTTGAGGACAACAGAATACTTGAAAGAATTGTACATGGCAACAGAGTAGGTAAAATCTGTGTATACCATAAAGAAATTCCTTGAAAAGAAGCATTTGTTGCGCTTTTGGGGTTAATAATAAAGTATGTAATGATAATTGCAGAGAGTATAAAGAATAATTTTTTTTTCATATTTAATCATATGATAAGAAGGAGGATATTATGAGCGTATTAAATGAATTAAATCCAAATAGAGTTTTTTATTATTTTGAAAAAATTGCGTCTATTCCACATGGTTCACGCAATACAAAGATGATAAGTGATTATTTAGTTGATTTTGCAAAAGAACATTCTTTGGAATATTATCAGGATGAATTAAATAATGTAATTATAATTAAAGAAGCAACAAAAGGATATGAAGACTCAGATACTATAATTATTCAGGGACATATGGATATGGTATGTGAGAAAGAAAATGATTGTGATATAGATTTTAATAATGACGGCTTAAGTCTGTATGTTGATGGGGATTTTGTAAAGGCAAAAGGAACAACATTAGGTGGCGATGATGGAATAGCTGTTGCATATGCTTTGGCAATACTTGAATCAGATGAATATGAGCACCCAAGACTTGAAGTTATTCTTACAGTAGACGAAGAAATTGGTATGCTTGGTGCATATGATATTGATCTGTCAATGTTAAAGGGTAAGAAGATGTTAAATATTGACAGTGATGTTGAAGGCGAATTTTTAACCAGCTGTGCAGGGGGATTGAGTATGGATATTGCAATTCCTGTTAACCGTGCTAAGCAGGAAGGTTTAAAAATTCAGTTAAAAGTTGGTGGATTGTCTGGTGGACATTCAGGAAGTGAAATTCATAAAGAGCATGGAAATGCTAATATTCTTATGGGACGTTTGCTTGATGAAATTTTTGCAGCTTCGCCATTAGGAATTTCACAGCTTTTCGGAGGTCTTAAGGATAATGCAATTCCAAGAGAATGTGTTGCTTCTATTGTTGTACCTAAGGAAAACAAAGAAGTTGTTGAAAAGATTGTATCTAATATGAATGATATATATAAGAACGAATTTCATATTTCGGATTCAGAAGTTTTTGTGGAGGCAGATTACATTGGTGAAACAGAAGAGTCAGTTATTGATTTTTCATCAGTTAATAAAGTGATTTTCTTCCTTAGAACAGTACCAAACGGAGTTATGAATATGAGTATGGATATTCCAAATCTTGTAGAGACATCATTAAATCTTGGAATAATGAATTTAAATGAAGATGCACTTAATGTGGTTATTTCTGTAAGAAGTAGTGTATCATCAAGAAAAATTGATGTAAGCAACAGAGTTATTGGGATTGTTCAGATGCTTGGTGGTGAAGTTGGGATTGATGGTGAATATCCTGCATGGGAATATAAGCCTGAATCGGAATTGAGAAATCAGATAGAAGAGGTTTATGAAAGATTATTTGGTAAGAAACCTGTTTTCAATGCTATTCATGCCGGACTTGAGTGTGGAATTATTTCAGAGAAAATTCCAAATCTTGATTGCGTTTCCTTTGGCCCAACAAATTATGATATTCATACACCAAAAGAAAGATTAAGTATATCTTCTACTCAAAGAGTATGGGAATTTATTATAGAATATCTTAAATGTGCAAAATAGGACAGTAATATGAGATTAGACAAATTTTTTTGTAATTGTACAGGGGCAACAAGAACGGAAGCCAAGAAAATAATCAAGGCAAAAAAGGTTTATGTAAACGGTCAGATTGAAAACAAGCCGGAATTTAAGGTGAATGAAAATGATGATATAGTGATATATGGTGGTAAGGAATTGAAATTTGAAAAATATTCTTATTACTTATTTCATAAACCTATGGGATGTGTTACTGCAAAAAATGATAATCTCCATAAAACAGTAATGGATTATTTACCTGCAGAACTGCAAAATGATTTTGCCCCTGTTGGACGACTTGATTTAGATACAGAAGGCGTTTTAATAATAACTAATGATGGAGAATTAACTCATCATTTGATAAGTCCGTCACATCATGTTGATAAGACATACTATGCATTGGTTGATGCAAAACTTGACGAGAGTGCTGTATCAGCCTTTGCAAAAGGTATTGATATAGGTGATGATAATTTAACGCTTCCAGCGAAACTTACGATTTTGGATGGTAAAACGGAATATAATGGTAAATCATGCTATCCGGTGGAAATTACCATAAATGAAGGACGTTATCATCAGGTAAAAAGAATGACAAAAGCAGTAGGCGCTGAGGTTGTCTATTTAAAGAGAATTTCTATGGGAAATATAAAGTTAGAAAATTTGGAAAAAGGGTGTTTCAGAAAATTATCAGAAGATGAAGTTTTAAAATTAAAACAATCATAAAGGAGTATATATGCAAGAAGGATTTTTACCAATATCAAAACAAGATATGATTGATCGAGGTATCTCACAACTTGACTTTGTTTATGTATGCGGAGATGCCTATGTAGATCATCCTTCCTTTGGACATGCAATAATATCAAGGGTATTGGAATCCCATGGATATTCGGTTGGAATCATTTCGCAACCGGATTGGAAAGACGATAGTTCGATTTCGATTTTAGGCGAACCAAGACTTGGATTTCTGGTGTCGGCAGGAAATATGGATTCAATGGTTAATCATTATTCTGTATCTAAGAAAAGAAGAGAAAAGGATTCTTTTACACCAGGCGGAAAAATGGGAAAAAGACCGGATTATGCGACAGTTGTTTATTGTAATCTGATTCGTCATACATACAAGAATGTCCCAATAATAATCGGTGGAATTGAAGCTAGTTTAAGAAGACTGGCTCACTATGATTATTGGTCTAATAAAGTTAAACGTTCTATTTTATTGGATTCGGGAGCCGATTTAATATCATATGGTATGGGTGAAAGAAGTATAGTAGAAATAGCGGATGCACTTAATGCCGGAATTGATATTAAAGACATTACGTTTATTGATGGTACCGTTTTTAAAACAAAAAATGAAGATATAATTTATGATGCAATACGTTTACCTGATTATGATGAAATAAAAGAAAATAAGAAATCTTTTGCAAAGAGTTTTTACACACAATATTGTAATACTGATCCTTTCGTTGGAAAAAGGCTTTATGAGCCATATGGTGAAAAATATTTTGTTGTGCAAAATCCTGCACAAAAACCATTATCTCAGGAAGAAATGGATGAGGTATATGCTCTTCCTTATATGAGAACATATCATCCTTCTTATGAAGATGAGGGGGGCGTTCCTGCTATTAAAGAGATAAAATTTTCTCTTACCAGCAACAGAGGCTGTTATGGTGGATGTAATTTTTGTGCTTTAACTTTCCACCAGGGAAGAATAATTCAGACAAGAAGCCATGAATCGATTGTTGAAGAGGCTAAGAAAATAATCGAAGATAAAGATTTTAAAGGATATATTCATGATGTAGGTGGTCCTACTGCAAATTTCAGGCAGCCAGCATGTAAAAAACAGTTAACTAAAGGAGCATGCCCAACAAGACAATGTCTGTTTCCTACACCATGCAAGAATCTGGAGGTTGACCATTCAGATTATATAGCTTTGTTAAGAAAATTGCGTGAGTTGCCAAAGGTCAAAAAAGTTTTTATCCGTTCAGGAATACGTTTTGATTATTTAATGTATGATAAAGATAAGACTTTCTTAAGAGAATTATGTGAGCATCATGTCAGTGGTCAGCTTAAAGTTGCACCTGAGCATATATCAAATGAGGTATTAAGTAAATTAGGTAAACCTAGCGTTGAAGTTTATAACAAATTTGTAAAGGCTTATAAAGATATGAATAAGAAACTCGGAAAAGAACAGTATCTTGTTCCTTATCTTATGTCTTCACATCCGGGATCTACCCTCAAAGAAGCTATTGAATTAGCTGAATATCTTAGAGATTTAGGTTATATGCCTGAGCAGGTACAGGATTTTTACCCAACACCTTCTACAATTTCGACTTGTATGTATTATACGGGATTAGATCCGGCTACTTTAGAGCCTGTATATGTAACGACAAATCCTCATGAAAAAGCTATGCAAAGAGCCTTAATTCAATATAGAAATCCAAAGAATTATGATTTGGTGTATGAGGCACTGGTTAAAGCTGACAGACAGGATTTAATTGGTTTTGATAAGAAATGTTTAATTAAACCAAGATATGCAAGAAATAAGAAATATTCTGGAAATAATAAGTTAGATGGTAAAAAGCCTGCGAATAATAAAAATTATTCAAATAAAAATAATACACATAAAACAGCAGCAAAAAAGAAAACAATTAGGAATGTTCATAAGAAGAAGCGATGAAAGAATTTATAATTAAAGAAAATGAAGCGAATCAACGATTTGATAAGTTTTTGATTAAGCTGCTGCCAAATGCATCAAAAGGTTTCATTTACAAAATGTTGAGAAAGAAAAACATTGTATGCAATGGCAAAAAGGCAACAGGAAATGAAATCTTATCTTGTGGAGATAGTATAAAGGTATTTTTAAGTGATGAGACTTTTTTGAAATTTTCACAGGATGAGGGAAAACTTATCAAGGAATATGAGGCACTGAAAAAACTGGATATGCATGGTATTGATGTTATATATGAAGACGATGATATGCTTGTGGTTAATAAACCTGCCAATATGTTGTCCCAAAAGGCAACAGGAGGAGATATTTCTGCTAATGAATATCTCCTTGGGTATCTTATAAGAAATGGCAGTTTGGAATTTGAAGAATTTAAGACTTTCAGACCGTCTGTATGTAACCGATTAGATAGAAATACCACAGGATTGTTGCTGATGGGAAAATCTTTGAATGGATTGCAAATGTTATCTTCCATGTTAAAGGATAGAACCTTGAATAAATATTATCATGCAGTTGTAAGCGGTGAAGTGACCACAGGGAAATATTTAAAGGGATATTTAACAAAAGATTCAAGAAGCAATACTGTAAAAATCACTGATGAAGCAATTGATGATACATCTGTATATATTGAAACGTCTTATGAACCAATTAAAGTTTCAAAAGAATGTTCTTTGTTGGAAATTCATCTTATTACAGGTAAGACTCATCAAATCAGAGCTCATTTATCATCTGTTGGGCATCCAATAATTGGTGATTATAAATATGGTAACGGTGAAATTAATAAGAAATACAAATCACAATATAATGTCAAACATCAGTTGTTACATGCATACAGATTGGAATTTCCAGATGGGAAAAAAATTATAGCACCAAAACCGAACGTTTTTAATGAAATTATGGATAAGAAATAGGTGAGATTATGTCAACATGGAATTCCAGAGGACTAAGAGGATCTACTTTAGAAGAGTTGCTAAATAGAACGAATGAAAAATATTCAGAAAATAATTTGGCATTGATACAAAAAATTCCAACTCCGATTACGCCCATTAATATCGACAAGAAAACAAGGCATATTACTTTGGCATATTTTGACCAGAAAAGTACAGTTGACTATATTGGCGTGGTACAAGGAATTGCAACTTGTTTCGATGCGAAGGAATGTAAGACATCCACTTTCCCGCTTGCGAATATTCATCCTCATCAGGTGGAATTTATGAATAAATTTCAACAACAGGATGGAATTTCATTTGTACTAATTTATTATACAAATTTGGATAAATTCTATTATATGCGATTTGATGAATTAAATTATTTCTGGAATAGAATGGAAGATGGAGGAAGAAAGAGTTTTCGTATGGAGGAATTAGATGAGAATTTCTTTTTTACTTCAACAAATGGTGTTTTAGTACCGTATTTGCAAATGATTCAAAAAGATTTGGACTTAAGGGATTGACAATAATATTAGGATAAAATATAATATGGGATGTTTCATGTGGTAATATGCTAACACATTACCACTTTATCACAATAAAGCAGGAGGAAATATGAAGGACCAATTATTACATACACCAGATGGTGTAAGAGATATCTATAATGGAGAATGCAAAAAGAAATTGTTGTTACAGGAGCGTTTGCACCATGTGCTGTTGAAATATGGTTATCATGATATACAAACACCTACCTTTGAATTTTTTAATATATTTAGCAGTCAGATAGGAACTATTTCTTCGAAGAATTTGTATAAATTTTTCGATAAGGAAGGAAATACATTAGTATTAAGACCTGATTTTACACCTTCAATTGCAAGAAGTGCTGCAAAATATTATATGGAAGAGGATATTCCTGTAAAATTATGTTACATGGGTAATACATTTATTAATTCTTCTGATTATCAGGGAAAATTAAAAGAAACTACACAGTGTGGTGCAGAATTAATCGGTGATTCATCAATTGCCGCAGATGCAGAAATTCTTGCCATGGTAGTTGATTCTTTACAGGAAAGCGGATTAAGAAATTTCCAGATTTCTGTTGGACATGCACAGTTTTTCACAGGATTAATTGAAGCAGCAGGAATTAATGAAGAAGATGAAGCTGAATTAAGAGAATATATTACTAATAAGAATTTCTTTGGTGTAGAGGAATTTGTTGAGTCATTTTCTTTAGAGGATGATCTTAAATATTTATTTAACTTATTAGGAAGTTTTGATACAAAAATTGAAGAGCTTGTTGAAGCAAAAGAAAAAGCAAAGAAATACCCTAAGATATACAAAGCATTAGAAGATTTAGAAAATTTAAAGAAATATCTTGATATGTATGGAATTGAAAAATATATTTCATATGAACTTGGAATTATCAGTGAATATCACTATTATACTGGAATCATTTTCTCGGGTTATACTTTTGGAACAGGTGAAGCAATTGTTAAAGGTGGAAGATATGATTCTTTATTAAGTCATTTTGGTAAAGAAAAAGCAGCCATTGGTTTTGCTATTGTTGTAGACCAGCTTATGGCAGCATTAAACAGACAAAAAATTGAAATCCCAATAATGGACAATTTAGCATTAATTGTTTTTGATGAGAAATGTGCAGACAAGGCTATAAAAAGATCAACAGAACTTAGAAACAAAGGTCTGTTTGTTGAGATGTTGGTTATGGATCCTGCAAAAACAAAGGATGATTACGCTGCATATGCTGTTAAAAGACACATTAATAAAGTTGAATTTATAGAGGGAGTAGAATAATGGAAGAAAATAGATATTTAACATTTGCACTGGGTAAAGGGCGTCTGGCAAAACAGACACTCAAATTATTTGAAGAAATTGGAATTACCTGTGAAGAAATGAAAGATCCTGATACAAGAAAACTTATTTTTGTTAATGAGGAACTTAAATTAAGATTTTTCCTTGCAAAAGGACCTGATGTACCTACATATGTAGAATATGGAGCTGCTGATATTGGAGTTGTAGGTAAGGATACAATAATTGAAGAAGGAAGAAATATCTACGAAGTTTTAGATTTAGGATTTGGTAAATGTCGTATGTGTATTTGTGGACCTGAAGAAGCCAGAGAATTATTAAACCATCGTGAGCAGATTCGTGTTGCCACAAAATATCCACATATTGCAAAAGATTATTTCTATAACAAGAAACATCAGACAGTAGAAATTATTAAATTAAATGGTTCAATAGAATTAGCACCTATTGTTGGATTATCTGAGGTGATTTGCGATATCGTAGAAACAGGAACAACATTAAAGGAAAACGGACTTACAGTATTAGAGGAAGTATGTCCTTTATCTGCCAGAGTTGTTGTTAATCAGGTAAGTATGAAAATGGAAAACGAACGAATTACAAAACTTATTCGCGACTTGAAAACTGTAATTAAGTAGGAGGAATAATATGCGTATTTTAAAACTTACAGAAGAAACTAAGAATAATATTTTAGAGAGCTTGTTAAAAAGAAGCCCTAATAATTACGGAGAGTTTGAAGGAAGAGTTAATGACATTATTGAAACTGTAAGAAAAGATAGGGATGAAGCTATTTTTTCTTATACTAAACAGTTTGACGGAGCTGATATTAACAAGGATAATGTCCTTGTAACAAAAGAAGAAATTGAAGAGGCTTATTCAAAGGTTGATGAAAAATTATTAGATGTAATCAGAAAAGCCCTTGTTAACATAAAGAAATATCATGAAAAACAGAAACAGAATTCATGGTTTACAAGTGAAGATGGAATTATTTTAGGACAGAAAGTAACAGCTGTAGAAAAAGCTGGTGTTTATGTTCCAGGAGGAAAAGCTGTATATCCATCATCAGTATTAATGAATGTTTTACCAGCAAAAGTTGCCGGTGTTAATAAGATTGTAATGTGTACTCCTCCAGGAAAAGATGGTAAGGTATACCCTTCAACACTTGTTGCTGCAAATGAGGCAGGTGTAGATGAAATTTATAAAGTAGGTGGAGCACAGGCAATTGCTGCCATGGCGTTTGGTACAGAAAGTATTCCAAAGGTTGATAAGATAGTAGGACCTGGAAATATATATGTTGCACTTGCTAAAAAGGCTGTTTTTGGATATGTAAGCATTGATTCAATCGCAGGACCAAGTGAAATTCTTGTACTTGCTGATGAAACAGCAAATCCACACTATGTTGCAGCAGATCTTTTATCACAGGCTGAACATGATGAGATGGCTTCTGCAATTCTTATTACAACAAGTGAGAAACTTGCAAATGAAGTTTCTGAGGAAATTGATAAATTCCTTGAGAAATTATCCCGTAAAGAGATTATGCAGAAATCTTTAGATAATTATGGATATATTCTTGTTGCAAATGATATGGATGATGCTATTATGGCAGCAAATGAAATTGCTTCAGAGCACATGGAGATTGTAACAAAGGATCCATTTACTGTAATGACTAAGATTCGTAATGCAGGAGCAATTTTCCTTGGTGAATATTCTTCTGAACCACTTGGTGATTATTTTGCAGGACCAAATCATGTATTACCTACAAACGGAACTGCTAAATTCTTCTCACCATTAAGTGTTGATGATTTTATTAAGAAATCAAGTATTATTTCTTATTCAAGAGAAGCACTTGAAAAAGTTCATTGTGATATTGAACAGTTTGCTGAGTGTGAGCAATTAACTGCACATGCTAATTCTATTAAAGTAAGATTTGAATAAAGTTTAAGGAGTGTGTTATGTCAGAAAGAATAGCTAAAGAAAAAAGAACAACTAAAGAAACTGATATTGATATTGAGTTAAATCTTGATGGAAATGGTGTTGGTAAAATTGATTCAGGACTTGGATTTTTCAATCATATGCTTGAAGGCTTTGCAAAACATGGCTTTTTCGATCTGACACTAAAATGTGACGGTGATATAGACGTTGATTGCCACCACACTATTGAAGATTGTGGAATTGTATTAGGAAATGCAATTAAAAAGGCAATTGGTGATAAAAAGGGAATTAAACGCTTTGGAAGCAGCATATTACCAATGGATGAAACATTGGTTTTATGTGCTGTTGATTTATCAGGAAGGCCTTATCTTGTATTTGATGCAGAATTTACTGTAGATAAAGTTGGAGATATGGATACTGAAATGGTAAAAGAATTTTTTTACGCTGTTTCATATGCATCCGGAATGAATTTACATATTAAAGTACTTCATTCCGGTAATAATCATCATATGATGGAAGCCATCTTTAAAGCCTTTGGTAGAGCGCTTGATGAAGCAAGTTCTTATGATTCTCGTATTACTGGAATATTGTCTACGAAAGGAAGTTTATAATTTGATGGAATTTAAAAATATTGTTGCCACTTTATATCTTAAAAATGGGAAAGCGGTAAAATCCACAACAGATTTTACTGTTGTAGGGGATGTATACGAACTTTGCCAGTTGTATAATGATAGTGGAGTCGATAAAATTATTATTTTTGATCTGTCAACAGAAGATGAAGAACACGAGAAGAATATAAATACAATAAAGAATATCAATAGAAACATCGAAATCAAAGTATGTGCCGGTGGTAATATTAATAGAATTGAAGACGTAAGAAAATTATTATATGCAGGATGTCTTCAGGTAATAATTAATGCATCCAAGCCACTTAGCCTTGAACTTGCAGATCAGGTAAGTGAGCGATTTGGAAAAGACAGAGTATTGTTATCTGTTAGCAATGTAGACTTTATTTTCAAACATCAACAGGCTATAGAAGATACCTTCCATGAACTTTTGGTTCTTGATATGGATATTATAGATGCTCTTGAAAATCTGACATCTACTCCATATGTAGTAATGTTTCCAAAATTCGATTATGATAAGATAGTCGAAATTCTAGGACGTGATACAGTAAGAGGTATTGCGGGAGATTTTATTAATGATCCTAATACAGACGTAATGAAATTAAAATCCAGATTATCTACAGAAGGCATTAAGATGGATAATTTTGCGCCGGATTTGGCATGGTCTGATTTGAAACTTAATTCAGAAGGGTTGGTTCCGGTTATAGTTCAGGATTATAAAACAGAAGAAGTTTTAATGCTTGCTTATATGAATGAAGAGGCGTTTAACACGACTATTCATATTGGAAAAATGACATATTATAGCAGAAGACGACATGAATTATGGATTAAAGGATTTAATTCAGGAAATATACAATTTGTTAAATCCTTGACAGCAGACTGTGATTTTGATACTATTTTAGCTAAAGTGTCTCAGGTGGGTGCTGCAAGCTATACAGGAGAGAGAAGCTGCTTTAGAAACAATATTGTGAAAAAAGAATATGTTGAGAAAAATCCACTTAGGGTTTTAGAAACAGTATATGATGATATTGTTGAGCGAAGGGATAATCCTAAGGACGGTTCTTATACAAATTCTTTATTTTCAAAAGGAATTGATGAGATTTTGAAAAAACTGGGTGAGGAATGCACAGAAATAGTTATTGCCACTAAAAATTCACAGGTCTCACAATTAAAATATGAGATTTCAGATTTCATGTATCACTGTATGGTATTGATGGCGGAAAAAGGCATTACTTGGGAAGAAATAGCAAATGAACTTTCGCAACGTTAATTTTGAAAAATGAGGAAACAATATGAAAAAACTGGCTTTAACAGATGAAATTTTAATGAAAATCGACAAACCAGCAAGATATATTGGAAATGAATTAAATTCAGTTATAAAAGACACATCGCAGGTGGATATTCGCTTTGCGATGTGTTTTCCTGATGTCTATGAGATTGGTATGTCACATTTAGGAATTCAGATTCTATATGATATGTTTAACAAAAGACAAGACACATGGTGTGAGCGTGTATATTCACCATGGCCTGATCTCCATGAAATTATGAAGGAGAAAAATATTCCATTATTTGCACTGGAATCTCAGGAACCTGTGAAAAATTTTGATTTTCTTGGAATAACATTGCAATATGAAATGTGTTATACAAACATATTACAGATATTGGATTTGTCAAATATTCCTTTACAGTCAAAGGATAGAACAGCTGAGGATCCGATAGTAATTGGTGGAGGACCATGTTCTTATAATCCAGAGCCTATAGCAGACTTTTTTGATATGTTTTATATAGGTGAAGGTGAAGAAAAATATGATGAACTTTTAGATTTATATAAGAAGATGAAAAATGCACCAAGGGAGGAATTCTTACATGAAGCATCTAAGATAGAAGGAATTTATGTTCCATCTATGTACGATGTAGAATATAATTCTGATGGAACAATAAAATGTTTCACAACAAAATATCCAGACGTTCCTTCTGTTGTAAAAAGACAGGTTAATATTGATCTTACAGATTCGGTGTATCCTGAGAAACCTGTTGTTCCATTTATAAAGGCAACTCAGGACAGAGTTGTATTGGAAATCCAAAGAGGATGTATACGTGGTTGCAGATTTTGTCAGGCAGGTATGATTTATCGTCCAAACAGAGAAAAAGATGTTGAAAAATTAAAAGATTTAGCTCATAAAATGATAAAAGCTACTGGACATGAAGAAATTTCATTAAGTTCATTAAGTTCTTCGGATTATTCACAATTGGACGAATTAATTAATTTTCTTATTGAAGAATGTAAGGCAAAAAATGTAAACATTTCGTTGCCTTCTTTAAGAATTGATGCATTTTCCCTTGATATTATGTCTAAAGTTCAGGATGTTAAAAAGAGCAGTCTTACTTTTGCACCTGAAGCAGGTTCTCAAAGAATGAGAAACGTAATTAATAAAGGTTTAACAGTAGATGATATTTTAAATGGGTCGAAAGAGGCTTTCAAGGGTGGCTGGAATAAGGTAAAATTGTATTTTATGTTAGGATTACCAACGGAAACGGAAGAAGATATGAAGGCTATTCCTGAATTGGCAAATGAAGTTGCGGCATTATATTACGATACAGTTCCAAAGGAAAAGAGAAATGGAAAATGCCAGATTACAATTAGTACATCATTTTTTGTACCAAAGCCATTTACTCCATTCCAGTGGGCAAATATGTATTCTCCTGAAGAGTATCTGGGAAGAGCAAAAATTGTTAATGACCATATGAAACAGCAGCTTAATCATAAAAGTATTAAATATAACTGGCATGAAGCATATACTACTGTTTTGGAAGGAATTCTTGCAAGAGGTGACAGAAAGGTAGCCAAGGCAATACAGTATGTGTATGAGCATGGTGGCTTTTTTGAGGCCTGGAATGAATTTTTTGATTATGACAGATGGCTTGAAGCCTTTGAAAAATGTGGTATTGATGCAGATTTCTACACAAAAAGACTTAGAAGTGAAGATGAAATTTTCCCATGGGATTTTATTGATATTGGCGTTTCAAAGGACTTTATGCTTCGCGAATGGAAAAATGCTTTAAGTGAGAAAGTTACTCCAAATTGTAGAAAACAATGCTCTGGATGTGGAGCTAAACAGTATGGAGGAGGTGTCTGCTATGAAGATTAGAGTAAAATTCAAAAGATGGGGTGTAATGAAATTCATCGGACATCTTGATTTGATGAGATATTTTCAGAAAGCAGTAAGAAGAGCTGAGATTGATATATGTTATTCTGAAGGTTTTTCACCTCACCAGATTATGTCTTTTGCAGCACCCCTTGGAGTTGGAATCACAAGTGATGGAGAATATTTCGATATAGAAGTTAATTCTACATTATCCTCTGTTGATGCAATAAGGGCTTTTAATGATACCATGGTTGATGGCATTGAAGTAACAGGTTATGTGAAGTTGCCAGATAATTCCAAGACTGCAATGTCTTTGGTAGAGGCTGCAAAATATAAATTATACTATAAGAATGGCTATGAAAGCCCATATTCTTTGGAAGAGTGGAAAAAAATTATTGACGAAAAATTTAATTCCAAGTCAGAATTTAATATTATCAAAAAGACTAAAAAGAGCGAAAGAGAAATCAATTTAAGACCTTTGGTATATGATTTCAATGCAAAAGAAGAAGATGGAACTATTTGTTTTGATATTATGATTTCTACTGGAAGTAATGATAATATTAAACCTGAACTTTTATTATCATCGTTATATGATTCATGTAATATAGAATACGATGCTAATGCAATAGCTATTCACAGAATTGATGTTTTCGCTAAAGATGCTGAAAGTGGTAAATTTTTTACACTTCTTGATTTAGGAGAGGAAATATAAAGTAGATGAACCGATTGGCATTAACAAAATATTCTTATAAAAATAATATTTTTACAGTGTGTTGTGGTTTAAACGAGAAAAGAGAACTGATAGATTTTCAAATGTTTGAACCAGAAGAAAATTCTCTTATAGACAATATATATATTGCAAGAGTAGAAAAAATTGTTTATAACATTAATGCTGCATTTGTAAAGATATCAAATAATCAAATATGTTATCTTGCATTATCTGATGCTAAAAAACCAATATATACACAAAAAAAGTCCAAAAAAAATGAATTATGTGTGGGCGATGAGATATTAGTTCAGGTAATTAAAGATGCAATAAAAACTAAAGAACCTGTTGTGACGACAAAACTTACACTTTATGGAAAATACAGTATATTGACAACGGGCAATACATCATTAAGTGTTTCTAATAAAATCGGAAAAGAATTGTCACTTAGTTTAAAAGAAATGTTATTTTTGGTGTGTCACGACCATGAACAAAGCGGATATGGAATTTTATTAAGAACAAATTCTAAGAATGTAGAGTTAGAAATTGTAAAAGAAGATGTAATTAAATTAATTGGTAAATATACTGATTTGGTTAATAAATCAAGGCACATGTCTGCTATGCAATTGGTTTGCAAAAGTCCGCAAGGATATATTAAAAAACTTAAGGCAACTGATTTGAATGCATATGATAAAGTTCTTACTGATGATAAGAAAATTTATGAATGTATATGTGAGGAACTAAAAGATAATGATTCTATTAAAAAAACTGAGTTATATAATGATGATTCCGTATCCTTATCCACATTGTATAATCTTAGTGGACAGATAGAGAAACTGCTAAGCAATAAAGTATGGTTAAATTCAGGAGCCAATATAATTATAGAGCAGCTTGAGACGTTAACCGTAATTGATGTTAATACAAGTAAGAATATTTCTGGTAAGGAAAATGTCGATTTTTCAGTAAATAAAGAAGCTGCGATTGAGATATGTAAACAGATTAAATTGCGAAATATCTCAGGAATGATAATAATAGATTTCATAAATATGAAATCTGAAAAATGCAAATCAGAACTGGTTAGCATTCTGAAAAAAGAAATAAAAAAGGATTTTGTAAAGTGTTCATTTATTGATATTACCGGTTTAGGACTGGTTGAACTTACAAGAAAAAAAACATACAAATCTTTAAAAGAAATTTGCAAAAAGTATTGACAGATAAATAAATCTTTGTTATTATCTATGAGTATGCCGCACAGTTAGGTTTAAGTTCACAATATGTGACACCAAAACTGGCGAGTAATGATAAATAGGAGGTGCCATATGTACGCAATTATAGCAACAGGTGGTAAACAGTACAAAGTATCCGAAGGCGATATCATTACCATTGAAAAGCTTGGAGTTGAAGCTGGTGAGAAGGTTACTTTTGATCAGGTTTTAGTTGTAGGTGGAGAAGATCTTAAGGTAGGAGATCCAACTGTAGCTGGAGCAACTGTAGAAGCTTCTGTAGTAAAAGAAGGCAGAGGTAAGAAGGTAATCGTTTACAAGTACAAGAGAAAGACTGGTTATCATAAGAAGAACGGTCACAGACAGGCGTTCACTCAGGTTAAGATTGAAAAGATTAATGGATAATCGATAAGGAATTGTTATATGATTACTATAACGATTTACCAGAATCAAAGTAAGCTGACAACTCGATTTGTTTGTTCAGGACATGCAGGTTATGCTGAAGCAGGTGAAGATATTATTTGTGCAGGTGTTTCCGCATTAGTTATTAATACAATTAATTCAATAGATAAATTTACATCTACTGAATTTGTATTGAACACTGATGAAGAAACTGGGTTGATAGATTTTACTGTGGAATCGGATGTTGATCATGATACAGGATTATTATTGGATTCTATGATTTTGGGCTTACAAGGAATACAAAATGACTATGGGAATGAATATATCATTCTAGATTTCAAGGAGGTGTAAGACATGTTAAATATGAACCTTCAGTTTTTTGCTCATAAAAAGGGAGTTGGTTCTACAAAGAACGGCCGTGACTCTGAGTCAAAGAGATTAGGAGCTAAGAGAGCAGACGGACAATTCGTAAAAGCTGGAAACATTCTTTACAGACAGCGTGGTACTAAGATTCATCCAGGTACAAACGTTGGTATCGGTGGAGATGATACATTATACGCTAAGGTTGATGGTGTATTAAGATTCGAAAGAGTTGGTAGAGATAGAAAGCAGGCTTCTGTTTATCCAGTAGTTAACGAATAAGATTTTGAAACCCCGACTATTTTTAGCCGGGGTTTTATTAGATTAAGTATTTGTATTCTATTGCTAATTATATTAGCGAAATCTATTAAATGAGGTAAATTTTATGTTTGCAGATCGTGCAAAAATTATTATAAAATCAGGAAAAGGTGGAGATGGACATGTTTCATTTCGCCGTGAAAAATATGTTCCAAATGGTGGACCTGACGGTGGAGATGGTGGAAAAGGTGGAGATGTTATCTTTGAAATAGATAACGGTCTTAATACTTTGACAGACTATCGACACAGAAGAAAATTTGCTGCCGAACCAGGAGCTGAAGGTGGTAAAAAGAATTGTCATGGTAAAAATGGAGCAGATTTAATTTTAAAAGTTCCAGAGGGAACTGTTATTAAGGATGCAGAAAGTGGTAAAGTAATTGCCGATATGTCTGGTGACAATAGAAGAGTTGTAGTTTTAAGAGGTGGAAAAGGTGGTTTAGGAAATCAGCATTTTGCAACAGCAACAATGCAGGCTCCTAAATATGCTCAGCCAGGTAAAGATGCAATAGAAATTGAAGTACAGCTTGAATTAAAGGTAATTGCCGATGTTGGTTTGGTAGGATTTCCTAATGTAGGTAAATCTACCTTTTTATCACGAGTAACAAATGCACAGCCTAAAATTGCTAATTATCATTTCACTACTCTTCAGCCTAATTTAGGTGTTGTTGATATGGATGACAGCTTTGGATTTGTAATCGCAGATATTCCTGGACTGATAGAAGGTGCATCTGAAGGAATTGGCTTAGGTCATGAATTTTTAAGACATGTAGAAAGAACTAAGGTTATTATTCATGTTGTGGATGCAGCTGGTGTTGAAGGAAGAAATCCGGTAGAAGATATTAAAGCAATTAATAAGGAATTAGAGGCATATAATCCAGATTTATTAAAGAAGCCACAGGTTATCGCAGCCAATAAGGTTGATGCAATTTATGGTGATGAAAATGAAATCATCAAAGAATTAAGAGATGAATTTGGAAAAGATGGAATTAAAGTTTTTCCTATTTCTGCGGTAAGTGGTTACGGTGTAAAGGAATTGCTTTATCATGTAAAGGAATTACTAGACAAATGTCCTAAAGAAGTATTTGTTTATGAACAGGAATTTGATCCTGCATTAACATTCTTTGCAGATGAACCATATACAGTTGAAATCGCAGATGATGGTGCATATGTTGTAGAAGGACCAAAGATTGAAAAAATGTTAGGTTATACTAATATAGATTCTGAAAAAGGATTTCTGTTTTTCCAGCGCTTTATGAAAGAGCAGGGAATATTAGATGAATTGGAAGAACGAGGAATAGAAGAAGGCGATACAGTACGAATGTACGGTTTTGAGTTTGAGTATTATAAATAGACAAGGAGATATTATGACAAGTAAGCAGAGAGCATATTTAAGTAGTTTAGCAAATTCCATTGATCCAATATTTCAGATTGGAAAGTCTTCATTAACTCCAGAGATTATAGAAGCTATTGATTCGGCTTTAGAGAAAAGAGAACTAATTAAAGTATCTGTTTTAAAGAATTGTATAGACGATCCTAGAGAGATTGCAGCTGTCATCGGAGAAAGAACACATTCTGATGTGGTTAAGGTTATTGGTAAGAAAATTATTTTTTATCGTAAGGCAAAAAAGAATTCAAAGATTAATCTTCCAGAATAGATATGAATATAGGAATTTTAGGTGGATCTTTTGATCCTATTCACAATGGACACATGCATATGGCATATCAATCCCTCATTGAATATAATTTGGATGAAATCTGGATTATTCCGGCAGGACATTCACCTAATAAAGATGAGAATAAAATGACTAGTGCTTATCATAGGTTAAACATGTGCAATTATGCATGTTCCGATAATGCCAAAATTAAAGCATTGGATTATGAAATTAAATCCAATGAGAGAAGTTATACTTATAGAACACTGGAACGTTTGAAAGAAGATTACCCAGAAGATAATTTTTATTTTATTATGGGTGGTGATTCAATAGATTATTTTGAGGATTGGAGCCATCCTGAGATAATATCGAAATTATGTGTAATACTTGTAGTTGTTCGTGAAGGTTTTCCCTTAAAACAGATAAATGATAAGATAGATTATTTAAAGAAAAAATTTCCTTGTGATATTAGGATTGTTCATTGTAAACAGTATGACATATCATCAAGCAAAATAAGAAATGATATTAGAAAAAAAATTGATGTATCAGAATTTCTAAACAGTGATGTATATAATTATATAAGAAAGAATAATTTGTATAACATGTAAGGACATAAAGTATGTACGAGAATATAGTCGAATATAGAAAGAAATTAAAAAAAGAACTTGATAAGGATAGGTATGAACACACAAAAGGTGTAATGTATACAGCAGGCTGCCTGGCTATGGCATATGGATATTCCATTGAAGATGCCATGCTGGCAGGGTTACTCCATGATTGTGCGAAATGTCTTCCTTCTGCTAAGAAAATCGAAATATGCGAGCATGCAAAGTTCGATATTTCAGAAGTGGAAAGAAACAACCCTGGTTTACTCCATGCTAAAGCAGGGGCTATTCTTGCAAAAGAAAAGTATAAAGTCAAGAATAAGGAAATATTGCATGCAATTGAGATTCATACAACTGCAGCACCTGATATGAATCTGCTTGATAAAATAATTTATATAGCAGATTATATTGAACCAAATAGAAATCAGGCACCTAGATTAGAATATATTCGTGAAATAGCCTTTAAAGATATTGATCTTTGTATTGCGGAGATATTATCAGATACAATCAATTATTTGAATAATAGAAGTAATGAGATTGATCCAATTACCTATTTAACATATGAGCATTATAAATATAAATTGGATGAATGATTAAAGTATTAAAATATAAATTAAATATGATTAAATCATATGAGTATTGTAAATATAAATTAGATGAATAATTAAAGTATTAAAATATAAACTGAATAATAATTAAATCATCTACTATTAAGCTAATTTAATATGTTACATTTTATATTCAATTGAGAAGTAAAGGAGTGTATATGGATACATTAGAATTGATCAAAAAAGTTGTAGGTGCATTGGAAGATAAAAAAGCAGAAGATATTAAAGTAATAGATATAGGCGGAGTTTCTTCTATTGCTGATTATTTTGTTATTGCCAATGCAAATAATCCTAATCAGCTCGGAGCTATGCAGGATGCTGTAGATGAAGTTATGTATAAAAATGGTGTGCATTCAAAACAGGTTGAAGGAACTTCTAATTCTACATGGATCTTAATGGATTACAAAGATATAATTGTGCATCTGTTCTCAGAAGAAGATCGTGCATTTTACGATTTAGATAAAATCTGGGCAGATGGTAAAGTTATTGATTTAAATGAACTTAAATAATTTTTATAATGAGGTGAAAATATTTTCACCTCATTATTTATTTTATCAAATTTTATTAAATCTACTGCTTATTAAAAAATCTAAACACTCCAAATACCTTTCCAAGAATCTCACAATCATCTACAATGATTGGGTCCATTGTATCGTTTTCAGGTTGGAGTCGAATATGACCATCTTCTTTGTAGAATGTTTTAACAGTCGCACTATCCTCAAGAAGTGCAACAACCATATCGCCATTTTCTACATCTTTTGTCTGTTCAATAAGAATATTGTCACCATCATATATTCCTGCGTTAATCATACTTTCACCCTTTACTTTCAACATAAACGTCTGAGCATTAGGAACATATTCAGAAGGAACCGGGAAGTATGAATCAACATTTTCAACGGCAAGTATTGGTTCACCAGCGGCAACTTTACCTAATCTTGGTACATTAACCACTTCACGTCTCATGAGATTAAAGCTTTCGTCAATTATCTCAATTGCACGAGGTTTGGTAGGGTCTCTGCGGATATATCCGTTTTTCTCAAGTGTCTCCAAATGAGCATGAACAGAAGAGGTAGATCTAAGTCCAACAGCATCGCATATATCTCTAACAGTAGGTGGGTATCCTTTGTTAAGGATTTCCTGCTTGATATACTCTAAAATAATTTTCTGTTTCTCAGTTATTTTTCCATATGACATATGTATAGCCTCCAATTTTATTTCTAATAACATCATAACATAAAATTCAAAAAATAGCAAACGTGTATTCAGAAATTTTGTTCGAAATTTTACTTGACAAACTATTGTTCGTGTATTATTCTGTATTCAGAAACAAACAACCGTTTGGATATGGAGGTACAATATGAACAAAAGTAGTGGAGTAACAATTTGCAAAAAATGTAATTCAGTGAATCTGGTATTATTAGCCGTTAAGATAATAACACTTGCATTTATATTATTAATGCTTTCACACATATATGCCTATGCAGATAATAGTTTAACTGTGCATAAATATTATACAAGTATTTATTTAGAAGAGGGGGATACTCTTTGGAATCTTGCAGATGTGTATAATACTAATTCAAATATGAGTAAATCACAGTATATAGATGAAGTATGCCAGATTAACAATATATCCCAAGATAACATTCATAGTGGAAGACATATTATAGTACCTTATTACAGAGCAGAAGAGAAGTAAATCATGATATAATTAAAAGGTTGAAAGTCTGTTTATTCCATACATGTTAATAAAAAACTTATCCCAATTTTACTATATTGAAATTATTAAAATTTACATGTATAATGATGAAAGAGGGAGAAAATTACCATGTTGAAATTATTTTATGTTATATTTATGAATTTAAAAAGAGCTCCGTACATCATTCCTAAAATGAGATATGAAGCAAATCATCCAAAAAAATATAGCGAAGAAGAGAGATATTCTCTTGTAAAATACTGTATTGATTTGATGAATAAAAGTGGCAAGATAGAAACAATTGCATATGGTTATGAGAATTTACCAAAAGAAGGAGGGTACATGATGTATCCGAATCATCAGGGTAAATATGATGTTCTTGGAATTATGAAGACACATGAAAAGCCATGTTCATTTGTTATGGATCTAAAGAAGTCTCACACCATGCTTGTAAGAGAATTTTGCGATTTAGTACAGGCAAAAAGATTAGAGATTGATAATCCAAGACAGGGACTTACAATAATTAATCAAGTTTCAAAAGAAGTAAAAAATGGAAAGAGATATATACTATTTCCTGAGGGTGGATATCATTTTAACAATAAAAATAAAATGTATGACTTCAAACCAGGGTGTTTTAAAATTGCCTTAAAAGCTAAAGTTCCTATCATCCCGGTGGCATTAGTTGATTCCTATAAGGTATTTAACAGCTTTCATTTAGGACCTATTACAACGTATGTTTACTATTTAGAGCCAATATATTATGAAGAATACAAAGATATGAAAACTAAAGAAATTGCCGATTTAGTAAAAAGCAGGATAGAAGCTAAACTTAATGAAGTTGTATAATTCTTGCTTTTTTTAGCTATAGGTTACAAAATCAGATGAAGATTAAGGCAGCTGAAGAAGCTGTGAAGAAACCTGAATCTGAAAATATGAGGTTATTATTGAATAAAGAGAGGTTAGGAGTATTAAGATGAAGTTTGTTATACAAAGAGTAAAGAATGCTTCGTGTACAGTTGATAAAGACGTCGTTGGAAGCATTACAGGCGGCTTGTGCGTGTTTATAGGCATTGCAGAGACGGATACGGAGGATATTGCTGATAAGATGATTAAAAAGCTGATTAACATGCGTATATTTGCAGATTCAGACGAAAAAACAAATTTATCTGTTAAAGATGTTCATGGAAGTTTATTATTAATTTCGCAATTTACTTTATATGCAAATTGTAAAAAGGGAAATCGTCCATCATTTATTGATGCTGGAAATCCCAAATTGGCTAATTCGTTATATCAATATATTATTAAAGAATGTAAAAAAGAAATAGAAATTGTTGAGGAAGGTATTTTTGGCGCTGATATGCAAATTGATTTATCTAATGATGGTCCATTTACAATAGTTTTAGATTCAAAAGACATTGCGATATAGCTATTTATAGATAAAGAGTAGTTTTGAAGTCAGACTCAAAATGTCGCATAATTTCAATTAAACGACATTTTGGGCTAAGAAAGGGGAAATACAAGGGATTATATGGCTGGTTCAAACAATCGAAATACTTATTATCATAGGTTTATTAAAGAACACCCTAATTTGATATTACCTGAGAAAATTACAGCAGATTTTCTTAATGAAATATACAGTAATCAGTATTCTGAAAGAACAATTTTGAATTATGCATATGATTTGGATTTATTCTTCAAATTTTTATTGAACAATAATCCTGCTTTGCATAACAATGAGGATGAATTAACATTGTCTGTTTTAAATCAAATGACAATTGATGATTTCAGGGAATTCAAAAGTTATATTGGAACTTATATAGATTCTTCAGGTCGGGAAAAACGATCAGAAGGTGCATCCATTAATAGACGCTTATCAACTTTGCGTTCTTTATTTAAATTTCTACAGGTTGAGGGATTGATTGACAGAAATCCAATGCCAGGCGTTACAAATGTAAAAACAAAACAAAAAGAAATTACATATCTGGAAATGGATGAAATTACTAATATGCTTAAGCAAGTTGATAACATAGAAAATAATATGTCAAAACATCAAAAAGCTTATCAGGCAAAATCAAAAATGCGTGATTATGCTATTTTAATTACGTTTGTCTCAACTGGATTACGTGTTTCTGAATTAGTTGGTATTGATATTGATAAAATCGATTTCAAGGGAAATGCCATGTACGTTCATAGAAAAGGAAATAAGGAACAGTTTGTTTACTTCTCTGACGACGTTAAAGAGGCTATACTGGGCTATATTGAAACCGAGCGTAAACCTTTAGACCAAAACGATAAAGCCTTGTTTTTGTCTAACAGAGGCACTCGTATCACCGTTCGAAGTGTAGAAAGAATTGTTAAGAAATATACACAGGATCCGTCGGTCACTATTAAGCACATTACGCCACATAAATTAAGAAGTACATTTGGTACAAATTTATATCAGGAAACAGGTGATATATATCTTACATCTGCTGCATTAAACCATAAGTCAGTATCAACGACAGCTTCTCATTATTCTGCAATAGATGACTCGAGAAGAAAACAGGTAAAGGATATTAATTTTGTTAAGAAAGATATTGAAAGCTGATGCTTCTTTTTATTATAAATCCAAAATGCTGAGGAGATATTTAAATCATCACCTCAGCATTCTTAATAATTATATAAATTTTAATCTAGTACTCTTTCATTCTTATATTTTTATATATTACATGCTTAAAATAATAAAACAATAAAATAACAGAATAGCTATTATTGATTATGTTTGTTCATCAAATTTCTATATTCGATTATTATCTCAACGCAATCTTCTACTGTTAATTTGCTTGTATTAAGGCATAAATCATAACTTCTTGCATCGCCCCACTTTTTGCTTGTATAATAATTATAATAGCTTGCTCTTTGTTTATCTTTTTTCTGACATAAATCTTTTGCTTTGTTTTCTGTGATATCCATTCTTTCGCTTATTCGCTTTATTCTATCGTCCATATTCGCTCTTATAAATATATTTATACATTTTTCTTCTGAAGCAAGCGCATAGTCAGCACATCGTCCGACAATAACACAAGACTCTCTCTCAGCAATTTTTTTAATTGAATCAAATTGTGCCAAAAATACTTTATGGTTAAGTGGCATATCAAGGAAAGGTGCAGATGAAAAAGCTCCAGTTGAGTATGTATCCATAACTAATGAATAAAGAAAACTATTGGTAGGTTTTTCATCATGATTCTCAAATATTTCCTCACAAAAACCAGAATCCTTTGCAGCCTGTTGTAACAATTCTTTATCATAAAGTTTAATATTTAATCGCTCAGCTAACAATTCTCCCACTTTTTTTCCATAACTTCCAAATTCACGTCCAATTGTATAAATCTCATTACTCATATTAAATTCCCCCTCATTTGTTTTTACAATTATATATTAGTACTCTTCTATCTTTAAATATATTATATTATTTTACTTCATGTTTTTCAACTTTGTTAATAATTTGACAAAATATTCTGGCAACGGTGCTGAAAACTCCATATATTCATTTGTGCTAGGATGGATAAATCCTATTGTTTTAGCATGTAATGTCTGACCTTGTAATTTTTGAATTGAACATTTTCCTGAAGAATATAAATTATCGCCTAACAAAGGATGTCCAATGCTTGCCATATGAACTCTGATTTGATGTGTTCGGCCTGTTTCCAATTTAAATTCCATATATGTATAATTACCAAATCTTTCCAAAACCTTATAATGTGTTATAGCTGGTTTCCCATTCTTTTCATTGATTGCCATCTTTTTTCTATCAATAGGATGTCTTCCAATGGCTCCTTCAATGGTTCCTTCATCATCCTTTACATTCCCGACAACAATTCCTACATATATCCTATTAACAGAATGTTCCTTAATTTGCTCAGCAATTTTTATATGGGATTCATCATTCTTGCATACAATAAGCGAACCCGTTGTATCCATGTCTATACGATGCACTATTCCAGGTCGTATCTGACCATTTATGCCACTTAACGAGTCCTTACAGTGAAACATAATAGCATTAACTAAAGTGCCTTTATCGTGACCTGCAGAAGGATGTACAACCATTCCCTTAGGCTTATTTACGATAAGTAAATCATTATCCTCATATAAAATATCAAGGGGGATGTTTTCTGCTTCGATAGTCGTTTCCTCAACATCAGGAAATGTAACACAGATTATATCTTTTTCTTTTACCTTGTAATTAGATTTCTCAAGTTTATCATTAACGCTTATATTATTTTCTTTTATCAATTTTTGAAAAAAAGAACGAGATAAATCTGGATAAATATTACATAAATATTTATCCAGTCTCTCGTTTGCATTTTCAGTATTTACAATATAACTTTCTTTATTCATCTAAGTATCTCTTTTCTTTGAAGGAAATAATAATTCAAAATCTTCTTCCTTATAATAGAACAATCCTAAAATAATAAATAATCCTGCTGCTACTGTTACGTATATGTCAGCAACATTGAAAATTGGAAAATCTATTAATTTGAAATAGAAAAAATCAATAACATAATTATTTACACATCTATCAATCAAATTACCAATTGCACCAGAAATAAAAAGAATTAAAATCCAATCTAATCCAATAAATTTAGGCATTTTAGGCACTTTTGAATAGATGTAAAATAAAAAACATACAACAACACTTGTTATTACTATAAAAAATACCATCTTTGCTGTTAGTAATGCATCTGGATTGTTGTTAAAATAGCTAAAATTGAAAATCTTATGCAATATTGTGATTAAATCTAATCCAAATGCTGCACTCTCATTTTCAAGGTAATGAAATTCAAATACCCCATCTATAATCACAAAAGGATTCTTCTCTTTAAGTCCATAAACTGCTAAATATTTAGTAACCTGATCTAGAACTATCAGAAAAAAAATTGTTAAATATCCAAATATGTAGTCCCTTTTTTGTTTCTTAATCATTATAATAAAACTCCTAAAACTATACTGTAAATCCCGGCAAGTCAAAAGATTCCATTATATCTTGGATATCACCGGATATATCAACACCATTTGGAGTTGCAAGGAAAATATAATTTGAAATTTTCTGCATATTTCCATGAATGGCATATGTTGAACCTGAAATAAAATCAATAATCCTTTGGGCTAATTCCACATTAAGTCCCTCCATATTGATTATTACAGTTCGTCCATTTAATAAAGTATCAACTATTTCTAATTCTTCATCAATAGCATTTGGTTTAATTACACACACTTCCATTTCTAACGCCTGCTTTCTTGTCCCTTTACTTATTGGAGTAATCTTTGAGGATGAACGTGTACCTTTTTCCTTTGACTGATGTGAACGTTCTGCATTTTCATTTTCCTCTGCATGCTCCTCTTTTTTCTCTTTATATGAAGGCTTACGAGGTGGAACCTCTTCCTCCTCTAATTCATAATCTTCATTATCATATTCGTAATCTTCATCTGGATTTAATCTCATTACATCCAAAAACTTATCCATAACACTCATGTAAACAACCTCACTAACTAATTATAATTTCTTTCTCCAAATATCCCCGTCCCCACACGGATATGAGTAGCTCCTTCTTCAATTGCAACGGTATAATCTCCTGTCATTCCCATTGATAGTATGTCCATATTTACATTATCTATGTTTTCATTATCTATGTCAACAGATAAATCCTTAATTCCTCTAAAATAAATTCTATTATCTTCAGGATCAGACACATATGGAGCAATTGTCATCAAGCCATCTATTTTTATATGATCCAATTTCGAAATCTCTCTTACTAATTCAATAGTATCTTCTTTTTTTATTCCAAATTTTGAATCTTCTTCTGCAATATTTACTTCAATTAAAATATGACAAATAACATCTTTCTTGACAGCTTGTTTTTGAATTTCTTTTGCTAAATGCAGACTATCAACTGAATGAATTAAAGTAGCTTTATCTACTATATATTTTACTTTATTTGTCTGAAGATGTCCAATCATATGCCAATGAATATCTTTATTCATTACCTCATATTTTTCGCACATCTCCTGTACCTTGTTTTCCCCAAATTCCCTGATGCCTTCAGAATATATTTCAGAAAGCATTTCTACAGGTTTTGTCTTACTTACTGCAATTAAAGTAACTTCACCTCTGTTTCTATTTGCTTTTTTACAAGCCAATTCTATATTTTTTTCTACATTTTGAAGATTTTCCTTAAGCATATGTATTTCCTTTCTATTTCACTATTGATTGATTTTTTTGAATTTTATTTCCATCTAAAGCAATATGGTCATATAATGCTAAACCATAATCTGTCTTAGTGTCAACAATTGTATAGTCATCATTCTGAGTTAATACATCTATCTGTTTGAATACTGCATATCCTTTATTAACACAATATACGCCTTTTAACTTTTTTGTATAACTGCCTACTTTAAAAGTCTTTTTGCTGTCACTTTGTGCCAATACATCTCCTTTGGATATGTCATATTCGTCAATATAAATGTATTTATTGTTCTCATGGTAAACAGTTGGTGTTACTAATTTAATTTTATCCTTTGATGATTCTGTATCATTTTTAACCATCAAAGTGTACTCATTACTGTCTTTTCCCATTGTAACAAAATCCTTTGGTATAGCAAAAAATTCTTTTTCCACAATTGAAGAATTAGGTATTTTTAATCCGCTATCTTCATTTATTATTAGCTCAACATCCAAAAATCTATCTGAAATATATCTTATCATAGCTTTATTCAGAAAAAGCATCAGATAATTATTGTTGTCTTTTTTAATTACATTATATTTTACAGTAACTTTATATTCATCTTTACAAATTCGTATCTTTACATAACCTTCATCTTCTTTTAATTGTTCCAAAATTGAATTTGAAACAGGTAAAAGAATATTCCAATTTTCATCATTAACTATCTTATATACCGGATCAGATATTTTAACATTATTAGAAAGGGTTAAATCCTTAGTGGAATAACTTGTAATATTAAAATCATCAGCATCAAAATTATCTGCATTAGTATTCTCGTATCCATCAACATAATACGAAACAATTCCTGATTCAGATGCTGTGTACTGAGTAAATGTCTGGTTATCCTTTGCACTATCTACCTGGTCGCTTAAAGATTTCAGTGCTGTTGTGCTTAGAGTCTGATTCAATTCAGATTGCAATTCCTGCTTAAAACTGTACGTTTTAGAAAAAGAAACATTTGAATATGAATTCGTAAAACCATCAATATCATCTAAAATGTTCTGCAAAGACACATCGTTTAGTTTTGTTCCATCATCAGTTACTGATGATATTTTTTTTGAAATATCTCCATTCGTGTCAACTGAATATATGGTATCTCTGACAGAGACCTTTGTTCCGCTTTTTATATAATAATTTACATAGCCCTCTTTATCTGAATATACTACCTTTTCATCACGTATTATCATTCCTCGATTTACTTTATTGGTTGCTATTGTTCCTTGCGTAACTTCATATTCAGCAACTTTCGAAGAAGTAAAATAGGTAAAAAGTTTAAATAGTATAAAAAACAGGATTATGAAAAATATCGCATATCCAATATTAAATTGTTGCCCTCTTTTATATTTTATTATGTTTTTATTGTTAGTCAAAAAATCACCTCATACATTAAAAATAAATAGATATATCAAAATTCTATGTATAAATAAGAAATATCAGGATATTACTAAATTATACAAGCAAGGAGGTATTGATAATGAAATGGATTGATAATATTCTTCTTACATTAGCAATAATAGGATGTATAAACTGGGGCCTTATCGGTTTTTTCAGGTTTGACCTTGTTGCATTTTTATTTGGAGACATGTCCTGGTTATCAAGAATAGTCTATGCAATTGTTGGTTTAAGTGGATTGTATCTGATAAGCTTTTATGGAAGAATAAAAGACGTAACAAATTAATCTATATTAAAAACATAGGGGTGCAATTAATCGCACCCCTAGATTTTACAGAGAAACAACAACCTTAGATTTTACATCATCAGGTAATTTGTTTAAATCCTTAGATATATTCAAAACAAATTTAATATTATATTTATTTCCTATTATATCAATCTTGTTAATGGATTTTAATAATTCCTCATCATCTTTTATTGAAGCAATGGTCAAAAAACTATCCAAATATACTTCTTCTAAGTCATTATCCTGCGAAACAATTCCACTTAAAAAACCTACAAATTCATCACATGACTCAATCTTATAATCAGTTACATTAATGAGTCTAACCTTATTGCTAAGTTCGTACATATGCTTAGTGCTCTTATCCAAATATACGATACTTCCAGAAGCACTAGTTACAGCTGTGTTAGCTCTGTCGAGTAACTCTTTTGTCTTCCCTTTACCTTTCTCCCCGCAAATGATTCCTACCATAGCACATCCCCCTTTTGGAAATTATATTATAATATCTAATTACTCATAAATAAATTATAGTATATATGTACCAAAAATACAACGATTATTTTGAAGAATATGTTAATATTTCATTCATATATTTATACAAGCCGGTTCTATCCGTAGCCTTATATACAATACTGATTACTTTTTCATTGTTTTTATTAGTGGATAAGAGAACAAGACAATATCCTGCTGAGGATGTTGTGCCTGTTTTGCCTCCAACTATGGAATATCCTTCGGGAACCTCTGCTTCTCCTGTAAAATATAAACAGGTATTTGTCCAAACCTGACTGGCAACCGTACCATCAGCACTTTTGTAACTTGCATCATATGTTTTGGTATTGAGTATATTAACAAAAGTATCATTGCTGATTGCCTTTGAAAAAATCAGATACATATCGTAAATGGTTGTATAATGATTTTCATCCGGATATCCACTAGGATTAACAAAGTGAGAATTTGTTGCACCGAGTGATTGTGCTACTTTATTCATTTTGTTTGCAAATGTATTTACATCGCCTGCATTATATTCTGCTAATGCAATTGCTGCATCATTTCCACTGACAATAAGAAGACCATAAAGCAAATCCTTTACTGAAATTGTATCGCCTGCTTTTAATCCACATACAGACGAACCTACCCCTGGATTAGCTGCATCTTCACTTATAGTCACCATATCATTTAAGTCATTTTCCGATAATATAATATATGCAGTTAAAACTTTTGTTGTGCTGGCAGGATATAATTTTTCGTATAAATTTTGTGCATATTTAACCTGACACTGATCTACATTAAATACTCCTGCACCTTCTGCGTAACTTGAACTTACATCGGAAACACCTATATTTTCATTATCAATTACACATAAATCCTTTGAAAAGAAGTTTGTAGTCACTTCTTTTTCGTTGTAGACATTATCAGTAATATCATAGGCATTATTAATAACTTCTGCTTTTCCGCATCCCGCCATAAAAACAGCTGCCATGCAAATTGTGCACAGCAGTTGTTTCTTTTTTCCTGTAAAATTATTTGTACATTTCACGCCAATCCAAATCTCCTCTGTCTAATGATCGAATAAGTAATTCTGCAGTTGCAAGATTAGTTGCAAGCGGAATGTTATGTTCATCACATAATTTTACGATACTATTTACGTCAGGTTCATGCGATTTTGGTTTTAAAGGATCTCTTAAAAAGATTACCAAATCAATTTCATTATGCTCAATCTGAGCCCCTAACTGCTGAGAACCACCTAAATGGCCAGCTAAAAATTTGTGTACTTGTAAATTAGCTACTTCCTCGATCAATCTTCCGGTTGTACCTGTTGCATACAAATCATTTTTGCACAAAATTCCTCTATATGCGATACAAAAATTCTGCATTAATTTTTTCTTAGAGTCATGTGCTACTAGTCCTATATTCATAAAGAACCTCCAACTAATATTTTTTCGGTTGTAATCCCACGTTCAATACAAAGCCCATACCAATATACAACGACATCAATGACGTCAGTCCATAACTAACGAATGGTAATGGAATACCTGTATTTGGCATAAGTTGTGTGGCAACACAAAGATTAATAAAACTTTGAAAAATTATAATTGTCGCCATTCCACAACATATTAATCTTCCACTTAAATCTTTAGCTTTTCTTGCAATTAAGATACATTCTATTGAAATTAAAAATAATAAAATGATAATTGCAAATGAGCCAATAAAGCCTAACTCCTCACCAACTACTGAGAATATAAAATCTGTCTGTGGTTCTATAATATAATTTCCACTTTTCATTGAATTTGAGCCGGTATTATATAAGCCTTTCCCCCACAACTGACCTGAACCAATTGCCATAACTGAATTTCTCTGCTGAGTTGCATATTCAGAATACAATTTATTTGTAGGATATAGCCATGCCATTATTCGTTTAACCTGATAATGACCACCAGCTATTAAACTATCAGCATTTTTAACAATTAAGGTTAAGGCAACCAGACCAATTGGTACTACAATACCCAATACACCTAATACTATTTTATAACTTAATCCTGCAATAAACAAGAGGACAATAAAAATTAATAATGTCATTATAGTAGTTGATGTATCCGGCTGCATTAATATAAGCAATAAAGGTGGAATCGCAATAAGGAATCCAACTGCTATTGTCTTAATACTGTTTACAGTATCCGAATGTTTCATAAAATAGTACGAAAACATAAGTATAAATAGTATTTTTGCCAGCTCAGAAGGCTGAAATCTGATTCCTGCTATATTTATCCAACGCTGTGAACCATTTGATGACTCACCTGTTACTAATACAAGAAGCAGAAGAAGGTTTGTTATAAAATAATATACCCAACAGAATTTTAGTACATATGAATAATCTATTAATGACACAATTATCATTACAATTAATCCAAGTACAAACCCTAAAATCTGCTTACTCTGAACGGATTTCTCTGCACTTCCTATAACTACAATTCCAATTATCGTAAGTAAAATTAAATATAAAACCAATCGATAGCGATAATTTCTAAAATTATATTGTTTTAACATTTTTTGCTCTTTTCTGTATTTGTTTTAATAACACTTTTATCTCATAGTCATTTGAATCAATATCAAAATACTTATTAATTATTTGTTTTATTTCCTGATTTGCCTGGGAGATAATTTGAGAATTATCATCCAAAGGAGAAGTTTCTAACATTAATTTTAATCTTTCTTTTGCAATTGAATTTGAACGCTTTCCTCTAAATATTTTCATAACTAACAGTTTTTCCCTTTCTATTAAAAAAATCCAATACTTCTGCTGATTTGTAATTTAAATCATCCGGAAGTAAATTAAGTGATATTATTTTATTAGAAATTGATTTGTATTGTTTAAAAGATTTAGAGTGCATAGAAACAACCGGCACTCCCCTGTTCTGACTGATAATTATCTTTTTATCATTTGGGATAACACCTAATGACTCCATGTCCAATATCTCTTCAATATCTTCTTTGGACAACATATCATTGTGCTTCACTAATCGTTCATTGTAATCATTAATAATTAAATTAATATTAGAAAAGTGATTACATTCTAACAGATATACAATCCTTGAGGCATCTCTGATTGATGAAATATGTGGAGTGGTAACAACGATAGCCCTATCAGCTCCAGAAATGGCAAATTTAAATCCAGAATCCATTCCAGCCGGACAATCAATAAGGCAATAATCAAATTCCTTTTTTAGTTGTCTTATGATGCGCTGAAAACTTATCTCATATTCTTCCCATTTCCTGAGTTTTAATGATGCCGGTATCATGTAAAGATTAGGATACCTTCTATCCCTGATTATTGCCTGATTAATTCTGCATTTATTTTCCAGTAAATCCAGCAAATTGTAATTAATCAGATTCTCCATTCCCATTACAACATCCAAATTTCGAAGTCCCATGTCTGCATCTAACATAACGACTTTTTTATCTAACTGTGAAAGTTCTGCTCCGATATTAGCAATTGTTGTTGTTTTGCCAACACCGCCTTTTCCTGAAGTGAAAACAATTGCTTCACCCATGAATTAAACCTCCTACAAGTTTTATTAAATCTAAAAAGCTCCCTTATATTCTAATACTTATTTATTTTTTTGGCAATAAATTTTTATGTATATCATATAATATAGCTTTAGTTACTGCATAAAAAGCATATGCAGTAACTAAATTAAATTAATCGTTAACAGAATTGTTAGATGAAGAATTAACTCCGGATGCCTTCTCATCAAGAACGTCTTCAACATCCTTTTTGTTGTAATAACATGAAATAATATTCTTAGCAGCTTCTGCCGCATTATGTGAACTGTATCCATGAGCAATTCGCACTGCAATAGAAATATCAGGATCATCATATGGGGCATATCCAACAAATAAAGCGTGGTTAGGACGATTTGTCTGCTGCGCAGTACCCGTTTTTCCTGCTACCTCTATCTCACAATCATCAAAATTTGATAATTCCTCACATACCATTCGCATACCCTGATGAATAGCATCCCACTGAGTTTGTCCAACTATATCCTCAAGACTTTCACTAGTTGGTTTATAGCTGTCAACTACTTTTCCTTTAGTGTCTACAATTTTTTTCATTAACTGGTATTCATATAACTTACCAGAAGCAATTGCAGTCACATATCGTGATAATGAAGATGTTGTAAGGTTATTATCAGACTGTCCAATTGCAGCAACAACAGGGAATTGTGTTGCCAAATGTGGCGTACTTTCTTCTATCTCCCTGTCAAGTCCTGTTGTTTCATCCAGACCAAACATCTTGGCATATTTTTGAATATAACTAATACCTGAGGCATCATCATATGTTCCTGTATCTTTTTTGCTTAGTCTGTATCCTAAAGTATAATAGAAAATATTACAAGAATCTCGTATAGCTTCAGAAACATTTACCTTTCCATGATTACTTGGATACTTCCAACATTTTGGATGATTGTCTACTTCCTTGAAAATACCTGTACATTTTATTTCTTCATTAACCGAGCTTAATACACCCTCTGATAAACCAGCAATTGAAGTTATCATCTTAAATGTCGATCCAGGAGCTGTTCGTTCCTGTGTTGCATAATTGTATAACGGCTTTGACTGATCTTCAAGTAAGCTGTTGTAGTATTCAGCATCAACACCATTTGCCAGTTTATTATTGTCATACCCCGGATAACTAACAAGGGCTTTAATTTCTCCTGTATTTACATCTGTAATGATACAAGAGCCTGAGCATGGGTCAAGAGCTAACTGTGCCGGTGTGATTTTTAAATCATCAATCTGTTCCAACAAGAACGTATATGAACTCTTAACTCCGGATTTTAAATCTCTTACTGTTTTTCCGTCGAAATCAATTACACCCTGATCAATCATAATAAGACATATCTGCTTACCGCTAATATCACCGGATGCAATCATATATTTATATACAATCTTTGAAAATGACTTATCTTCTGATACCTTATCTAAAATATAAGAACAAAATACATTGTATATCTCTGATGTATCTGAATATTTTTCATCTACGTCAAGTTTGGAAATATCCATCCACTGACTTGAAATACAGTAGTTGAAATATTCCTTAGGGCTTACTGTACCGCTTCGCCATCTCACCTGAACTTCGTCATTTGAATCAATTTTTTCAGAAACCAAAATACCATCATCCTTAACCATTTGAATAATGTATTCTATAAAGTCCTGTGATTCTTCTGACATGTCATTATAGAAGGTTTCATCTTGTGTTAACATCTTTTTAACTTTGGTTAACGCATCTTTTTGAGCACCTTTAAATGAATTGTAGACTGCTTTTTCAGTTGACGATGCATCATCTTCCGAAAAATGAGTCAAATCTATAACATTATTATTTATTAAAGCAAAATAAACATCATTAATAGGAACTTCACCCTGCTTGATATTATTGTATAAAATACCAGCGATTTCCTGTTCAAGCAAATCATAAGTATTTATTTGTAATTTACTGTCAATACTTAAATACAAATCATTTCCGGCAATTGGTGCAACACTACTTGTCTCACTTGTAATCTTACCTACGTTATTTACAGTAATATTCTTTTTACCGTCTTTTCCTCTTAACTGACTTTCGTATGTTTTCTCAAGTCCGGCTTTACCTACTGTATCATTTTCTGTGTAAGAAGAATCCTTCACACTATATTCCAGATATTCATCACTGGAAATTGTTCCGGTATATCCTATAATAGAAGCAAAATATTCACTTGAATTGTATTTTCTGATAGTATCTTCTTCTATCTCAATACCTTCTAATTCATCTGAATGTTCATTAACATATGCTACAGTTTCATCCGATACATCTTGTGCAATTGTAGTAGTCATGTATTTTGAAAATCTATTCGATGAAATTCCATATCTGATTACAACAATTTCATAAGCAGTCTGCTGGTCATATTCCTTGCTGATTCCATAAGTCTCTTTGGAATCAAACATTAAATATTCCATAATCTGCTCTGCTGTTGCTGTCTGATTATTAAATCCTAAATATTTATTCTGACCTAAATCTTCAAATTTCTTTTTACCGAATAAATCAGCTAAAAATCTTTTTTGTGTTGCACCTGATATATTATAACTGTATGTTCCGTCTTCGTTTAACGTAATAGCAAAATTATTATATATCTCTTCATTGTTTTTGTGCAAAACCTGAAGAATTTTAGCAATCTCAGCATTTAAATTTTTATTTTTATCCTTATAAGTTGGATATGATGAATCGTCACTTATTGTGACTGAGTAAGCCAATTTATTGTAAGCTAATAATTCACCATTACAATCATATATATTTCCTCTTGAAGCATGAAGAGTAATACTCTTATCTGTAAGTTTAGTAAAATCTTCTTGATATTTTGCGCCGTTAATTATTTGTAAAGAAAACACTCTTGCAAGAATAATTCCAAACAAAAGAAAAGACACAATAAATAATACAAAAAGTCTGGAACTAAAAAATTTTTTTAGAAAGTCTTTTAAATCATAAATCAAACTTTTTTGCCCTCTTTCTTTCATAGGATTCCAAAGCTGTATTTATCTTTAGTAATATAAAATATAATAATATTGTAATTACCATTGTATAAACAAACTCAGGAATTATTATTGTCTTTAAATAATATAAAAAGTCAAATTTACTTCTTAATAAAAACATAAAAAAGTAAATAACAAGATTGTGCATAATATCACTTGCACCAATTAATACCATTGGTAATTTAATATCATCCGGATAAAATCTCTTCTGAAAATATCCATTGAAAAAGCCTACATACATATAAATAAATGCATATACACCAAGATAGAATCCGGAAAAGATGTCAACTATTAATCCGCAAAAGAAACCAACCCATAATCCTTCACGTCTTCCGCGCATAAATCCAAAAGAAGACACAATGATAATTAAAAGGTTAGGTGCAATATTTGCAAATGATAATGTTTGAAATACTGTTGTTTGCAAAATGAAACAAATTGAAATAATAAGCGCCAATACTACTTTTCTTAACATTTTCGTCTCCTACTTTTCCTTTGATGCATCTTTATTATCATCCGCAGACTCAGAATTATCAGCCTTAGTGCCTGTTGTATTTCCAGTTTCCTTTAAATTCTTAATTACTAAGACATTTTCAAGATGTTCAAAATCAACGATTGGAGTAATTGTACCTGATTTTGTTAAGTTATTTGGATTTTTTTCAATTGAAGCAACATACCCTATCATTATACCCTGCTGATATAAATCCGAAACATATGAAGTTACTACAGGATCACCTACTTCAACCTCATCATCTTCATCTCTTAATCCGCTAAATGTAATAACTTTGCTTGTATTCATACTCTTAAGGTCACCACTAACAGTAAAATTATCCTTTGTGGTAGATACCATGGCACTTACCTGAGAAGAATCGTCAATTATACTTCTTACCTTGGCATAATTAGGTCCGACTTCTTTAACTATACCAACAAGTCCACTTCCTGCCATTACGTTCATATTTTCCTTAATGCCGTCTTTTTCACCTTTATCAATTGTAAAAGTAGAAAACCAGTTTCCTGCATCTTTGGCAATTACGCTGGCTGCAATCTTTTCATAACTTGGATATTTTTCATCAAGCTCTAATAATTCTCTATAGTTGTCTAATTCGTACTGCTCTAATTTAATTGTGTTTAACTGCTGAGTTAAATCATTAACCTGTGTTTGTAACTGATTATTTTCTTCTAATACATCACTTAATGTTCTAAAATCATTTGCCTTATCAAGAATCCAACAGCCGGAAGTATTAATACCTTTTTGCATAGGTATAAATACATATCCAGCGATTGTTTTTAAAGGACCACCTGAAATATTAAGCGTAAGACCCGAAAATATTGAAACCACACAAATTCCCGAAAGGAGAAACACTGTATATTTAGTTGATAAATGTTTTTTATTGTTACGACTTCGAAATTTACGCCTCATATTATCTCCTATTTAAAGTTGTTATTTTTCATAGTAAATGGTAATCTTTTATATTTTGAATCAGATACGATCTTTACTAATCCTCTTGCAGCACTTTCTTCTGGCTGCTCACATGTATTTACTTTGATATTAGTAATTTCTTCAAATAAAGTATCTAATCCATGAATTAAAGAACCACCACCTGTAATATAAATTCCTGTATGGATAATATCTTTTGCAAGTTCTGGTGGAGTTTTCTCCAAAATCATCTTAATTGATGTACAAATAGACTCTAAACTTGAACGCATTGCATTATAAATTACCTCAGCGCTGATTTCCATCTCGACAGGTAATCCCTTAACAACATCTCTTCCAACAACTACCATTGTCTCTTTTCTTCCTGGAAGAGCTGAACCTATGCTTTCTTTTAAAGTTTTAGCAGTCTTTTGTCCAATTACAAGGTTAAATTCTTTTCTAATGTGACTGATAATGCTTTCATCAAGTCTGTTTCCACCAAATGGCATTAACTCACTGATAACTAATCCACCAAGAGAAATAATTGAAATCTCTGTTGTATCAGCTCCCATGTCAACCATCATTACACCTGTTGGCTCATTTACATCAAGTCCAAGTCCTACTGCATCAGCGATAGGCTTTTCACATAAAAGAACACTCTTTGGTCTGTTTTTGCTCTTTAAAAATAATTCATTAAATCCTCTTTTTTCTACATCAGTAATCTCTGTTGGAACAGCAATTACAAATTCAGCATTCTTAACTTTAGTTTTCATTTTTGTCTCAAGGAAATCAAAAATCATCTTCTGTAAAAAACTATAATCAGCAATTACACCATTAGAAACTGGGAAAATTACATCAATCTTCTCAGGTGCTTTCTCATACATTGCATATGCCTCGTCTCCGTATGCATAAATCTGATTTTTGTTAATAATCGCAATTGTGTTTTTTTCTTTTAAAATTTTTCCATTTGATTTACAAAACACCTTGAAATTGCAAGTTCCAAGATCAATTCCATAGACATTATTATTCATTGTCATATCTCCATTTTCTTAAGTTTAAATATATTTGTTTTCTCTAAAACTGAAATATTGGTTATCTCCAATAATAATATGGTCCGCTAAACAAAAAGAAAGAATTTCTGCATTCTCACGAACCCTTCGGGTTACATGTATATCGGATTTACTCGGTTTTGGATCACCGCTTGGATGATTATGCAACAGAATAATCTGTGATGCACTTTTATCAAATGCGGCTTTAAAAATGTCCCTGCATGAAAAACTTGCACAATTAGAACTTCCCTGTGATATTGTGGTATCTCCTAAAAAATTGCATTTTGCATCAAAGTACGAACACAACAATATCTCATGTTTTAAATGTCTCATTTGCTCCATATAAAAATCAGCTATTGATTTAGGATTATTTAATGTTATTTTATTAACCTTCGTTGTTCTTGAAATTCTTTGGGATAATTCGGCTACAGCTTTTAGCTGTATTGCTTTAACTTTGCCAATTCCATCAAAATTCATCAATTCTTCAAGGGAAAAATCATACAAATTCAGCAAATTTTTCTGTCCTTTTTCAAGGAGATTTCTTGCCAGTTCAATAGATGTATATTTTTTTGTCCCTGACCTTAAAATAATAGCTAACAATTCTGAATCAGATAAAACTTCAGCTCCCTGTGAAATCATTTTTTCATAAGGGCGTTCCGATTCCGGTAAATTCTTTAATATATTGTGATTTGACATAATTCCTTTTTCACTTTCTCCCAAAGTGAATAATATTATTAATCCAACTCACATAACTCCGTACATTGTAACATTTTAACACACCTAATCTATCTTAACAAGGTCACGTTCATAAAGTTTTTGTAATGACATAAGAATTCCAAGTTTTGCATGGTACCATGTTAATCCACCCTGGAAATATACTGCATATGGTGGTTTTACAGGTCCGTCTGCTGATAATTCAATTGATGAACCCTGAACGAAAGCTCCTGCAGCCATAATTACATCACTGTCATATCCTGGCATTGCCCATGGTTCAGGTGTTACATAACTGTCAACAGGAGCTGCTGCCTGAATACCTTCACAAAATGCAATCATTGCATCTTTATTATGGAATGAAATTGCCTGAATAATATCATGTCGGCTCTCGCTTCCGTTTGGAATTACTTCAAATCCTAGTTTTTCATAAATGTTAGCAGCAAAAATTGCTCCCTTTAAAGCACCACTTACAACTGTTGGTGCAAGGAAAAGTCCCTGATAAAATGACTGGATAACTCCAAGTGATGCACCAACTTCTTTTCCTAAACCTGGTGATGTTAATCTGTAAGCTGCATTTTCAACACATTCTTTTTTACCTACAATATATCCGCCGATTGGTGCAAGTCCGCCGCCTGGATTTTTTATTAAAGAACCTACTATCATATCTGCTCCGACTTCCAAAGGTTCTTTATCTTCTACAAATTCACCATAACAATTGTCAACCATACAGATTACATCGGGCTTTATGTTCTTAATAAAAGAAATTAATTCTCCTATTCTGTCAACAGACAATGTAGGTCTTGTAGCATATCCTTTTGAACGTTGAATTGTTACAAGTTTAGTTTTTTCATTAATTGCATTTTTAATCCCTTCAAAATCAAATTCTCCATTTTCAAGAAGGTCAACCTGTGCGTATGAAATTCCATATTCCTTCAGAGAACCCTTTGAAGGTCTTATCCCTATTACTTCTTCAAGAGTATCATATGGTTTTCCAACTGGGGATAAAAGTTCATCTCCAGGTCTTAAATTTGACATTAATGCTAATGCCAGTGCATGTGTTCCACATGTAATCTGTGGTCTTACTAATGCATCCTCACCTTTAAAGCAGTCTGCATATACTTTTTCAAGAGTATCTCTTCCCAAATCATTATATCCGTATCCGCTTGAAGTCTGAAAACATTCTGCACTTACTTTATTTTTTTGCATTGCAGATATAACTTTTAACTGATTCATTTCAGCATTGTAATCAATCTGATTAAATCTCTCCTGAAGCTCCTTTTCGATTTTTTCTCCAAATTCATATACTTTAGGTGAAATACCAAGTTCCTTATACTTTTCTTCCAAAATCTGATTCATTTTAGCTCCTTACAATTCCTTTTTCTTCTATTTTCGTGTACATATCATTTAATATTCGGGTTTCATCATAATTATATTCATTTTTGTTAACCCAGATAACATCTTTTTCTCTTCTAAACCAGGTAAGCTGGCGCTTGGCAAAATGCCTTGTATCTCTTTTCAATATATATATAGCTTCTTCCAGAGTACATTCACCATCAAGGTAATCAAGAATTTCCTTATATCCAAGACCCTGCATTGAAACCATTTTTTTATTATATCCCATATCCTTTAGTTTCTTTACTTCATCCACAAGACCTTTTTCAAGCATTATGTCAACTCTTTTTTCTATTCTGTTGTATAGATTTTCCCTGTCATCATTAAGAACAAAATACAAAAAATTATATGGAGATTTTTTGTTTTGTTCTTCTTTATTGTGAACAGATATCGGTTTCTTTGTTAAATGATAATATTCCAAAGCTCGTATTACACGTTTAACATTATTTTCGTGAATCGTCATATATGATTCATAATCAATATCTTTTAACAACTCATGCAAAGCGTGCTCTCCGTTTTCCATGGCATATTTTTCCATTTTGTTTCGAAATTCAATATCTGCATCCTGTTTTGTGAAATCTATATCATATAATAATCCTTGTATATAAAAACCGGTTCCTCCAGTAATAATTGGGATTTTGTTATTCGCATAAATCTCTTCTAAAGCATCTTTTGCCATTTGCTGAAATCTTACAATATTAAATTCCTCATCAGGTTCCAGTTCATCTACGAGATAATGCGGAATATTTTCCATCTCATCAGGCATTATTTTTGCCGAACCAATATCCATATGTTTATATATTTGCATTGAGTCAGCTGAAATAATTGCTCCATTAATTTTCTTTGCCAGTTCAATGGAAAGTGCTGTTTTTCCAACGGCTGTCGGCCCTGTTAGTACAATCATTGGTTTCTTATCCATTATACTATCCTCTTGAATTTCTTTTCTATTTCATATTTAGTCATTGATATGATTGTTGGACGACCATGCGGACAATTATATGGATTCTCCAGTAAAAATAAATCATCAATCAATGTCTGGATTTCTTTTAAACTAAGTCGGCTGTTTCCTTTTACTGCGGCTTTACATGACATGGAAGCAATCTTCTCCAAAATCAATTCCGGAGTTTCTTTACCTGACACATCTGAAAAATCATCCAGCATTTCAATAAACAAATCTTTCATATCAATATTGTAAAGATTATCTGGAATTGCATTTATCATATATTCTTTTCCACCAAAATTTTCAACCGAATATCCCATTGTCTCAAATTGTTCTTTATATTTTTCAAAGACTTCCATTTCTTTATTGTCAAGTGTAACAATAATTGGAGGACTTACCATCTGAGAAGTAAATTCTTTATTTTTCAGTCTTTCCATTGTTTTTTCATAAAGAACTTTTTCGTGTGCAGCATGTTGATCCATTATATATAATTTTTGTTCATATTCTATCAGCCAGTATGTATCAAAAAGCTGACCGATGATTTTATGCTTTTCTTTGGCATCCTTACTTAGAAAGGATGAATCCAAGGAAGCAAGTGTCTGCTGCACCGGAGCTTCAACTATATCTTCCTTCACAGCATTATTAATTATTTTTTGAGTATCCTGATTTTTACTTTTTACTGCTTCACTAATAATGTCATTCTTGGCAATATTATACTTGATAATCTCATCTTTAATAACATCATTCTTGATAATATCATCGTTGATAGCATCATTCTTGACAATATCACTCCTGATAGCATTATCAATTTTCATGGTATTTACGGTAACAGTTGTTTCTGGTCGATTGATTCTGCTTGCAGGATTACTTTTTGGAACACTGTATGTATTGTCTTCCTTAATTACTTCCCTTTTATAACTTTCAAGTCTTTTTTTCTCAAAAGGTTCCGGTATTGATTTTGAATAATTTATTTGCGTTTTTTTCTTTTCCTCAAGGGGAACAACCGGAATCATGTCCCTTTTTGATAATTTATCATAAATAACCTTTTGCAATTCATTATATACTTCCTGATTATGAGAAAATCTCAATTCCATTTTAGTAGGATGAACATTTATATCAAGGTCTTCGCCTTCAAATTCAAAATATAACACTGTAAAAGGGTATTTATGCTGCATTAAATAATTTTTGTATGCATCCTCAATGGCTTTTGAAATTAATGCACTTTTTACATATCTTCCATTTATAAAATAGTTCTCATAAGCCCTGTTACCCCTTGTTATGCTTGGCTTTCCTATATATCCTGTCACTTTAAAATTAGTTCCCTGATAATCAATATCTAACACAGATGAAGCAAATTCTCTTCCAAAAACATGATAAATTAGGTCTTTATATTTTCCATTTCCGGAAGTATGAAGTTTGGTCTGATTATTGTTTATAAATTTGAATGATATAAACGGATGTGATAATGCAAGTTTTTCAACAATATCACTTATATAATTACCTTCAGTCTGAGCTGATTTAAGAAATTTCTTTCTTGCGGGTGTATTATAGAATAAATCCTTAACAAGAAAAGTCGTTCCATCAGGTGCACCAATATCTTCTATTTCAATTTCTTTTGAACCTTCTATTACATATCTTACTCCTGTTAAAGATTCATATGTCTTTGTAATCAGTTCAACCCTTGCAATTGCACTGATACTTGAAAGTGCTTCTCCTCTAAATCCTAATGAATGAATATACATTAAATCCGCAGCGTCTTTTATTTTACTGGTGGAATGTCTTAAAAAAGCCAGCGGAACATCTTTTTTATCTATTCCGCACCCATTATCCGTAATTCGAATAAAAGACGTTCCACCTTCCTTTATCTCAACTGTTATTGCGGAAGCACCGGCATCAATTGCATTTTCTACTAATTCCTTAACTACGGAAGAAGGTCGCTCTATAACTTCTCCCGCTGCTATTTTATCAATAGTTTCCTGATTTAATAGAGCAATTTTCGGCATACTAGTTAACACCTCCAGATGCTTTTACTTTATTTTGAAGTTCATATAATTTATTGATTGCTTCTATTGGAGTTAATCTTCCAATATCAATTGACAAAATATCTTCTTTAATCTTCTCATCAGATGTATCTCCGAATAAGGATAATTGTTCAGCTTCCCCATTATATTCAGGTTCCTCTTCTACTGAAACAGCTATATTTTTTACTGTATCGGTTATGTCATTTTTAAGAAGTTGTTCCACGATTTCCTTTGCTCTTTCTACAACAGATTCAGGAAGTCCCGCTAATTTTGCAACCTGTATTCCATAACTTTTATCAGCTCCGCCCTTAATTATCTTTCGTAAAAATACAATGTCATCACCTTTTTCTTTTACGGCAATACAATAATTATTTACACTGCTGATTTTACCTTCTAATTCAGTTAATTCGTGGTAATGGGTTGCAAAGAGCGTTTTCGCACCTAATAATTTTGGATTTGAAATATGCTCAACAACTGCCCATGCAATACTTAATCCATCAAATGTACTTGTTCCTCTTCCGATTTCATCGAGAATTAACAATGAATTTGAGGTTGCATTACGCAAAATATTAGATACTTCATTCATTTCAACCATAAATGTACTTTGACCGGATGCCAAATCATCAGAAGCTCCAACTCTTGTAAATATTCTGTCAACAATTCCTATGTTTGCTGATGTAGCAGGAACAAAACTTCCAATTTGCGCCATTAAAACAATTAATGCTGACTGACGCATATATGTTGATTTTCCTGCCATATTAGGACCGGTTATGATTGACACCCTATTGTTATTATTATCAAGATAAGTATCATTATCAATAAACAAATCATTGTCAATCATTTTTTCAACAACCGGATGTCGTCCGCCTTTGATATCAATAACACCCTCTTCGTTTATTTCTGGTCTGCAATAATTGTTCTGACTTGCAACAACTGCCAACGATACAAATGTGTCTATTTTAGCAATAGCCTTTGCTGTTGTTTGAATTCTTTGAACATTTTTTGCAATTTCTTCCCTGATTTGTCTGAATAATTCATATTCAAGCTGAACAAGTCTGTCCTCTGAACCAAGAATTGTATCTTCTAATTCCTTTAATTCAGGTGTTATGTAGCGCTCCGAATTAGTTAATGTCTGTTTTCTTACATAATAATCCGGCACAAGATTTTTAAAGGAATTAGTCACTTCCAAATAATAACCAAATACCTTATTATATTTTATTTTAAGATTTTTAATACCTGTTTTTTCTTTCTCGTCTGCTTCTAATTTTGCCAGCCAGGTCTTTCCTTCTGTTTTTGCACTTCTTAATCTGTCAACTTCTTCATTATATCCTTCTTTAATAATATCTCCATCTCTGACAGAAATTGGTGCTTCTTCTAAAAGCGACTGGTCAAGTAATTCATATAAATCTTTTAGACAATCAAGTTGCGTTTTTATTTCATTAATCAGTGTTCCGTCTAAATCTGATAACAATTCATAAATAGGTGGTAACATTTTCAAAGAATTCTTAAATGCAATCATATCCCTTGGATTTGCAGACTGATATGTAATTCTTGTAATAAGACGCTCCAAATCATATATAGGATTAAGATATTCTCTAAGCTCTTCTCTCGTAATTTCATGATTGTTTAATTCTTCAATTAATTCCTGACGGGCAATTATCTCATTTTTGCTTATAAGGGGCTGTTCCACATAAGATCTTAAAAGTCTTGCCCCCATGGCAGTCTTTGTTTTATCTAACACCCATAACAAAGATCCTCGTTTTTGTTTTTCTCTTAGCGTTTCCACCAATTCCAGATTTCTTCTGGAAGAGCTGTCAATAATCATGAATTTTCCAATTGAATATGGATGTATCTGCAAAATATTACCTAGTGAATTTTTCTGGGTTTCATACAAATATTTCAAAAGTGCACCGGATGAAACAACTCCGCTTGTATAATCTTCAAGCCCAAGTCCCTGCAAAGTATGAATATGAAAATGGTTAAGAAGTGTTTCTTTTGCCAAATCATTTCCAAAATACCAATCATCCAGGCAGTACACACTTATTGATAATCTGTTTTTTAAATCATTAATATCAAATCCGCTATTATAAAAACTTCCATTACAGATAATCTCTGTTGGAGAAAATTTATTCAATTCATCAGATAATTTTCTGTCAGAATCAACTTCAGTAACAAAAAAATCACCTGTTGTAATATCACAGGTTGTAATTCCATATTTATGATTACACAACGTAATACACATAATATAATTATTCTTTGCTTCATCTAAGGATTGCATATCAGTATTTGTTCCCGGAGTAACAACTCTTATTACTTCCCTTTTTACAATACCCTTTGCAAGTTTTGGATCTTCTACCTGCTCACAAATTGCAACCTTATATCCTTTAGCGACTAATCTGTTTAAATATGTATCTGACGCATGAAAAGGAATTCCACACATCGGTGCTCTTTCCTCAAGTCCGCATGCTTTACCGGTTAAGGTTAATTCCAGTTCCTTTGATACAATTTTTGCATCATCAAAAAACATTTCATAAAAATCACCTAAACGGTAGAAAAGTATACAATCCTTATATTCCTCTTTTGTCTGCAGATAATGCTGCATCATTGGTGTCACTTCTTGCATTTATAACCTCTCTTCCGGCGCATTTACTGGTCTGTATTTTTCTATTATTACTTCTGCAACTTTTATTCCATCTACAGCTGCTGATGTTATTCCACCTGCATAACCTGCTCCCTCACCACATGGATAAAGCCCTTTTACTTCGCTTTCAAGTCCTTTATCCCTTAAAATTCTCACAGGGGATGATGTTCTGGTTTCCATTCCTGATAAAATTGCATCTTTTCTATTGAAATCAGGAATAATATTTGCAAAATGATTCATCCCTTTTATAAATGAATCTTCCATTTCACCAGACATTAGTCCTCGTAAATTTGCAATAACCGTATCTCCCTTCGTACATGATGAAAAATCACCATAGGAAGATGAAACAATATTTTGACAATAATCACCAAACAATTGCTGTGGTATCTTTCCCTGACCTAATTTATATGTTTCTTGTTCAAGTTTTTCCTGATAAAACATTCCTGCAAGTGGTTCATTACTTCCAAAATCATCCGGTCCTACTGAAACTATAATTGCGCTGTTGGAATTTAATCCATTTCGTCCCGAATAACTCATTCCATTTACAACAGTTCCATTTTCTTTTGAAGATGAATTAACAACATATCCACCAGGACACATGCAAAATGAGTACACACCTCGTCCATTTGGAAAATTTGATGTCACTTTGTAAGGAGCAGATGGAAGTTTTTTGGCATCATATCCGTACATGCATTCATTAATCATCTTTTGTGGATGTTCTACTCTGAACCCAACCGCAAAATTTTTAGATGACATCGGAACTTTTAAATCATAGAGCTTTTGAAAAGTGTCTCTTGCGCTATGACCGATTGCAAGAACAACTGCATCGCATCGTATCTCTTCTTTATTGCAAATTACAGAATAAATGGAATTATTTTCAATTCTAAAATCCGAAACCTGTGTTTCAAATTTAAATTTGCAACCTTTTTCTTCTAAATACTTTCTCATATTGGTTATAACAGAACATAAAACATCCGTACCTATATGAGGTTTATTGTCAATTAATATGTCACTTTGTGCTCCAAATTTGGCAAATGTTTCCAAAACAAATCGAATTCTTCCTGAAGGATCCTTTACTGCTGTATTAAGCTTTCCATCTGAAAAAGTTCCAGCTCCTCCTTCTCCAAACTGAACATTTGATGAAGGATTTAATACACCTGTTTTCCAAAAAAGTTCAACATCCTTTTGTCTGTTTTGAATTTCTTTACCACGCTCTAACACAATAGGATTGTATCCTGCTAATGTTAATATGTACGCTGCAAAAATACCGGCAGGCCCTGCTCCAATTACTACTATATTATTACGAATTTCTTTATCTCCGGATTTAGGCATTCGATATTCGATTTTTTTTGCCTTAACAACGTTTGAGTTATGTATCTTTTTTAATATTTTCTCTTCAGAAGCAATTTTCACTTCAACTGTGTATACATATGATAATTCTGGCTTATTTCTTGCATCAATTGACCTTTTGACAATTTCGTAACTAAAATTTTGTTTCTTATCAAGTCGAAGTATTTTCCTTATTTTATTATCTAAATCTGTTTCCTTATGACCAATTGGTAATTTTATTTGACTTATTTTAATCATATTCTACCTACTGGCAGCAGTCCCTGCAACATATCCGCTTGACCAGGCCCACTGCAAATTATATCCTCCACATATTCCGTCTACATCTAATATTTCACCTGCAAAATATAACCCTTTTATATATTTTGACTCCAGTGTATTATTATCTATTTCTTTTGTCTTTATTCCTCCGGCACAAACCTGAGCCACAGAATACCCTCTTGACTGTTCTACATCTACTTCAAGATTTTTAATTGTTACAGCCAGGTTGTGTTGTTCCGCTTCTGTAATTTTCTTAGAACGCTTCATTGAATCGATATTGCATTTTAAACATATTGGATTAATTAGCTTTTGATTTAACAAGCCGTTCATATTGTCATCAACTGTATAGTTTTGATTATTACTAAATCTATATGATATTTCTCTTTGCAACTCTTCTTCCGTTAAATCTGGAAATAAATCTAATACAATTTTGCATTTTTTTCCATCATGCAGAGCCTGTGACAGAAAATGACTCACCTGAAAAACAGGTATTCCAGACAAACCATAATCAGCAAATTGAACCTCGCCCTTATCAAAAGCTACTGTTTTTCCTTCAACCATAGCAGTTACCACTGCTTCCGCCCTGACTCCTTGTGCTTTGGAAAATTTAAAACCCTTACACTGAAATCCGCACAATGCCGGAACGATAGATGTAAAACTATGTCCCAGCTTCTTAATTATTGGAAAAATTGAGCCATCACTTCCTAATTTGGGATTTGCCAGCAAACCTGTTGCTACAATTAGTCTGTCACCTGTATAATTTTCATTATTAAGTGATATATAAAATCTATTGTTTATATTTTTTATTGCCGATATTTTTACATCGGTTAGTAAATTAATATTACAATTTTGCATTTCCATTAACAAGGCTTTTTGAACAGATGCTGCCTGTTCAGAATTAGGATAATAGTATCCGTTTTTACATTTTGGATATATACCTATTTCTTTGAAAAAATTAAGACAATCTTCCTTTGAAAATTTATTAAGGACATTTTTAATTAATTGACTATCACCTCTGAAATTGGATAATTCCATGTTTTCATTGGTATAATTACATTTTCCATTACCTGTTGCAAGAATTTTCTTGCCAACCTTGTCCATTTGTTCAAGCAAAAGTACTCTTTTATCATTACGAGCAGCAGTTATTGCCGCCATCATTCCTGATGCTCCCGCACCAATAATTATAATATCAAAATTCTTCTTATCCATATTACAATTCCTTTATTTACATACCAACTTATAATACCACAACAAATATTTACATTCAACTAATCAACTTGAATAACTCTCAAGAAAAGAATACAATTCATCTTCTGAATCGAAATATAATCCAGAAGAAATATCAGCAATAATATTATCCGGCAATTCTTCCATCCATATTCCAGTTTCTAAAAACACTTCATTTTTGCTTGTGCAAACCACTAATTTATCATTTTTAATTTGCAAATTGTATGCATGATATTCCAGTTCTTTATTTGTTGTTACGGTTTCTTCCTGCGTATCCACAGCCACCTGAACGGGTATTTCTTCGCTGTTTTGTGTATTTTCTTCTGTATCAATTTCAAGTTCCTCTGGAGGTATATTTTTCTCTCCAACTATTCTTATTGTAACAGCTGCACCAAGAACAATTATTGCACTAAAAATGCAGACACCTATTTTTTGTTTCATTTTATCACCCCAAATAAGTATCTGCTTTTTTATTTATTTTATTCCTATAATAAATGAATTTTTTTTGCAATTGAAACAATTAACTGACCTTTAGGAAAACCAAGCAACTCTTCTTCAGTTAACCCCTTGAACAGTAATAAAACAACTGCATATACAACTACTGCAACTATAAATGCAAAAATAAATGAAATTGTATTATTTTTAATTAATGAAAACAATCCATAATAAACTCCATAAGAGGCAAGCCCCATTATTGCAGATGCCACAATAGGAATTACAAATGTTTTCTTAATTTCCTGCTGATATCCTATATATTTTTTTATCGCTATCGAATTTAAAATACACATAAGAAACGCAAAAAAAGTATTTGCCCAAATAACGGCATATATATTCAATTTGAAAACTAACATTAAAACTACAAGCAAAATCACATGTGCAACTATTGCTATTATTGCGTTAATTACAGGAACAATCAGCCTGTTAATTCCCTGCAATAATCCGTTTGACAATGTTGACATTGCGTAGAATATAACTGCAATTGCGCCTGCCCACATCATTGTTGTTGCAAGATCAATAGTTTCAGGCTGACTTGAGAATAACAAAGTAAAAATTGGTTTTGCCAATACGCCTAAACCTACTGCGCAAGGAAATGCCAGCACCATTACAAATCGCATTGATATGTTAATTTGATTTTTAACTCCAGCAAAATCTTTTGATGCATATGACGCTGTGAGCGCCGGAACTGATGAGGCTGCCATGGCAGATGCTATTGAAATTGGAACATTAATCAATAATTTGTACTTTCCTGAAAAAACGCCCCACCAGACTTCAATATCATTCTCGTTATATCCCTGACTTAAAGCTATATTCTTAAAAATACCCTGATCAATTATTCCGCTTATATTATAAATTGTTGTACTCATAAGAACCGGAATTATTGTTATAATGAGTATTTTCATAACATAACCAAATGAATCCATTCTTTTATGCCTATCTTTTCGCATCTGTTTTTTTAGAACTCTGACGTAGATTGCGAAAATGAATACAACAAAAATCAATGCTGCAACAGAACCCAGATTGGTTCCAAGTGTTCCACCTGCAGCTCCATAAGCTGCTGCGTAATGTACTTTATCCCCCTTTATTGCTCCAATTCTAGTACCATAACCATATAAAACATATGCAGCCCAAACACTTACAATTGCATTAACTATCTGCTCGATTATTTGAGAAACAGCACTTGGCATCATGGTTCCAAGACCTTGAAAGAATCCCCTTAAAACACCTAATACTGCAACAACAACCAGTGCCGGTGCTAAAACCTGCAATGCCACTATACTAAAAGGTGTTTTTAAAAGGTTGTCAGTAAAAAATTCTGCCCCAAAATAGACAATCAAAGCCACTGTAGTGCCCGAAACCAAAGCAAATAGTAACGCTCCTTTAAATATCTGGTATATCATTTTATATTCGCCTTTTGCCCGTCTTGCTGAAACAAGTTTTGATACAGCAAGGGGAAGACTATATGACGAAATGATTAACATAACATTATATATATCAAATGCACATCCATAGTAATTATTCCCTATATCTCCAATAATACTTGTCATTGGTAATCTATATATAATTCCAATTATTCTGCATATTATTGATGCCATGGCTAAAATAGACCCTTGAACAAGAATATTAGAATTACTTTTTTTTGAGCTGCCCATAAACTATCCTCTATCTCTTTTTTTGAAATTCACTTTTAGAACTATATATAACATTTTTAGATGAATATTTGTCTTCAACAAGTTCAATCCATGTTTTTCCCTGATTTAAGACAATTTCCTTTTTATCCTTATCGTAATAATGTGTTACATCATCTTTAGAATTTCTTTTCCAGGTGATATCTATACATTTTCCGTTTGAAATGTATTTTCCTGTTCCGCTGGAAAATAATTTAAAATCCAGTCTTCCTACATCATCCATTATTGAACTGCTACAATTTTGAATAATGATATTTTTTACGGAAATCTGAGTATTTGTATTTCCGTCAATTTGCTCGTTTCCAAATTCGAACCTGTCATATAAACCGGTTTCATCATTATATTCAAACCAAGGCTTTGGATTCTGATAATACATCACAATCGCCTTTGCATCATCACCATTTGTCAGATTTTCTTCTGTATCATCCTCCGCAAACTTGAATACACCGTCATAATCCTTTGAATATTCTGTATCCCACTTCATATTTGATATAGATTCTGAAATCATATCAGATGCAGTATACAGATTATGTGGAGCTTTCTTGTTGGAATCTCTAAAGAAGTACTGTCCTCCAACACCTGTTATTCCATCAATATCTTCTATATAGTTTTCCGCTAAAACGCCATCATATGCATATTTGCTTGCTCCTGCATGAAAATATATTGCATCATAATCATGTGCAAGATATGCAAAATAATGTCTGCAGCTACGAACGTTACCAATTTTTTTAATATTGTTATAATCCTGAAAAATAGCCATAAGACGGGTTATTCCACCTTCAACAGGACACTCATATATTATGTCTGCATTACTTAAACCATACTGTGGTAATGCCATCTTAGTATTTTCTACCATGACAGCAACCGGACGTTTCGATGCAATATCTTCATCTATCCATTCTCCTGTCAATAAACTTTTTTCCTGCCCTTCATGGGTATCAACAGGAGTTTTTACGTCTGTTTCCGCTTTTGTAGTTTCTGTTTCTACTTCAACAGCCTGACTATCTTCAGTTTTAACATTGTCCTTTCTTTTCTGACAACCTGTCATACAGGAAATCATTAATCCCCCCACTAAAAAACAAATAAATACCTTATTTTTCATTCATCGCTCCTCCTATCGTGTAATTCCTATTTCCTCCAACAAATCCCTTTGTTTTTGTTCCATGATTTTTGCTTCTTCCTCTTCCATATGGTCATATCCAAAAAGGTGAAGCATACTATGTGTTATTAAGAAAGCATATTCTCTTTCGATACTATGACCATAATCGCCTGCCTGTTTTACGACTTTATCAACAGAAATAATTATATCTCCAAGCATAACTTCCCCTGTATCAGGATTAAAATCTTCTTCATTTTCTTCCTTTAAAAATTCAAAATCCCCTGGTTCGTCATAAGATAACATTGGAAAAGACAATACATCCGTTGGTCTGTCAATTTGTCTGAATTCCTTATTAATGGAATGTATTCCCTCATCATCTGTCAATGTAAGATTTACTTCTGCTTCATAAGGGAATTCCTCATGTTCCAGACAAAATTCCACAACTTTCTGCGCAAGTTTTTTATAATCAAAGCTAAAATTAACTTCACATTCTTCTTCAATGAAAAAGCTCATTATAAAGATTCCTCCTTAACTAAATATTCTCTGATTTTCAAAAACTGATTCATACTCAGACCTGATTTATCATACAAGCCTTTTGACGAATATTCATTCAGTATCTGATATACAATTATCTCATTGTTCCACTGACTGTTACTCACATCATCCTTTAGGTATTCAAGCTTAATCATAACAGCATCAACCATTTGCACTAACGCCGATTCTGGAGTGGATAAATCCTTTTCCTCTCCATAATATTCCGATAAAATATCAATAACTTTTTCAGGAAAACAATAATCCTTTGCCTTTACAATACCATTATAAATATGAGGTTCTCCCTGCCATTTTCCTAAACGATAATAGAATCCTGATACAAGACAAAGAGTAACATCCAGATTTGCAATAGCTGCACACTTGGCACATATTCCAGATACTTTTTTGGCATGCTTATATTCCTGTTCCGAATATGCCCTTACTTCTTTTACCAATGAGTAATCATCTGAAACTATATCGTAATATACATTTTCGATTTCATTTTGCGTTTCAGGAACTATATATCTTGAACAAATTACTGCAACAACAATAGTAATCACACCATCTATTGCACTTTTTAATATAACAAAACCATCCATTTCTTTACTGTTCCAATAATAAAATAAAGAAGGAATTAATATATTCAATGTAAAAAGAAGTATATATGCATAAAGCACCGAGTTCCCTTCTGTCAATGCTTTGGTTATAATTGCTCCAAAAATAATCAATATTGAATATGCTAGTAATTCATTATAATCCCCACCCACCGTAAGGAATAACAGAATATTAAGAAACATTCCAATAATAATTCCAACAGTTTCATTGCTTACAGAACAAATTATAACCGGAAGAATCATTACCGGCTTAAAATATACAGGTGCATATGAAATCAAAAAAGTGATAACAAAAACAAAAAAATATGCAACTACTACTCTGCTAAAATTTGTATTTATATTATTTGATAATAGTTTAGCAAGTCGTTCGCTTTCCAATTCATAAACAAAACACATCAAAAATATAGTATCTACAAAAAAGACACAAATCCATTCATCTGTATACAAACCACCACGATAACATAATAATCCTGAAAAAATGTATGTTATAATCGCAAGTGCAACAGCTGAAATAGTGCGCCTGAAATTAACCCTTTCTTCCACTTGCCTTCTTCTCCCGTTTTACTTTCTTTAAATTATCCTTTTTCTCATAGTCATCATATGCTTGTACAATTTTTTGTACCAGCGGATGTCTTACAACATCATTGCTGGTTAATTTACATATTCCAATATCATCAATATTTTTCAAAACTTTAAGAGCAACATCTAATCCACTGGATGCTCCAGGTGCTAAATCCTTCTGAGAAGCGTCACCTGTAACTACAACTTTAGAACCAAATCCAATTCTTGTCAGGAACATTTTCATCTGTGCCGGTGTCGTATTTTGTGCTTCATCCAGAATAATAAAAGCATTATCCAACGTTCTTCCTCTCATATATGCCAAAGGTGCGACTTCAATAAGACCTTTTTCCATGTTTTTCTGAAAACTTTCAGCTCCCATAATCTGATAAAGAGCGTCATATAAAGGTCTTAAATATGGATCAATTTTACTTTGAAGATCTCCCGGCAAAAATCCTAATTTTTCTCCTGCTTCAATTGCAGGTCGTGTCAGGATTATCCTTCCAACTTCTTCATTTTTAAATGCAGTTATAGCCATCGCCATGGCAAGATATGTTTTTCCAGTTCCTGCAGGTCCCATTCCAAAAACAATCATTTTCTTTCTTATGGAATCAACATATTCTTTCTGACCTATTGTCTTTGGTTTTACAGGTTTGCCATTTATTGTGTGACAAATTATATCCTTATCTATCTCCACAATAGCATTTCCCTTATGCTCTTCTAACAATGCCAATGCATAATTAACATTCTGTTCTGTAATAACATTTCCACGTTTTGCCAATGCAATCAGTTGATTAAAAACTTCCAAAGCACCTTTTGAATTTTGCTCTGAACCTATTATTTTAATCTGATCATTCCTCAAAATAACAGTTACTCCAAGAGTCTTTTCTATTTTCTTAACATTAGCATCAAACTGCCCAAAAACATTTGACACATATTGTGATTCTATTTGCAACATTGCCTCGTTTAAACTCATTAACTTACTATTCCCTTCCAAGATATTCATTTTTCTCAGCAGGTACATCTTTTCCTATTAATCTGTTAAGACTAACCTGCCCTTTTATTATATAATTATTTTCTGTTTGTTCAATATCTATATTAGTATTATTTATTTTTACATCCTTGTCTTTTAAACTATTTATATAATTATCAATATATTCCTGTCCTTTTTTTCTTGCATCATCAACCGAATTTGTTTGCCAAATCTCTTTAACTTCAAAAATTGAATTCATAGCAAAAAAAACTGGCATATATAAATTTTCGACTAATCTTATCTGATACACATTTTTAATAACATATTCTTTATTATATTTTTTTCCAAAGCGTACAGTACTTAAATTGTAATCTCTAAACTGTAAATTAAATTTATATTGTACTTTTCCTGTTGAAATATTTGTTTTAAACTTCTTAGGTATTTCCTTGTAAAAAACGTAATTAACATCCGCTCTTATATCTGCATCCGTATTGCACCAGTATACATCCTTTACAACCTCTGAATCATCTGTTATTAAATATGCTGATTGAACCAGTTTGTCACCCTTTTTTATTCTTTGACCTTCTTCAACTAATGCAACTCCACTTCGGGTTATTATCGAAGTAACTACGCCATCAACATCTGATATAATATCACAGGTTTTATCAAAATCTGCCTTTTTCTCAGTGGACAACCTTTCCTTTATTGTTATATTTAGTACTGTTCCAAACTTTTCCACCGAAACCCAGCTTATATCTTCAAATTTATACCGTAGTGCTCTTTCAAGGTTTCTTGTATCAATGTCTGCTTTTAATGCTCCAAACCCTGAATCTGTTTCACTTAGATAACTCACTATCTCATCATCTGAAATTATTGAATTTCCCTCTATATTTATTTTCCATATTCTTCCTGCAAGAACATTTAAAATTATACCCAAACAAATAATGCTAAGTCCCCAAATAAATCTTTTACGATATTTTTTTATTATATTTGGAAACCCTTCTTTACTGACAATAGTAACCTTAGTGTGTGTCTTTTTCAAATGTGGTTTTAACCTTTTGAAATCCTTGCGGTAAATGCAACATTCATACAATTCATTATTTAAAACAACAATCTTTTTAAGAATTATATCATTCTGGGTACACAAATTAATGAATCTTCTTAAATTATTCCCATGTAAGCGCACCCACACAACACCACTAAAGTAATCATACAATTTATTAATCATGAAACAAATTGCACCACTTCAATTTTGCCCTTAATTACAATTATATATTTGCTGTATTCCAAAATTGAAAGTTCCTTTCCTGTGATTTTTACCAGAAAATGTTTGGTTTGGATATTAATTTCCTCTTCGTTATATTTCATAATTCCCTTATGATTATCAATGGTTAATTCAACATTCCCTTCAAAATTCAAATAGGGAATTCCATTTACGATATCTTTAGGCAATTCTAATACATCAACAATTTGTTTTGATTTAATAGTTTTATTCATATTCTAATATATGAAATCATAACTTGTATAATTCATTATTTATGATATGGTTCATTATTTGAAATTCTAAAAGCCCTGTATATCTGCTCTAACAAAATCACTCTCATAAGCTGATGTGGAAATGTCATTCTCGAAAAACTTAATTTATAATCAGCTCTTGCCAAAACAGCATCCGATAAACCTAGCGAACCTCCTATAATAAAACAAATATGACTCTTTCCGCTCACACACAATTTGTCTATTTTTTGTGATAATTCAACAGAATCCAATTGCTTTCCATCAATAGCCAGACAAATTACATATGCATCCTCTTTAATCGATTTTAAAATTCGTTCTCCTTCCTTATCCTTAACAATATTAATCTCTGTTTCACTTGCCTGCTCTTGTGTTTTTTCATCTGGAACTTCAACAATATTGAGTTTGCAATAACGGCTCAATCTTTTTTGAAATTCCTTAATTGCATCCTGATAAAATTTTTCTTTTACTTTTCCAACACATAATATAGTAATTTTCATTGGTTAATTATACCATATATATGACTTTGTTGGCAAAAAATATTTCATTATTGTATCAGTTTTGATAAAATATATATAAAAACATAGGAGGATAAAATAAATTATGAATTTGTATGTTGATCAAAAAGAAAAATATGCAGACACAAAATCTACTGCATGGTCTTTTTCAATTGTAGGAGGGGTTGGATTAATTCTCTTAATCCTTGTATATTTTGATGTAATTCCACTACATCTTGACAAAGATAACATAATAATGATGTTTCTTATTATGGCCGTTTTGTTTATTTTCTTCATTTTTGTAGGAATTAAATCTTTTCTGTCCCTAGGTCAGATTGCAAAATCTGCCAATCAGCAGGAAAATCATCAAAAAGAAAGCAAAGAATGGTTTCTAAACAATTACAAAAATGAATTACTCAATTTAACTTCAAACGGAGATTCTGAAGAAGAACTTTTCTTGGAAAGAAATGAGTATATTGTTAAGAAGTTGTCAGAAAATTTTATTGATTTATCAGAAGAAGATTGTGAATACATTGCCGAATTAATATATAATGAAATTTTTGATGCAAACCTATCTAAATAGTGTTATAATTTAGGTATCACATATTTATGGGGGTACAGTAGATGGAAATACTAAAAAAAAGAATTCTAGAAGAAGGAACCGTTTGCGGTGAAGACATTTTAAAGGTTGATAATTTTATTAATCATCAGGTAGATCCGGTTCTAATGACTGAGATTGGCAAGGAATTTAGCGAATATTTTAAAGATAAAGGCATTACAAAAGTAATTACTATTGAAAGTTCTGGAATCTCACCAGCATTAATGACAGCAAGTCAGATGCAGATTCCTATGGTAATTCTGAAAAAACATCCTTCCAAGGCATTAAATGATAATTTATATAGAACTCAGGTCAGTTCTTATACAACAGGAATTGATTATGATTTAAGTCTTTCATGTGATGTAATAAATGAAAACGACCATGTATTAATCATTGATGATTTTTTGGCAGATGGTGAAGCCATCACTGGAGCCATCAGATTAATCAGAAAAGCTCATGCTACCGTTGGTGGCATAGGTATACTTATCCAGAAGAGTTTTCAGCCGGGATACCAGAAATTAAAAGAACAGGGATTTGATATTTTCTCACTTGTTAAAATTAAGAAAATGGATGAAAATAATATAGAATTCGAATAATAAAAAGAGCTGTTGCACTAATATTAATGCAACGGCTCTTTTTATTCTATAGAATCTTTAATTTCATCACTGCTATCAATTGATTCTTCCTTTGTATTATCAATTTCATCTATATCTTCCAATGTGTCATCTTCTCTTGTGTCTTCTTCTTCTCTTTGAACCACATACTCAAAACGACCTCTGTATACATCACTGTATTTTCCAGTCACTGTATCATACAAAATAACAGATAATACATTGTTCCCTTCAGGGATTTTTAAAGCAGATGTATATTTTGAAGAATATACATTTGGCGTTGTTTCATCCCATGTATAGTAGGCTATACATCCTGCAGGTACAGAAATTGTTACATAAGTATCTTCTACAAAATTTCCACCATCAGGTGTTACAGTAGGCATCTTTGGTGCTGAAATAGAAATTGAATACTCTTTAGTTAAAACTTCACTATATAAGCCCTTTTTATTTACACAACATGCTTTTACAGTGTAATTTTTTTCGCAGTCTATATCAATAGGCACAGAATAATCAATTCCGCTAACAGTAGGATCTGAACCATCCAGAGTATATAAAATCTTATATCCATCCTCAGATGTAAGAGATAGTTCAAAAAATTCGTTGTATGTTCCACTACTCCTGCTAAACATAGGAGGCAAAACCATATATTCCGCGAAGCAATCAGCCATGGATTTATCAGCTGAAGCATATAAATCTAAAATTGAATTATATTCTCTCTTTTCGTCATATATTCTAATCAATGCTTCATATGCATCTTTGTTTTTACCGTCTATTTGAATTATCTTTTTGTATGTTTCTATCTCTTTTAATTCATCATTTTTTAATATATATATATCAGCAATTGCAAAATATATATCCACATTGTCGACATCCAACTCTAATGCCCTGTTATAATAACTTAAAGCCTTTTCATAATCCCTGTTATCCAGGGCCTGTTGTGCTTTTTGAATTTGATATTCAATCGAATTATAGTTTCTTGTGTTGATATTATTTATCACACAAAAAACTATAATTGATATTGCAATTATCGCAGAAGAAATTGATAAAATTAGCATTTTTATTCTTTGTTGCTTTTTCTTTTTTATCTCATATGTATTTTTCTTTTGACTGGTATCAGTTTCATCTTCAATGATGTTAACTGGTTTAGCGATTTCATCTTCATTCAAAAAATTATTCAAATATACATCATCAAATTCATTATAATCCGGAACAATCTGTATATCTTTTCCACATGAGGGACAAAATAGACAACCATCTTTTAATTCTGAACCACAAAAATTACATTTCATCAGATTTCCCCTTTAATTTATTTATGAGTATAACTCCATAGCCTCAACGCAATTGTTCATAAGCATGGAAATTGTCATAGGTCCTACTCCACCTGGAACAGGAGTAATATATGATGCTTTTGGTTCAACACTGTCATAATCAACATCACCACATAATTTGTTGTTTTCATCTCTATGGATTCCTACATCAATTACAACTGCACCGTCTTTGACATATTCGCTGTCAACAAACTGTGGTTTTCCAATTGCAACTATTAAAATATCCGCCTGTTTACAAATTTCTTTTAAATTCTGTGTCTTGGAATGACATATTGTAACTGTTGCATTCTCTCTTAACATCAAAAGAGCCATAGGTTTTCCAACAATATTACTTCTTCCAATAATAACGCAATTTTTTCCTGAAATTTCTATATTTGAACGTTTTAATAATTCAATAATTCCTGCTGGTGTACAAGACACGAAACCAGGCTGTCCAATTGTGAGTGCACCAACATTCTGTGGATGAAATCCATCAACATCCTTTTCTGGTGAAATAGCTTTAATAACTTTATCCTCATCAATATGTTTTGGAAGTGGTAACTGACATAAAATTCCATGTACTTTTGGATTTTTATTTAATTCATCAATTAAATGAAGAATCTCTTCTTCTGTTGTATCTTCTGTAAGCTCATAAGCTAAAGACTTGATTCCAATGTATTCACATGCCTTTTTCTTATTTCCTACATATACGGATGAAGCTGGATCATTTCCTACCTGAATTACTGCAAGACAACATTCCTTACCCTGCTTTTTCAAATTCTCAACTTTAAGTTTTAATTCATCTTTAATTTCTTTGGATATTTTCTTACCATTAATTATCTCAGCCATATCAAAACTCCTTTTAGAACAATCCTGTAATTACACCGTTATCATCAACATCAATGCCATATGCAGCCGGATTCTTTGATAATCCAGGCATAGTCATAACTGAACCATTAATTGCAACTACGAAACCAGCACCTACGGAAGCATATACCTCTCGTACATTGATTGTAAATCCAGTAGGACGACCTAATTTCTTAGCATCATCAGATAAAGAATACTGTGTCTTAGCCATACAAACAGGTAAATTTCCCATACCAAGATCTGTAATCTTCTTTAATTCTCTTTCAGCAGCTGGTGAATATGTAACACCATCAGCACCGTAGATTTCTTTAGCAACTTTTTCGATTTTTTCTTTTAATGATAAATCATCATCATATAAAAGTTTGAAATCGCTCTTCTTATTTTCGAGTGTATCTAAAACCTTATTAGCAAGTTCGATTCCACCTTCGCCACCTTTTTCCCATACTTCAGCTAAAGCGAATTCGCAATCTCTTTCTTTACAGAAATTCTCAACAAAAGCAGTTTCAGCTTCTGTATCAGTAACAAATGAATTAAGAGTTACAACTACAGGTACATTAAATTTCTGTAAGTTCTCAATATGCTTTTCAAGGTTAACAATACCCTTCTTTAAAGCATCTAAATTCTCTTTTGATAAATCTTCCTTTGCCACTCCACCGTTGTATTTTAAAGCTCTGATTGTAGCAACTAATACAACCGCATCAGGTTTTAATCCAGCCTTACGACACTTAATATCAAAGAATTTTTCTGCACCAAGTTCAGCACCAAATCCAGCCTCTGTAATAACGTAATCAGCTAATTTAAGAGCTGTCTTTGTTGCACGAACACTGTTACATCCATGTGCAATATTAGCGAATGGACCACCATGAACAATTGCTGGTGTATGCTCTAATGTCTGAATTAAGTTAGGTTTTAAAGCATCCTTTAATAAAGCTGCCATTGCTCCTGTTGCCTTTAAATCTCCTGCAGTAACAGGTTTTCCATCATATGTATAAGCAACAATTATTTTTGAAAGACGTTCTTTTAAATCATGCATATCATTAGCAAGACATAAAATAGCCATAATCTCTGAAGCAACAGTTATTACAAAATGATCTTCCCTTACTGTTCCATCCATTTTGCTTCCTAATCCAACTACGATATTTCTAAGAACTCTGTCATTCATATCCATACATCTCTTCCAGATTATCTGACGTGGATCGATATTTAATTCATTTCCCTGCTGAATATGATTATCTAATAATGCTGCAAGAAGATTGTTTGCTGAAGTGATAGCATGAAAATCTCCTGTAAAGTGAAGATTTAAATCTTCCATAGGAACAACCTGAGAATATCCTCCTCCTGTAGCTCCACCCTTAATACCAAAACAAGGTCCTAATGAAGGCTCTCTTAAGGCAATCATTGCTTTCTTTCCTAATTTACCAAAAGCCTGACCTAATCCTACACTTACAGTTGTTTTTCCTTCTCCTGCTGGAGTTGGGTTAATTGCTGTTACAAGAATTAATTTTCCGTCAGGATTATTTTTTGATTTTTCAATAAGCTCATCAGAAATCTTTGCTTTATATTTCCCATAAAACTCTAAATCATCTTCCTTAATACCAACTGAAGCCGCAACTTCTTTGATATGTACCATTGGTGTCTCTTGTGCGATCTGGATGTCCGTCTTCATAATTAATAATCCTCCTAAATATGTTTATCTAAAACAAAATAAAAATAACGTTATATGTACTTTTATCATGTTTACAAGCATTCGTCAACAAAAGTTTTATATTCTTCCTCTGTCATTAATACTTTTCTAGGTTTTGTTCCCTCTTCAGGACCTACAATTCCTGCTTCTTCTAACTGATCCATTATTCTGGCAGCTCTGTTAAAACCTATTTTTAAATATCTTTGAAGCATACCAATTGATGCCTTGTCCTTATCTACTATAATCTTGGCAGCTTCGTTAAAATATGAATCTCTTCCGTTGTCATTCTCCCCGGAATCAGATATTGAAACAGTAGTGTTTGATGAATTTTGCATACTTTCAACTTTCTGTTGCATATCAGCATTATAGCTTGTTTTCTGATTATGGGAAACTATATAGTCCACAACACTTTGCACTTCTTCATCAGAAACAAAAGCTCCCTGTATTCTTAAAGGTTTTGGTGCTCCCTGAGGATCAAATAACATATCACCTTTTCCTAACAGTTTTTCAGCACCATTCATATCAAGAATAGTTCTGCTATCTGTTCCGGAAGAAACAGCAAACGCTATTCGGCTTGGCATATTTGCTTTAATTAAACCTGTAATTACATTTACAGAAGGTCTTTGAGTTGCAATAATCAGATGAATTCCTGCTGCTCTGGCAAGCTGAGCAAGACGGCATATTGCCTCCTCTACATCTTTTGATGCAACCATCATCAAATCTGCCAACTCATCAACAATAATTACAATATGAGGCATTTTTTCAGGTCTTTCCTGACCTTCTGGCACATCTATGGCATCTACCTTGGCATTATATCCGTTAATTTCTCTTACGTTGGTTTCCGCAAATTTCTGATATCTATCGTTCATTTCCGATACAGCCCAGTTTAGTGCTCCTGATGCCTTCTTAGGATCAGTTACAACCGGAATCAAAAGGTGGGGAATTCCATTGTATACACTTAATTCTACAACCTTAGGATCTATCATAATAAGTTTTACTTCATCTGGTTTTGCCTTATATAAAATACTCATTATAATTGTATTAATACAGACTGATTTTCCTGAACCTGTTGCACCGGCAATTAATAAGTGAGGCATTTTGGCAATATCAGAAACTTTAATTTTACCTGCAATATCTTTTCCTACTGCAAATGATATCTTTGATTTAGCATTTTTAAATTCATCTGATTCAACTAATTCCCTGAAGGAAACCATTACATTTTGCTTATTTGGAACCTCAATTCCAATCGCAGCTTTTCCTGGTATAGGTGCTTCAATTCGAATATCCGCTGCGGCAAGATTTAATTTGATATCATCCGCCAGATTAACGATTTTACTAACCTTAACTCCCATCTGTGGCTGAATTTCATATCTGGTAACAGCAGGACCGCAACTATAGTCTGTAACATCCGCTGCTACTCCGAAATTTTCAAGTGTCTGTTGCAATTTTGTTGCAGTTTCACGCAATTGTGCCTTTGTATTTCCTACGGCTTTAGGATTTCCTTTTCCTAGCAGAGACATTGGTGGAAATTTATAGGACTCAGAAACTGAATTTTCTTTTATTGCAGTTGAGACCTCATCAACTTCCTTTTTCAGTTCTTCCGGACTGATGTGAGTCTTTCGCTTCGCCTTTTCCGTCACAACCGGCTCTTTATATTCATCAGCTGTCAAATTTTCATCAGTCTTATCATCAATGCTTTTCATTTCCTTTGCAGGATATTCGTCAACAGAAGATGGTTCAACAGAATCAGGGACAACTTTTTTAACTTCAGATTCCAGTACAATTGGTTCTTCTATTTCCTTTTTCTCCTTCTTTTCAAACAATTCATCCAAAGGAGAAACTTTTTTATTTTCCAGAGCCTTAGGCTCTTTTAATTCATTTTTAGATATGTTTGTACTTGAAGTACTTTTAATCTTTGTACCGATTGCTACACCCGAAACTTTATTATCCATTCTTCGGTTAGCTCTTTCCTTTGATTTATATTCTCTATATTCCTGATATCTTTCGTTATTCTGTTTTGCTGATTCGTAAACCTTCTTTCCGCCATTTTGCATTCCCTTCATTGCGGATTTGCCTGTTATCAGCACTATTGAAATAATTAAAACAATAATATCAATAATATAAGAACCTATTATTCCAAAGGCAGGCACAAGAAAATATGCAAAGATTTCCCCGAGCAAACCACCTCCGGATTTTCTCCTGACACTATCCTTAAATGCCACCAATGGAGTTACAACATCCTCTCCGTAAGTTGCTAAATCCATAAAAACGCATAAGAAAACCAAAAAAATAATTCCTGCTACAATTTTTAAAGTTGCAAATTTATTTCCATAATTTGATATTCCAAAAAAACAACCAAAAAATAATGCAAATGGAAAAATATATGCCACTAATCCAAATAACCCAAATAAAATCCCACTTATACCATTACCAACAGTTCCACCAAATCCCAGATTACTTATGAAAAGTATCAAGGATACAGCAACTATAAACCATAAAACAACTTCCTTGCGGAATGCTTCAACTTTTTCCATTTCTTGCATACGTTGTTTTTTTGTTTTACGACTTCTTGTTGAAGTAGTTTTTTTTCTAGTTGCCATTTAACTAACCTCCATAAAAAAATTTCTTTGGTTATTATATCACATTTATTCTAATTTTAATAATAAATTTAATATTTTTCCTTATTTGTTTCTATTAGTTCATATAATTTGTTAAATGCCTCTGATATTCCTCCTATTGAATCAATTAATCCTTCCTTCACCGCCTGCTCCCCAACCAGAATCGTTCCCAGGTCTTTAGTAAGCATCTGGGTGTTCATCATCAATTCCACAAGTCTGTCTTCAGATGCTTTACTGTGTTTTTCAATAAAACCAATGATTCGATCCTGCATCTGCTGAAAATAGTCAAATGTTGCCGGCGCTCCAATAACAGTTCCGCTCATTCTCACTGGATGAATAACCATCGTCCCCGATGGAACGATCATTGAATAATTTGTTGAAACAGCTAGTGGTATGCCAATAGAATGACTACCACCCAACACCAGCGACACACTTGGCTTACTTAAGGAGGCAACCATTTCTGCAATTGCAAGTCCGCTTTCCACATCTCCACCTACCGTATTAAGAATAAGAAGCAATCCATCTATATCCTTATTTTCTTCAATTTCTGCCAATTGTGGTAGAACATGTTCGTATTTAGTAGTCTTTGATGTTGCCGGAAGACAATCATGTCCTTCAATCTCTCCGATTACAGATATAAGATGAATTGTATATTCTTTTTTATTATTTTGTAAAATTTCCTGTCCATATTCGAATATTTTGTCCTGATTTTCTCCTTTATTTTCCATGTTTTCTCCTTTATTTTCCATGTTTTCTCCTTTTTAATCCAAATAATTTTAATAAAAAAACTACGGATATTAATCCGTAGTTTATTATTTGTAAAAATAATTAAATTATTCACCTAAGAGATATTTGTATAACCCTTCATATTTGAATTTAGAAGCATTCCATGAAAAATCATTGTTCATACCTCTTTGTACCATCTGATTCCACTGACGTTTACGATCATAATAAATATGCTTAGAATAATTAATTACATTAAGCATTTCATGCGCATTGTAATTTGTAAATGAAAAACCATCTCCTGTATTTTCATATTCATTATAAGGAACAACTGTATCTTTTAATCCACCTGTTTCCCTTACAATAGGAACTGTTCCATATCTAAAGGAAATCATCTGGGTTAATCCACATGGTTCAAAACGTGATGGCATCAAAAATGCATCTGCTGCAGCATAAAGTTTGTGTGCCAAATCATCTGAATAGCAAATATTTGCAGACACTCTGTCAGGGTATTTCCAGGCATAATGTCTAAACATATTCTCATATTTTGGATCTCCGGTTCCGATTACAACCAACTGGGTATAATCATCAATCAGACCATCCATCACATAATTGATAAGGTCTAATCCCTTTTGATCTGTCAAACGGGAAATAAGTCCAATCATGTATTTCTTCTTATCAACCGCAAGTCCTAATTCTTCTTGCAATCTTGTCTTATTGATACATTTTTTCTGTCTGAAATTATCTGAATTATAATGTGAATAAATTTTATCATCTGTATCCGGATTATAAACTGAATAATCAATTCCATTTACAATACCCTGCATATCGAAATGTCTTGCAGAAAGTAAACCATTTAGTCCCTCTCCATAATAATCAGTCTGTATCTCATTTGCATAAGTATCACTTACAGTTGTAATATAATCTGCATATACAAGTCCGCCCTTAAGCATGTTCGCATCTTTATTGAACTCTAGCTTATCCGGAGTAAATAATCCTAGTGAAAAACCTGTAAGTCCACGCATTGTCTTAACATCCCATATTCCCTGGAATTTTAAGTTATGAATAGTCATTATGGACTTTATACCCCAGAAAAATGAATTTGCTGAAAATTCGTTTTTCAAATATACTGGCACAAGACCGGTCTCCCAATCGTGACAGTGAATAATGTCTGGTCTAAAATCGATAAGTGGTAACATTGACAATACCGCCTTATCGAAATAAACAAATTTCTCAATATCAAAACGGATATCTCCGTATGGGCTGAAACATGTAAAGTATTCTTTATTGTCTATAAAATAATATGTAATACCATCGAGTTTGTATTTTAAAACTCCTACATATTTATTCTGAATATAATTTCCTGCACTCATATAAAAATGAGTAACATATTCAAATTGATTTCTATACTTCTCAGGTATGCATGTATAATTTGGAATAACAACTCTTACATCCCAGTTAGCTTTATCAAATTCTTTTGGCAAAGCTCCACATACATCTGCAAGTCCTCCTGTTTTAATAAATGGCACACACTCTGATGCAACAAAAAGAATCTTTCTCATAACGCCCTCCAATAATAAATCTCTAAATTCTATTCTTCCCAGTTGTGATATACTTCCTGTACATCATCATCATCGTCTAATAAATCTAAAATACGATTGATGTTTGTAATATCAGCATCTTCTGTAAGTGAAACATAAGTCTGTGGTATCATACTTACTTCTGCTGATACCATGCTGATATTCTCATCTTCAAGAGCTTTTCTGACTTGCTCAAAATCTGCAGGTGTTGTTGTAATCTCATAGCTGTCCTCTTCCTCTGCAAAATCTTCTGCTCCTGCATCAAGCGCAAGCATCATCAAATCATCTGACTCCATCTCAACTTCATCTTTATCAATGATAATCTGTCCTTTTTCATCGAACATGTATGAAACACAACCCTGTGTTCCAATACTTCCCTGTCCCTTTGTAAACGCATTTCTAACGTTAGCAGCTGTACGATTCTTATTATCTGTTAAACACTTAACAATAATAGCTGTACCTGAAGGTCCATATCCTTCATATGTAGCTGTTTCATAATTTACATTACCAGCATCTCCTGCTGCTTTCTTAATACCACGCTCTATAGTATCATTTGGCATATTGTTGGCTTTTGCCTTGGCAATAACCTGAGCCAATTTAAAATTATTAGCAGGATCCGGTCCTCCATCCTTAACTGCAACTGCGATTTCTCGACCAATCATAGTAAAGATTTTACCCTTAGCCGCATCATTCTTTTCTTTCTTATGCTTAATGTTAGCAAATTTAGAATGTCCTGACATAATTATTCTTCCTCTTTTCTAATTTTTGTAAAAATTTATAATCATTTTATCACGATTTTATCATTGGTGCAAGCGCTCACGATTTAGTTGTCTTCCTCGCCATCTATTTTCGTAACTTTCACCTGATTAATCATCGTATTATCTGTAGATAAAACAGAAAATTTGTATCCATAGGCATCCAATGCAACCTTTTCCCCATCAGCCGGTATTTTCTCCATTAAGGAAACTAAAAAACCGTTAAGTGTCTCAAACGTATTTTCCTCGATTGGTAATTTCAATACTTTAATCACTTCATTAAATTCAGTAATTCCATCCATTACATAGCTTCCGTCGTTATTAATTTTTATAAGTTCCGACTCATTATCATGTTCATCTTCTATGTTACCTACAATTTCTTCCAATACATCTTCTAAAGCCACCAATCCGCTAATCTGCCCATACTCGTCTACAACCATAACCAAATGGTTCTTCTTATCTTGCATTTTCTTAAATAATGTATTAATGTTCAGTGTTTCAGGAACAAATTCTACATCTTTGACAAGTCCCTTAACATCTTTTATTGCAGTTCTGTACATCTCATTTTTTTGCATAAATGAAAATGCATCCTTAATATGTAACACACCTATAATATGATCCAAATCATTTAGATAAACCGGATATCTTGAACGCTCTGCTTCTATCATAACAGATACAGCATCTATATATGACATCTCTCCATCTAAACCGATAATATTTTTACGGTGTGTCATAATATCCTTTGCCTCTTTGTCATCAAATTCAAAGATATTATGAATCATTTCTACCTCTGAAGCTAAAATTGTTCCTTTCTCATGGCCCTCTTTGACCATTGATATAATTTCTTCTTCTGTTACATCTTCGTTACTGTGATTCAAATCTCCATTAATAACACCTTTAAAACTCAAAACTGAATTTTTTTTACACACATAAATCATATATACCAGTAAAATCAGTAATATGATTATCGCTCCTGTTAAAAATGCAATTAAAATATTGGGATTCGCGCCATCGTCCATATTTACTCTCCTTTGTTTTTTTATTTATAAGCATGAAATTATTATGTATATAATTCCAGACTAATCTCTAACGCTTTATCTATTTTCATTAAAATCTGATTATCAAGATGACAGACTTTATCCTTCAACCGTTTCTTATCTATTGTGCGCAACTGTTCTAATAACACAACTGAATCTTTTGCCAAATCGTATTCATTGCAATTTAGCTCTACATGAGTAGGCAGTTTTGCCTTATGCATTTGTGATGTTATTGCTGCACAAATCACAGTTGGACTGTGTCTGTTTCCTATATCATTCTGAATAATCAAAACCGGTCGTACGCCACCTTGTTCTGAACCAACTACCGGCCGCAAATCTGCATAGTAAATGTCACCTCTTTGAATTAACATATTCACCACTCCATAAATTGTTATACATGTAGTATTCCCAAATTTATCGAGTGTATACAAAAAATATGGTTATTTTAATCGTGATAGTATCTTGGTACACGAGATGTTATAAGACATGCAAATTCATAATTAAATCTGCCGGACATATCACCTAAATCTTCCATTGTGATTTCTAAATCTTTGTCTTTTCCTAACAAAGTTACCTCATCTCCCTTAGATACACCATCTATTTCAGTTACGTCTACCATAAACTGATCCATACATATTCTTCCGCATATTGGTGCTTTTTGTCCACGAATAAGTACATATCCCTTATTAGACAGACCTCTGCAATATCCATCACCATATCCTACAGGTATTGTTGCAATCTTTCTTCTGGCACTGGTTACATATGTACCGCCATAACTTATCGGACTGCCTTCATCTAATTCCTTAACATATGCTACTGTACTCTTTATCGACATAACCGGTTCTAACTTTATAATATTTCTATCCACTTCATCTGAAGGCCATAAACCATAAAGAGTTATTCCCGCCCTTACCAAATCGTAATTAGCATCAGGAATTTCAACTATTCCTGCGCTGTTTGAAATATGTTTAACAGGTATATCAACAGATAATTCATTAAGATATTCTACCATCTTATTATATAATCCCATTTGATTATATGCATATTTTTTATCCTTCTCATCTGCTCTTGCAAAATGAGAAAACATTCCTTCTATATATATATTCGGTAATTTGGAAATTTGTGCTATGATTTTCGCACTCTCCTTATTTACCTGAAATCCAATTCTGCCCATTCCTGTATCTATTTTTATATGTATATTACAAATTTTATTCTTTTTTACAGCTATCTTAGATAATTCCTTCGCTGTATCTAAATCACAAATTGCAGGTCTTATTTCATAATCAACAATCTCTTCGTACTGCTCTGGAAATACCATTCCCAAAACAATAACATTCTTTTTTCTACCTGCCTCTTTGAGTTCTATCCCTTCTTCTACAGTTGCAACTGCATATCCCCACAAAAATGGATAATCATCTATGGCTTTGGACACTTCTACAGCTCCATGACCATACGCATTTGTCTTAACAACTGCAATCATTTTTGTTGTAGGCTTTAAATTATCATGCATAGCCTCTAAATTATGTCTGATTGCGCCTAAATCTATATCTGCATGCACTCTGCTTGCTAACATTTTTCCACCTGATTCCATACTAAATTTAATCCTTCGATTATATTACCTGCTGTCATTCCTCTTGTTCCTGTAATCTTCACCATCTCATCACCGGCACATCCATGCACATAAACTCCTAATACACCAGCATTCTTACATGTTGCCCCTTGAACAATCAGTGAACCAATTATTCCAGCCAGAACATCTCCGCTACCGGCTGTAGCCATGCCATTATTTCCTGAAAGATTTATATATGCTTCACCATCCGGACAAGCAACTATTGTTCTAAAATCTTTTAATACACAAATTGTATTATATTTTTTTGAATTTTCAATTGCAACATCAAAAATATTCTCCTGAATGTATTTTACAGGCTTATTAATAAGACGGCTCATCTCTCCCAAATGAGGCGTAATAACCGTATTTGCTCCTAGCTTTTCAATTAAATATTTATTATCTGATAAAATATTTATTCCATCTGCATCTATAACTAATGGAACATTGGTATTTGAAATAACATATTCAAGTATATCTTTTGCAACTGGTGATGTTCCAATCCCCGGTCCTATAACAATTCCATCCGCCCATTGCAGTTCCTTTCGCAATTGTTCACTATCAAAATCTGTATAAATTGATAAAATTGCCTCTGGAAGCTGTGACAATACAGGTATTCTGTTACTCTCATCAGTATATATTTTTACAAGGCCTGCACCTGACTTATATGCAGCTTTTGCCGCCATGACGGCTGCTCCTGCCATATTTTTTGAGCCTGCAATTACAAGCAGTCTGCCATAACTTCCCTTGTTTGAATGTGCATTTCTTTTTGGAAGTAAATCCAAATCTTTTTTCTCACATGCAAAAATATCTGCCCTTTCATCCAGCCAGCTTCTTTCGTCTATTCCGGTCTTGCAAACCCTTACACAACCTGAATATTCACTTCCGGGATACAATAAATGTCCCAGCTTACCAAAGGAAAATGTCAGGGTATAATCAGCTTTGAATGCAATCCCCATAACTTTCCCGTCATCAGCCGATATTCCTGAGGCTATATCCACAGAAATTTTTGTTCCGCTTAGCGTATTAAGTTTTCCGATATTCTTATTATATTCACCTGTTATATCTCTTGATAATCCAATTCCAAAAATGGCATCAATTATTATATCATACTCATCTTCAACACTGTTTATATCTAATAATTTAAAATTGTATTTACAATATATTTTCTTTTGTAATTCATATGAAGCTGTCCCTTCTTTGCCTGACAAAAGGCAAAGCGAAGCATTTATCCCTTTTTGATTTAATAATCTGGCAATTGCAATTCCATCTGCTCCATTATTGCCATTACCTGACACAACAAGAACCTTATCCAAATTTAAATTAAGTTTGAATAATTCTTCCACGAATGAGTTAGCTGCCTGCTCCATTAAAACAATTTCAGGAACATGAAAATACCCGCTCGTATTTTCATCCAAATACTTCATCTGCTTTCCTGTTACTATTGTCTTCATAACAAAACCTCTACATATATACTATGAATTTTTAACAATATTATAGCTTAATTGCATAAGACTGTCTGACAAATGAACACTCTCAACCACAACACTCTTATCTTCTATCTCCAAATCAACATGAGCAAAATTCCAAATAGCTTTTACACCCAGCTCAACTAAATGTTGTGCTTCATTTTCTGCCTTTGACTTTGGCATTGTTAAGGCTGCGATGTCTACTTTATGATTTTTACAATAATCATCCAGTTCATCAATCATATATACAGGTTTACCTCTTACTGTTGTACCAATCAATTCAGGATTTACATCAAACAATGCTGTTATAATAAAACCTAACTTATCAAATTTTGAATAATTAGCTAATGCCTGACCTAAATTTCCGGCCCCGAGCACTATTATATTATGTGTTTTGTCTAAACCAAGAATTTTACCTATTTCATCGTACAAATATTTAACATTATATCCATAACCCTGCTGGCCAAAACCTCCAAAGTTATTTAAATCCTGTCTTATCTGTGAAGCTGTAACTTTCATTCTATGACTTAATTCGTTGGATGAAATTCGTTCAACACCTTCATCAAGTAATTCTCCTAAATATCTGTAATATCTTGGCATACGACGTATCACTGCTTGTGATATTTCTTTTTGCACGTCCATTTCCTCCCTAATTTAGTTTTCAATAAATAAAGAAAACCCTAGGCTAATTATAATTTTTTAAAGCGAATGTGTCAATGTGTGAAAACTTTAACATTCAAAAAATATAATCAGCACAAGGGTTCTCTTTAAAAATTATTCTAATTAAAGAGTTGCCTCAAGATTTTTACGAATAGCCTTAATAAAATCTTCACTATTTAATACTGTTGGGTTCTCAATTGTAGTAATAAGTGCAAGATCCTTTGTCATCATACCTGATTCAATTGTTGAAAGACATGCTTTCTCAAGCTTATCAGCAAATTCAGAAAGTTCTGGTAAAGAATCAAGTTCTCCTCTTTTTCTAAGAGCGCCTGTCCATGCAAAGATTGTTGCAACTGAGTTTGTTGATGTCTCTTCGCCTTTAAGGTGCTTGTAGTAATGTCTTTGTACTGTTCCATGAGCAGCTTCATATTCATAATATCCCTGTGGTGAAACAAGAACTGATGTCATCATGGCAAGTGAACCGAATGCAGAACTAATCATATCACTCATAACATCTCCATCATAGTTCTTACATGCCCAGATAAATCCACCTTCTGATTTCATAACACGAGCTACTGCATCATCAATAAGTGTGTAGAAATATGTGATTCCTGCCTCTTCGAATTTCTCTTTGTATTCAGCATCAAAAATCTCCTGGAATACATCCTTAAATGTATGATCATATTTCTTTGAAATAGTATCCTTAGTAGCAAACCATAAATCCTGCTTTGTATCTAATGCATATTTAAAGCAGCTGTGAGCAAAACTTTCGATTGAATCATCAAGGTTATGCTGTCCCTGAATTACACCTGCACCTGTGAAGTTATGGATGAGTTCTCTTGTTTCAGTTCCATCTTCTGCAGTATATACTAACTCAGCTTTACCAGCTCCTGGAATCTTCATCTCAGTTGCCTTATATACATCACCATATGCATGTCTTGCAATTGTGATTGGCTTTGCCCATGTCTTAACATTTGGCTCAATTCCCTTTACAACGATAGGAGCTCTGAATACAGTACCATCTAACATTGCACGAATTGTTCCGTTAGGACTCTTCCACATTTCTTTAAGATCATACTCTGTCATTCTTGCAGCATTAGGTGTGATTGTAGCACACTTAACAGCAACTCCGTATTTTTTAGTTGCATTTGCTGAATCTACTGTTACCTGATCGTTAGTTCTATTTCTTTCTTCTAATCCCAAATCATAATATTCTGTCTTTAAATCAATGAATGGCTCTAACAACTCATCTTTAATCATCTTCCAAAGAATTCGTGTCATCTCGTCTCCATCCATCTCTACTAATGGTGTGGTCATCTTAATCTTTTCCATTATCATATCTCCTTATATAAATATTCATCAAGTCTCCTTGAAGTAGGCTTTAATCAATACATAGTTTCTTTGAAAATTTATACATTATCTCATAAAACAACTATCACATTCCACAGTTTATTCCAATTGAAAAATAATGTCAATATTTTTGTAATTATTTTTGATTTATCACATATATTTTAATGTATCAAAAAAATAATGGAGGTCACTTATGAGTGATTTAGCAGCAACAAATTGTGGATGTGGTAACGATGGAGGATGCAGTTCAATTATTTGGATTATTCTTCTTTTGTGCTGCTGCAATGGAAACAGTGGATTTATTGGCAATAGCAGTTGTGGTGACAACAATAATTGTATCTGGATTATTTTATTGCTTTTATGCTGTGGCGGATGCGGTGGAAATAGTTTCTGCTAATTCTTTGAATGCAAATACAAGGTGGATATTATTTCCACCTTGTATTTTTAGTTACAGGATTCTTTTTATTTTTATTCTTATTCTGGTAACTGTTTTCCTTCTTTAATTTTTCCTTTTCACACTCCTCATCAATCGTATACACATCTTTTCCATCTATAATCAATCTTCTTTTTTTCATGATAAATCACAGGCTTTTTATATATTTTATTCCATAAGTAATAAAATGTGTGTCCGTAACATATATTAGAACATGAAAAATATGAAATGAGGAATAATATGGACGAAATCAATCAATTAACAGAATATGATGAAAACATTCAATCTAAAGAATTACAAATGCTTAAAACAATGATGCCTTACCTTCCGCCATCAAACCAAAGACAAATTACATTTATAATTCAGTACTTACAATTGAAAAATTCAATCAATTACATTGAAAATAATGCAAAATCTCTTAAAGCATCTGGCATGTCCTTTACCCAGGATAAAAGAATAAAGATGCTATCCGATATCAAAAAATTCTGTTCTCCTAAAGAGCAGGAAACTATTGATACTTTAGTAAATATTTTAAGTGTTATGGGTAATTATGATTCATTAGCATAGACAGGAGTTTATATGGATAATAACAAAAAAGAATTTATTAAAAACTTTTCTAACACACAAAAACCAACTGATATTAAGGATGCTGTAATCTTCCTTAATAGTTATCTTAAAAAGGCCAAAGACGAAAATATAAGTTTTACAAAAGAAGAACGAGATGAATTAATTCACGAATTAACAAAGAATCTGTCCCTCAAAGAAAAGGAACAGATTCAAAAAATAGTAAAATTATTTAATTGATTCTATATCAACCTGCAATATCTTATCTATTGGAGAGCTACTTACGCCCTTACCGTCAGTCCCCTCCAGATATCTTTGACCTGCAGATTCAAATACTACATACAAAGAATTATCTAAAATGTCAATCTCTTCCGAACCAGGCAACAATTCAACTGTTTTTTGTGGCTCATTCGGACGAGAAGACATTTCTACTATCGAGTCATATATCTTCAGATAAGATGAATTTTTTCTTCCCAAGGATGTGCTAAGATATACCTCACCGTCATCATCAAATGCCACACCCTGAACTCTGGCAGGAATATTATATTCACTTAACGCCTCTAACCTGTCTTCTTTTACATTGTAATTATATGCCTTTATTTTTGATTCAAAGACATCATTATAGGATGCTATCCACAATCTTCCTCCGTAAAATGTGATACAGGATGGCGTATTAGCTACATCATATGCATCAACAACACTTGTTGCGTCAATCACCTCTCCAGGATTTTCCTCCGCCAATAATTTTATAAAATCATAGGATATCCTTTCTATCGTAAGTTTTTTTGAATTACATACCCATACATTTTCTCCATCGTAAGCAATTCCTCCAAGATGGCTTTCTGGATCCATTCCCAATGTTATCAGATAATTTCCGCTTTTTTTATCAAAAACCATAAGTTCACCCAAACATCCGCTTTCATCCGAGTACGAAGTGACAAGAATAAAATCCTCCGTAAAACACAATCCCTGTGGACATTGTGCCTCGCTAAATATATATTTATTAAAAAAATCATCTTCCTTAGTCGTTGGCATTCCCGGAATGTCTACATCTTCACAAAAACTGTAATCACAATCCTTTAAAAGAATTACATCTTTCATTCCTGACTTGGCTGATAAATATTCATAATTTTCTACATTAAATTCATTATTAATTTTTCTACTCCACCTTGCATATAATGCGATTCCCTTTCCCGGCTTAACATCAACAGAATAAACCTTCTGTTCAAAGTCAGGATCCAGATACCATCCCATGAAATTATATCCATATTTATGTGGAGAATATAAATAATTAATAGAACTTTGGATATATTCTGGATTATACCTGCTATTTACCCCACCATTTAATCCATAATAAATATATGATCCCTTTGTTTTTTTCGAATATTCATTATACATTTTATAAAATGACAGTCTCGGAATCGAGGTGGTACATCCCACCTCGACCGATTCTGCATACAACAATTGCACATTCGTATTACATAAAACTGATATGCACAAAATAATTGTAATTAATACTTTTCCAGTACTACTCTTCAACCTCAACAAGTTTATTAGCCCTCTCTTCAATTTCCCTGGATGCTATTTCGTCCGGAGCCTGTTCATATCGTGAAAATTCATATGAGAATGTACCACTACCACTTGTAATGGATCTTAACTGTGTATTGTAACCATAGAGTTCAAGATAAGGAATATCTGCAACAATTTCCTGATATCCATTACCAACCGGATTCATTCCCATAACTCTTCCTCTTCGTTTATTTAAATCTCCCATAATATCTCCAGTATATTCTTCTGGAATAACGACCTTAAGATTAGCTATTGGCTCTAATAAAACAGGAGATGCCTCCATAAAGCCTTTCTTAAATGCAGATTTAGCAGCTACCTTAAATGCCATCTCTGACGAATCAACTGAATGATATGAGCCATCATATAATACCGCTTTAATTCCGATAACCGGATAGGCTGCCATAGGACCTTTTTTCACGCCCTCAGCAATTCCTTTTTCAACTGCAGGGAAATAATTCTTTGGAACAGCTCCACCAACTACACACTGTTCGAATGTATAAGGAACATCCAGATTCCCAGAAGGTTCAAAAGTCATTTTTACATGTCCGTACTGACCATGACCACCTGACTGTTTCTTATATTTATATTCAACATCGGCTTTCTTTCTGATAGTTTCCCTGAAAGCAACCTTTGGTCTCATCAATTCTATATCTACTTTATATTTATCTAAAAGTATGCTGGCTACAATCTCTAAATGCTGATCACCCATTCCATATAATAAAGTCTGCCCATTTTCGCTATCATTTACATGCTTAAGAGTCAAATCTTCTGCTAGAATTTTCTGTAATGCCTGGGAAATTTTGTCTTCATCACCTTTATTCTTAGCTTTATAACGCATTGAAACATATGGTTTTGAAATATTTGTTCTTATGTATGTAATTGGTTTTGCTTTAGTTGATAATGAATCTGTTGTCTGAGTTTTCTGTAATTTAGCCAAAGCACCGATATCTCCAGCATGTAACTCACTTACCTCTTCAGCTTTATTGCCCCTTAAAACGTATAAATGGCCAATTTTTTCTTCAAAATCCTTATGGAAATTATATAGAACATCATCTGATTTTATTACACCGGAATTAACCTTGATAAGAGAATATTTTCCGATATATGGATCTACGATTGTTTTAAAAACATATGCAGATTTCGCCTTTGAAAAATCATAATTTGCAGGAAATACTTCATTAGTCTTGGTTTCGATACCAACACACTCTCTTTTGTCCGGACTTGGAAAATACTTAATTACATCTGATAATAAAGTATACATTCCACGATCCATAATATTTGAACCCATAAGAACCGGAACAATACTTCCATCAATTACATTTACTCGTAAAGCCTGACGAATCTCATCCTCTGAGAATTCCTCACCATTGAAAAATCTGTCCATAAATTCTTCACTTGTTTCTGCAACGGCTTCAAGTAAAGCTTCCCTGCAGATTTCAAGATTGTTTTTTGAATATTCAGGGACTTCAAATTTCTCTACTGTTCCTTTATCTGTCCATCTCTTTGCTTTTTGCTGAACAACATTGACATAACCTACAAACTCACCATTCTCTCTGATTGGAAGATGGAATGGCGCAATTTTCTTGCCATATAATTCCTGTAAATCTTCTACTACCTGTCTGTAACTTGCATTATCAATATCCATATCAGTTACAAAAATCATTCTAGGTAATTTATATTTTTCACATATCTCCCACGCTCTTTTAGTACCAGTTTCAATTCCAGCCTTTCCGGAAATAATAATTATCGCAGCATCAGCAACTGAAACTGCCTCTTCAACTTCTCCAACAAAATCAAAATACCCCGGTGTATCTAAAAAATTCACCTTTACATTGTCCCAGATTATAGGGACCATGGATGTATGAATAGAAAACTGACGTTTAACCTCCTCCTTGTCATAGTCACTAATCATATTACCATCTTCAACAGTTCCCATTCTGGATGTGATTCCTGACAAATATGCCATAGCCTCAACGAGTGATGTTTTTCCACATCCCCCATGTCCTAAAAGGACAACGTTTCTAATCTTATCAGTTGTGTAAACATTCATAGTATAACCCTCCAATTTATTTTTCTATCATGTATATATTGTACTAATTATTCAATTGAATTACAACTGATTTATGCAATTTTACCACAAATATTTTTTAATTAATTAAATTTTTTTATATAAAGCTAATGCATTGACGAAACCCTAAAATATAGTAAAATAAATACGTACGCAACAAGGAGGAAATTATGAAATTTAACGAAATAGGATTTATAGGTCTAGGATTAATCGGGGGCTCAATAGCCCGTAAAATAAAAGCTCTGAATCCGGATGCAAAAATATTTGCTACTGCCGGACATGAAGAAACAATAAAAGAAGCATACTCCATGGGGTTAATTGAAAATAATTCAAAACTGGCTTTAGATAAATTTTCTAACTGTGACATCATTTTTTTATGTGCCCCTGTTCAAAAAAACATTGAATATTTAAATGAATTAAAAGATATAATCAAAAGCGACTGCGTCATTACTGATGTTGGAAGCACCAAAACAGAAATACATAACGAAGTTATCAGACTTGGTTTGGAAAAGAATTTTATCGGCGGACATCCTATGACGGGTTCCGAGAAAACAGGTATAACAAATTCTGATGAATACCTTCTTGAAAATGCATATTATATAATTACTCCAACACAGTATACTAAAGAAACAGAAGTTGAAGCATTTAGAAATTTTGTTATATCACTTGGCTCAATTCCATTGATTTTGGACTATGAAGCCCATGATTATGCAACTGCAGCCATAAGCCACCTGCCACATATGATATCATTTTCTTTAGTTAACCTTGTTAAAAAAGTGGATGACAATAAAGAAACCATGAAAACCATAGCTGCTGGAGGATTCAGGGACATGTCCAGAATCGCAGCCTCATCTCCTGTTATGTGGCAAAATATCTGTTTTTCCAACAAAGAACAGTTGTTAAAATTAATGGATATGTATATAGATACTTTTTCCGAACTCAAGAAATATATTCAGGATTCTGACAAAGAAAAGTTATTATCTTTCTTTCAGGAAGCAAAGGATTACAGAGATTCTCTCACAATCCCAGCCAAAAAGCACAAAGATGATTATTATGAAATCTTTATTGATTTAAAGGATGAAACTGGCGGAATTGCAATTATTGCCAATATACTGGCATTTAAAGGCATCAGCATTAAAAATATCGGAATCATTAACAACAGAGAATTTGAAGAAGGAGTTCTACGAATCGAATTATATGATTTAGATTCTTTAAACACTGCTGTTACTGTTTTAGAGGAACGTAATTATATTGTTTACCGTAGATAAATAATGGTTAACAAAAAGAAACCAGCTTAAATAGCTAGTTTCTTTTTTGTTAACCAAATTTATTTTTCGATAACTATTAAATTGATGTTTAAATAAATATATTAATATACACTATTTTCCAATACGGTAAAATAATTCTCGAAAGTTTTTCTGCAACACATAGGATTTAATATAACTATCCCTTCACTCACCAATCCAATTAACGAAAATGACATTGCAACTCTGTGATCATCATAGGTTTCAATTTCTCCAGGTTTTATCTCACCTGGGTTAATTGTTATAGTGCCATTAGCTTCAGAACAATCTATGCCGAGTTTTGATAAATTGTCAACTATAGCCTCTATTCTGTCACATTCCTGATATCTTATATGTTCCACTCCTGTAATTTCTACCGCAGAATTAGCAAATGGGGCAATCGCAGCCAATGTTAACGTTTGGTCAGAAAAGGTTGACAAATCCCATTTCCCACCTGAAATAACTCCGTCTGCCGGAGGATATACAACTATTCCGTCTTTTTCCTCTTTTGCACTACATCCCATGCCTTCTAACACGTTTATAAATCTGATATCGCCTTGCAACGAATCAAAATGTACACCATATACTTTTGAACTTACATTCAAAAGCGGACTCATACCATAAAAATAACAAGCCGCTGATAAATCAGGCTCAATATCATATTCTCTTGGCTCATAACTTGAAGATGAAGCAATTTCATATTTGTTACCCACTTCTGATTTTCGGTTAACTTTTACTCCGAACTGTTCCATCATAGCAATAGTCATGTTAACATATGCCATTCCATGACTACCCGCCACATTAATCTCCAAATCTTCTTCAAAAAGAACTGAAGTAATCAAGAAAGCACTCAAAAACTGACTGCTCTTATCAACATCAATGGTTACTTTACTTTTGGTTATATTATCATTTCCAATTATGAATGGAAAATGATATGGCTCTTCTTCATATTCTATGCTTGCACCTAATTCTTCCAAGGCAATAAGCAATTCTTTCATTGGACGCTTCTTCATCTGCTCGGATGATACCATCTTATATCTACCCTTTGACAATCCTAAAAATGCTGCCAAAAATCTTGCTGCTGTTCCTGCACTCCCAACATCTACAATGGCATCGTATTTTTCATTTATTTTTCTTCCCATACAAGGAATTCGTCCACCGCATCCTACTATGGACACAATACAATCTTCTTCGTTAACATCAACATCAAAACCTAAGTCAATCAGTGCCTGAATAAAATGTCTTGAGTCATCACTAAAAAGAACCCCTTTTAACACGCTTTGTCCAGAGGACAAAGCAGCTATTAAAAGGGCTCTGTTTGTTATACTCTTTGAACCAGGCACGCTAACCTCAATTGGATGAGGATGTTTAACTGTGTTCATTTTATAAATCATTAAAAATCTGATAAATATCAATCTTAAGAGCATCTGTATCTGTCATTCCGATAAATGTTGCTCCGTACTGATATCCATTCTCCGTTTCATTTCTTCTTACAATTTCAATAACAGCATCTACTACTTCTTTTGTCCAAATCTGAACCTTAGTATCGTAGTAAGTTCCTGTCTCTAATCTCTGTGCAGATGAGAATCCAATTCCACTTCTTGAAATGTCCGTAACATCTACATGTACGTACTTAAGAGTTGTAACACCTTCTTCGTCCAGTCTCTCTAATTGCACTGAAACATCAAGGTCTAATCTTTTATGTTTTCTCTTTTCTTCCATTGTTCTCTCCTATTGTTAAAACTCAAACTAATAGTAACATTTAGAATTATATTATTATAAAATCAAAAATATTACAAGTACTAATTAATCAGCCTTGATGTACATAGCGTCTCCAAAAGAAAAGAATCTATACTTTTCTTTTACAGCTTCTTCATATGCATTAAGCACATTTTCTCTGCCTGCAAGTGCTGAAACCAACATAACCAATGTAGATTGTGGCAAATGGAAGTTAGTAATTAATCCGTCAATAACTTTAAATTTGTATCCCGGATAAATGAAAATATCTGTCCATCCGCTAGTCTCCTTAAGATAACCATTTTCATCCGCAGCAGACTCTAATGTTCTTGTACTTGTAGTACCAACCGAAATAATGCGATGTCCATTCTTCTTTGCAAGATTAATCTTATCCGCAGCTTCCTGTGACACCATATAGAATTCTGAATGCATGTGATGGTCAAGTACGTTTTCTACCTTAACAGGTCTAAATGTACCTAATCCTACATGCAAAGTTACTTCCGCAATATCTACGCCCTTTTCTTTGACCTTATCCAACAATTCCTTTGTAAAATGTAATCCGGCAGTAGGCGCTGCCGCAGAACCATCATATTTTGCATAAACTGTCTGATATCTGTTTTTATCTTTCAATTCATGGGTAATATATGGTGGTAGCGGCATCTGTCCAAGCTGGTCAAGTATTTCTTCAAAAATACCGTCATAATAGAATTTTATTAATCTATTACCTTCTTCTACTATATCAACAACTTCTCCAACAAGAATTCCATCGCCGAAAATTATCCTTGTTCCAGGTTTCGCCTTTTTTCCAGGCTTAACAAGAGTTTCCCAAATGTCATTTTCTTTTCTTTTAAGCAAAAGAACTTCAATTTTTGCATTTGTTCCTTCTTTAGCACCATAAAGTCTTGCAGGAATTACCTTGGTATTATTAAGAACAATACAGTCTCCTGGCATAAGATAATCAATTATATCCTTAAATACTTTATGTTCTACTTCACCTGTCTTTTTATCAAGAACCATAAGTCTTGAACTCGAACGATCTTCAAGTGGATCCTGAGCTATTAATTCTTCAGGTAAATAGTAATCAAAATCTTTTACATCCATCTTTTATCCTTTACTATGCATTAATCTATTCATTTTAAAAATATATTGCAACTTTTCAATCTTTTTTGCTATGCACGAAGTGAAATACCATATTTTCCATTTAAGTTGCTAAGAATATTCTCAACGAATGAATCAACCTTTTTGCTCTTTAATTCTTCATCCTTAGGTGTAAATGTAACTGAAAATGCCATACTCTTCTTATCCTTAGGAAGCTGTGTTCCTTCATATACGTCGAATAATTTAATTTCAGTAACATATTCACATGATTCTTTGATTACATCCTCAACCTGGGCACATGTGATATCTTTATCCATTACAAATGCAAAATCTCTCTTTTCATCTGCGTATTTTGGTAATGGAATAAATTCAACATATTTTCCGTACCACTTTGATAAAGCCTCTAAATCAATTTCCATAATATATGCACTATATCTCATATCAAGATCCTTTTGAATCTCGTATGCTACTTTTCCTAAATATCCAACTTCTTCACCGTTGCAGTAAATTGCAGCTGTCTGATATGGATGAAGGAATGTCTTCTTAGATGGTGCATATGTAAATGATAAACATAATGCATCAGCAACTGTCTCAGCAAATCCTTTTAATGTGAAGAATGACTCATTCTCACCAAAAACACCTACACAAAGAGTAGATCTTTCATCTGGGTAATCTGTTAATGGTAATTCCTTTGGAATAAAAATACTACCAAGCTCAAATAATCTTCCCTCTAAATTGCCTCTCTTCTGATTTCGAGATATAGCATGAAGCATCTCTGATGCCAATGTAGTTCTCATTAATGAAAGGTCAACAGTAATAGGATTCATAATGCTGATTGCTTTTCTTTCTTTTGCATCTTCAGGTAATCTTAATAAATCAAAATCTGCTGGCGAGAAGAAAGAATAATGAATCGCTTCATAAGCTCCTGCTGCACAAAGCGCTCTTTTAAGTTTTAATTCTGTTTTTTGGCGTGTATTAAGACCACCTAATGTTACTTCAGCAGTTGGCATAAATGTTGGAGTAATGTGGTCATATCCATACATACGAATAACTTCCTCTGCAACATCTGGATATGAATCCATATCTTCTCTGTATGCCGGTACCTGAATTGTAAGTTCATCACCATCAATCTTTGGTTCGAAATTTAAACTTGTTAAAATTCTTAAAATATCTTCATCCGGAACTTTAATTCCAAGTACTCCGTTTACTCTGTTAACACTTACTTTCATCTCTTTTGGTTCAATAGAGTTTCCTGTGTTAACTTCAATATGTGTACCTGAAACCTTACCACATCCTAATTCATCAATTAAATGAAGTGCTCTTTCCATGGCAAGAACAGTTGTATATTCATATACACCTTTTGAATATAATGCACTTGAATCTGAAGACTGTCCTAATGCTCTTGAGCTCTTCCTAATATTATCTCTGGCAAATTTTGCAGATTCAAACATTACTTCTGTAGTATCGTCTTTAATCTCTGAATTTAATCCGCCCATAATACCGGCTAATGCAACTGGTTTTACTCCGTCACAGATTACAAGATTAGATGAATTTAATTCAAATTCTTTCTCATCTAATGTCACAATCTTCTCACCATCGTTAGCACGTCTTACATTAATTTTCTCTCCCTCAAGATAATTATAATCAAAAGCATGCATTGGCTGTCCAAGCTCTTTTAAAATGTAATTTGTAATATCTACGATATTTGAAATTGATGCAATACCAACTAATGCCAGTCTCTTTCTCATCCATGCTGGAGATTCTTTGATTTGAACATCATATACATAGTGTGAAATATATCTCTGACAAATATCCTGTGCATCTACATTTACAGAGAAATTATCCTTCTTAACATCTGTCTTAGTATAGCTTAAATCCAATGGCTTGCACTCTTTTCCTAAAACAGCGGCAACTTCTCTTGCCATTCCATAAATGCTCTGGCAGTCTGGTCTGTTTGCAGTGATTGCAATATCAAAAATCCAGTCATCCATTCCAAGAATTGGCTTTACATCCGCACCAACCTCTGCATCTTCAGGAAGAACCAAAAGTCCATTGTATCCTGCTCCTGGATATAAATCATCATTTAATCCAAGCTCTGTTCCTGAACAGAGCATTCCATATGAATCATAACCTCTTAATTTTCCAGCCTTAATCTCCATAATTCCTTCAATTGTCTTATGATCCTTGGCTGTTGCATATACTGTTGCTCCCATAAGTGCTAATGGATATTTTCCACCTTTTTTTACGTTATCTGCTCCACAGCAAATCTGGAAAGTTCCATGTGTTCCTGCATTTACCTGACATAAACTTAAATGAGTATCAGGAATTGGTTCACATTCCTCAACAAGACCAACTACTACATTTGTAATATCTTTTCCTACTTCTATTAATTCTTCTACTTCAAATCCGCATGAAAAAAGCTTCTCTTCTAATTCCTTTGGTGTAACATCTATATCTACATATTCTTTTAACCAACTAAGTGGTGCTAACATAATAAGCCTCCTTAAAATTAATTCTAATCATCTATCTGTTTAAGTACTCTTAAATCTGATTCAAACAGTAATTTAATATTGTTAATTCCATATTTAAGCATTGCAATTCTTTCAACACCAATTCCAAAAGCAAAACCGCTGTATTCATCAGTGTCTATATCACATCCCTCAAGTACGTTCTTATTTACAACACCTGCACCAAGTACTTCAATCCATCCTGTTCCCTTGCAGAGTTTACAGCCTTTTCCACCACACTGGAAACAGCTTACGTCAACCTCAACAGATGGCTCTGTAAATGGGAAATAAGATGGTCTTAAACGTGTTGTTGTTCCCTTTCCGAAAATCTTTCTTACGAATTCATCTAACATTCCCTTTAAATCGCATAATGTAATTCCTTTATCAACTACAAGACCTTCCATCTGAGTAAACATTGGAGAATGAGTTGCATCATCGTCTGAACGGAATACTTTTCCAGGAGAAATAACCTTTATAGGTGGTTTCTTTGCCTCCATAACATGAATCTGACCAGCTGAAGTCTGTGTTCTAAGTAAGAATTCAGGTGTAAGATAAAATGTATCCTGCATATCTCTTGCTGGATGATCCTGTGGTGTGTTAAGTGCTGTAAAGTTATAATGATCTGTTTCTATTTCTGTTCCTTCATATATCTCAAATCCCATTGAAGCAAAAATATCTGTAATCTGATTTCTTACCTGTGTTACAGGATGAAGATTTCCACGAACATGTTTTGTAGCTGGCATCGTTACGTCGATTTTCTCGCTCTCATAACGACGCTGCATTTCTTCTTCTTTTAATTTCTTGTCTAATTCGTCAAAACATCCCTGAGCCCATGTTTTTAATTCATTAACTCTTTTTCCGTAATCAGCCTTCTGCTCCTTAGGAATTTTGCCCATTTCTCTCATCAATGAACCAATTTTTCCTGATTTACCATCTAAAATACTCTTCTTATATTCATAGAGGCTTTTAGAATTGTCTAATTTTTCAAGTTCGGTTGTAACTTCTTGCTTGATTTGTGCAATCTTTTCACTTAATTCATTAAATTCTTGCATTTCTACTCTCCTTATCAATTAACTGTATCAAGTGTGTATATTATGTACCGGTTATACATATATGAAAACCCAAAAAAATCCCATGACAGCATAAGCTATCATGGGACGAATCATTCTCGCGGTACCACCCAAATTCCAAACCATAATGGTCTGGCTCTTGAAAAGCGTAACGTGCTTTATACGTCATAAACTACTAAGGATTATTCCCTTTAATCTATGCAGCTCCTGTGGGAAAATTCATAATGTATACAAACTTAAGAATGCTTTCAGCCAGTGACATCCTCTCTCTAAAAGTGATATACATACTACTATACACAATCATTGCTTTTAACATAATAACAAAATGTATTTTAACATACTATATTTAAAACATCAAGTGCAAAAATCATTTCAATTCTCTGCACTTTTGCAGTTAGTTTTGATGTAGTATAGCTCGAACGCTTTATAAAACAATGCTTTCGGGCTATTTTTATTTTAAATTTTCATCTTTTTCCTATAGCGTTTTCTAACGTTTTGTGTTATAATTAGTATTATATC
>JAXJWH010000136.1:0-144838 GCA_036308125.1 Agathobacter sp.
AAGCATGAGTTCATTATCATCCGCAATTGCTACATTTACTTTTCTCATAACAACCTCCCATAACTTATTTTCATATCGTTATAATATAAACATTTATTTACCGTTAATATCATACTCAACTACATATTATATATTATGTATTTTTTTGTCGATAACAAAAAAGGACTAAAATTTAATTATTTTAGTCCTTTTTCTTATTGAATTATGTCATATTTGAACTATTTTTGACGAATCTAGTCTAAATCTGTCAATCCAATCTTCTGTAAACGCATTCTTTCATATGCAGATGGCGTTTTTGTTGTATATATTTTGTCAGTTCCATCTGAGCTGTTACGAACAATTTTCGTGTACGCCACAACATATATATCACAATAATCTTCCGATGCATGCATAAGACTTAATGGTATTTCGACTCGGTATGTAACACTACTTGACAATAAATTAAATCTATGTTTATTATCTCCTCTATAAACATCTAACTCAATTTTCTTTAGATAGATTACATTACCACTTCCATCTGATACCATCATATATTCAGACTTAGAACCCTTCTTATATTCACTTTCCGAAACCGGTATTCCAAATTCCACAACCTCATATTTACTATTCAGGTTGGTAACCAAATTAGTATCAACTATAGAAAAATATACATCCTGCTTTGCAGTTTTGCCTTTTTCATTTGCTAATTCATCTTCTATTGATGTTGTTCCTTTTTCTACTTCACCGCTTTTTTCAAGTGAATCATCTTTATTCTTTAAAATATCATCATAAGAAACGTAAATTGTATTTATTTTTGCTGCATCATCTTTATCAGATTCCATAAGACTTATTGTTGGAGCTCTTCTTGCTGAAGAATATGCTGCAATCATAGTATTAATATAAAGTTTTAATTCGTCTTCGGTAAGTCCTCCGCTATGGCCTACACCTGAATATGTAACATTACCCTTAGTGTAAATGTAATAATTATTTCTCACATCTTTAGGGGATGCCCCTAAAGCCTGCGAAGAACCTTTTAATGTATACCATACTACGATATCGCTTTCTCCGTCATTATCAGCATCCTCGTTCATGTCTAACTGATAGTACTGTGAATGTGTACTTGCAACATCAAGTGTCTTGCCTAATTTGTATGGATATATAGTTATCTGTCCTGTATTTACCTGTTCAACACTTGTTGTCTTTGTTAAAGTCTTTGCTGTTATTCCTGATAAATAATAATATTTATTATACTGACTTCCTGCTCGTACAGCATACTGTGCCAAATCCGCTATTGAATATCCTTGTGACTGTTTTACAATTATTTGCTTATTACTTCCCGGTTTATATGCAATATCTGTCCCTTTTTCCAGTGATTCCTCAACTGCTGCATCATACAGATATCCTGTTGCATTGCTGTTTTTTTCCAACTGAAGACCTTTACTTAAAACATTACTTGATAAAATTCCATATCTGTCCATTCCAACAAGATTTCTAATCTTGGAGTTAAAATCATATCCCCATTTCGAAGTATCTGTGGAATCATTATTAAATGATGTAGTATCATGAGTAAATAATACAGGATATCCCATGTTAATATACTCTTTAATTCCGTCTACACAGCCAGTTCCAGTATCAAGAATTTCATACATATCAGAAAATCCCATAACAAGCATGTCATAATAAGGTGTTGAATTTTCATCTGTTTCTATTCTGCTTTTATATTTTGCAATATAATTTTTATCAAAAACATCTGAATTAACTGTTTCAATTACAAGTTCAAAATCTTCAAGATTATTGATTAATTCATAAAACTTAGAATTTTTATCTTCATATTGCTTTTGCATGTTAAAGTTTGAAGGTGCTGATGAAGATTTTGGTTTCGAACTTTGTGTTATCTGCAAAATCTTTATTACTTCTTTATTGCCTTCGTTTGGAAGATACATATAGCCTTGCATTGAATCAGTTCTATACACATTATCATTCTGGCTGATAATCATTTTCCAAGGAATTAATCCAACATAAGAATCAGGCAGAGTATACACTAATTTATAGGTGTGGGTTGAGCCGGATTCCAGTTCATAATAATATCTGTCCTCATCCAAATCATATACAGGCTTTATAAGTGTTCCATTATGGTATATCTTAACATCATTAGCACCGATTCCTTCCTGGGTTGTAGAAAATTTTCCGTCTGAATTAGAATCAAGATATAACGTACAATCAAATGTAGCCTTTGCATTGGCAGAACCTGGGTTACTTATGGTAAATACTTCTGAAAATGTGTGATTAGATACCGTTACGTATTCATCTTTAGATACCGTTGATTCATCCATTGCTGAAATAACAGGATGGCCTAATTCCAAATAATTAAATATCTGCTTAGCGTTTCCTTTAACCTGTGATACTGAACTTACATTATCATAATTAATAATATCTTCCATTAACTCATATATATATGAACAGTTGTCTATATATTTTGAATTCATTGAAAGTGTTCCACTATTATTTACAAAGAAATCATCCTCTACAACAACCGGAAATCCTGCCTTAACATATTTTCTGATTGCATTCATTCTTTCCTTTGTAATATCATTTCCTGAATATCTGTATGTATTATTTGCCTGCTGATATTTTGATACACTTACATTTTTGATTTCTGCATCTTTAAAATTTGAAATTATACTATTTCTTCTTGATAATCCATCGTAATTATAATCAGTGTCTAATAATCCCGCATGATTAACCTGTGCAACCGCAATATCCCCTATATTAGAATAGATTAATCCATTCATATCTGAGTCATTGTATTGGGTGACACCATTTTTAACATTCATTTTGTTGGTATTTAAGCCAAAATATATTAAATCGTATTTAGATAAATCTTCAATTTTACCTATAAATTCAGCAGTAGACATATGGGTAACTGAACCTATTTCGACTTTATATTTTGTCCCAAACCAGCTGGCAATTGTTGCTTCGTCTATTGCTCCCTTTGTTGAATTATTCACATAACAAGGCTCAATATCCAAAACTGATATACTCTTATCGTTCTTCTTTTCCTGTTTGGAAGAATATCCAATTATATATTCTATAGCAATTGCTTTTGAAATGCGTAAATCAAAATATTCAAACTCATCATCTTTGTTTGCTTCATTTTCTGTTTTTCTGTTCAGATTTTCATCGATTATATTCTGAGCAATTTCTTCGAATCCGCTTTCTTTGGCTTTTTCAAGAAATTTATCATTCGAATTTACGTCAATAAATGATGCATTCATTGCATCAAACAGATATGGAACATTATTTCCATCCTGCGAATTCTCATTACCAGGATATACATAAACACATGAATTAACAAAATGTCCATCGTTATCCTTTATCTGATTCTCACTTATTGTTTTCCAAAAAGCTTCATCATCTTCGACTTTTTCACTAAATTCAATACTTTGCAACATGTTACAACACAAAATTGCAGCCAGCTTCTGTATGTTAGTCATGTATTTATTTATTTTAACATCCTTTAAAATACTATAATCCAAAATAACAGGAAGATTATCTGATGATTTAACTTCTGAAACCAAAGTGCATACATCATCCCATGTTATGTCGTTTTCCTCTGAAAAAGATGCTATATTTCCGTTTATTACGCTTGATGATGAAATATATACTAAATCACAATTAGTATACATTGTTCCCTTTGCATCACCTGACCATTTTGGAGAAACTGTTGTCACTTCACAGTAAATTTCTTTATCAAGGCTGCTGTTTTGATTAAAAACACCATTTACAAACCATTCGTTATTCTTAAATCCACCTTTATAATAAACCTGCCTTATGTGAACATCATAATCTAATTTTTTCCCCTTATCTTTTTTAAGAGTATGAGTTCCTTTTCCCTCTCCTACAAACAAATAACAGTCATCATCTTCTCTGTCGAAATAACCCTTTTGATTTTCCTGTACCTCTTTATATGGATTATTCTCATCAAGTACTGCCCCATATTCACCTGACATATCCGGCATAAATTCAGAGCTTACTACTTCATAATAATTTTCTCCATATACTGCATTTTTGGAAGGTACATGCTTAAACTGCACGCAAAAATACATAAATTCATCTAAAGATTCTAACTGGTCATATGTATTTACATTATCAAGTTTTTCATAAAACTCATATGAACCTGCAATATTATCCAATGATAATCGGTAAACGTTGGATTCTTTTGGATACTGTGCCTTTAAATTATCCAAATCAGTCTGAGATGTAATAGCTATACTATCGCTTACCTGATACAGACTCACCTTATCTCTAACAACTGATACAATCTCACCTTTATCATTTTCACTTTCAACAAATATATCATCATTATTTACTGCTTCAAAAATTACAGAATAATAACTTCCATTCTGCGGAACATAATAATCTACATTCTGATTGTACTTACCGGTACCATCAACATTTAGTGAATACGAATAACTATAGTCATAATCTCCTCCTGTCATCTCCTGCATTGTATAACCGCTTGTTCCTTTTTGAAGAATTTCTTCGTTACTTAATAATAATTTATTCCATCCTTCACTATTTTCTACTGCGTATTCCTCTGAATACTTAGTATATTTAAGGGGTTTTACATTATCCTTTGAACTAATTCCACTTAGTAGCTGAGCCAGTTCATCCATATAAGCTATTCTGTTTGCCCGGTTATTCATTCCTTGTAATGTAATCTTCCACTGCTTAGGTTCCTGCCCTTTAATAAGATATCCAAACTCTGCCATAGCCGTATCTGGAACAAGCTCTACAATTTTGTATTTATTATCAACTGAATTGGCAGCTATTATAGAATCAATTCCATTAAATGCCACATTTGCGTCAACCTGCTGTTGTGAACGAAGCAATATTGATGTCATCACAAGACAGGTAACCATAACAACAGCAAGCACACAGGTTATACTTGTTATTACTTTCTTTTTCATAAACTTACGCTTCCTTTCACATCACCACTTTTTTCCTTCACAAGCCCTGATAATTTTGGGAAAACTTCCCCAATATCCTTATTAATTATAAAATGATTTCTCACTTTGACATTTTTCTCATTGTTACATTCATTATTTCCAATTAAAAACCTAATCTTAAAATCAATTTCATTTTTCTGCCTTGCCTTATCCAGTGAGACTCCAAATTCCTCAACATATTCTGCCATTTTGACTTCTTCACCTTTTTTACGGACTCCATTTGAATCAATGGTTTCCTTTGATAAGAAAAGACATTTTTCTTTCCATACAACATTGTATATTTCATAATTTTCTGTAATATTCCCTGAATTATCAATATTTTCGACTATATTATAAATCGTTAATGTTGTCTGGGTTGCTGATGCCGGAATCTGTGCATCAGATGTTATATATACAGGTGTACCGCCATTGCTATATGTATAACTTACTGCAGTTGTTGCATCAATCAGCAAATTCTCCAATTGATTAACTGCAAGTTGCGATTCATATTGCAAATTTACTTCATCACTGTCATTTTTATACAATCTTGAACTTGTAAGAAAAAAACCAAATACTGCTGTTCCCACAATTGCCAGAATGGCAACAACAACAATAAGTTCTATCAACGAGTAACCCTTAGGGTTTTTCATATGCCATTCCTCCCATCTTACTTAAGTTCAACTTTACCGGTAAGTTGATATATTGTTATTTCTCTTGTAATTTTCCCCTGGGAAACCCAGATTTTCCTTAGACATTTGTCATTTGAATCCAGCTTCACTTCACCTGAACTTCTGTCAAATGAAATTGAAACCGGTGTCGAACCAAGAGATTGCACATTTGTATAGTCTTCTTCCATTGAATATTGCACAGATACTGATTTTTTTCCAATTCTTTCAGTTCTGGCATTAGAAACATCACCATTTTCAATAATTCTGGCATAATATACCTCATCTGTATCACGATATATCTCCAATTCAACAGAATTTTTACCCATTGTCGAAGTTTTAGTACTATTTAACTTTGACACAATATTCTCCGCACATTCTCTTGCATAATATCCGCCTATTGTGGATACCGATATTGTAATTACACCTGTTAATACCGCCATTATGGCAATAACAACAATAAGTTCTATCAAAGAAAAGCCTTTACTTTCTTTCATGGCTACTCCTTCTTCCAGTTTTCATAAGTAATTAAATCTGTATATGATATATTACTGTTTTCACTTATGGAATCATCTGTTTCTGTGAGGTATGATTCTCCTGCCACAAAAATATCATACAGCTTCACACCATCCTGCACCTGCGCTGATAAAAGTCTTTTTATTTCATCTAATTTCGCATTTTTAATCTTATGAGAACCTGTCACCTTAATCTGACCTTTGGTGATAATTGTTCCCTCAAAATCAGCGTTTACAAGTACATCTCCCGTTGCAACAATAAGTTTGATGTTGGCATCCTGATTGCTAGCCAGCACAGATGCCACATCTATACTGCTTCCTGTCACTCCGCCATTGTCAGCCAGTAAAGCAGAACATTTTTGTGTATTATCTGAAGATGTATAGGTTACAAACTGTCTGTTTAGCGTTTTTCCATTAGTTACTTTTGCAAGATTTTGTTCATTAATTACATTATTAAAAACAAGATTTGTTCTTGCTTCTGCAGAGGCACTATTACCTGTTAATGTACTTCTAAGAGAATAATACATCTCTGTTACATCTGCTATCTTATTATTTACTTTATCTTCCGACCAGCTTCCCTCAGGTAACACATCAAGGGACTCATCCTCATATAAACTATATTTACCGGCAGTATAAACTGTAGATGATTCATTCATTTTAATGGCATTTGCATAAAAATCTGCATATGTATTTAATTTATTTTCATTATTGCCATAAAAATCTGCATAATATTTTTTTGCCATATCCGATGACAAATTAATGTAATAGTATACCAGTCCGTCATTGGAATTTCCACTTGATGCAGGAACGAATACTGTTGAAACACACTGTGAAATGTTTTGTCCACGTTCTAAGTATGCTTCCAGGGAATTTCCTACCTTTTCTGATACAACGCTGCCGTCAACTTCTTTGTATTTATGACTGTTATTAATAATCTCTTTATACTCTAAGTAAGTCAGTGGATTTTTATTATACTTTGAATCTCCGCTTTTATTAACACCAATACACTCACCTGGAACAAGGTATGCTATCTGATCTCCTTTTAAGGTGATTGAAGAACCCATTCCGACATTTGAATTCTTTTTGTTATTATCATATGTTGATATACTGCTGGAATTAATATATGAATATCCTGCAAGAAATAATTCATTTAGTCCGGTTAAATCCAGCTTGGAATTTTTTCCATTTATTATTATGGAACTGCTGCCCGCCGCCTGTGCTTCATTACCGTATCCAACATATTTTCCGGAATTTTCATATCCCAATGTGGCAGATGGATTTTCTCCTTCAAGAGTAAGGTCGTCCGAAAGATATGTGCTTCCCAATAGATTTACCGTTGAAGAATTAACAAGAATATTCTCTGTCCATACCTGACTGTCTGTACCAACCTTCAAACTGCTGCTTTTACCATTGACATAGATAGTTCCCTGTGCAATAAGGTATTTCAAATTCTCAAAGGAAACATTTGCACCATTTCCAATGTTAAGACTTAAGACATCATCTGCAGTATTTTTGGAATTATCAATGACAAAATTAGAACCTGCATATACGCTTCCTTCTATTTCAACATTGTTAGATGAATCTGCAACGTCAATTCCTTTATTTCCAATTAAAGAAAATGAAAACACATCTGGCATTTCTCCTGAATTTACAAAATTAAGTTCCGGACAATCAATGCAAATATCCGTTTCAATTATTGAAGTATATCCCTCGATATCTGTATATGTGACTTTAATTCCTTTTAATGCAAGTTTAGCCTCTGATGGATAGTAGGAATTTAAAAGACCGCAATCTTCACTTCCTGTAGTTCCTGTGGTTGTTTCTATAACTGCATGTGGTTTTGATGAATCCTGTGTTCCATCTATAATAATTTCATTTGAGACATACCCACGAAGTTTTGCTATATCATATCGATACCCTGTATTATCTGACTGTAATAACTGTGTTAGGTTCTTTAAAAAACTCTTCTCGAACTTATTTCTTCTTGCTTCTTTCATGTCTGCTGTTTCATCATCGGAAATTGAATTGTAATTTTGCATAACTTCAGAATAGGCACCTGAATAGGCTTTTGAAACATCCCCCTGCAATCCCACACATATCTGATCTAAAACAGTTTCAGCTGAATAAAAATTATCTTTCACGTTTTTATCGGTAATCTTCATTTGGAAATTATATAGCGATATCGAAAGTGCAACTACAGCAAATACACTTACTATAGCAAGTACAATGATAACCAATACCAAAGTAGATCCTTTATTATTAAGTTTTTTCAATTCGTCATTCCTCCTGTCATTGTAACAACAGGTTTTTGAGTATTAAGTTCTGAAATTTTTGTTCCTTTTGGGTACACATCCACTGTCACATCCATTAACCTATCCTTTGTCACCTGTTCATTAAATCCAGTAATTGATAAAATTTCCTTTACTTTGTTTTGATTAGCATTTGTATTATTATATATATAAGTTGCCTGATTTGGAACTGCACTTAACTCGGGATGTTCGCTGTTGTACTCTACTGCAAGATTTATTCCTAAGTTTGTAGCAACCGATACATTCGATTTATTAACTCCGGGGTCATTTACATAAACTGCTGCCCTGTAATTCTTTTCAAGAATCTCTAAATTTGAAGCATTTGTTGTCTCAGAATTCTGCTTGATAATCTTTAGGTTACATTTCACCCCGTCATCATTATCAACTATAATTTTATCTGTGCAATATGGGAAGTTCTTTACTGACGTATACCATGGCTTATATAATAGATATATATTTTTTAATTCACATGACTTATCCGATGAGTTATCATATGCAATTACAGTATAAGTATCTTCATAGGCAGAGCCACTTTCCGGAAATGTTATTTCCACTCCTGAAGAATTTCTAAAACTATATTTGTAAGCCACTTTTACCAAAGTCAGATTCGTCACTGAATCCCTTGAAATTGTTATATGTATGGTTCTTGTTATCTGTGACAAATCATTTGTTGTAAGTGGAGTGCTTAGATTATACAAAGAATTAATGGAATTTAATATTTCTGCTATGTTCTCACTTTTCGAACATACTCCGTCATACTTCGTATCCAGGGCACTCATATCTACCACTGCCATGTCTTTATTGTACTTTTCGTAAATAGAATTATCATCATCTGTCCTTGCATCAATCGTAATAAGCGCAGAATACGAGCGGTCATCATTCTTAACATCCGCCACATAAAAATAATGCTTATGCCCATCATCCGTACTTACATTTGCTTTTGCATATGTAGAACTCGCATCATCATATGTTAATTCACAATAGTCGTCTGAATTAACTGGAAACAACGAAAAGGAGGTTCCAGAAAACTCCGCTTTAACATCTGCTAAAGTCTCCTTTTCTAATCCCTCCATGATATTCTCGGCTACATTTGTTGCGCAATGCTCATCCTTCGCCTTTGTATTTGTCCTTGCTGAAATAACAAAAGCAGTAAGGATAGGAAGAACAACTATAGCCAGAATTACAATTGAAACAACTAATTCAATTAATGTAAATCCTTTTACTGTCTTATTCTTATATTTTTTTCTATGCACTGTTCTTCCTCCTTTCCGCTTCTCTTAATCAACTGAACCAAATATATTATCTGTTCCATGTGGCATATCCGGAATGTCCGCATCTTCATATGGCTTATCCAAACCATACAGAAAATATGAATCCATTACCATTGTTCCTGTTATTCCTCCAGTGGTATTATCAAAAGTTGCCATTAACGAATCAACTTTTTTCTTATCTTCTGACTGAACCACCAGCTTAAGTAATTGTTTTAATCCATTGTATTTTGTATCAAAAGTAATTGAAGCAGACACATCATATAACTGATATCCCATACCGGAAGTATCAACCTGCTGGTTTGCATCTGTTGTTGTGCCATTAGCAGCGGCTGTGCCATCACCTGTTGATGCTGTACCATCAGAAGTGGCTGTATCTCCTGTATCTGTTGTTGTCTGTGTTCCTGTTGCATCAGTTGAAGTCTCCTGTGTAATTACATCAACTGCCACAGGATCTGATATTGTCAAAGAGGAAACATAAGATTTTGTTTTATCTTCAAGCTTTGCAATATCCATAATACTGTTTTCTATCTGAAGATATGATGGATAATTTGCAAGAATAACCTCCATTTTTCCATTCATTTCTTCTGTAAGTGCTTCATATTCCTTGGCTTTTGCCGCCTTTGCAGACAAATCAGAATATTGCATCCTTAATGCGTTGTTTTGTGACTCTAATTGCTCTTTAGATTCCATAAACCTTTGAAATCCTAAAAAATATGCCAACGCCAAAACGATAATTCCACACAAAATTATCACTAATCTTTTTTCCTTAGTCTTCATCCTTTCACCTCCTACTGCGCATTCTGTACAGGAACAGACTCAGCTACATTTGTTTCGCTTTCTGTAGTTTCCTCAACTTCCGTACCTGCAATCGCACTAGGTGTATACTGACAGTCAACTGTAAAATTAACCACATGGCTATCCTCTTGTGTTTCCTCTGTAATAGTTGATACTGTACCCACTGTAATGGTTTCAAATGTTCTAAGCTGCGAAATAACCTCTGCTACTGCAGCTTTTTTCTCTACATCTATGCTTAATGTAACGGTCTCACTGGTTGCACTTAACGAAAGTACTTTTATCTGACTAGGCATCTTCTGCTCAAGTTCCTTGATAAATTTATCAAGTTCATTATTAGGACCGTATGCTGTCTGATCCATCTTAGATACCCATTCAAATTTTCTGTTGGTCTCATTATAGGTTGCAGCTATCTGCTGTGCATAAGCAAGCTCGTTAACCTGATTTTGCAACGTAATATTTTCTGATTTCAAAGCCATGTTACTTAATATTCCATAAGCAATTAAAGCCACAGAAACCACCACGCATAACGCAAAAATAGTAACTGAACCAGACAATGAACCATCATCAGAAGAATCTCCATCTTCTTTACCACGTTTTCCCTTCTTTTCTGACAATATTGACAGTGGTGCAACTGTTGCACCTATACATGTAAAATATTCTGCAATCTTAGAATTATTTAAGGATACATTCTTACTTAAGGAAATACCGTCAAATTGTAATAAAGGTATAACTTTATAATTAAGTTCATTTGTCATAAGTTTGCTAAGACCGCTAAAATCAGCACCAAGACCAACCAGATAAATTCTCTCTATTGATTTTTCGCTATTACGGGACTGATAATAATCAAGAACTCTGGAAAAACTGCCTATGAGGGTTTCCAGACTCTCTGTTACGTTTCTTCTCATCATCTGAAGTTTCTGGGAATCCACCTCCATACCGGTTTCATCACTCTCAGAATAATTCGTTTCTCCCTGATCAAAACGTAACAATACACAGGTTCTCTTTCTTGCAATATCCATTGCCTCTTCAAATTCCAGATAATCACCGAACAGCTCACTTGACTGAATCTCTTCAATTGCATCATTTATTCCATAGTTAAGCACTCTTTGCAGCTTAACCTCTTCGTCTTCCATGATAGTAAGAATCGAAACGGTTGCATCAACCTTAATTGTTACCTTAACATCTTCCGGAATCTCTTTTACCATCAACTGCTTTATCGCATTTCCGATATAATCAAGACCGATAAGAGTCAAATCGCAATTTGCTGCCAGCAACTCGTATGATTTAATAATATCGTCCGGTACTGCAAGAACGGATAACTTAATTTTCTTACTGTTTCCTTCTCCGCTTCTACCGATTATCTCATGTATAAGCTGATACTGATTTAAATCTACCGGGAAATAATCTGATGCATTTGCTATTAAAATATCTTTTATTTTGTTTTCTTTAACATTTGGGATTTCAATTTCTCGACTGGCAATTCTTGCAGAATTAAGAACAAATATAACTTTATTTGTATTTATTTTTCTTTCCTTTAATTTTCCGGCTAAAATAGAATTAAAAGCACTGCCAACCTCTACTGCACCGTCTGTTACCATCTCTTCAGGCGTTGCAAAACTAAATGCATTATAAATCTTAGGATTTTTAGATTTATAATCCATTTCTATGACTCTTGTAAAACTTTGCCCTATCTCAATGCTTAAAACCTTGTTAGCCATGTAACAACCTCCCAATGTAAAGATAATTCATATTTAAATAATTTATATTCAATCTAAAAACAGACATATCATTCAAAAATAACATATATAAAAATAACCTATAAACCTAACGAATTTAAATACCACGATATCATACGGTTTCCCCATAGCGCAGCTATAAATATTCCGACTGACAAATAAGGCCCCATTGCCAAAACTCTGTTCGCACCTGAAACCTTCATTCTGATTATGTGAATTACAGATCCTGCTATGCATCCTAATAAAAAAGCCAGAATAATATTTTTCCAGCCTATTACAAGACCTGCTACCGCCATTAGCATTACATCTCCTCCACCAATGGCACTTCCATTACTTACCTGATAAATAATCCATAGTAATATACTGACACTCAGGAATCCTATCACATGGTTAATCCAGTTCTTGTGGTCGATTATTGTTTCAAGGATTCCCAGCACCAGTATAAAGTTGATGATACAAATTGGAATTTCATAAGTTCTCCAATCAATGACACTCAGCACAATAAGTGCTGATGTCAGCAAACAATATATTACGCTGTGAATATTCAAGCCGTTTGCCATAAAAATGATTGTGTAAAAAATCCCATTCAGTGCCTCAATTATAGGGTATTGAGCTGATATAGGCTCTTTACATTTTCTGCATTTTCCCCCTAAAGCCAGCCAACTAAGAACTGGAAACATATCGTACCAGGCGAGCTGATACCCACACTTCATGCAATGAGATCTGTCTGTTACGACAGTCTTTTTTTCAGGAATTCTATATATACACACGTTTAAAAAACTACCGATTGTTATTCCAAAAATAAAAATTGTAATATAAATGAGTATCAGTTCCAGGTACATAGGGTTCATTTCCTCTCAATTAAATTAATTTGCTGGTGTAGCTGTAGCCATTGAAGCAAGGTTATATTTAGCTTTATCTACTGTATTAGTTCCTGTAATAGACCATGCATTAGTTGATGCATTATATACCATCTCCACTTTTTCCCATTTTGTTGAACTAAGTTTTAAATCCTGTGATAATCCGGCATTCGCCATAACTTCATCTGCTGCACCATCGAATTCAAGCTCTGTTCCATTTGCTTTAACTTTGAATGCTTCTGCTTCTGCACTTGGGTTATCTGCAAAATATGCTTCTGCTGCTGACTTAATCTGCTGTAAATTCTGCATATCTGTAGATGCTCTAGACTTGTCTACATACTTGATAAACTGAGGTGCTAATACACCAATTAAAACTGCCATAATCGCAATAACTACGATTAACTCAACCAGAGAGAAACCTTTGTTATTCATTCTCAATTTGTTCTGTTGCTTGTTCATAATACTTACAATCTCCTTAATTACATTTCATTAATAAGTTTCTATCTTAAAAGGTCTGCCCCCTATATATGCATACCTTTTAATTCATGATTACAAACTATCCATGGCATCATACATTGATACCATTGGCATCATTATAGCGGCTATTAAAATACCAACCACTCCCGCTAAAACCAGAATAATCATTGGCTCAAGAGCAGCAATTACTGTCTGAGTTGCCATTTCAACCTCTTCATCGTAATAATCCGCTAATTTAGTCAACATTCCCTCTAAATCACCTGTTTCTTCCCCGATTCTTGTCATATGTGACACCATTGGGGGAAACAGTCCACAACCTTCAATTGGCTCAGATAACTGAATACCTTTAGCAACCTCCTCTTTTGCATTTTTTATAGCTTCTTTATATAAATAATTGGACATAGTACCTGCGGTAATTCCCAATGCTTCTATCATTGGAAGACCTGAATAAATTAACGTACTTAGTGTTCTTGAGAAATTTGATGCCGCACTTTTTATAGTAAGCTCACCAAAAACCGGCATTTTTCTTGCCACTGTTCCGAAAAAAATCTGTCCCGGAGTTGTCTGCTTAAAAGCATATATTCCTCCAGCCACCGCTGCTACAACCAAAATAATTATATACCAGTTATTAATTATTCCATTACTCAGAGTAACCATCATCTGAGTAATCCATGGCAAATCAGTTCCTAACTGATCAAACATGTCCTTATAACTAGGTATTACCTTTACCAACATGATAATTACAACAATTATTGAAACCACAAGAAGCATAACCGGATAAACCGCTGCTTTTTTTACAATTGCATTTAATTTTGCTGATTTCTCAAAATGCGCTGACATTCTTTCAAAAGCAACATCAATTTTTCCTGAAGCTTCACCTGCTGCAATCATGCTAACCATAATACTTGGAAAAACCTTTGGGTATTTTGCAATGGCATCTGAAAAGTTTTCACCTTTTTGTATTTCACCATGAACACCCTTAATGGCTTTTGCCATTACCTTGTTCTCAGTCTGTGCCGAAAGCATCTCCAAAGTATCAAGTATGGTAACACCTGCATTTATCATACTTACAAACTGCCTGCAGAATACACTTAAATCCCTTGGCTTGACTGCTGAACCAAAGGAAATATTAATTTCCTTTGTCATCATGCTTGCTTTTTCAATGTTAACAATCATTAAACCGTCAGATTTTAATTTTCCCTTTGCCTCTTCTTCATTGGCAGCCTGTATATTACCTTTTTTCTGTTTTCCTGCGTTATCTATGACAACGTATGTAAAATCTGGCACTTAACTACTTCCTTTCAATTAACTCAATACATACGAACTTTTCTTTCCATTGATACCTGATCCAAAGCAAAACTAATAGCTATATCCTTAGATATTAGTCCCCTCATATAAAGGTCTACAATACAATCATCCATCATCTGCATTCCGTCTTTTTTGCTTGTCTGAATTATTGAAGGAATCTGGAAAGCCTTACCTTCTCTTATAAGATTTCTTATCGCCGAATTTGCTATTAATACTTCAAATGCTGCCGCTCTACCTTTTATCTCCTTTGGTAAAAGCTGCTGCGCAACCACACCTTCTAATACTGTTGAAAGCTGTACTCTTATCTGCTGTTGCTGATGTGGTGGGAAAACATCTATCATACGATCAATTGCATCTGCAGTACTGTTTGTATGCAGTGTTGAAAATACCAAGTGTCCTGTTTCAGCTGCAGTAATAGCAGTCGAAATAGTTTCCAAATCTCGCATCTCTCCTACTAATATTACATCCGGGTCCTGTCGCAAAGCAGCTCTTAAAGCTCTTGCATAAGAAGTTGTGTCCGCTCCAACCTCCCTTTGACTTACAATGGATTTCTTGTTTGTATGTAAATACTCAATAGGATCTTCAAGGGTTATTATGTTCTTTGCATCTCTTTCTGCAATAACTTCTATCAAACTTGCCAAAGTAGTTGATTTTCCACTTCCTGTAGCTCCTGTTACAAGAACAAGTCCTCGTTTTAATTCCGTGAAATTAACAACTGCATCTGGTATTGAAAGTTCTTTTGGTGTTGGTACATCATAATTTAATATTCTAAGTGTAGCTACATATGTTCCTCTTTGTTTAAACATATTCGCTCTTACTCGGAAATCTTCTGACAAAGAAAAAGCAAAATCAATTTCACCATACTCTTTTAAGTCTTCAAGCTGGAGTGGTGTTAATAATGGTGTCATAATTTCCAACACTTCGTCAGGTCTTAACAAATCATTGGTCTGTGGAACTAATTTTCCATCAATTCTTAACATAACCGGATTTCCAGGTGATATATGAATATCCGATGCATTATTATGCTGTGCTAATTCCAAAATTCTATCAATAGTCATTACCTTACCTCTTAACTTACTACTTACTAATTTTCAAAAGTTGTTCTCAGCATCTCATGGTATGAAGTTACACCTTCCAGAACAAGATTAACTGCACTTTCTCTTAAAGTGTGCATTCCGTCAGCCTGCGCCTGCTCTTTTAACACCTCTGCTGTCGCTCCCTTTGAGATTAAAGATTTTAATTTTGGCGTTACCGTCATTATTTCATAAATACCTATTCTTCCCTTATATCCTGCATTATCGCACTGTTCACACCCACAAGGTTCATATGCCGTTATTCTTCTGCCAGCAGGTATTTCCATAACTTTCATTTCTTCATCTGTCAAAATATGTTCTCTTTTACAATGTGGACATAATCGTCGCACAAGTCTTTGGGCAATAATTCCTATAACCGAATCGGCAATAAGGTAATTTGCTATTCCCATATCCGCAAGTCTTGATATTGTACTTGCTGCACTATTTGTATGAAGTGTACTTACAACCAGATGACCGGTAATGGAAGCCTGAACTGCAATTTCTGCTGTTTCTTCATCTCTTATCTCTCCGATCATAATGATGTCCGGATCCTGTCTTAGAATTGACCTTAGTGCAGTAGCAAAAGTTAATTCTGCTTTATTATTTACCTGAACCTGATTAATTCCATCAATATTAGCCTCAACCGGATCTTCAACGGTTATAATATTTACATCTTCTTTATTTAACTCACTTAACGCTGTATAAAGTGTTGTAGACTTACCACTTCCTGTTGGTCCTGTAACCAATAGAATACCGTTGGTATTTTTCAAAATATTATCAAATGCACATAACTCGTCCTTAGAAAAACCTAAATCTTTCTTATCCCTTGTTAATGCTTTCTTCTGTGCAAGTCTCATAACACATTTTTCACCAAATACAGTAGGCAAAATAGATACACGAATATCATATTCTGCTTTATCAATAACCATAGTAATTCTTCCGTCTTGTGGTTTTCTTTTTTCTGAAATATCCATGCCGCCTATGATTTTTAGTCTGGCAATAATTGCAGAGAGCAAATGCACATTATAAGTAGCCTTTTCATATAACGCACCATCAATTCTGTATCTTACCCTGACCATATGCTCAAGTGCCTCAATATGAATATCTGATGCCCTAAGTCTTGCTGCCTGCTCAATTATTGAATTAACCAGCAAAACAACAGGCGAATTATTTACATCATCATTGGCACGAACTTCCTCTTCGCTTTTATATTTGCCTTCTCTTTCCTTGGCATATTCCTGTGCCGCCTTCATTGCCTCTGTGTCACCATAATATTTATCAAGCGAAAGCATTATATCCCTGGCTGTTGCAACGGAAGGCTCAGGCTGTAAATTAGTTATAATCGAAAAATCGTCAAGGGCAAGCATATCCATGGGATCAGCCATAGCTACATAAACAACGTTAGCGTTATTCTGGTCAAAAGCATATGGCATCATAACATGTTTTCTTAATACGGTCTCATCTACAAGACTTAATACATCCTCAGAAATATTAATTGCAGAAAGATTAACCAGTTCCATGTTCATCTGCTGAGATAATGCCTTTGCAATTTCAGTTTCATTGGTGAATCCCATTTCAACAAGTGTCTCACCAATCTTTTTTTGACCTTCTCTGGCAACCGGCAACGCCTGCATCAACTGTTCTTCAGTTATTACATGCTCATCTATGAGCATATCTCCAATACGTTTTTTTACTCTCCTAACGGGCATTGCACGCCTCCCATAAATTGATTACTTATAGTATTCTGTCTTTTTATAGGAAAATTATACCATCTTTTTCTTTGTTTTGCAATACAAAAATAGGCTGTAAGTACTAATTGATATTTTATACATAGCTAAAGAGTATTTAAACAAAAAAAATCGCTACAAGTTTCCTTGTAGCGACATGCTATTTATCAATAATTATCTATTGTTTTTTCTACTTTTCCTGATACACATTTATTTACAGCTTCCAATAAATCTTCTGTTTTAAATGGTTTTGCTATAAAATCACTTGCTCCCATTTTCACAGCTTCTAAAACCAAAAGCTTGTAACTCATGGACGAACACATTACCACCTTCGCATGAGGATCGTATTCTCTTATACCCTTTAATGCTTCAAGACCATCTGCTTCATCCATTACTATATCAAGAACTACAACATCAACCGGATTGTTCCTATATCTGTCTATTGCCTCTAATCCATTTGTGGCATGGATAATGGAATATCCGCTTCTTGATAACGTATTTGAAATAAAATCACGCATTAGCTTTGAATCATCAACAACTAAAGCTGTTACCATAAGATACTATGTTCCTTTCAATCGATACATCAATAATTAAGTTCATTCTATCATATTTCATTGTAAAAATCCATGCTTTTTATTACTTTTTTCCTATTTCAGGATTTTTACACTAATAACTTCGCTCCATTTACTGTAATACCTATTGTTATTTCTATTCTTATAGCCACGGACTTTAACATAATATGTTTTGTTGCCAGTTAGATTATTAATTGTGCATTTTGTATTTTTATTTCCACTCAACCACATATTTTTATTTTTGGTAAAATTCTTATCCAAAGAAACCTTTATGTGATAACCGGAAACTTTACTATTTTGAGATAAATTTATGCATAATCTCTTACCTGACTTTTGGGACAATGAAAATTCAATAGCAGAAATTCTATATATTTCCGAACTAATTGCAGCAGTTTTGATATTTTTATTATTGCCGACAATCTTATATATATAACTTGCACCATTAACTGCATTCGTATCTGTATAGCAAGTCCTATGCCCCTTAATTGTAGCAATTTTATTGTATTCCTGCCCTTTTATCTTTCTATATATATCAAAAGACTTGATTCCAAGTATTCTGTTCCATACAATTTTAGTTCCACCAATTATATTATATCCATGAAAATTATTAATTTTACCACCAAAAACATAGGTTAAATCAATTTTACCGTATCCATAATATTTATCAAAACCTGTTGCACCTAAATCCAAAGCATAACTTTTCAAATATTCTTCTATCTGCTGACTATCCATACTACTATTTACACTACAAATCATGGCAACAGCGGCGGTAACAAAAGCCGCAGACATTGAAGTCCCGCTAAATGTCAAATATCTGTTATCAAGTGCAGTGGAATAGATTCCTGAACCCGGAGCACATACATCCACAGCCTTACCGTAATTGGAATAGGATGCAATCTTACCGTCTGAGCCTAATGCCGAAACTGTAATAGCCGGTTCATAATTTGCAAGCCAAACATTATCAGTACTCCTGCCATCATTTCCTGCAGCTATAATCACTATAATTCCGTTAGCTATTGCCTTATCCAACAATTTATATATTTTATTAATTTGTGACTGCTTAGCACCATTTCCACCCACAAGACTTATGTTAATTATATCGACCTTATCGCTTATCGCCTTAGAGATTCCCATGTAAAGTGCTTCGCAAGTAGCTTCACCGTATTTGTCTGCAATTCTGTAACCATTTATCTGAACATTGTCAAAAGTCACATCCGCAATTATACCTGCAACTGCGGTTCCATGTCCCTGTTCATCCATTCCATCGTTATCAGAATCCACAAAATCATATTTGCAGGAATTAATTCTGCCTTGCAAAAACGGATGATTATAATCTATTCCCGTATCCAAAACAGCAACTTTGACTTTATTTAATTCACCTGTATCAGAATAAACTTTATTAATACTTTCTGCACATTTGTCTGCACCGATTGATAGTGCTCCCCATGACAAATAGTTATCCTTAGCAAATGCATTCTGCGGCAATAAAATTATTAAAAATGCAAAAAATATCCCTATAACATATTTACATAAATTTCTTTTTCTGCTGATGTCCAGCAATTTTGATATATAAATCATCCGGAATTAACCTTCCCCCAAACATTGCCATTTTCATCTTTAATGAAGGAACAATTACAACTTTACGCTTTTTCATTTTGTCAATAGCATAATTTGCACAATATGATGGTGATATTCCCTTTAAAGCAAACTGCACATTTGCAACGTCATTAAATTCTGTATCAACAGGTCCCGGGCAAAGACACCCAATGTATACTTTACTTTTTTGTTCCTTTAACTCTCTTGCCACCGCTCTTGTCAGGCTCGTCACATATGCCTTTGTTGCATAATATGTTGCCATATATGGTCCTGCCGGAATAAGTCCTGCAGAACTAGCCACATTTAATAAATATCCAAAATTTTGCTTTTTAAATTTCTTTAATACTAATTTAGTCAGCAAATGAAGCGCCCTCACGTTAACATCAATCATCTGAAGGTCTTTTGCCAAATCTGTCTCAGTAAAAATTCCACAATCTCCAAAACCTGCATTATTAATAAAAACTGCAATCCTTTTATCTTCTATTTCACTGATTAAATTATAACATTCCTCCTCTCTTGAGATATCCGCAACAAATATTTCAACACGATTGCCGTATTCCTGAAGTTTTTTCGATAATTTTTCTAACTTTTCCCTTCTTCTGGCAACCAGAATCAAATTATATCCCTCTATAGATAAACGTTTCGCAAATTCAAGTCCTATTCCTGAACTTGCTCCCGTTATTACAGCATATGTATCTTTCTTACTCAAACCTGTCCTCCATTTCTATAATTCCTAGCATTCCTTCTTTTGCTCCATAAAATATATTCTTGAATCAAAATCCTGAAAATATCTTATATTCTCATTAGCGCCTGTTGCCGAGAATGCCTGTGACAGTTTCACGCCAGCCATCAGTACTGAACCGCATGCCTCAAAATATTCAACTTCACAGCCCACATTTACTTCCTTATCATTCATCAACAATTCTTTTCTTTTTGCAACGGGCATACTATCATCCTTAAGATATTCGAAAGCCTTGTCATTATATCTTACTTTCCTATTAGTAAATCTATATTTTGTTGTTTTGTCAAGTCCTTTTGGCACATATTGATGAAATTGATAATTTGGAATAACTAATTCCTGCATAATCATTCCAACCGCTTTCTTCTTATCAGAGCTTACACAGGTCCATTCATGGATACTATCATCTTTACCTCTATAAAAATCACCAAACTGAAGTACCTCTCGCCACTCTTTATATATAGCTATCTGTTCTTTAATCTCCTTTAATTCATCATCACTTAATTCACATAAATTACATTCATAACCGCACACACCAAATGCCGCAACATTAAATCTGGTTTTTAATGGAGTACTACGAAGCGTCTGATGATTTGGACATGAAGAAACATGTGCCGTAACCGTTGACATAGGGTATCCGTAACTATATCCTGTCTGTGCATTAACCCTATACAGTGCATCGGTATTATCACTTGCCCAAATCTGTGGAAAATAGCTAAGAATTCCCAAATCAAATCTGTTCCCTCCGGCTGCGCACCCTTCAAATAAAATGTGTGGAAACCTCCTGGTTAACTCATTCATCATTTTATATAAACCTAAAACATATCTATGAGAAACCTCCCCCTGTCTTTCTTCTGGAAGGAACTTTGAATAATAATCAGAGAAAATCCTGTTCATATCCCACTTCACATATGAAATATTTGCAGATGAAAAAACATCCGACATAGTTTCTATCAAATACTCTACTACATTTGGATTTGCCAAATCCAATATTCTTTGGTTTCTTCCTTCCGAATGTGGTTTACCCGGAATTTCCATAACCCATTCAGGATGATTTCTATACAGTTCACTATCTACATTCACCATTTCAGGCTCTACCCATATTCCAAAATCCAACCCTAATGCATTTACCTTATCACAAATCCCCTTCAGACCATTTGGCAATTTATCCTTATTGACCTGCCAGTCACCCAAAGAACAATTATCGCTGTTTCTTTTTCCAAACCATCCGTCATCCATGACAAATAATTCTATTCCAACATCTTTACCTGCCTTTGCAAGTTTAAGCAGCTTTTCCTCATCTATATCAAAATATGAAGCCTCCCAGCTATTTAATAAAACAGGGCGTAATTTTTTCTTCCACTCTCCTCTGACTATACATTCTCTTACAAAGGTATGCATAATATTGCTCATTCCATTAAACCCATCATTTGACACAGTCATAACTGCCTCCGGCGACTCAAAAAATTCATTTTCCCCAAGCAAAAAGTCAAAGGAAGCAGGATTAATGCCTGCAACAAATCGTGTTTTATCATAACTATTCACTTCACATGCTTCATAATGGTTTCCACTATATATAAGATTAATTCCGTAGCATAATCCGTTATCCTGGTTTGTGGTATTCTCTGATAAAATCACAAAAGGATTTGCTCTGCTTGAAGAAGTACCTGTAAAAGAAGCATTGACATATTTTCCTGAAGTAACCGCCATATCATGCTTGTTCATTTCCCTTGCCCAGCTTCCATTGAAGGTTGTCATTACCATGTTATTTCCGAAAAAATCAAGCTGTGTACTCATAATTCTTTTGATAACGATATTGTCCTTGCTTTGATTAATTACCTTGGAATACCTTGTAATCACATCTCTATTTTCAAACACGCAATAATGCAATTCTAAAATTGTACTATAATTTCTATCCTCCAATGTCACAACAAGTTCCATAACATCGCCATTTTCCTCATATGCACAAGGCATCGTGATTAAATTGTCCCTGGATTTTTTTATTTCATAATCCTTAAATGTAAAATCACATGTACTTCCCCCATCTTCATGCAAAATCTCAATAAAAGGCTCTCGTATGTCCCCTTTGCCATATGATGACATTTCCAGTCTGATATCTTCTAATGTAAATTCTGGTGTGTCCTTAGTATATATATTAGTATTTCCCGGCGCAAAAAAATGTTTTTCCGTTAAAACATCCAAATCATCGCTGCCATTTACAGATATTAAATCTCCATAATATAAATGTTCTAAATGTCCTGTTTTCAATACTTTAAAGCAATAAGTTGTCTTTCTTGTATCCAATACAAATATATCATCTAATTTTCTAATCATTACTGTATCCCCCTTGTAAAAAGGGATGTGTAACCACATCCCAAATTAGTATTATTTATTTAACTTCAATTCCCTCAAAAATAATCTTAACAATCTCATCTAACGCTTCCATATAATCAATCTGATTCTTGATAAGCACATCTCTTTGAATAAACTGCTCTAAAGTAGCCTGTACCATTGTCTTAAGCACCTGAACATTTACAGGCTTAATGCAGCCTTCTTCAATTCCCTTATTAATAAGTTCTAAAGTAGGTTCCCAGCCTGTTTCCAAACGCTCCTCAACTTTCTTGTAAATCTTTGGATATCTTTCCCTTAAACTGTAAAGCTGTCTGAAGTCAATATCCTTGTACCCATCCGGAATAACAACTAAGACCTGTCTTAACTTATCAATTGTACTTAAATCCGGATTATTTAAAATCTCCAATTCACTTTCCTTAATTTTATCGAAACAATAATCCACCATCTGAAGGAATAGCGACTGCTTATCCCTGAAAACAGTATAGATTGTCTTCTTACTTATTGCAAGCTCTGAAGCAATATCATCCATTGTAAACTTTAATCCCTTTTTATGAAATACATTAATTGTTGCATTTAAAATCTGTTCCTTACGTTCTACCATCATGCACCGCCTTCTAAAATTGTCACTTTATATTTTGTATATACTTTTTTTGTTCTCATTATAGCATATACCGGAAACTATTTACAAGAAACTATATTTACAAAATTGTTTCCATTTATTGTGCATATTAGCAAGACAAAATTGAAAATATTCGCTATAATTATAGTATATGTATTTTAACTATTTATTTTCAAATGAGAAATTCGGGAGGTTAAAATGAAAACACTTTACATCGAATGCAAAATGGGCGCTGCCGGCGATATGATTATGGGGGCATTATATGAGCTTTTAGACTCAGAACATAAGCAAAAATTCATAAATATGATGAATACTTTGTTTGGTTCTGATATACATATTCATCCAATTCAGACAACTCAATGTGGAATAGCAGGAACTCACATGGATATCAGCGTTATCGGAAAAAAGGAACACGCAAACAACTCATCCATTATTGAGATAACTAATCCAAATGGTGATTCATCTGTATCTGAAGATACCAGAAAATACGTTGAAATTACCACCGGACACATTCATACCCATTCTTTAGGAAAAACGGCTGAAACTGCCGAACACCACGAACATTATACATATGCAAGTATTTTGCGAAAATTAAAGATTTTACCACTTCCGGAATCGATACGAGAAAATGCCACTTCAATTTACAAAACAATCGGAGAAGCTGAAGCCAGCGTTCACGATGTTGATTTAAAAGATATCCATTTTCATGAAGTAGGTTCCATGGACGCAATTGCTGATGTCTTAGGATGCTGTATCCTGTTTTCAATGATAAATGCAGACCAGGTTATTGTTTCCCCAATTCATGTGGGTAACGGCGTTGTCGAATGTCAGCATGGTATTCTTCCGGTACCTGCCCCTGCTACAGCAGAAATACTTAAAGGAATACCTTATTATACAGGCTCAATTGATTCAGAGCTTTGCACTCCAACAGGAGCTGCAATACTAAGACATTATGCAACTAGATTTTCAACAATGCCAATAATGACTGTTGCAAAAAGTGGAATAGGATTTGGCTCAAAAGAATTTCCGGTTGCAAATGCAGTTCGCACTTTTCTGGGTGAAACAATGAATATACAATTTTCCACAAAGGATGCCCAGGAGGAAAATTCAACAGATGACGAAAAAGTTATAGAATTGCTTTGTAATATTGATGATATGACCGGAGAAGAAATCGGTTTCGTTATGGATATGCTGTTTCAAAATGGTGCTTTGGACGTATATTATCAGCCAATTCAGATGAAGAAAAACAGACCGGGAATTATGTTAAGCTGTCTTACCAAAATGGATAAAAAAGAAGATTTGACAAATATATTACTAAAATATACCTCAACAAGGGGAGTCCGATTTCATACTTTCGGACGTACCAGTTTAGAATCCAAAATTGAAGAAATCCCCACTAAATATGGGACAATTCATAAGAAAATAAGCTATGGTCATGGCATAGAAAAATATAAATACGAATATGAAGATATTAAGGAAATAGCAATTAAAAATGATATTTCAATAGACACGCTTCTTAAAGAATTATATTCAGAAAATAAATAAATTAAAATGCGTAGTAACCACAAGTTACTACGCATTTTGTTATTTTAGCATTTTATTTCTTATACTGATCTTTTACATAAGTATTAAATATGTCCATTAATTTTGTGATATAAGATTTAAAATTAATTTTTGTTGATGGCTTATCATTTTTAACTAAGATGCTTGTACCACCCTTTGAAGTAGCTGGTATAGTAATCTTAACTTTTCCATTCTTATCAGTTGTGTATGTCTTTCCAGTATATAAATCTTTGTATTTAACACCCTTCTTGCTGTCTACCTTAACAGTAACTTCTTTATCTGTTGAGTTAAGATTTAAACCAACGTAGAGTGAATTCTTATATGATGTACGCTTGAATACTTCATACTTCTCTTCATCAGAAGCTACAACTTTTTCTCTGTTACCCTTTGTGAAGATATCTTTGTACTGGTTTCTGATCTTTAATAATTTCTTGTAGTGATTAAGCATACTATCCTGATCTTTTGCCTGTTTTTCTGCTTCATCCCAATCGAAATCATATCTGTTTGTCTGGTATGGATAATCATTTGCACCATACTGTCCAAGTTCTTCACCGTAGTAAATAATTGTCTGTCCCTTAGCTGTAAGCTGTAAGCTTGCTGCTACCTTGAATAAATCTAATGCTTCGTCTTCTTTAAAACCATTCTCATTGATAAGTTTATAAACAAGACCGTCCTCATCATGACTGCTTAAGAAAGAACCAAGAGTAGCTGTGTTATTAAGACTCTTATTTCTATTCTCTAAGAATGTCTCAACAGATGAAATGTTTCCATTTACGAATGACTGTGCCTGATCATTAAAATCAAAGTCTAAAACTGAATCCATTCTACCTGTTCCAAGCATTTCTGCATTGTTTGCATATCCTGCTCCGGCATACTCACCAATCATCTTGAACTGTGGATCAATTGCTGTTAATTCATTTTTAAGAGCTGACCATGTTGTCTTGTCAACATGTTTTACAGTATCAATTCTGAAGTAATCAATACCATATTTCTCAACCCAGTTTGTCTGCCAGTCAATAAGCTGGTCTCTTACTGCTTCGTTTTCTGTAACAAAATCAGGTAATCCTGAAAGTGATGAATAAACATCATCTCCTGTGATTGTGTTGCTGTCATCACGAATCATTGGAATGTAATTTCCATCATCGTCTTTTAACAATGTGTTGAAGTAATCGCTTGTCTCATATCCTGCATGGTTAAGTACAACGTCTACCATTAACTTCATACCGTTCTTATGAACAGCTTTGATTAATGAAGAAAATTCCTTTTCTGTTCCTAAGTGTGGATTTAATTTTGTAAAATCATCAGCCCAGTATCCATGGTATCCTGTTGATTCAATTTCTTCATCTTCTTTTTCTGTTGTTGTATCGCTATTTGATACAATTGGAGTAATCCAGATTGTATTTACTCCTAGATCCTTTAAGTAGCTTAATTTCTTCTGTAATCCGGCAAAGTCACCACCATGATAACTTAATGTACCTTCTTTATCTACGCCTTCGTTGTTGTTACTGTTTCCATCAAAGAATCTGTCAGTAACTGTGAAGTAAATGTTAGCTTCATCCCAGTCAAAATCGCTTGTAGTTTTGCTTACAACATTTACATAAGCATTAGCTTTGTAAACATTTCCGTAAATATCTGTTACAGTAACTGGAAGTTTCTTCTTACCATTTTTAACTGTATTTAATACTGAAATTGATAATTTCTTTAAAGAAATATCTACATCAGATGTAGCACCACCTAATGCCTTTAAATCAACCTTAATGCTCTTAATTTCATCATCTGTAATCTTTTTAGCATCATCGCCCTTGAATGAAACGCTAAGAACGTTATTTTCATCATAGCTCATGCCTTTATTCTTAACAGATGCTGAAACTGTTAATTTACTAAATTTCTTAAATGTTAATAACGAACATTCTTTTTCTTTGTATGTTGTTGTCTTGTCATTATATGCATCTAAAACAACATTTCCATTTACTAAATAATAGTATGCGTAATCACCTGTCTTGCAATTTGTTAATGAATAGTAATATCTTTCATTTTTGCTATCATATTTCATTGAATATGATTTTCCATTAATTACGACTTTAACTTTTCCTTCAAGTGATGACTCTTTGCAATCCTTTAAAAGCATGTCATCTCTATAGTAGAAATCAATCTTGTTGTCAGAACCTTTGATTTCATAACCTTTGTTATAAGCAAGTGTTGATACAACACCTTCGCCCTGAACGAATTTAGCCTTAACTACGTTCTGATCTGCTGGTACTGTTACGTAATGGTCACCGCCATCTTTTGACTCCCACATATTCTCTTCTGTAGAATGTCTCATACAAAAACCAAGGATGAATTCTTTTTCAGAATCCTTAACAGGAACTACAAAATAATGCTTACCATCAATTTCTTCAGTGTAAATTTCTGTTCCACTTCCGAATCCGCTGTTCCATGAATAAATGTTCCATCCTGAATAATCGTTATCTGCTCTCTCATATTCAACTACAACATAACGATCTCTTAATTTCTTAATTTCAGGAAGAGTTGTATATGTATTTGAATCATCACCGTATACAATATAAAGATCAGTAACTGCTGCCTTATCTGTATTCTTGTAGTAATGATTTCCTGTCTGCCAAGACCATTCTCCGTAAGATCTTGGAATCATTCCTAAATCTGTAGCAGTTGTTTCAAAAGATGCCTTTAACCACTGTTTTCCATCTTCTAATGTCTCTAATGAAGTAAACTCAATGGCTCCAATATTTCCAGCGCCTTCTTCCCAAACCCATAAATCAGTGCTGTCTGTTGCCATATGACTTAAATTAGTATCATAGTAATATACATTATATGTATATTTTTCAGGTTCCTTATTTGGATCATAATCAGGATCTAATGTATCAATAATAGTTGTATACTCCTTGTCAAGATACCATGTTGGAACATTGTCTGTTTCTTTATCGAACTTACAATATAAATCTGTAGGCTCATCACCTGTGCAAAATTCCATAGCTTTTGAATAGCCTTTTCCTGCTGTGTTAGCATCAGGATTTGCATAATCTAAAAACTGAAATCCGCTAAAATCTTTACCTTTGATTGTAAGTGTATACCATCCGTCACCTTCACTTTTAAGTTTAGTAACGTCTACGCCCCATGACTCAAGTGTTGTAGTTTCACCTGAAACTTCAGCAGTTCCTATTGGCCAAAACTGCAATGCTGGTTCAGCCCAATCATAGGTGTTGTAAAAATGTAATCTGAGATTTTTCTCGCCACTTTCAGCTGCATAAGCTGTTGTGTTAACTCCTGCTGGAAACAGGGAAACAACCATAGCAAGTATTAGCAGACATGCTAAAACTTTTCCTTTCCTAAATAATCTTCTCATATCCTACCTCCGTTTTCGTACTTTTCGTACTTTTTCGTAATTTATTATAATCTATTTTTTTACAGCTTAATAGTGGTATAATACAAGAAAATGAATCAATTTTTTTGTATATTTTTACCAAATTTTATCTATTTTAACTTTCTTTTACTATTTCTGCACACCAAATTAAATCCTGAAATAATCAATATTATATGCATGTTAACAAAAAAAAGCCTGCTAATGCAGACTTTTTTGTGTAATATCATCTTCAATTTCAAATTTTCTTGGACTCATGTCTATAGAAATATTCTCCGGATATCTTTCGTGTGCCTCTAAAATAGTAAGCCACAAAGAATGTATACTATAAATTAACATATTAGATGCTTCCACTGAAAAATTCAATAATGCCTCTAATTCGAATACTCTTATTCCAAGCGGAGGAAGAAATACTAAATTGTTGCTTTTCTCCTCTTCACCATTACTGTGTATCATCTCATAAGTAATAATCAGAAATTCTTTTCCTTTAAATGTACAATTGTATGATACAAATACCTCATCTACCACCCACTTTGTTCCGTCTTCTTCTACGGTAACTTTCTCTTCATTATACTCAGATGTCTGTCCAATTATCTTCCATGACAATTTTCCTAACTTTGTTTCTTTAATCATTTCCTGAAGATCTCTTTGTAATTCTTCTTCTTTCTTCATTCCCCTTCTCCTTACCTGTCTATTATATTAATATATATATGAATCTATCAACACGCCATGCACAACAAATCTTTCTTCCCCATTTGTGCATGTGGACAATGTTACTATTTTATCGTCAACTGATACATTCACTCCAGTATTATTATACGAAATTTTATTTAGGTAATCAATATAACTTTCAAACTCCCGATCGTTTTTTTCAAACAAAGTATATACTTTATCGGAATTTAAAACTTTTTCATAACCAAAAATCTGATATCTGTATTTCTTACCATCTAATACAATTTGAAAATACTGATGATTCTTGTAATACTCCTCATCCTGATAATAGTATCTTAATTTTCCAAACATGGAAAGATCCTTCATGTTATGACCATATAATATCGTATGTAAATCCATAAAATCAGTTTTATTTCCTGCTTCCATAAAAATAGAACCCGTTCTTGAACTTCTATTATCCACTGAAGTATACAAATATCTTTCATTATCTCCGGAATAAAGCACCGGATAACTGATATCTTCATCCTCGAAAAATATCCATCCTATTATATCCTGATTTTCTTTTTTCAAATCACTTATATCGATATCTATATAATTATACCATTCTTTTTCCTTTTTTGAATTATCCGATACCTCATCATTCATGGTTTCGTATACATCATTTGATTTTTTTAAATCACTTATATAATCAATCACCTTATATGCCGAAAAACAAATTAATGCTATTCCTGCAATAAAACACAGCGTATGTACAATTTCTTTATTATTGCTTCCTTTATTTATCTTTTTGATATCAGACGAAATAAGTAAAATCGAACCTAGCAAAAATACCACAGCCATGAAGATTTTGCCGTTTGCACTGTTAAATAAAAAAAGCCAAACCGCTGAATTTCTCACACAAAATCTTACTTTTCCAATTACATGCGAAAAATGTACCTTGTCAGCATCAAACTCATCATTACCATCACCTTTGGTAATAAGTAATCCGTCATCATCATCAACCTGACATACTCTGTGGCTTACAACATTATTTCTATCTGTTCCAATATAAAATGCCACCACATCTCCTGACTCAATTTCCTTTGGAGCAGTGCTATCAACAAAAATAACACTGCCCTTTGGAATGGTTGGCTCCATACTTGAAGTTTTTACTTCATATATGTTCCATCCTATTATGTGAGGTATTGAAAAAGGTATGGCACATACACATATAAACAAAAGACATATTTTTCCAATTAACTTTTTCATACCTTCTTAATTACCAACCAATTATTTCATTTTCACTATTAACCACCGGCTCAAAATTCTCACTTTGAACAGCTTCAGCCTGAATAGTTACCTTAAATGATTTACCAACTTCTTTTTCATCCCATTCGCATGGAATAAATGTCTTGGTAAATACAGGAACATTAACATTCTTATTCTCATTACTTTCTACTATATCATTGTAATAATAATATCCGTCAGAACTTAATGTCCATCCGCTTTCTTCGGTATTTAATTTAATCTTATCCAATTCATCTTTAAGACCATCTTCTTTAGAAAAATCTTCGCCAACTCCTTCGATAGATATTTTTGCTCTGATATACACATCTTCTGAGTCTGATTTTACAATAACTAATGGTTCTTTGCTTATTTCATCTCCAGGTAAGATATCATTATATATGATTGATTTAACCAGATTATTTTTTCTTTTAATAATCTTAGCACTCTCATCTGTAGTCTTTTCTGTAATATCAATATCAACCTTACCTGCTACTATCTCACTTTTTTGTTCATCAGTATCCGTAAAATATGCAAGTGTACCACCTAATGATATTGTGGCAACAACTGCTGCCGCCAAGGCAATAACAACTACTTTCTTTTTCATATTACATCTCCAAATTTATTTATTATTTAATTTTGTTCCACCAGACAGCTTTAATAATTCTTCCTTTGCCAAATCATAATCTACATTTCTTGCCTGTATCATATAACCATCTACATCAATGTTAAATGAAGGAAGTCTGCCAACAACACTTTCTACCAGTTTTCCATCTTTTAATACATAATACTTATTTGAAGAACTATAATTTTCTGTTGTTACATTTGTAAGTATATAATATTTTCCATCAACTGTTTTTTTCTCAACTGTAGCCTTGTCATATTCACTCTTTGTTACCTGAGTATAATATTTTTTACCTGAATTTGAAGAACTAATTGTAGTTTTTATACCAGTATTGATTAATACCTTGTCAAAAATCGGATTTGTTCTTTCATTAGGTTTCAACGTAGACTTATACATATATATTCTATCGTTTCCATTTACTCCGATTAATTCATAATCTTTTGTATTAAATCCTTCTTTTCCGTTGGATGTCACAGTCGCATAATCACTTTGGAATTTCTCATATGTTATACTTTCATTCTCTAAAGAAATTGATACCTTTACCGCAACCCATGCCTCAATGGAATTGTTATCATTTATAATCTGAGGATCTTTATTAATCAAAGTTCCTGGTACATATGAACTTGCCTTTTCTTCATCATAATTTGGTTCTTCTAATTCACCATGTATTCTGTTATCCATAGTGATTATATTCTCAACCTCAGACGTTTCATCTGTAAAATATGCCATTGTCCCGCCTACAGACAATACTGCAACTAAAGCTACCGAGCAGGCAACTACTTTTAAATTTCTCTTTTTCATAATAATGCCTCCCCTAGTTCTGATAAATTAATTTTCCACCTGATGTCGGATTACTCCATGCATCATTTGCTGCACCTGAAGTTGTCTGTATTGCATCTACTAAAACATCCATTTCCAAATGTCCCTCATCCGGTAAATCTGATTTATCTACACCCTCTTTAAGCTCTACCGAACTTAAAAGATAATCTGTATAGCAATCAACATCAACAATTCCTGTAAAATAAAAATATCCGTCATCGCCTTTTACCCATTCACCGTCAACATCACTGGCATCACCTTTGTAAATGGAATTATTCAGGTTCAAATTATATTTAAGTAAAGATTCTGCATCAACAGGAGCGATTACTTCTTTACCGTCCTTTGTAGTTACCCATGTTGCTACATATTTTGCTCTTACATAAATAGGTACAAGTGAAAGTTCGCCATCCAAAGTATCATTCTTATACCTTACAACCTTATTCACTGAACCATCTCTTATGTCGCCTGATTCAAATTTTTCATCAATTGTGACATTTACGATTGCATGTTTAAATATATTGTGAAGTCCATTTGTTTTAAATGTTAAATATGCAAGTGTTCCACTAAAACTAACTATTAAAATACCAATTACAGCTAAAACCGATAAACTCAGTTTCCGCTTTTTTGTGGCCTTAGACATTTCTTCTTTCCTTTCTCTGATTCTTCACCCCAAATCAAATCGCCTATATACATTAGAATTACCAAACATATAATTGCAGTAATATATAATATCTTTCCTGATTTGTGATTAATTTTATCAGCAAAAAAACCTATTTTCGGAATACAAATTATTGGTTTTCCAATTACAGAACTAAATCGTACTGTTGAAGCATCCACTGTTTCATTTGCATCTCCTTTTGTTACATAACACTTATTTTCTTCATCTATAGAAGCCACCCTGTGTGTTACAAGTGTCTCGTCATTAACATAAAAAGTAATTGTATCTCCTACTTCAATTTCATCTGAAGACACAGGTTTAACAAATACCATGGAACCTATAGGATAATTAGGTTCCATACTTCCGCTTAATACAATTAAAGGCTCAATTTTGAATATCATTGGCACATACATCACTGCCACCAGAATAATTAGTATTGATAATGCCAAACCTGTTGTATAATTCCATATTTTTTTCATAACTTTACTTTACAAATTTATTAACCAAATTAGTTGTATCTGCAAGCCATTCCTTGGCTCTGTTCAAATTATTTGTATATTTTACATCCTGATGTGCGTATTGAACACCATCATCTTTTATTCCCAAATATACAATTCCATCTGAAGACTTCTCATAAGAATCTTCAACTGATTCTAAAATGTATTTCCAAGACCAGCTTGTTTCCTCTACAACCTTATATTTACCAGCTCTCATTCCTGCAATAGTTCTTGAACCATCTCCGGTTATAACCAACTCATACTCTTCTATTGGTTCTAATTTACCTGATAAAATATCCTTATCATTAGCATCTTCTTCATATCTGTATACTGTATATATAACAGACTGTCTTGCATCTACAGCTCCCTTTTCCTCGTCTGTATATCCAATGTTATCCAAAAACTCTGCATCAAAATGCTTTGTTATTGTAATCTCACCGTCTATTACATGAACAATATATTTTCCAACTTTACAAACTCCATCATCAGAACCCTTGTCATATCCTGACTGCATTGTAGCTGTATACAATATTTTGTCAGCATTTTTCATCGATTCTGCTGCCATTTGTGCTTCACTGCTGCTGTCTAAAACCTTTGGTATAACATGAATATTTAATTCATATACTGTATCTTCCTCAGGAGCCTGCTGTCTTACATATTTTTTAAACTCCTTTAAAGAACCATATACCTCTTTACTTCCATTGTTCCAGCTATACTTTACGTTAACATCTGAAACATCATAATTTCCTATGTCAAAAATCTGTTTTGCTTTTTCATCAGTAAAATACTTCTCCAAACTTTGACCAAGGAAAATAGTGTCTGTCACCTCTTCAGGTGTATAATTAATTCTTACATTAACTCTTTTTTCATCAAATCTGTATAATTCATCCTTGATAATGGCACCAGAATCTTTACCATTGGTAGTTATATAATTTCCTCCCATGTAATTATCCTTAGCCCTGATTGGAAAAGTTACTTTCCAGTTATCAAGATTAACATGTTTCCATTTTACAAAAACACCCTTATCATCACGGCCTACTGTTCCGCCTAATTTTTCAATATCCTGCTCACTACATAATTCAAATCGATTATCAATATAATCAATTACATCTCCGTTTTCTGTTTTCGACTCAATAACTGTCCCCGATGAAGATTCTTTGGTTATCTTTGCATCAACAAATAACGTAATGTTGTAAGTTCTATTTGTCCATGACTTTAATTTTACCTGTTTGTCCAATGATACCTGTGGTGTTTTGGGTGTATTGTATATTATATTATCCTCTAACACATTTCCTTTGCTGTCTGTAATAACAACTGTAAGGGTTTCTTTTGAATTTCCTGCTACCTGAATAATGTATATCTCGTCTGACTCTTCATATCCAAGCGGAACATCCGTTTCTTTCAGGTAATAAGTTCCCGTTTTTAAATTCTTAAATGTAACTTTACCATTCTCATCTGAGTACTGTTTATCAAGAACATTCGTGCAATTATAATCTGAATATAAAGTAAATCCAGCGTTTGCAAGCAATGACTCATCATTTATGCTCTTTTTGGTAAAAGTAACATCTGTATCCAAATCGTTATTAACTGTAGGCATATTAAATTTAATCTTACAATTTGATACACTCGCTCCTCTTTCAAGGTAAAATACTTCCAACCTATGTATATCATTGTCACATACATTAAGACCTAAACTTGAAAAAGACACAGTTCTTCCAGGTGCATATATAGTGCCATTTTTGTTCACTGAACAGCTATATGAAACCGTCTGGCTGGCAAAGTTTATAGTTCCTCCACAAGCTGCATGAATTCCACCTAAATCCAATGCAAGTTTGCCATCTATGAATACCCAGACATCATCATCGCCAGAGAATTCAAATACGCAGTCCTTGCCATTATATTGTCCATTTTCAGGCATCAAAAAATCTACTGCAACATCCATACCGAACCAGAAATTTTTCTCACCAAGTGGAAAGAAACCTTTGGTTCCGGTATTGGATGCCACAATATGATTTCCATTTTTTGAATAACTATATTTATCACTATCTAAAACATAATACCCATCTTCGTAAACAAAATCCACATCCATGTCAGGAAATACAATCTTGTTTGAAGAATCGCCAACATTAAATAAATCTACTGTATTTACATTAAATTGCGGAATACCATTTAACAAATTATCCTTTACAAGTCCCTGATAAGCTGTTGGCTTTCCACCTCGTCTTGAATTATTATTATTGTAATCAGTTGCAGCAGTTCTTGTATAATCTGTGCTTCTGATACTGTATGTTTCTTCTTTCTCAACAGTTTTTGTTACTTTTTCTATTTTCGTATGAATTTTCTCATCTGCTTCTTCAGTATCATCTGCAGATTCTGTGGTTGCCTCTGTTGGTTCTTCCTTTTCCACATTCTCAGCTTCCATATCTGCAGTTTTAGTAGAAACTTCCGTTGAAGCTGCAGTTTCAGTAACCGCCTCAGTAGAAGACTCAGCAAAATTTTCCTCAACAGATTCTTTTTCTTCCACCAATATCTCTTCTTCAATCTGTTTTGGAACTTTAATAGTGTAGCTGGCGCTTGTATTACCAACTTTTCCTGCGTTATTAAAAAGTAATGCAGGATATAACTCTTGCAATTCTTCTACAGATAATTGATTATCAACATTTGATTTCATTATTTTATCTGCAACCAGTTTTAAAGTTGCAGTATTCATCGTGTCTCTGTCATAATCAAAAAGGTTTGCCTTAAATGTGGTTATCGTGTCATTTTCCTTGACATTATCTTTAACAGTTTCCGTAGCATATACATTCGTTACGCCGAAACTAATAAAGACAGATGCACACATCATTAAGGAAACAATTCTTTTTTTCATCTTCTTTAATAACATCTTTTTCCTCCTCATAAATATTCTGATTATTAAACATCCAGTTTATTTTTCTAATACAATATATCAATTTAGTGTCACATATTGGTCACACATTAACTAATTTAATGTACTTTGTATTAATAAATAAGACTTTCAAAAATCTTTATTCGGAGTTAAAAATATAGTTATTAATAATACTTATTCTTCACCTTTTAACTGTCTTGCCACTTTTAGCGCAGTTGATGTTGTTGCCAGTCCTTCCTGACTGGTTTCCCTTAAACAGGTTGGAATTAAGTTTCCGATTCTTCTCATTGAATCAACTACTTCATCTGGTAAAATCGCACTTCTTATACCTGCAATTGACATTTGAGACGAAATAACAGCATTCACCGCACCTGATACATTTCTTTTAATGCATGGAACTTCCACAAGTCCAGCCACAGGATCACATGTAAGTCCAAGCATATTTTTCAAAGCTAATGCAGCCGCATGAACTATTTCTTCCTCATTGCCACCTTCAAGATATGTGATTGCACCTGCTGCCATGGCACTTGCTGAACCAATTTCCGCCTGACATCCACCCTGCGCTCCTGAAATTGATGCACTTGTTGCCAAAACTTCTCCAATTCCTGCCGATACAAATAGTGCTTCTACCATTTTATCTTCATCAATGCCGTTAAAATTTTCATAAGATAAAAGTACCGCAGGAATAACTCCGCAAGAACCTGCCGTTGGTGCTGCAACAATACGTTTCATACATGCATTAGACTCCCCCATCTTTACAGCTTTTTCCATAACACTTGTCAAATAATCTCCTATTAATGCATTTTTTCTTTTATGAAATTCTTCTAATTTTGCTCCATCCCCTCCAACTAATCCACTTGCAGAACGAAGAGTTGCATCATATGATTCATCCGCATGTTTCATTTCCCTATACATTTTTCTCATGGTTTCAAAGGATTCTTCAAAACTTACATTTCTCTCTTTCATATCATCTTCAATTACTATTTTCCAAAATGGCTCATTTTTTGTTTTTGCCAAATCTGTTATTTGTTTTAAATATGCAAAACTCATTTTTTCCTCCTGAATATATCTAATTCTCTATAAGCGAATAATAAGTTACCTTTTCCACACCCTCAAGATGTGATAACCATTTTATGGAATCTTTCGGAACTTCCTGGTCACATTCAATTACCATAACTGCTCTGCTTCCTCGACTTTCTCTGTATAATTGCATGGTTGCAATATTAACAGATTTATGTGAAAGCATGCTGGTTACTTCCGCCACATGTCCCGGCTGGTCGAGATTATGAACAATTAATGTTGGGTAATCTCCGGAAAAATTTGCACACAATCCATCAATTTTTGCAATATTAATTCTTGAACCGCCAAGGGATTCTCCTACTATTTCCAATTCCTTTCCATTTTCCCCTGTCAATATTAATTCAACAGAATTAGGATGCCCTTCTTTTAAATTTGCCTCTCCAAAAAAAACCTCCATTCCTTTTTCCTTTGCAATCTCAAGACTGTTTGGGATTCTGCTATCATCTTCCTTCATTCCAAGAAGTCCTGCCACAATTGCAAGTTGTGTTCCATGACCTTTTCCCGTTGCAAGAAATGAACCATATAGAAGTATTTTTGCCTTAACAATTGGCTGCGCCATTAATTTTCGTGATACATAACCAATTTTTACTGCCCCTGCAGTATGGGAACTTGATGGTCCAACCATTACCGGTCCTATTATGTCAAATAAATTCATTTTTATCCTCCTATTCTAAAAAAGTGCAGCGTATACATTAAAGTACCACGCTGCACCAATAATTATTCCTATTTTTTATTTTTCATTTTTCTTAAGTTTATTACCTATATATTTAATTGTCAAGAAAATAAACGAGTCCGATTAGCAAACCGAACTCGTCTTTTTATCCTACAATATTTTTTCCATACTGTGCCTCTTCAACACTCATTCTGATTCTAATGCAGCTTTCATCTTCGCAATCATCATAAACCATGGAGATAATTCTATTTGCCACAAGCATTGCAAGCTCTTTTGTGCATGTTGGCAACAATATTATGTATTGCGAATCGCTATATTTTGAAGCAACATCACCTACTCTTAAGCATCTCTTCAATACATCAGCCATTATATCCATTGTATCTTTTATTGTATCATCAATCTGTTTTTGTGTTGCAGGTTTTCTATCCAGTCTTTGAAAAAATTCAACGGTCAACAACAATAAGTTTTCCGGTTCCTTTCTTCTTTCATTTTTTCTTACTTCTAACCTGTATATTTCTTTAAAAATCGGATATCCACACAGAAATACTCCTGAAGGATCTTCCTCAGATATATCTCTTTTTACATCAATCATATTGTATTTTGCGGAACCTTTACTTGTTAAAAGAAGTTCTTCATAAACCTTATTCAACACAACAGTTTTTCGTATACCAAGTTCTTTTTCTATAATTTCTCTTGCTCTTTCATAAGATGATAATGCTAAAGAAATCTGACCTGATTTCATTCTTGCCTCTATCTGGTAACAATATAATTGCTCATCACCTTTTTCGAATTTCAACGCATCATTACAAAGCCTGTCTAAATCTGAATACCTTTCAACTTTCAAATACAATTCGCACAATGCCTTTACGCATGTCAGGTACAAACCATGATAATAAGTATTAAGCGTAATAACCCAATGCATATCTAAAAGTTTTGACATAAAATCCCCTTTATATAAGGCAATAGCCTCTTCATATGTATATATTGCCTCTTCGTAAACATTCTCTTTTTTAGCTTGTAATGCTAACCTTTCAAATTCTTCTATATCAAGAACTACTTTAATTGCTGGATTCCATTTATAAGAACCTCTGTTCGTAATGATGTAATCATTCTCTCCAAAATTTTCATTCAAAGCCTTTCTAAGCCTATACATTAAGTTTTTCAACGCATTAGACGGATTTTCTGTTCCGTCATCTACCCATAAGGCGGCTGAAATATCTTCTGTCGCCAGTGTTTTGTCACGATGAAGTAACATATAAGTAAAAAGTTTTGAAATCATATTCGAATGAATATTGCCCTCATTCAATAATACAACTCCGTCTGAAATTAAAAATTTTCCCAGTGTGTATACTGTTAGCATAAAAGCCTCCTTAATCCCCTCCTCGTGTTGTTTTAGGACTTTATTCCTATTGTTATTATATCATCAATTTGTTACTTTTTCCATAACAAAATTAAAAAAGATGATATTATCTTTAATATCACCTTTTTTCCAATATTATTGAATTTTCACTAATTACTTTTTACTTTTATTACGCCCTGACAGGAATAAGGATACTCCTAACAGAATAATTACCACCAAAGCAACTCCGATTAAATAATATGCTGTTGGATCTGGAATTGAACTAATCTTTGGAACTTCAGGGTTTCCTATATGCTTATTTCCTGAATTCTCAGTTTCTGTTTCAGTTTCTGAATTATCATCTGAATCTTCTAAACCGTCATTTAATGGTGTATCTTCATCTTCAATATTTCTATCTGCATTTCCATCTTCATTATTGCCATTATTACCTGCTGCATTGCCATCCTCATCTAAAATAGCCCCTGCACCATTTCCGTTATTATTTTCTACACCATTTTCGCCATTTTCATCATTACTAAGAATTCTATATACAGTATTTGTGTTTACTTCATCTTCACTTTCCTTACCTGTATAATCATACAAAACTACATATTCATTTGATTTCTTTGAACTTAATGTAAGTATAGTTTTCTCTGAATTTGAAGAATAATTATGAATCTTAATTGGAGAAACAGAAATTTTGTCCCCCACATTACCATAACTGATTATTGGAGCAGCTATTTCTTTGGAATATTTCTTGGAATCCTCATCATAACTGCTGGCATCAACAAATCTGATGGTATACATTACCGGATCAACTAAAACTCCGTAATCTACAACATATTCTTCATTGTGACTTAATTTATGTGACAAATCAATTCCCCAATCTCCACAATCCAGTAATTTACTGTCTTCATGTCTGGTAAACTGATTGAATACATTATTAATATCTGTTCTTCCAAATCCTTCTTTTAAGGCATCTGCAATTGTTATATTTTCTTTGTTATCCATGGTTATTCTTATATAGTCGTCAGTCACCTTAACATTACTGCCAACCATGGAAGTCGCAACAGATGTGTCAAAACTTCCCATTTTTCCAGAACGAAATGTTAATGTTATTGTATCTGCCGCATTTACGGATTCTGTATTAACCAATGCAAGCATGCATGTAGCCGCAATCAGAAAAGAAAATATCTTAATATTTTTCTTCTTGCAGATCGCAAATCCTGCTAATATCACACCAGCTATAAAAATAGCAATATACAATAACATAGGAAACTCATCTGATGTCTTTACTTCTTCAATAATTGTTTTATCCTTACCACTATGCGAAGGAGTTGAACATTTAAAAGATAGATTAATTTGTCCGGAAGCATTAGTATATCCTAAACCATTACCTGAATTTGATACAGTATTTGCTGAAGAAGCCTTATTATCATTTCCTTCTCCTACAAGCTTTAATTCCATGTAAAGGTTTGTTTTCTCCCCTGGATTTAACTGCACTAAATATGTATACCCATCTGAATTTATATTATTGTCTGATAACTCATCAATTTCTGATAATCCCTCTTTACTTGCTACACCCTTTGAATCATATCCTCCAACCTGAGTTTCTAATAACGAAACGGCATTCTCATATGAATTACCAATCTTTAAATCATACTCATATGCTCCACCTGCAGCTTTATTAGTTTCTTCCAAGGCTTTTACGGTTTCCTGCAAAATGTAAAAATCCTTGACGCTATCTGATTCATTGGAAATTAGTATTTTTTCTTTCCTTGAATCTCCTGGAGCCATCCCCTTAAATTCCATACTTTCCATATTTGTAATTTCAAGCGTATCATCCTTTGTTGCTGTAACGCATGGATTATTATTAGCAAAAACCATTGAAGAATTAAAAAATACAACAATAGCCGCCACTAAAGCCATAACACTTTTTCTCATAACTTACTCCTTTATTATTTTGAATCCTCTGAAATGTAATTAATTACTTTATTATTACACGAATCAACTGAAAACTGAGGGTAAACTCCCCACTCCGCAGCTATAGCATCTTCTTCATTATTGACCTGTACAGCATTTACCTCTGTTTCGATGTTCAATTTTGCCTTGGAATATTTATTATCCATGTCACTGTTACATGAAATCATACTTAAAAAGTCCTGAGACTGTGAATCACTGCTAATTGGTTTTGTATAATACATTTGTAATTGCTCATTGTCATAATATGTTACAATCCAATCCCCTACTTTAATCTGCTCATCATATGAACCTATATATACATCTGAACCATTTTTAGGTATTTCAACGTAATTGGCATTTTTCTTGTTACCGGTATTGATATATAACGAGAGCATATCTTCATCTTTATCAATTTTTGCTTCTTTATTATTTTGTTCCCAATCAAATGTCACATACACTTTGGCATACACGTCGTACCCGCCTACATTCTTAACTTTATAAGAAACCTCTGATTCGCCACCAGGCATAATCTTGATGTCATCATCAATATCTGATACTGTTTTAACCTTGAGAGATCTTTCAGATATTTTCTCTATAATTGATGAACTGTAATCCGACTTAGTTGCCATTGTTCCACCTATCAAAGCTGTTACTGCAACAACAGCTGTTGTTAACATTAATAAATACTTCTTTTTCACTCTAAATTCCTCCATGTATAGGGATAAAATTACTTATTGACTGAGTGAATTATATACTTCTAATGTCACATAGATGTCACACGATGTAACACTAACGGCATATATTAAAAAAGATGACACAAATGTCATCTTAAAATTTCTTTAATACATCCTGATCTTCATCATCTGTATTTTCTATTCTTTTTATTACTACGAAATATGAATAATCATCATTTACTTTAACTTCGCATCTGTCGCCAACTTTATGTCCAAATATTGCTGCACCAAGAGGAGATTCCTTACTTATAAGATTCTTTAATGAATTTCCTCTGATTGTTGTAACAATTCTATATGTTTCGATTTCATCGTCTTCTTCAAAATAAACATCAACCGTATTGTTCATTCCAACTTCATCACTCTTTGATTCATCATCTATTATAATAGCGGTCTTTATCATATTTTCGAGATATCTAATTCTGCTTTCATTTGCATTCTTAAATTTCTTGGCAGCTTTATACTCAAAATTCTCACTTAAATCCCCCTGAGCCCTTGCTTCCTTTACATCCTCTAATGCCTGTTTCCTTACAACCAGCTTTCGATGTTCTATCTCCTCTTCCATTTTCTTAATATCCTGTCTTGTTAATTCATCATGCATTTTACACACTCCTAACATTATATCTATAAATCTGACACATCCACTTTAATTATATTTGTGTCCATAACATTTTTATCGTCAGAACAGACACTTAACTGCATGTTTTCTTGAATCTGATAATCATAAAAATAATTTATATTCATGGTATCAATATTTTTAAAATCCAATCTCATTCCTAATCCTTTTTGCTTGGAATAGGCCTCTTTTCTTGTCCATACAACTGCGCATTTTTCCTCAAAATGAGAAGTGTCTTCTGATACAAATTCCTGTTCTCTTTGAGTATAACATCTCTTTATAAAATTAACCTTTTCAAATCTGTCAATTTTTTCTATATCGACACCTATTGCCGTATCCGATAAGGCACATGCCGCAAATCCATTAGAATGACTGATGCTTATAAATAAATCCGTCACATTATCTATTCTGATTGCGCCATATTCATCATTAAAAAAATTAAGATTATCATAACGATAACCCGCATTTTCCAGTGCATAACGCAATAATAATCCAGCTCCTAAGGAATTAACCTTGTTTTCCGGATTCTTACATTTATTTACCTTTATTCTCCTGTTTTCATTTACCTTCCCAAGCCCATTTTCAATAAATGAGCCATAGGAAGACAAATGTAAATCACAATAATAAACTTTTATCATATGTATTTATAATAAACCGTAAGCTAATACAATAATTCCAAGGATAATTCGATACCATCCAAATACTTTGAAATCATGCTTCTTAATATATCCCATTAAAAATTTGATTACAATTAAAGATACAACAAATGCCACAACCATTCCAAGTATCAGAATAATGAATTCTTCTGAAGTAAAACTAAGTCCAAATTTAAGTAATTTAAGCAGACTTGCTCCAAACATAACCGGAATTGCAAGGAAAAAAGTATATTCAGCGGCAACAGTTCTTGATACTCCAATCATTAATGCTCCGACAATTGTTGCCCCTGATCTTGAAGTTCCTGGGAAAACTGCTGCAATTACCTGAAATAATCCAATTAACAGTGCTGTGTTATAACTAATCTCCTTTAATGAATTAATTTTGAATATTTTTCCTTTGTTTTTTGTCTCGATTACAATAAAGGCAATTCCAAATAAGATTAACATTATTGAAACAGTCTGGTAATTGTAAAATAATTCCTCAAGTTTTTCATCAAATGCAATACCTATTATTGCTGCTGGAACACATGAAACTAAAATATGAAACCATAATGAGAAAATATCTGTTTTAATCCATTTTCCAATTTTATTCAAAGTTCCATTTCCTTTAATTTCTAATGGTGCATTGTTGTTTTTCTTACCAAATGGCCAGATTTCATTCCAAAATAAAATTACAACGGCAAGAATTGCTCCCAACTGAATAACAACCTCAAACATGCTGTAAAATGCATCGGGTGTATCGCCTACTTTAAGGGGAAGAATCTCATTTAATAAAATCATATGCCCTGTACTGCTTACCGGAAGCCATTCTGTTATTCCTTCCACAATTCCAAACAAAATAGCTGTTAAAATAACTATAGTATCCATTTTCTCTCTCTTTCCTTTTAATTTTACTTATATTATACTACCAAATAATCTTTTATTTTTCAATATATGTATGATATAATAAGAACAGTTGGTACAATACTGTATATAATTTAAATTAATATAAATAATATAAATTGGAGGTAAAGCGCATGTCTGAAAAAGCATACAAAGAAATGGGCGTAGCAGGTGCATTTAACCTTGCCATTGGAATATGTACTTTAGTCGGCGGAATCGCATCAGGGATTTTACTTATTGTTCATGGTGCTAAATTATTAGCCAACAAGAAAAACATATTGTTTTAATAAAAGCCAGCAATAACGCTGGCTTTTATTCTGTTATTTTATTTTTCAACTACAAAAGCAATTCCCACAGTTCCAAAACCTGAAAAGCATGCATTGGTTACTGAACATTTCTGCATAACCACTTTTTCAAATCTGACACACTTTAATATTTCTTTCTGAAGAATTTCCTGTTGTTTTACTGAAAGTCCCGCATGTGTAATGTAAATAATATCCGTAAGCGGCGGTTTCCTAAATTTAATTTGTTTCTTAACAAATCTCACTATAGTCTTATCGTATTTTCCTATTCCAAATCCAACAATCTGTAATTCACTTTGCTTTGTTTTCAAAACCGGATGTAATTGCAGTAAATTATATATTTTTGCCACAACTTTATTGGTATATCCATTACTATAGAAGGTATTTATGTTTGGAAGCATGAATGAAGAACAAATGCGTTTCTTAACCCGTTCTATTTCATTCATTATCTCACTAACCCCGGCTCCTTTCATTCTCATCTGTCCTGCCGCAAGTACAACTAATGCCATTCCTCCTGATATAAAACCTGAATCAACAACGTGAACATGTCCAAAACCTTTTGAAGCATTGAAAGCATTCTCGTAGCTTTTTCCCATATTCATACCAAGTGAAATATGTATAACATCTTCGGATTCTACCAGCCTTGATGCAAAAAAATTTTCATAATCTTCTACTGTTGCAGCCTCAGTCCATATATTGTCTCCTTTTATCAGTAAATCAGAAATACTTTCAGAATTTACTTCCTGCTGGTCTTTAAACCTGCTTTTATCAGTATTTATATATAGATGAATTTGCTTAATATTGTACTTTTCTACCCACTCTTCCTTCAGATCGCAAACGCAATCACAGGTAATGCATACCTTTGCCTTGTTTCGCTCAGAAAAAAGTATTGTTTCTCCCGGCAGCAGTTTATTCTTTTGGTTCAAATCCAGTCTGTATTCCAAAATGTCATCAGGCAGAAAATTCAAAATTGCCTGTTCAAGCTGAATTCCCCTGAAGGGTTTTTCAATCATTCCGTCAAATCCAAATTCCACAAATCTTTTACCAAGATTTAATGTCTGGTCAGCGGTAAGGACAATCACCGGACTGTCTTTACACAAACCATTTTCCTGCTTTCTAATATTCTTTAATGTTTGTAATCCATCCATCTCCGGCATCATGTAATCCATTAAAATTACATTATAATATTTTTCCTTTGTTTTTTTCAGACATTCCTTTCCACTGGATACAGTATCTAACTGCAATTTTGTTTCCTTTAATAATTTTGAAACAACAACCCTGTTCATGTCATTATCATCAACCACCAGAATTCTTGCCTCCGGCGCTTCAAACAAGTGCTGATAAAAATCATTTCTTTTACTCTTATGAATTGCAAATTCAACAACTCCCATTGAGGATTTATCTATTACCTGCTGTTCCAAAATAACTGTAAATGTTGAACCTCTTGTATATATACTGTCAACTGTCAGTTCTCCACCCATAAGATCCACAAGTTTCTTTGAAAGTGACAAGCCAAGTCCTGCTCCCTCGCCTTTTTGTTTGTCTGAATATTTTAAATCCATGTAAGAATTAAATAAAGTCTCCAGACGCTCTGTCTTAATTCCAACACCTGTATCTTCTACTGAAATAATTAATTTACACCATTCTTCACCAATTTTTTCTGACCTTGCAGATAATGTAACAGCACCTTCTTTTGTATATTTTACGGCATTTGTTAAAATATTAATTAATATTTGCTTAATTCGTCTTTCATCTCCATACAAAATCGCCGGAATATCACTGTCAATATTTACTATAAAATCAAGTTCTTTTTCCTTTACCGGCACTTGTGCCATGTCAACTATACTTTCAAATAGTTCTTTTGTTTCATATGAAACAGGGACTATTTCCATCTTCTGTCCTTCGATTAATGAAATATCCAGTATGTCATTAACTAAGGATAAAAGCATATTTCCAGAACTTTGTATCGTGGTCACATTTTCCATTACTTCATCTGAAATATCCGGCTGACGTAATATGGTTTCAACCAATCCCATTATCGTATTAATTGGTGTTCTGATTTCATGACTCATGCTTGCAAAGAAATCATTTTTGCTGTTACTGAATTTTGCTATTTCATCCTTTTGCTCTAATGCCTGCTTTCTTTCCATGTCATATGCTTTAAGCTGATATTTTGTTACAACTCCCAGCAATATTCCCACAAGAATAACTCCATATAATGAATCCAGATAAACCTGTGCCTTATTATCCATCGGAATTATGTACTGTGGATATCTGTATCCAATATAGTATGTTACACAATATACTGTAACAGCCATGCCAAGCATTAACCTCATAGCTCTGCCGTTATACATTCCTATTGCATAAAATATTCCAAGGCTAAACCATATGGTAGCTCCCCCTTCAATTCCACCACTTAAGAAAAATACACTTGGAAATGCTATAAAAATACACGCAATTTCAACTAATGCTGCTGCAATTTCTATTTTTCTATATTTATATGTCAGAATCAATGCAACAAGTAACGATATTGTCACTACAGAAATAGGAATAAGTGTATAATATGCACTTGTGGCTAACAATATTTCCCCACATGAAAAAATGCAAAAAATAAATCCAAATAAAACAATTTTTCTTATTAATCTCTCCCTGAGGCTGAATTCATTTGTTTCTTCATGAAATATTTTTGATACTTTGCCCATATTCTAACGTCTCCTTATTTACCATCAACCTTTATTTTAATTCGTTTTAGTGCTTCATATGCAGACATATAATCTGACATATCCACCTTCTTATATATTGGTTCAAGTAAACTACTTATTCGTTTTTCTTTGTATTTATATTTTGTCAGTTCTTTTAATATTGATAACATATTTTCATCTTCCCATGTGTATACTGCATTTTCAAACTCATCAATGTATCTTTCAAATTCTTCAGGTGCAAGTTCTTCTAATTCTGATACATCATCTTCCATTTGCTCATTAATGCTAAAATTATGTCCTAATACATCCATAACTTTATCATATTCCTGAATCATTTTATCGTGATTTTCCTTTATGAAATCAATTCTTTTTTCTTTGCCTGCATATTCTAATTCTTTACACATATCTGAAAGCTTGTTTATACCAATACTTTTCATGGAACTTTTTATTCCATGAACAAATATAACATAATTATCCCAATCTTCCTTATTATAAAAGTCAATAATTTTATTTCTGTTTTCCTGACTGTCTTCATATTGAAGTCTTAAAATGTCTATATAATCTTCCTTGGTTCCACAATATGTTATTCCTTGCTTAATATCAATCTGCAAATCTTCAAAATCCAGTTCCACGTCAATATCCACATTTTTTTCTTTATCCTTTGGTTTTTCTTCGATTACAGTTTCTTCTTCTGCTTTATCATCAGGTTCTTCAACAGGCTTGTCTATTGGAATAAGTTTATCCTCTGGAAGAAATTCTCTAAGAACCCTGTCAAGCACAGATATCTCAATTGGCTTTGCAACAAATTCCTGAAAACCTTCTTTCAAAAACATCTCTCTTGCACCTGCAACCGCATTTGCAGTTAATGCAATAATCGGAACTTCTCTATAATACAATTCATTCTTCTTTCTGATTCTATGAAGAGTTTCTACTCCATCCATCTCAGGCATCATATGATCCATGAAAATAATATCGTATTTTTTGCTTTCAATTTTTTCTAGCACTTCCGCTCCACTAAGAGCTGTTGAAATATTCATCTTATATGTTTTAAGCAGTGAACTAGCCACTTTTAGATTCAGATAATTATCATCAACAATCATTACATTTGCATTCGGAGCAATAAAATGTCCTATACTTATATTTTTACCACTATATTCTTTTGAAATTGCAACGCCTTTGATAATAGAAACAATCGGCAAAATATAAAACGGCTTATATAATCTTATTAATGAATCATTTTTTAATTCCTTTTCTCTTGCCTTATCTATAACAATTATTAATTTATGCTTTTGGCTTAACTCATCAAAATATTCTTTGTCCTCACAGTATGATTCCCAACTGATAAACAAATCACTAAAATATTCTCTTTCTACACGCCTTTGAAATTCTGCTAAATTCCTGCACCTGTGAAAACGAACATTTAACTGTTCTGCCATGTGCGATATGTTATTAAGATATGCATCCCTTATGGCTATCATATCAAACTGTTCCATATTAATGTATAAAAGTACATTGACTCTGTTTAAATTTTCTAATTCAATAAGAGGCGCTTTATCCTGAACTTTCTGTGGAATTACAAACTGAAATTCACTTCCCTTTCCTAATTCACTCTTAACATTTATAAAACCGCCCATTTGCTCAACAATCTTTTTGGAAATGGCAAGTCCAAGTCCAATACCGCCTTCCTGCCTGTTTCTTTTTGTGTCAACCTGGTTAAAACTTGTAAATAATTTTTCCCTGCTTGTATCATCAAGACCAATTCCTGTATCCTTAACCGAAACACACAAATTTATTCCGTAATATTCTTCTCTATATGTAAATGTAATGGTAATACATCCATCGTTCGTAAATTTAATTGCATTGCTTAGAAAATTTAAAATCAATCGTCTGATTTTCTGTTCATCCCCTACCAGTTCTCTTGGAATTGTTGCATCACAGTCCACAACAAGCTCTATATTTTTATTAGATTTCCATGCATTTGCAAGATTAATTACATCATTTATCGTTGAAGCCAAATTATAAGATACTTCCGTTATTGTCTGTTTCCCTGAATTAAGTTCCGAAAAATCAAGTAAATCATTTACTACTGTAAGCAGTTTTCTTCCGGATGTCTGAATATCTTCGATTTTTTCCTTTAAATCAGGACTTAATTCATCATGCAATATCACTTCGCTCATACCTGAAATTGTATTAATAGGTGTTCGAATTTCATGACTTACGTTTGCCAGAAAATCATCTTTGCTGTGTTCTGCTTTTTTTAATTCCTTGATGGCATCATCTACTTCCTTTTTATTCTTTATCCTATTAATGATATCTTTCCATACATATATGATGATAACGTACATATTTATAATAGAAGTGAAATTGTAATAATAGTCAGTAAAGGAATTAAGAATAATGGTTTTTTTCACAAAATAATGGTAGAGCACTATAATCGTAAAGGATATAATTGGCAGAAATAGTAAATCCGGAATAGTATAAAGACTCATAAAGAAAACGATTCCCACAAATGGCAGTGCTATCAGAAGATAGTTATCTATATTAAATGCATATATAACAACACAACATTCTACCAGCACAGATATATATAATGCCCTTCCTTTAACATCCCATCTATTTGTTGCATAAATAATTACATTAGAAACCACCACAAAAATATTAAAATAAACTATTAATCTGTCCCAATTGAAATGTAAAACGCCAATAGTCATACATACTATATGGAATGAATATGCCACTAAAATAAACAGCTCTCTTTTTCGATTTATACTATCCAGACATACCTTTTCTTCCATAAAAACCTCCGTTTTTAAAATGACCAGCATCACCAAAGGACACTGGTCATTCATCTGCGTTAATATTTTCCAAAATCATCTCCAAGAGAAATTATCAATTCATTTGGATTCTTTTCATTATCATTTATAACTGCATTGTCATTTCTGTCAATTGTATTAAACATACTATCATGCTCTTCTTCTTTGCCAAGATTATATATTGACAGCAATTCTCTCATGTGAACAGCCTGATTTGATAATTCTTCACTTGCTGCTGCACATTCCTGGCTTGTTGCCGAATTATTCTGCACAACCTGAGAAACCTGACCTATTGCCTGATTAATCTGTGCCACTGAAGTTGCCTGATAATTTGAAGACTCCGCAATCTCTTTTATGTAAACCTCACTTTCAGAAACAACCTTAGTTATTGCATCCAATGCATTTGATGTTTCATTGGCAATTTTTGAACCTGCTTCAACCTTCAAAATTGAATCTTCAATTAATTCTGCTGTTTCAGATGCAGCATCTGCACTTTTGGCAGCTAAATTTCTTACTTCCTCTGCTACAACTGCAAATCCTTTTCCAGCTTCTCCGGCTCTTGCAGCTTCTACTGCTGCATTAAGGGCAAGGATATTTGTCTGAAATGCAATATCATCAATAACTTTTATTATGTTCGAAATACTTTCTGATGCTTTATTAATATCCTGCATTGCATTCATCATTTCATGCATCTGTTTGTTGCCCTGCTTTACATCAACAATTGCCTTTGATACTAATGAAGCAGCTTCATTTGCCTGATTTGCATTTTGCTTTGTTTTTTCGGCAATTTCACTTATTGACGCTGTAATTTCTTCTATCGCACTTGCCTGCTGTGTTGAACCCTGTGCCAATGCTTCGCTTGCAGTTGCAACCTGTGAAGAACTTGTCATAACCTGATATGCCGATTCACTAATATTTCCAAGTGTGGTCTTATTTCTGTCTACCATACTTTTTAAAGCATTTCCTAAAAGGTCTTTATCTCCACGAGGTGATACTTTAATTGTAAGATTGCCGTTCGCCACATCTTCTGCTATCTGGGCCTGAACAAGACTTTCGTTAATTAAATTATTTAATTCATCAATTAATTCTCCAAACTCATCTTCTCTTTCCTTAGGTATTTCAAATTCAATATCACCTATGGAAAGTTTTTTAGTTGCATCTTTTACTGTTCCAAAGCCTTCTTTTAAACTTTTAAGTATTGTAATTGGAAAATATATCATAATCACAATCATAATAACAAGCATAACAATACATACTATATTATAATATCTTAAGAAAACCTCCGGGTCATTTGCCTGTACTACTTTCCTTGCTGTTGAGTATCCACAATAAAGCAGGAAAACCATTACAACATCCATAACCACAAAAACTATCCCTAGTTTCTTCTGTATCCCCAAATCCTTCATATATATTATTCTCCCTCCACTTCTTTTGTACCTTTTCCTTTATCTGTAAGTCCAAGTTCTTCGTCTGCCAAAAGTCTTTCCGGATCAAGCAACAATTTTACTTCATCTCCAACTCTTCCGATTCCATATACATACTTACTGTGAGTATTATCGTTTTTATTTATGGTAGGCGATGGAATTACATTTTCTTCAAGAATTTCAACCACCTCTGCTATTTTTTCTACTATAAGCCCTACAACCATATCCTTGATATTTAAAACAATAATACATGTTCGGTCTGTATATTCAAATGGCTCCTGAACAAATCTAAGCCTTACATCCACAACAGGAATAATCTTTCCTCGTAAATTTATAAGTCCTTTTATATAGCTTTCAGTCTCTGGTACTTCTGTTATATCCTGATAACAAATTATCTCATTGACATATTCTATTTTTAAACCATAAGTTTCATTTCCGGACTTAAAGGTAACGTATTTGTCCTTTTGTGTTATATGTTCAACCATATTATGTCAGTCCTTTCTACTTATTCACAAATAGTTCCAGGATCAAGAATTAATGCAATACTGCCATCTCCTAACTGTGTACAGCCTGATAATCCTTTTACCTTTTTAACATAAGATGGAATAGGTTTTACAACTATCTCCTGTTTTCCTACCAGCCTGTCAACGAAAAGACAGATATTTTTTCCGTCAACTTCCAAAATAACCATCATGCCATCCTCGACATTTCGCTGATATTCTGATAACCCATACCATTCTCCCAATCTTCTTACAGGGTAACATTCACCTCGTATCATTACGCCTTCTTCGCCGCCAGGCTCATGTATCATCATTTTTTCTGTGACACTTACGAACTCCTTAACAACACCGGTTTCAATTACAAACGAAGAATGTCCTACCTGCATAACGATTCCATCAACAATAGCAAGTGTTAATGGGATTTTTAAATTCATTACACTTCCTTTTCCTGACTCGCTTTCAATTTCCAAAGTTCCACCGATTTCCTGAAGGTTCGATACTACAACATCCATACCTACACCTCTTCCTGAATATTCGGTAACTTTTTCATTTGTTGAAAAACCTGGAAGTGTAATAAACTGATATACTTCCTTATCTGAATATGCACTGTCTGGCTTTGCAGGATCTAAAATTCCCTGTCTTCTAGCCTTTTCCATAATTTTTTCTCTGTCTAAGCCGGCTCCGTTGTCTGCTACTCCAATCCATACCTTTCCAGATTCAGTCTTGGCAGATAATGTGATTTTTCCTCGCTCAGATTTTCCTGCTGCAATACGTTCTTCCTTTGATTCAATTCCATGATCCACTGAATTTCTTACAAGATGCATTAAAGGATCAGATATATGCTCTATAATATTTTTATCTACTTCAGTGTTCTCGCCAATCATTTCAAATTCAATGTCTTTTCCCAATTTTCTTGAAACATCAAATACAATTCGATTCATTTTCTGGAAAGTATTTGCAAGAGGTACCATTCTCATAGACATAATTACATTTTGTAAATCTGTCGAGATTTTTGACATTTGTGCTGCTGCCTTGTTAAAATTATCTAACTTTAATCCAGGAACTTTCAAATCCTGATTCTGTAAAACTACTGATTCAGAGATTACCAATTCTCCAATTAAATCCATAAGCATATCCATTTTAGCAATATCAACACTTATAAATGATGTTTTTTCCTGTTTTGTTTTCTTGTCCTTTGCAAGTTTCTTGCCTTTACCAGGTACTTTTGACTGAACAACATAGTCACCTGGCGCAGGTTTTTTTACTTCCTGAATATTGTTGCTATTATTTTGAGCATTACTTTCAATTTCTTCAACTGAAGAATCCAAATCAATTCGGATTTCAGAACCAATTCCATCAAAACCTTGCATATACTCACGTTCAGTACATTCGTATATGTCAACCTTCTTGATATCATATCCAGGTTTAATTATTTTGTGCAATTCACTTTCTTCTTTTTGAGAATGAAGTAAAATTTTAAATCCATCCTCTAATATTGTGAGCGCACTTCCTTCATTAGAGATAATATCATCAGGCATATACATTATTTCTTTGGCAATTTCTTTCAAAGCATAAACAATCTTATATGCATGAACATTTGCTAATTCAATTTCAGGATAATATTCAATATATATCCTATAATAATGACTTTCACCTACCACTGCAGGAGGTATGTAAAACTGCTGCTTTGATGTTGCAATTTCCCCGGTACTTTCCTCATTATCCTGATTCTTAGCTGTTTTTTCCCCCTTCAAGCCATTTAAAAATTCATCTAATCGCTTTATAATCTCTGATGAATCTCCATCAGCTTCATCACCATTTTGAATTTTGTCCATTTCAGCAGTTATAAAATCTGCTACTTCCAAAACATGCTCCACAAGCTCCACATGCTCCACATTTTTAGGGTGTGATTCTCTTAAATAATAAAACACGTCCTCCAATTTATGTGCAACTGCAGTAATATCATCATACATCATAATTGCTGATGAACCTTTTATTGTATGCATTGTTCTGAAAATTTCATTAATACTGTCTTCATCAAAATATTCTTCATCTTTTTGATCTAAAACTATTTCCTGAAGATTTTCTAACAATTGAGTATTCTCAAATAAATATGTATCAAGCATATCCTCAGTATTGAATTCAACGCCCATACCCTTCTCCTTCCCCCTTTTCCCTTATATTATCTATTCTACAAATCCTAATTTCTTAAGAGCCTGTTCGAATCTGTTTTGGTCAATTGGTTTTCCTGAATATATTGTGCATCCAAGTTCAAAAGCCATCTTAACATTTTTTTCTTCATTCAAGGCTGTTGCCATTATTACTTTTACCTGCTTATCTTCTGGAATATTTCTTTCTTTTTCCAGATTTCTAATCCCCATTAAAGCCTGATAACCATCCATAACAGGCATCATAATATCAAGACAAACCAAATCATAAGGTTCATCTTCTTCCAATGCAAGCATAAATGCATCTACAGCTTCACTTCCATCCACTGTTACATCGCATTCTCCATATTTTGATAAAAAATTTGCCATAAATTTTCTAGTAACAAAATCATCCTCTGCCAATAATATCTTCATCTTCAATTCTCCTTACATTTGATTTAATAAATTATATGTTCTCTTAGGAATATCGGTTAGTTTCTCCTGATACTGTACAGCTCCTATATCATATGCTACCTTTGGCATCCCATAAACAACACATGTGCTTTCATCCTGACCAATGGTTTTTGCTCCCATCTGCCGCATATTTAAAAGTCCTCTTGCTCCGTCAGCCCCCATCCCCGTCAGAAGTATACCTATGGCATTACTTTGTGCAACCGAGGCAACTGACTCAAATAAAACATCAACTGACGGACAATGTCCGTTAATTTTTGGACCTTTTCTCAAATCAATTTTATAATTTTTACCAGATTTACAAATCCTCATTTGACAATTTCCCCCAGGAGCAATTAAAACCTGTCCTGGTAAAACCAAATCCCCATTTACCGCTTCCTTAACTGTCACCCTGCACTGGTCATTCAATCGCTTTGCATACATCTGTGTAAATCCTGGTGGCATATGCTGAACCACAACCACCCCCGGAATGTCAACTCCAAATTCCTTAACTACACTTGCAATTGCTTCTGTTCCTCCAGTGGATGCTCCAATTGCTATAAGCAACTCTCTTTTATTTTCAGCCACAAATCTTTTTGCCGGATTTTTCTTTTTTATAAAACTAATTCTGGCAGTTGAAGCAATTTTAATTTTCACTGGAAGTTCTCTTTTGATAAATCTTTCCAACGCACTTTTTTCAGAAACAACAGGTTTTGCTACAAAATCAACTGCCCCTGCCTGCATTGCATCGAATACTTTATCATTCAGTGAACTAATAACAACCACCGGAATCGGATATTGAGGAATTAATTTTCTTAAAAAATCTATTCCATTCATCTTGGGTAACTCTATATCCAAAGTCATAACATCCGGCTGATATTCTATGATTTTATCTCTGGCTTCATATGGGTCAACAGCTGTTGCAACTACTTCTATGGAAGAATCGCTATTTAATCCATTTACCAGCAATTCCCTGAATACAGCTGAGTCCTCAACCACCAATACTCGAATTTTTCTCATATTATATCCCCCTATTTAATAAAAATAGACGGACTTACCAATTTAAATGGCACCACGTTTCTATTTAATGTTTCTGTTTTGCCAAGAAACAAATATCCTCCCGGCTCTAAACAGTCATATATCTTTTTTAATATTTTATTTTTAGTCGGCTCATCAAAATATATCAATACATTTCTCAAAAACACAACATTCATTTTTTTCTTAAAAGGAAAATTACTCATTAAATTAAATTTCCTAAACAAAACTTCTTTTTTCAGTTCCTCTTTAACCTCAAATTCATTTGTGCCGGGAATCTGCTTAAAAAATCGTCTTTTCCAATTGTCCGGAACAGGAGCTATCTGCTCATCAGTATAAATTCCCTTTATCGCCTGAAGCAATACTTCTGTTGACACATCCGTTGCAAGAACCGTTGTATCCCATTTCCCAAATTCCAATCCAAAAAAATCACTTAATATCATTGCTATGGTATAAGGTTCTTCTCCTGATGATGCCGCCGCACACCATATCCTTATATCTTTGGATGCTTCTTCTTTCCTTTTTAGTTCTGGCAGTACTTTATTTTTTAAAAAATCAAAATGCTCAGCTTCTCTCATAAAATATGTATGATTAGTAGTCAGATGGTCAACCAGCTTTTTTTCCAATTCTCCGGTTATATCTTTTTCCACATCATTCATATATGCAGTATAGCTTGTCCAGCCTTCAAACCTAAGATAATTATCCAGTCTGCCTTCTATGATTTTTTGTTTATTGGATAAATCTATACCATAATGTTTTTTTACAAAATCCCTAATCCTTATATATTCCTGCTCCGTCATAACTTCCCCACCTATCGAAATTGTCTTGATATCTTTTTACATATATCAAAAATGTCTGAATTAAATGTTTGTCCCGAAGATTTTTCCATTATTTCTAACGCTTCTTCCCTTGTATATGCATCCCTGTATAATCTTTTCTCTGTTAATGCACAATATGTACTTATCATACTGACAATTTGTGCCGAAAGTGGAATTTCATCTCCTTTAAGTCCACATGGATAGCCTGTTCCATCCCATTTTTCATGATGATAATTGGCTATATCTATGGACATCTGAACGAAATCGTTGTAATCCCCATGAGTTCTTATATCCTTTAAAATCTTTGCCCCTCTGGTGGTATGGGTTTCCATGATTTTTCTTTCTGATTCTGACAATTCACCATTTTTTTGAAGTATTTCCGTAGGGATTGCCACATTACCTAAATCACAAAGAGGAGCTGCAAGCTCTATCGTTTCTACAAATGTATCTGATATAATCTGCTCGTAATTTGGTGATAATTGCAACGCCTGGGACAATATTTTGCAGTTGAATTGCAATCTTTCCATGTGTTCTTCATCATAACAGGCATTTTCCCTTGCAACACTTACAAGCGCATATAGCACGTTTTTCTTTTCCTGCTCCATCTGTTTTAATTGTTCCTGCACCGATGCAACAAGCTGTCTGTTAACACTTTGCAATGTATTTGTGGCATCTGCAAGTTTTAGATGAACACTAACCCTTGCCTGAACAACTTCCTGAATAAAAGGTTTTGTTATATAATCTTCTCCACCAAGTGTAAACCCCTTAATAATATCCTCAGGTTCATCAAATGCAGAAATAAAAATAATTGGAATATCCCTTGTTTCCGGCTTATTTTTTATAATTCCACAGAATTCATATCCATCCATTTCAGGCATTGCAACATCTAGAAGAATTAAACTTGGAATTACTTTTTCTAGAATTTTTAAAGCCTGAATTCCATTTTCTGCCAGAATAGGTTTATTTCCCATATCTGATATTATATTTCGAAGCACAAAACGATTAGTTTCAACATCATCTACTATTAGAATTTTTTTTGAATTAACGCTTTGAACATTATCCATGAAACTCTCCCCTAACCATCTATAAGTACCTTCAACTGTTCATAAACGGCATTTATTTTATCAGAATCCGCCTTTTGAACTGCCATCTTCAATCGTAATGCTGCTGTTTTAATTTCTTTTGGCGCATTAGATGTCAACTGCTTAAGTGATTCACTGAAATTTTCTGCCTTCTCCCAATTATCCATATCAACACACAAAATAATCTTTGAAAGCTGTGTTCTTATTTCTTCTAAATTCTCCACAGAACCATACACCAGCATATTATCTTCTTCCTGCGACATATCTTTAAAACCAGCTGGCTTAAAATCATTAAGACTGTTCTTTACAGAATCCATCTCGTCATCAGGTATCTCAACCCAGATTGAAAAGGAAAACATTGTTCCTTTATTTTTTTCACTATCAACTGTTATATTTCCACCCATTAAGGTAACAAGCTGTTTTGATATATTTAACCCTAATCCCGTTCCGCCATATTTTCTGGAAATCGATGCATCTACCTGACTAAAACTTTTGAATAATTTGTCTAAATCGCTCTTGTCAATTCCTATTCCAGTATCCAAAACCATAAAGAACAACTCTATTCTGTTATTATCCTGAGCCGTCTTTAAAACTTCCAGAGAAACTTTTCCGACATGCGTAAATTTACACGCATTCGACAATAAATTATTAAGTACCTGACCGATTCTTAACTCATCACCTATTACAAACTCCGGCACTTCTGGCGAAACCGTCACGAAAAACTTTAATCCTTTTTCTGTAATTTTAGGCATATGCGTTGACTTTACATAATCAATCATACTTCTAAATTCAAATTTTCTATATTCTAATGTGAATTTTCCGGCCTCAAGTTTCGAAAAATCCAAAATACTGTTAATCAGATTATTCATCTCTTTGCACCCATGCTCAATGGTATGCAAAATCTTTATTTTTTCTGTATCTTCCTCTGATTCTAACAAAATGTTAGTATTACCAAGAATTCCATTAACCGGTGTACGCAATTCATGGGTTACATTAGCAACAAACTCATTCTTTACTTTGTCAACATCTGTTGACTCCTGTTTCACTTGTTCAATTTCTTTTTTTAGAGAATACACCCCGGATATGTTAATTATCATTATTAGAAATGGATATTCAAAGTCCCCCGTTTTAATCCCCTTAACCTGAGCCCTGAAACATGTTTTATTTTTTCTGTAAACCATCATCTCATGAATCGAACCATCATAATGTAATATATCATCAAGATTAGTATTTCCCCCTGATGTGCCCTCAGGAAGCACAACATTCAAATCTAACCCTCTCATATCATCATATCCAAGTTCAAGACATGCACTTTTATTTGATAAAATAACTCTTTTTTTGCTATCATGAATTATCACATATTCCAGTGACTCTTCCATCATGCACTTCCAAAATATGCTATTTGTCATAAAATATCTCCCAATAAATAAAATACACCTATATTCTTAATTATAAATTTTATAATAAAGTTTTGCAAGCATATTATAACACTTTAGTACTATTTTTCACATTATGATGGTACTTTAGCTCTATTTTACCACATTTTAATATAATATAGCAATATATTTGTAATTTTTATTTAGTACTTTTGACAAATTTTTATTCATCCCTTCAACTAATGTGCATAAAAAATATCCGAAACAATAATATTATTTCGGATATCTATAGTCATTTTATTCATTTTTTGATTTATTACAATTGCATCCTCCACTACACTGTGAAGAATTAGGGCAACCTATACAAGCGCCATTTTTCTTAGCTTTAACAATATATCTGATTGCAAAAAATAATACAACACATAAAATCAGAACAACAATAATATCTGCCATATAAATCCTCCTGGATACTTCCAACTATGTTAGTTACATATAACTAAGCTTAGAATACACTATCCTTCAATCAAAGTCAATAAATATTTTTCTTACAACAGATATCTAAAAGGTTTCGTAACAACCTTTAGAATATTATAATCTCGTTCCTTTTTGGCACTTAATTTTCTTTCTTTATAATTTTCCCCCTCTATTTCTGTCCCATTTGATAAAACCTGCAGACTTTTTCCTTTATAATCTTTTGAAATCTCTTTGATGTGAGAATTCAGTTCTTCACTATCTATCACAATCATTAATTCTGTATCAAGATAAGTACTTCGCATATCAAGATTATAAGAACCAACAACTGAAATATTATCATCCAGTAAAACAGTTTTTGTATGCACTGCATACTCATTCATCAATTCATAAATGTCAATTCCGGTTTTTAATAAATCACCTTTATTATTTAAATAATCCGTACACCCCCAAGGATTAGAACCTTTCTCTACTGCATTAATTATTACTTCAATTTCTGAGTTTTTTTCTATATTATTAAAAACTTTATACATTTTATCGTTACATATTGCATAAGGAGTCTGTATCATAATTGATTCTCTTTTTAATGCCAGTTGTTCTATTGCATAAAGAATACGTGGTTCTTTATTTTTTGCAAAAGTTTCATTGGAAATCAATGTTATTTTATTTGCATCAAATGTATCTTTCTCCCAATCATTATATTTATCAAAATCTTCATATTTATCTATTAACTTAATATATTTTTCATCAAGCAATCTGCCTGCTTTTTCTTTCCTTTGGTCATTAATTTTATCATTTACATTTTCTACGCAGGATTCATTCCATATTATATTGAAATAATCTAATAACTGTCTGTAGGATTCACCTTCCCCATCAACTGTATTATATACCAATATATCTCTATCTACATTTGAACCCTTATGCAATTCTCCAAGAAAAATATCATTAGTATTTCTTCCACCCAGTAAATACATCTTATCATCTATAATAATGTACTTATCATGCATTCTATAATTCAATTTATATATGTTACTAATTCGAACCGGATTATAAAATCGTGCTTCCACATTCTGATGCTGACACAATGTTTTGAAAATATCACAATCTTTCAGATATATTTTTTCATACGCACCATCAATCAACAATCGAACTTTAACACCTTTTTGAGCTGAATTATATAATGCCGACATAACCGCACTTCCACTTTCATCCCCACGCAAATCAAAAGTAGCCATTATAATTGATTTCTTCGCATTAGAAATCATTCTCAATCTCCACAAAAGTGCCTCATCATTATCGTCTATACTAAGAATTTTCTCTGTACCTTCAGACTCACTTTCGAAATTCAGCTGTGACAAATATTCTTTATAAGATGAATCTACATCTTTATGAAATGCCGGCCAGACAATATTAACACACAAAACGGATAGTATAAAAAACACTAACACATACTTAACCATCTTAGTTACATTAACTTTCATATTTCTCAAAAACTTTCTAAATTATTTTCTTTTATCCTTTTAAAATTTGTAACTGTATATATAAACATAGAAATAATCATCATACACATGCATATTATTATCAGACAATTTGACAGGTAAGCAGGTATATTCCCCCATATAACATGCAATACCATTATCGCATACAACAAACAGGTATTAATTTTACCATGCAAGTCTGCGCCATAAACTTTACCTGTTTTTTTCATTACAATTAGATTTAATGTGCCATTTAAAATTTCCTTAACCACAAGAAGTCCAAAAAGCAACAAAATATTAGGAAATTTAGTAATCAGGCAAAAAAGCATAATGCCTTGCGTTAGCTTATCCGCAATCGGATCTAACGCTTTTCCAAGATTACTTACCATATTGAACTTTCTGGCTATATATCCATCTGTCACATCTGTAAAACCTGACAACATAATAACTGCCATTGTCCATAAATATTCCCCTTTAATGCAATAACACCACACCATAACCGGTATCAAAAGTAACCTAAACACAGTCAGAATATTAGGTATTGTTATGATCTTATTACTAGCTTCCTTACTATCTGTATTCATTTAATTCCACCTACAACACTATTTATAATTTATCCAGCAGTAACATTCTGCCACTTTAAATCATAATTATACTTTCATCTACAACATTATTTATGATTCATCTGGCAATAACATTCTGCCACTTTAAATCATTATTATACTTTCATCTACAACATTATTTTCGATTTGCTTGCCAATAACTTTCCGCCACTTATAATCATAATGATTCCTCCGGCAATTCCTGCAACTATGCATACGATTCCTGCAACAATATTAAACGAACCTGCCCTTTTCATTGTTTTATAAACTTTTTCTTCCATAATCACTTTTCTCTTTTTTCAATTTATACTTAATGCAAAATGTCCAAGACAGATAATACAAAAGTAATCTCAACCCTACCTCAACTAAACCTCAACTTTTGTTGAGAAAACTAATTTATATTTCTGATTATTATAATTATTCTTTTACTTTTATTAGTTTCACAATAAACCTGCACCCTTTTGGTGTTACATCTTCAACAAAAACCTGCCCACCACATAAATCAAGAATTTGCTTTACAAGAGCTAATCCCAATCCGTTACCCTCTTGCTTTCGTGAGCTGTCCGTCTGATAAAACTTATTAAAAACTTTTTTCTGCAAATCTTTTGGAATTCCCATACCTTCATCTTCAATATCAAATACATAGAAACTGCCCTCACTTGTCAAACTCATTTTTATTATTCCATTTTGAGGACTAAACTTTATTGCATTATCAATCAAATTATTCCAAACATGTTGTAATAAATATTCGTTGCCATCATATGTGACAGATTCAAATTCCACATCAAATTCAATTCCTTTTTCCAGCCATTTAGGCTCCATCAGTAAAATAGACTGTCTTATCTGCTCATCCAGTCTGAATGCTTTTTTCTTAGTTTCAATAACCTGATTTTCAATCTTTGATAAAAGCAAAATATTACCAACAAGTTCTGAAAGTCTTCTCGTATTATATAATATTTTATTAATAAATTCCTTCTTATTTTCTTCCGAAATTTCATCATCCTGAAGCAACATTGTATATCCTTCAATAGATGTAATTGGTGTCTTAATCTCATGGGATACATTTGACACAAAATCACTTTGCAAAATTTCTGTAGAACGAAGCTCTTTTGTCATAATATTAAATTTATCATAAATATTTTTTATTTCCCTTATTCGATTTTCCGACTCCAAGTGAATATCAAAATTTCCATTTGCAACCTCATCCATGGCATCACTTAATCTTTCAATCGGTTTAAGCAAAATTTTATTTACAAACCACGACATTGTACCCCCGATCATAACTGCGAGAATCCAAATCAAAACATTTGCGGATATATTATTTTGAGGAATTTCCAGCAAATATGAAAAAAAAGCTATTATAAGAAAAACAATCAATATTTCAATAACTGCCGCAACAGTAAATAAAATACTTACACCTAATCTTATTTTTTCCTTTTTCATCTCTTAACCACCTTATAACCTATTCCTCTCATAGTTACAATTTCAAAATCCTCATTTTCTTTAAATTTTTCTCTTAATCTGCTTATGTGAACCTCTACCGTATGAGTATCAGTTTCACTTTCATATCCCCATATATCATCCATCAATTGTTGACGTGTAAAAATTTTTCCAGGATATGAAGCCATTTTATAAAGAAGCATAAACTCTTTTTGTGGTAAAATGATTTTTTCCTGACCAGTTATCACTGTAAAAGTATCCATTTCCATAACTGTATTCCCCAAAGACTGCTTTCTTTCATTATTAATTTTTGCACGCCTTAATAATGCCCCAACTCTCAAAAGCATTTCATTGACATTAATTGGTTTAACCATATAATCATCAGTTCCAGATAAAAATCCCTCCTGCATGTCATCAAAGGCATCCTTTGCTGTAATCATCAAAACCGGAGTTTGGTCGTTCGACTCTCTCATAGTCCGAACCAATTCAAACCCGTCCATAACCGGCATCATTACATCTGAAATAAGTAAATCAAATTTTTCTTTATTCATCGCCTCTAAAGCTTCTCTTCCATCTGAAACAGTAACAACACTGTATCCTTTTTGCAATAAAACATGCTTAAATAATTGACTTACATCATAATCATCCTCCGCAATTAATATCCTAATCATAAGCCCCTCCTTTTAATTTTTTCCAGTATTTCACTATCAAATCTGACAATTTAAAAGAATTATAAAAAATCCTCATATCAGTAAAAACTGATATGAGGATTCAAATACTAACTTATGTATCATAAGTTAAGCATATAAATTTCCGTTCTATTATTTGTTAGAAATAGCAGCCTGAGCAGCAGCAAGTCTAGCGATTGGTACACGGAATGGTGAACATGATACATAATCAAGACCAATCTTGTGGCAGAACTCAACTGATGAAGGATCTCCACCGTGCTCTCCACAGATACCAACGTGAAGGTTAGGATTAACTGGTTTTCCAAGCTTAATAGCTGTCTCCATTAATTTACCAACACCTGTCTGATCTAACTTAGCAAATGGATCGTTCTCGAAGATCTTTGTATCATAGTAAGCATCTAAGAACTTACCAGCATCATCACGAGAGAATCCAAATGTCATCTGTGTAAGATCGTTTGTACCGAAGCAGAAGAAATCAGCCTCAGAAGCGATCTCATCAGCTGTAAGAGCAGCTCTTGGGATCTCGATCATTGTACCTACATGATACTTAAGCTCAACACCTGCAGCAGCGATTTCAGCATCAGCTGTCTCTACTACTACCTTCTTAACATATTTAAGCTCTTTAACTTCACATACAAGTGGAATCATGATTTCTGGCTCAACAGCCCAATCTGGATGAGCAGCTTTAACTTCGATTGCTGCACGGATAACAGCCTTTGTCTGCATCTTAGCGATTTCTGGATAAGTTACAGCAAGACGACATCCTCTGTGTCCCATCATTGGGTTGAACTCATGAAGGCTATCGATGATAGTCTTGATATCTTCTACACTCTTGCCCTGAGCCTTAGCAAGCTTCTCGATATCTTCCTCTTCTGTAGGAACGAACTCATGAAGTGGTGGATCAAGGAAACGAATTGTAACTGGGTTACCTTCAAGTGCTTCATAAAGAGCCTTGAAATCTCCCTGCTGGTATGGAAGAATCTTCTCAAGAGCAGCTTCTCTTTCTTCTACTGTATCAGCACAAATCATCTCACGGAATGCAGCAATTCTGTCTTCCTCGAAGAACATATGCTCTGTACGGCAAAGTCCGATTCCTTCTGCACCAAGCTCACGAGCCTTCTTAGCATCTGCTGGAGTATCTGCATTTGTACGAACCTTAAGAGTTCTATACTTGTCAGCCCAAGCCATAACACGTCCAAACTCACCTGCGATCTGAGCGTCAACAGTTGGGATAAGACCTGCGTAGATGTTACCTGTTGTTCCATCGATAGAGATTTCAGATCCCTCTGTGAATGTCTGACCAGCTAATGTGAACTTCTTGTTCTCTTCGTCCATAGCGATGTCACCACATCCAGATACACAACATGTTCCCATTCCACGAGCAACTACGGCAGCGTGTGATGTCATACCACCACGAACTGTAAGGATACCCTGAGCAGCCTTCATTCCTGTGATATCTTCTGGAGATGTTTCAAGACGTACAAGAACTACTTTCTCTCCTCTTTCAGCCCATTCTACAGCATCATCAGCTGTAAATACAACTTTACCACAAGCAGCTCCTGGAGAAGCTCCAAGTCCCTTTCCAAGTGGTGTTGCAGCTTTAAGAGCAGCAGCATCAAACTGTGGATGTAATAATGTATCTAAGTTACGAGGATCAATCATTAATACAGCTTCTTCCTCTGTCTTATGTCCTTCATCAACAAGGTCACAAGCAATCTTAAGAGCAGCTGGAGCTGTTCTCTTACCGTTACGGCACTGAAGCATATAAAGTTTCTTGTTCTCAACAGTAAACTCCATATCCTGCATGTCATGGTAATGATTCTCAAGTGTCTCACATACTTTAAGGAATTCAGCATATGCTTCTGGGAATTCCTTCTCCATCTCAGCGATTGGCATTGGTGTACGAACACCAGCAACTACGTCTTCACCCTGAGCATTGATAAGGAACTCACCCATAAGTTTGTTCTCACCTGTAGCTGGATCACGAGTAAATGCAACACCTGTACCTGATTCATTATTTAAGTTACCGAATACCATTGGCATTACGTTAACAGCTGTTCCCCATGAATATGGGATATCGTTATCACGACGGTAAACATTAGCACGTGGGTTATCCCATGACTTAAATACAGCCTCAATAGCAAGCTTTAACTGCTCTACTGGATCTGAAGGGAAATCCTGTCCTAACTGTTTCTTGTACTCAGCCTTGAACTGTCCAGCAAGTTCCTTAAGGTCAGCTGCTGTAAGGTCAACGTCGTACTTAACACCCTTCTTCTCTTTCATCTCGTCGATAAGCTGCTCGAAGTACTTCTTACCAACTTCCATAACTACGTCAGAGAACATCTGGATAAATCTTCTATATGAGTCATATACGAAACGCTCGAAAGCTGGATCTGGGTTACCCTTGATCATAGCTTCTACTACTTCGTCATTTAATCCAAGGTTAAGGATAGTATCCATCATACCAGGCATAGATGCTCTAGCTCCAGAACGAACTGAAACTAATAATGGATTCTGAAGGTCTCCGAATTTCTTTCCGTTAACTTCTTCCATCCACTTAACACCTTCCATAGTCTGAGCCATGATTTCGTCGTTAATTTTACGACCATCCTCATAGTACTGTGTACAAGCTTCTGTTGTAATTGTGAATCCCTGTGGTACAGGAAGACCGATTTCTGTCATCTCTGCAAGGTTTGCGCCCTTACCACCAAGTAAGTTACGCATAGACATATTACCCTCTTTAAAGGTATATACCCACTTGTTTGCCATTTTGCAATTCCTCCTAAAAATATATTTTGAATGGTAAACCATTCATTTACTATTTTATTTATAGTGCAACTCCTTCTCAAGTCGCACATAAAATATTTTAACACATATTTTTCAAATTACAACACATATTAGAGAAATTAACAAGCAATTTTTCGAAAAAATTTATATTTGGTACGCTATATATATAAATTTATGCATATGCGTATACCAAATATTGTGCCTTTAACCAATCGATCAAATGAATTTATCTATGCAATCAAAAGTTTATGTCTGCATATAAAAACCTGCACCGAAATATTCCCGGTACAGGCTTAAAATTTAATTATTAAAATTCAAATTTCTTTGCAAAATATGCATCTAAATCTTCAATCTTAACTCTGTCCTGCTGCATTGTGTCACGATCTCTTACTGTAACACAACCATCTTCCTGTGAATCAAAATCATATGTTACACAGAATGGAGTTCCAATCTCATCCTGACGACGGTAACGCTTACCGATAGTTCCTCTATCGTCATATTCACAGTTGTATGTCTTTGAAAGATGTGCAAATACCTTCTCAGCATCTTCATTTAATTTCTTCGATAATGGAAGAACACCAATCTTAACAGGAGCAAGTGCTGGATGGAAATGGAATACTGTTCTTACATCAGGTTTTTCCTCTGTTCCAATATTCTCTTCATCATATGCTGCACATAAGAATGCAAGTACAACTCGGTCTGCTCCAAGTGATGGCTCGATAACATATGGAACATATCTTTCACCCTTCTGGTCGTCAAAGTATGTAAGATCCTCGCCTGATACATTCTGATGCTGTGTAAGGTCATAATCTGTTCTATCAGCAATTCCCCAAAGTTCTCCCCAGCCAAATGGGAATTTAAATTCAATATCTGTTGTTCCCTTTGAATAGAAACATAATTCTTCTGGTGAATGGTCACGAAGTCTCATCTCATCCTCTTTGATTCCAAGGGAAAGTAACCAGTCTCTGCAGAATCCTCTCCAATACTGGAACCATTCCAAATCTGTTCCAGGCTCACAGAAAAATTCAAGCTCCATCTGCTCAAATTCTCTTGTACGGAATGTAAAGTTACCTGGAGTAATCTCATTACGGAATGATTTACCAATCTGTCCAATTCCAAATGGAATCTTCTTTCTTGACGTACGCTGAACATTCTTGAAGTTAACGAAAATACCCTGAGCAGTCTCAGGTCTTAAATATACAGTATTTTTAGCATCTTCTGTTACACCCTGGAATGTCTTAAACATAAGGTTGAACTGACGAATATCTGTAAAATTGTGTTTTCCACATGAAGGACAGCATACGTTATGCTCTTCGATAAAGTTTACCATTTGCTCATTTGTCCATCCATCTACAGAACCGCCTAAATCAATTCCGTTTTCCTCTGCGAAATCTTCAATAATCTTATCTGCCCTAAAGCGCTCATGACACTCTTTACAATCCATAAGTGGATCTGAGAAACCACCTAAATGACCAGATGCAACCCAAGTCTGAGGATTCATAAGAATCGCACAATCAACTCCTACATTGTAAGGATTTTCCTGAATAAATTTCTTCCACCATGCCTTTTTTACATTGTTTTTTAATTCAACTCCAAGATTTCCATAATCCCATGTATTAGCAAGTCCGCCATAAATTTCTGAACCCGGATATACAAATCCTCTTGCTTTTGCCACCTGAACAATTTTTTCCATGGTCTTTTCCATTTTCTTGTTCCTCCTAAACGTTATTTATATATTATGTATGTATATGTCTGCTTTAAAGCAGTTTCATTATCATCATTAAAATTAAATACAACTTCCTGCTGTGCCTCAGTGTCAAGCTCTAACAATTCATCTTCACTTACACTGGTATCAGCCATCTCACTTTGAGAACTTTCTTCAGTAACAACGCTCTCCGTTCCTTCCTGCTCCTCTTGTCCTAAGAGATTTTCGCCATCACATATAGCTATTGTATTCTCATCCACAAGTTTTGTATTAACAGCTGAGGCATATACAATAGTCCCATCTACCTTAACATTCACATTTCCCTTGATAACTACAACTTTAAGTCCATCCTCATTGATAAAATCATCCTTACTGCACTCACTTACGTTATCACCGTCAATTTTTGCAAATTTTTCAGCAAAATCATATTTATTTGCAAGTGCTTCAGCCATAGTACCGGCAAACAATTCCTCTCCGTCAAAGGATGAATAATCTAATGCATTATCATATTCCAAAGTCAATGTTGCATTTCCATCTTCTACTTTAAGTGATTTCATTTTTACACTGTTTTTGCCGTTTTTGTCTGTGTAATCTTCTATCTGATCTTTTACATAATCTTTAAATTCATCTTCGCTATATGTATCTTTATCAAATTTTTCAACACTTGTTGATACAATTTTTCCATCATCCAATATAAAAACAGTATTTTGCTTTGCTTCATAATTTTTTCCGCACCCTGACATCAGTCCAAGACATAAAGCAAGAACCAAGCCATTCGCCATTATCTTTTTCATATAATTCCTCCTCATATCAAATAACAATCTTAACTATTATACACTTTAATATGAATGATTTCAAGAAGCTATAAAAATACTTTGGTATCTTTCATAATTTCCAGCGATTTAAAATCATGATGCACATAAAATTTTATATATTCATCAACAATTTGTATTAACTGACTAAGTACTTCTTCTGATACAGAAAAATTGAATAATTTTTCCGGTTTCGAAGCCACTATATATTGCAATGTATATCTTGTTGCTTCAGAAATCTCTATTCCATTTTCCATGCCAGAACACCTATCGCAATATAACCCAGCCCTTTTCACAGAAAATCTACGCAGATTTTCTGTTCCATGGCAGTTCACACAATAAAATACATTAGGTCCTTCACCATTAATTGTTATTGCTTTCAATTCAAATATTGCTTTAACCAGACTGTTGTCAAAGGACTGACTTTCAAGCGCCCTAAGAGACTGATATAGTAATTTCAACATCTCAATTTCATCATTATTTTCCTGACAGAAATAATCTGCAAATTCCAGAAAATAGAAACCAATATATACAGCGTCAAGATTGTTTGTTAATTCCCTGAAATATTTTTTGATAGATGCTTTTGATAAATTATATGCATTTTTTCCTTCAAATAACTCAAATTCACCAAACGAAAAGGGGGCAGTTGCTGCAAGAAGCTGACTATTCTGCCGTCTTGCTCCCCTTGCAAACGCAACTATCTTCCCCCTTTCCTTTGTTAATATAGTTATTCTTTTATCGTAATCTCCCACAGGCATCGCTTTTAACACAATGCCTGTCAACACAACTGACTGCGTCATTTGTCTTGTATTCCTTCTTTACTATATTTTCTTCCTGCTTATCCTTGCAATAAACTAAATAGTCTGTAATCTTTCCTGTTGCCCAAAATTCTTCCCAGGTTTTCTCCATATGCATACCCTCCATTTACAACGTAAATCAATACATTTTGTAATGTTAGAATCTGCATTCTACCTGACTATATACCCGAAAAAATATGGTAGGAAAACTACTTATCCTCGTCTCTGTAGCCGAAGTTTTTAATTAAAAAGTCACTATCTCTCCAGTCCTTTTTAACTTTAACCCATAATTTTAAATTTACTTTTGCATCAAGCAATTTTTCCATTTCATATCGTGCGTTTGAGCCTATCTTTTTAAGCATAGACCCTTGCTTACCAATGATAATTCCCTTATGAGATTCTCTCTCACATACAATTGTTGCATCTATATCTAGCATATTACCCTTTTTTCTTGCCTTCATCTGGTCAATTGAAACAGCAATTCCATGTGGTACTTCATCATTTAATGCATGCAATGCTTTTTCACGAATTATTTCCGCACATATAGCTCTCTCCGGCTGGTCTGTTATTGTATCCTCATCATAGAATAAAGGACCGTATGGCAGGTATTTAAAAATCGAATCAATAACATCATCCATATTCTGACCTCTCAAGGCCGATGTTGGTATTATTTCATCAAAATCATACAATTTACGATAAGTATCAATGTATTCAAGAACTTTATCTTTTTCAATTGTATCCATTTTATTAATTATTAAAATAACCGGTGTCGTACACTTTTTCAACTGTTCAATTATATGCTGTTCACCTGCACCAACAAAATTACTAGGTTCTACAAGCCATAAAATAACATCAACTTCCTTTAATGTTCTCTCAGCAACATTAACCATGTATTCACCAAGTTTGTTTTTTGCCTTATGAATACCAGGAGTATCAACAAATACAATCTGTCCCTTATCCATATCAGTATATACAGTCTGAATTCTGTTTCTGGTAGTTTGTGGCTTATTTGATGTAATAGCAATCTTTTGACCTATTAACCTGTTCATCAATGTGGATTTTCCAACATTTGGTCTTCCAATAATTGTTACAAATCCTGACTTAAAATTCTCTGTCATATAGCACTCCTATTCTTAGTACAATTTCTCTGTAGTATCAAAAAGAGATTTGTTCTCCTTAACCATGTTTTCGTTACCTATAACGCACAAATTATTCTCATCCAAAACGGATTGAATCAAATCTGCAAGACTATTTATATCTTTGCTTGTGGCATTTAATATCTCATCTCTTTCCTTTTGGATAACATCAAATTCCAATCCTTCAATATATGCAGACATTGAGCGTGTACCCTTTGCCTCTGGATTCAATGGTGTATCAATATTACTAAATGTTCCAATAATATATTTTGTCATATCCCTCTCATCAGGATTGAAATTTCTAATATATTCTGGAATTCCATTATATACTTCATTAGTTTTTTCCAGATTTGGATCTCTGTATGAAACAAAATATGTCTCACCACTTCTTGAAAAGGCATTCATGCATCCATATGCGCCGCCTTTAACACGAACATTAATCCACAAATAATCATATCCTAATATAACTTTTAGTAATTTAAGCAATCCCGTATACTCATATCCATTAGAAATAAAGTTACCACTTCTTGCAACATACTGAATCTGTGATGCATCCAAAAATCCTTCTTTCTTCTTAGAAAGTATGATATCGGCTTTCTTACCTTTAACGCCTGTTTTTGGAAGTTTCTTTGTATATTCATCCAATAATGCAACTGAATCATTATATATTTTTTCATCTGACGTAAAACTGATTGTAAGTCTGTCCTGAACAAAAATTTTAGCAGCCAGCGCTTTTATCTTTGAAATCACTTCCTGAGGATTTTCTTTTAAAGTCTTCTCAATCTCACATATAAATCTATAATATGAAATTCCATGAACTCTGTCATAAATATTAGCATATTTTGAAACTGATGATAAAGATCTCATAGCCGCAACAGTATGACCAGAACTGCTAAGGGCAACCTGTAATCTCGACTTTGTCTGTGTGACAATCTCACTTAATCTCTTTACATCTGAAAAATCTGACATTCTGACAATCTCATCAAACAATTCCATTGCTTTCTTTAAATTTTCATTCAAAACTTTAATTCTGACTTCATATTTGACCAAAACATCATTTTTATTGTTTAAATCATGGTAAAGACTGCTTCCTGTATATATACCGCCTGTATACATATTTATCTTATTTGATAAATCCGAATATTTATATGATTTTGTATCCACAAATCCTAATGTAAGAGCAAGCAAACCAAGATAACTTATCTCCTCTTCATCAATATCATCAATATCATATATAAAATTAATATAGTCAATTCCATTTGTTGAAATATCATGTCTTACAACTTTAATATCATTAACTGAAGTCTCTATATTCGAAAATTCAAGTGCATTCTTTTTTAAATCTTCTCTCTTTAGCATAGGAAGCTTGCTTAAATCTTCTTCAGATGAAGGTTCTTCCTGATATTTTCTCAAATGCTTTGTCTCAAAAATTAAGTTTTCAATCTCATCATCTGACAAACTGTTTTTGTATTCTTCCAGTTTCTTCCTTAATTCTTCTTCCTCTTTTGCATTTTTTCCTTTTTTAGGCTCAACTATAACAAGAGAACCATGATTGTTATTCAAAAGATATTCTTTGATTAAATTTTCAAAATAATCTGTTTCTACTTTCTTCTTCAAAGATGCATAAGTATCAAGACACTCAAGATGTAAAAATGGTTTATTATCATCAAAAAGCCAGCTATCAAGGCACTGCAAACCGTACAATAATCCCTTAGGGAATTGTCCAAAATCAGCCTCTCTGAATCTAAATTCAAGACTATTTAAACCTGCAAAAATAGCTTCTTTATTTATTCCATTTTCAACAATTTCAGTAAGTTTTGCGTTTACAATCTCTAAAAATTTATCTTTGTCTGATTTATTTGCATTTTTTGCTACAATCGAAAATACAGGCTGTTTAATACCACTGTCAAAAGAACCATATACATCCTCTCCAATTCCTGCATCGATTAATGCCTGTCTTATTGGAGCTCCTGGAGAACTTACCAAGGCATAATCCAAAACATCAAATGCTATATATAATTCCTTATCCAAAGAATCTCCGATTACTCTGTTATACGATAAATATGTTTTATTCTCATCTGAATCATCAGAAGCAATAGAATAATCTACGCTTACCTCTGCCACTTCTGAAAAAGCCTCCTGTGTATTAATAGACGAATCCACATCTAAATATTCATATTTACTTAAATATTCTTCATCCAGCCATTTTAATTTCTCAACCATATCCATATCGCCGTATAAATATATATACGAATTTGATGGATGATAATACTTACGATAAAATTCTAAATATGCTTCATATGTTAATTCCGGAATATGAACAGGATTTCCTCCTGAGTCCTTGCTATAAGTATTGTCAGGAAACAGTGAACTAAAAATCGCACTTTGTAAAACCTCATCAGGTGAAGAATATGCCCCCTTCATCTCATTGTAGACTACACCATTAATCTGTATAGGTTCATCCTTTGATTCTAACTCGTAATGCCATCCTTCCTGCTTAAAAATCTCTTCATATTTAGTAATATTAGGATGAAAAACAGCATCCAGATAAACATCCATTAAATTTTTAAAATCCTGGTCATTACAACTTGCCACCGGATATACTGTCTTATCCGGATAAGTCATCGCATTTAAAAATGTATTAAGAGAACCCTTTGCCAGTTCAATAAATGGATCTTTAACTGGAAATTTTTCAGAACCACATAAAGTAGTATGTTCAATAATGTGAGGCACACCTGTTTCATCAGAAGGTGTTGTCCTAAACCCAATATAAAACACCTTATTTTCATCATCATTCGATAAAAGAGCTACCTTTGCTCCACTTTTTTTGTGTTTCAATATATATCCTTTTGATTTAATATCCAAAATTTCTCGTTCTTCAATCAATTCATATGAATCTACATCACGAATCGTCATACAATATCCTCCAAAATAAAAAACTATTTCTAGTATATATTAATTTTCTTAATTTGAAAAGAAAAAAACTACCACTGAATAAAATCAGTGGTAGATTTTTTGTTCTCACAAATCAGATTATCGATATTTAACTATCAAAAGATCTATTAAGCAAGACGAGTAACATTAGCTGCCTGTGGACCTTTGTCTCCGTCAACAACATCGAACTCAACGTTCTCGCCATCTTTTAACTCTTTGAATCCATCCATGTTAAGAGCTGAAAAATGAACAAATACATCGTTACCGCCCTCATCAGAGATAAAACCATAACCCTTCTTTGCATTAAACCATTTAACTGTTCCCTGCTGCATAACTATAATTCCTCCTAATACCTTAAACTTATGAACACAATCGTTCATACAAGAATAAGATTAGCACATTCAACTAATAGTGTCAATGTTTTTTAAAAATTATTGTTATAATACACAAAAATTCAGCTAAAAATATTACATAATGCTAATTATTCATGTGAATATCCATTTGTGGAAATGGTATATCTATTCCATTATCATCTAATGCATTCTTAATATCTTCTGTAAGTTTCCACTTTGCAGGCCAATAATCATCATTATTAACCCAGACTCTTACACCCATATTAACAGAACTATCACCTAAATCTGATACAAAAATATTAATTGGATGTTCCTCATCATTTTTTAATACATTATCCTGATTCATCACAACTGTTTCTAAAACTCTTTTTGTTTCCGACAAATTGGCACTGTACGAAACACCTATTATCAAATCAATTCTTCTATAATCCATCTTAGAAACATTTGTTATTGTAGAATTTGACAATTCACCATTTGGCAATAACACAACTTTATTATCTATTGTTTTTAATTTCGTGTAAAAAATAGTAATCGCCGAAACAGTTCCTTCCTGATTTTCCACATGGGTAATAATATAATCACCCACAACAAATGGTTTCAAAATTAAAATTAAAACACCACCTATAAAATTTGACAAACTTCCCTGTAAAGCTAAACCTGCTGTAATACCTGCAGAACCTAAAACTGCCACTATTGTCGAACTGATTGCTGATATTCCTAAACATGATAATGTCAGCATCACTAAAAGAAAATACATTACATATTTTCCCATGGAACACAGAAAAGTTATCACTCCACTCTCAACATTTCCACGTTCCAGTGATTTTTTGAAGATTTTTAATACAAATCTTAGTAATCTTCTTCCTGCAAAAAATACAACTAGTGCAACAACAAGTCTTATGCCAAAGGAAAACAATGTAGGCAGAAAATCCAAAATGTATTCTTTAATTATATTTGGATGTTCTACAACATTTTTTATTGCTTCCTGCTCTGTTGTTAATTCCAAAGAATTTGTTAACAAAATATTACCCATCTAACAAAAACTCCTATTACTAAATTTCATGAATAAAAAGACCACTTCTTAATTTTGGCTCAAACCATGTTGACTTTGGTGGCATAAGTAAATTTGCATCAGCAACAGAAAATAATTCATTAATTGAAGTTGGATACATAGCAAATGCAACTTTACAATCTTCCTTACATCTTCTTTCTAATTCTTCTAAACCTCTGATTCCACCTACAAAATCAATTCTTTTATCTGTCTTAGGATCCAGAATTCCTAATACAGGATTTAATAATTTGTTTTGTAATATAGATACATCAAGACTTTCCACAGGATCATCAGGAATATCTTCAGGTTTCATTTTGCATAAATACCATTCATCGTTGATATACATTGTGAATTCACCCTTTTTTGAAGGTCTGTTATTCTCTTTGTCTACTTTTGATACTTCAAAAAGTTCGTTCATCTTATTAATAAATTCCTCATCTGAAAGTCCATTTAAATCCTTAACAACTCGGTTATAATCCATAATCATCAATTCTTCATCTGGGAAAAGTACTGATAAGAAATAATTAAATTCTTCATCTCCGGTATATTCTGGATGTTCCTGTCTTCTCTTGAAACCAACCTTAACAGCAGATGCTGCTCTATGGTGACCATCTGCAATATAGACAGATTCCATTTCTTCAAAATTCTTTTTTATTCCTGCAATATGTGCAGGATTATCAATTCTGTAAACAGTATGTCTTATTCCATCATCTGCTTCAAAATCATAAATTGCATGACCTTTTTGTTCTTCAAAGACTTCTTTCATAACCGCCTTCATGGAATCATTATTTCTATATGCCAGGAAAATTGGTCCTGTCTGTGCACTACATGTATCAACATGGTTGATTCTGTCTAACTCTTTATCTGCTCTTGTGTTTTCATGTTTCTTAATTACACCATTAGCATAGTCATCAATTGATGCACATGCTACAATTCCGTTTTGTACTCTTCCATTCATTGTAAGGGAATATATATAATAACATTCTTCTTCATCTCTTATGAATGAACCGTTTGCAATCCACTCCTGAATCATGCTTGCAGCTTTTTCATATACTTTCTTATCGTACATATCTACATCATCTGAAAACTGTGTCTCAGCTCTGTCTATTGCAAGAAACGACTGTGGATTCTTCTTAACAACTTCCTTTGCTTCTTTTCGATTATAGACATCATATGGAAGCGCCGCAATTGTCGAAGCCTTCTCACTTGATGGTCTAACACATTTAAATGCCCTAATATCTGCCATAACTTCCTCCTATTTTGTATTTTACACATACTATATATTATATACTATTTTTCTATTGATTTATATAGTCAAATGGGGCAACCATTAAGGTCACCCCACTTTCTCGATTTCAAAATATACTAATTCAATTTCAAAATCCATTATTTATAATTTATATATTAAGTTGATTATTATTTAACCACACGTACTCTGAGAACACCATCAATAGATTTTAATTTCTCAACTACATCTTCTGATACCTTTGAATCTACATCTAAAAGAGCATATGCATAATCACCTTTAGCCTTATTTGTCATGTCAGAAACATTAACATCAGCATCAGCTAAAATTGTTGTATACTGTCCAATCATACCCTTTACATTCTTATGTAAAATAGCAATTCTTCCAGCTGTTGTACAAGCACCCATGTTGCAATCAGGGTAGTTAACTGAATGAGTAATATTTCCATTCTCAAGGTAATCTCTAATTTCACGAACTGCCATAATTGCACAATTGTCTTCAGACTCTGCAGTTGATGCTCCTAAATGAGGAGTAACAATACATCCCTTTGCTCCTACAGTTGTTGTATTAGGGAAATCAGATACATATTTCTTAATCTTTCCAGCTGCAAGTGCATCTACCATAGCTTCCTCGTCAACAAGAAGATCTCTTGCAAAATTCAATACGATAGCTGTTGGCTTCATAAGTGCAATTGCATCAGCATTAATCATCTTCTTAGTAGAATCTAAAAGTGGTACATGAATTGTAATAAAATCACACTCACGATAAATATCTTCTACGTTGCTGATGTGCTTTACGCTTCTTGAAAGATTCCATGCTGCATTTACTGAAATATATGGATCATATCCGTATACATCCATTCCCATATGTGTAGCTGCGTTAGCAACAAGAACACCGATTGCACCAAGACCGATTACACCAAGTTTCTTACCAGAAATTTCTGTTCCTGCAAAATTCTTTTTCTGTTTCTCTGCTGTCTTAGCAATGTTCTCATCATTTTGATTATCAAGACACCAATCAATTCCACCAACGATGTCACGAGATGCATAAAGCATTCCAGCGAAAACTAATTCTTTAACACCATTTGCATTAGCACCAGGTGTGTTAAATACAACAACACCTTCTTCAGCACATTTATCAAGAGGAATATTGTTAACTCCTGCTCCTGCTCTTGCGATAGCTAAAACATTATCGCCAAGCTCCATATCATGCATAGCTGCACTTCTAACTAAAGCAGCATCAGCATCTTTAATTTCTTCAACTTTCTTATAATCATCTGAAAATAAATTAAGTCCAACTCCTGCAATTGGATTTAAACATGTATAATTGTACATTTTTATTCCTTACCCTTTCCGATTCAAATGCATTATGCATTCTCAGCTTCAAACTTTTTCATGAATTCTACTAATTTCTCAACACCCTCTTTTGGCATTGCATTGTAGATAGATGCTCTCATTCCACCAACTGTTCTGTGTCCTTTTAAATTAACAAAACCAGCTTCTGTAGCTTCTTTAACAAATTTAGCATCAAGATCAGCATCACCTGTTATGAATGGAACATTCATAAGAGAACGATCCTCTTTTCTAACAGTTCCCTTGAATAACTTGCTCTCATCAAGAAAATCGTAAAGAATCTTTGCCTTTTCGATGTTATGCTTCTGCATAGCCTCTAATCCGCCCATCTTCTTTAACCATTTGAATACTTTTCCGCAGATATAAATTCCATAGCATGGTGGTGTATTGTAAAGTGAGTCATTGTCAGCCTGTGTCTTCCATTTTAACATTGTTGGTGTACCTTCAAGTACATCATCAGTAATTAAATCTTCTCTTGCAATTACAATAACAACACCTGCAGGTCCGATATTCTTCTGAACTCCACCGTAGATTACTCCATATTTAGAAACATCTACTGGCTCTGATAAGAAACATGATGAAACGTCTGCAACAAGATCCTTACCCTTAGTGTTAGGAAGTGTCTTAAATTTTGTTCCATAAATTGTGTTGTTTTCGCAAATATATACATAGTCAAGATCATCAGGAATATCAAGATCTGAACAATCTGGAATGTATGAAAAAGTCTCATCTGCAGATGAAGCTAATTCAATAGCCTCTCCGTATAATTTTGCTTCCTGGAAAGCTTTCTTTGCCCACTGTCCAGTTACAATATATCCAGCTTTTTTGTTTTTCATTAAGTTCATTGGAACTGCAGCAAACTGCTGTGATGCTCCACCCTGTAAAAACATAACTTTGTAATTATCTGGAATATTCATAAGATCTCTAAGATCAGCTTCTGCCTCTTTAATAATAGTATCATAAACCTTGGATCTATGACTCATCTCCATAACGGACATTCCGCTTCCCTTATAATCTAACATTTCATCTGCTGCTTCCTGTAATACCTCCTCTGGTAATACTGCAGGTCCTGCTGAAAAATTGTAAACTCTGCTCATTCTCATATTCCTCCTGTTTTAATTAAATCTAAAAATATATATACAATTATTCATTGTTATTTCTCGTTGTAATCTTTCTCATCAATTGCTTCTTTGATTGAAGCTCCAGGTATAACCATTGGCCATACTTTATCATCTGAGTCAATAATACAATCTATAACATATGGAACGTCTGATTCCAATGCTTCCGCAAATGCTGTCTCAAACTCTTCCTGAGACATAACTCTCTTTGCTTTAGCCCCCATTGCTTCTGATAATTTTACATAATCAACACCATCATCTAAAACTGTTGCTGAATAGTGCTTATCATAAAGTAATGTCTGCCATTGTCTAACCATTCCAAGCACATGATTATTGATAATAATCTCAATTAAAGGTAATTTTTCTCTTGCCGCAGTTGCGATTTCATTCATGTTCATTCTAAAGCAACCATCTCCTGCAATATTAATTACCTGCTTATCTCTGTTAGCAGTCTGTGCACCAATGGCAGCACCTAAGCCATATCCCATAGTTCCCAGACCACCTGATGTAAGAAGTGTTCTTGGCTTACTGAATTTGAAATACTGAGCTGCCCACATCTGATGCTGTCCTACCTCAGTAACAATAATTGCATCCTTTGCCATATCGTATACTTTCTCGATAACATACGGACCTGATAAGCCAGCTTTATTATATTCTAATGGGAATTTCTTTGTATAATCTACAATATGTTCATTCCACTCTTTATGCGACTGCTGCTCTAATTTGGCATTTAATCTTCTTAAAACTTCCTTTAAATCTCCAACCACATTGGCTGTAACTCGGATATTCTTATTGATTTCAGCAGCATCAACATCAATATGAAGAATCTTTGCCTGCTTTGCAAATCTCTTTGAATCTCCAAGTACTCTGTCAGAAAAACGTGTTCCAAGCGCAATCAAAAGATCACATTCACTTACTCCCAGATTGGAAGCCTTAGTTCCATGCATTCCCAACATTCCTGTATAATTTTCAGAAGTTCCATCGTATGCTCCCTTTCCCATTAATGTATCACATACCGGAGCATCAACTTTGTCTACAAATTCTTTTAATTCATCTGTAGCTTCTGATAATACAGCACCTCCACCAACAAAAATGTATGGTTTTTTAGATTTTTCAATAAGCTCAATTGCCTTATCAATATCACTGTCTAAAATTGTTTCTACCTTTGGTGCAGGCTTTTCAATAACTTTCTTAACATAGTCTGTTTTATTTGCTGTTACGTCTTTTGTAATATCAACTAAAACCGGACCTGGTCTTCCCTTTCTTGCAATATCGAATGCTCTTCTAAGGGTATCTGCAAGAGATTTGACATCCTTAACTATAAAACTATATTTTGTAATTGGAGTTGTCACACCTGCAATATCAATTTCCTGAAAACTGTCTTTTCCCAGTAAAGAAACTCCAACATTACATGTTATTGCTACCATTGGAATTGAATCCATATAAGCCGTTGCTATTCCTGTAACTAAATTAGTAGCTCCCGGACCACTTGTAGCAAAGCATACCCCCACTTTACCAGTGCTTCTTGCATAACCGTCTGCTGCGTGAGAAGCCCCCTGTTCGTGGGAAGTAAGCACATGCTTAATTTCCGGATGTTTATACAATTCATCATATACATTTAAAATAGCTCCACCCGGATATCCAAATACTGTATTTACATCTTGTTCTTTTAAACACTCAATAATTATCTGAGATCCTGTTAATTGCATTTTCTAATCCTCTATCTTTATCTAACCTTAAGTATTACTATTTAGGAATTTCTAAAATTGCTCCTCTGTTTCCTGAAGTAACCATAGATGCATAACGCTTAAGATATCCTGTTGTTACCTTTGGCTCTCTAGGAGTCCATTTCTTACGTCTTTCTTCTAATTCTTCATCAGATACATCTAACTCTAACTTCAATCCTGGAATATCAATCTTAATGATATCTCCCTCTTCAACTAATGCAATAGGACCACCAACTGCTGCCTCTGGAGAAACATGACCGATTGATGCTCCTCTTGATGCACCTGAGAAACGTCCGTCTGTAATAAGTGCAACTGAACTTCCAAGTCCCATACCTGCAATCGCAGATGTTGGATTAAGCATCTCTCTCATTCCAGGGCCACCTTTTGGTCCTTCGTATCTGATAACTACAACATCACCTTCTACGATCTTTCCACCTTTGATTGCTGCGATTGCATCTTCTTCACAGTCAAATACTCTGGCTGGACCTTCATGTACAAGCATCTCATCAACAACTGCTGAACGCTTAACAACAGAACCGTCTGGTGCAAGATTTCCCTTTAATACTGCTAAACCACCTGTTTTACTATATGCATTATCAACTGTTCTGATTACTTCTGGATTACGATTGCGAGCATTTGCAATGTTCTCACCAATTGTCTTTCCTGATACTGTCATACATTCTGTATTAAGTAATCCAATATCAGCAAGTTCCTTCATAACCGCATATACACCACCTGCTTCATTTAAATCTTCCATATATGTAGGACCTGCTGGTGCAAGGTGACAAAGATTTGGAGTTTTCTCACTAATAGGGTTAGCAAAGCTAATATCAAAATCAAATCCAATTTCATGTGCAATTGCTGGAAGATGAAGCATTGAATTTGTAGAACATCCCAATGCCATATCTACAGTAAGTGCATTCATGATTGCATCTTTTGTCATGATATCCCTTGCTGTAATTCCTTTACGCCATAAATCCATTACTGCCATTCCTGCATGCTTTGCAAGTCTTATTCTCTCAGAGTAAACAGCTGGAATAGTGCCGTTTCCACCCAATCCCATTCCAAGTGCTTCTGTAAGACAGTTCATGGAATTTGCTGTATACATACCTGAACATGAACCGCATGTAGGACAAACCTTCTCTACGAATTCCTGAACATCATCTTCTGTCATTGTTCCTGCTGCATATGAACCAACAGCTTCAAACATTGATGAAAGACTTCTCTTTTGTCCTTTAACTCTTCCTGCAAGCATTGGTCCGCCTGATACGAATACTGTTGGAAGATCCAATCTTGCAGCAGCCATTAATAAACCAGGTACATTCTTATCGCAATTTGGCACCATAACAAGAGCGTCAAACTGATGAGCAATAGCCATACATTCTGTTGAATCAGCAATTAAATCTCTTGTTACCAAGGAATATTTCATTCCTACGTGTCCCATTGCAATTCCGTCACATACTGCGATGGCAGGAAATACTACAGGAACACCACCTGCTTCTGCTACTCCTAATTTAACTGCATCAACTATTTTATCAATATTCATGTGACCAGGTACAATCTCATTGTACGAACTCACAATACCAACCATAGGTTTTTTTAATTCTTCCGGTGTAAAACCTAAAGCGTTAAACAAACTTCTTGCTGGTGCCTGTTGCATACCAGCTCTTGCATTATCACTCTTCATGCTCTTTTCCTCTCTTCTAATCTAAAAATTATACATAGTGTAGATTATATCAAATTTTCCAGATTTTGTAACCCATTATTGCATTAAAACAAATAAAATTATACTCTTTCTGCAATTAAATCTCCCATTTCAGAAGTTCCAACCTGTTTAATTCCTTCAACACTCTGTCCTTTCTGTGGCATAATGTCAATAGTTCTGTATCCTTCCTCTAAAACACGCTGTACAGCATTCTCTATTGCATTAGCCTCTTCATCCAAATCAAATGTATATCTTAACATCATTGCAGCGCTTAAAATTGTAGCAATAGGATTTGCAATTCCTTTTCCTGCAATATCTGGTGCTGATCCGCCGCTTGGCTCATAAAGGCCGAATTTTGTATCATTTAAACTTGCGGATGATAACATACCAATGGATCCTGTTACCATACTTGCCTCATCTGATAAGATATCTCCAAACATATTCTCTGTAAGAATAACATCAAACTGCTTAGGATCTTTAACAAGCTGCATTGCACAGTTATCAACAAGCATATGCTCATATGTTACTTCTTCATAATCCTTAGCAACTTCTTCTACTACTTTTCTCCATAATCTTGAAGAATCTAATACATTTGCCTTATCTACTGAAGTTACTTTCTTTCTTCTCTTCATTGCAATGTCAAATGCTCTCTTGGCAATTCTTCTGATTTCATCTTCGTTATATGTTAATGTATCAGTTGCTGTTAACACACCATCTACTTCTCTTGTCTGTCTGTCACCAAAATACAAACCGCCTGTGAGTTCTCTCATAATCATCATATCAAATCCATCACCGATAATATCATCTCTGAGAGGACATGCAGCTTTAAGCTCTTTGTATAAATATGCTGGTCTTAAATTTGCAAATAAATTAAGTTCTTTACGCAATTTTAATAATCCTGCTTCTGGTCTAAGCTCTGGCGGAAGCTTATACCAAGGAGATGTTGAAGTATTTCCACCGATCGAACCCATAAGAACTGCATCACTGTCTAATGCTGTCTTAATTGCCTCATCTGTAAGTGGAACTCCTGTTGCATCAATTGAGCAACCTCCCATAAGAATCTCTGTATAATCAAACTCATGACCATATTTACTTCCGACTTTATCTAACACTTTCTTTGCTTCTGCTACGATCTCTGGACCTATTCCGTCACCTGAAATAACACCCACTCGACAATTCATAACGCTACCTCTTTTCCGTATATATTTAAATTTACTATTCTTTTTTATATTAACAATATAATATAGTATGACGAAACATTTTTCAATGGATTGCAATATTGTACTTTTTCATATTTTTTATAACTCAATGTTATAAATACTCATAACTGTCATTACTTACTTTCATAAAAAAGCCTTATTTCCAATATTAGCAAAAACCGGTCTATCATAATTACATGATAAAACCGGTTCTATAATCAATAATATATCTTAGAAATTATTCTCCAACTGAATCTTTTACATGCTCAAGTTCAACAATTGAAGACTTCTTCATTGGAATACGACAGTTCTTATTGTTACCAAATTCAACGATAACTGTATCATCATCTGGAATATCTATGATAGTTCCATAAAATCCAGCAGTTGTAAGGACTGTATCTCCTGTTACAACTTCACTTAACATTAACTGCTTCTTCTGTTCTTCTTTCTTCTGTGGGCGAATCATAAAAAAGTAAAAAACCGCAATTACAACAACCCACAATATAATTGCAAAAAGCATATTTGATCCGCTGGCCGCCTGTGCGTCACCAGATAATAAAATTGTGTTCATCAACAATTCCTCCTCTTAAAATTCCTAATGATATTCTACACAACACAACGAATTTGAGCAAGTAGAAATCAAAATTTTAGATTTTTTTAATCAATTAATACAATTTTTTATGAGATTCCTGTCCCATTCCATACAATTTTTCTTCCTTGTATGAACTAAAACGACCTTCATCAAGTGCATCTCTTATTTCTTCCATCATGGTGTTATAGAAATATAAATTGTGAAGCACACATAATCTCATACCTAACATTTCTTTTGCTTTTAAAAGATGTCTTATGTATGCTCTGCTGTATTTCTGACACGCAGGACATCCACAACCTTCTTCTATTGGTCTCATATCTTTTTCGTATTTCTGATTGAATAAATTTAATTTTCCCTGATTTGTATACACATGTCCATGTCTTCCGTTTCTGCTAGGGTAAACACAATCAAAAAAGTCTACACCTCTTTCAACTCCTTCTAAAATGTTGGCTGGTGTTCCAACTCCCATAAGGTATGTAGGCTTGTTTTCTGGTAAATGTGGCACTGTAACATCAAGTATTCTATACATCTCTTCATGCGATTCACCTACTGCAAGACCTCCGATTGCATATCCATCGAGATCCATTTCTGCAATTCTTTTTGCATGATCAATTCGAATATCTTCATATACAGCTCCCTGGTTAATTCCAAATAAAAGCTGTTCTTTGTTCAAAGTATCTTCCAGACTGTTTAATCTATTCATTTCTTTTTTGCATCTATCAAGCCATCTGGTAGTTCTGTTAACTGAGTCCGTAACATATTTTCTATCAGCAACACTGGATGGACATTCATCAAATGCCATGGCAATAGTCGAACCCAGATTTGACTGTATCTGCATACTTTCCTCTGGTCCCATAAAGATTTTTGCACCATCAATGTGTGACCTGAAATGAACGCCTTCTTCTTTAATTTTTCTAAGTCCGGCCAGAGAAAAAACCTGAAATCCGCCTGAATCAGTCAAAATCGGACGATCCCATACCATAAATTTATGCAATCCACCAACTTCTTTTATTAGCTTATCACCTGTTCTTACATGTAAGTGATAAGTATTTGATAATTCTACCTGACATTTAATATTTTTTAAATCTTCTGTTGAAACTGCACCTTTAATCGCACCTACCGTTCCAACATTCATAAATACAGGAGTCTGTATATCTCCATGTACTGTATGAAAAACACCTCTTTTTGCGCGTCCTTCTTTTTTCAGTAAATCATACTTTGCCATTGTTCTTTCACTTTCTTACTAATTTTTTTTAACTCTTCTTATTAAGATTCCATTTTGTAGCAGTGTTGTATCAATATAATGACGTTCTAACAGTATCTCTCCATTTTTGGGAACTTCCACATCTTCCTGCGAACAGTTAATAATAACTTCCAGATAGTCATCCTCCCAGTATACTTTTCTAAACTGTATAACCCTTGGATTTTCAGATATATTATTAGGAAAATGAAAATCTCTGCTCTTTAACAAAGGTTCTTCTCTTCTAAGATGTATAAGTCTTGAAATAATGCTCTTTCTCTCATCATACTTTCCTTCATCTATATCAGCCCAAGGCATACATCTTCTACAATCGGGATCATAGCTTCCTTCCATCGCAACTTCCGTTCCATAAAAAATACATGGACTTCCAGGCATTGCAAATAATACAACAAGCTGTGCGAAATATTCGTCAAGATTTTTTACATCACTTCTTAATCTCTTTGTATCATGAGAATCTAAAAGATTAAATAAAACATCATTTGTCTGCTGCATATACATAGTATAACAGCGATTAATTGTATATTCAAAGTCCTTATTTGTCAACTGTTTATCAATCCAGAAATCCTTAATACTTTCTCCTAAAGGATAATTCATAACAGCATCAAATTCATCTCCCCTTAACCAAGGAAGGGAATTATGCCATATTTCTCCCAGAATATATATTTCTGGATTAATCTCTTTTAATCTAAGGTGTAATTCCTTACAAAATCTGTGTGAAACTTCATTTGCCACATCTAATCTTAGTCCATCAATTTTATATTCTCTTACCCATTTTTCACAGACACTGATAAAATAATCCCTTACTTCAACATTATTTGTATTCAATTTTGGCATTCCATCAAAAAATGCAAATGTATATAATTGTTTTTTCCTTGATGCCTGACCATTTTTATCAATTGGCCACTCATTAATCATAAACCAGTCATAATATTTAGATTTCGGTCCGTTCTTTAAAACATCCTGCCATGGTTTGAAATAGTATCCGCAATGATTGAATACTCCGTCAAGCATTACTCTTATTCCTCTGGCATGAGCCTCTTCCACTAATTCCTTGAAAACCTCTTCGTCACCAAAGTTTGGATCAATTTTTTCATAATCTGATGTATCGTATTTGTGATTTGAAGGCGATTCATTAATTGGTGTAAGATATATTCCGTTTATTCCGAGTTCAACGAGATAATCCAGCTTATTAATAATACCTCTTAAATCACCACCAAAACACTCCTCATTTTTCACTACGCTCCTGCAATCTCTCCATTCCTTGACATTGTCAGGATCAACGGAATGATCTCCATTGCAAAATCTGTCTGGGAAAATCTGATACCACACTGTATCATTTACCCACTTAGGAGTTTTAGGCACATCACAAGGATTCATCCAAGGAAAAACAAAACACTGACGGCTTCTTCCTTCCAGTTCCATCTGTGATTTACTTACAATTCCATCCTCAAAATAATACCAGCTGTCATCACCTGATATAAGTTCGAAATAATATTTTAATCTCTTATATTCCGGTCTTACAGTTGTAGTCCACCATATTTGATTTTTAAGCTCTTTCTTAAAAATTATAGCCTCTCTGTGTCCGCTCCATTCGCCGGAACCACCAAGTATACCTGCACTAAATGGATCACCTAAAATAATATTAACTCTGTCGACGTCATATCCCGTCTTTATATTGATTATTAATTCATCTTCATTTATTGGATAGCAATAATTATCATACGCCTGATGATATACCCCATTAAAGTCCATGTGTGTTCTCCTTTTCGTATCATTTCATTAGTCTACATAAATAAAAATATAACATATAAAACTTGACGATTCAATATATGTTTTCTTATAATAATAATGCATTGTTATTAACATAAATTATAAATGACTTTGTAATTGTACTATCGAAAGGAAACAAATTATGGCCGGATCATCTTTTGGAAATATATTCAGAATAACAACCTGGGGAGAATCCCACGGAAAAGGACTTGGTGTCGTTGTTGACGGCTGTCCTGCCGGACTTCCGTTAACAGAAGAAGACATTCAATTATACCTTAACAGGAGAAAACCAGGACAATCTAAATTCTCCACACCTCGTAAAGAGGATGACTGCGTAGAAATTTTATCTGGTGTATTCGAAGGAAAAACAACCGGAACTCCAATCTCCATGGTTGTATTTAATAAAAATCAAAAATCTAAAGATTATAGCGAAATTGCTTCTTATTACAGACCTGGACATGCAGATTTCTGCTTTGATGAAAAATACGGTTTTCGTGATTATCGCGGAGGCGGTCGTTCATCAGGACGAGAAACAATCGGCAGAGTTGCAGGTGGAGCAATTGCAGCAAAAATATTAAATGAAATGGGTATCACATTCACAACATATTCTAAATCAATAGGACCTGTTTCTATTGATATGAACAATTTTGACAAAAACGAAATGGAAAATAATGCCCTTTATATGCCTGATGCCGCTGCTGCAAAAGAGGCTGAAGCATATCTTGAGGACTGTATTCATTCACAGAATTCTTCTGGTGGAACAGTTGAATGTGTAATAAACGGATTACCTGTTGGCTTAGGTGATACAGTTTTTGAAAAAATTGATGCCAATTTAGGCAAAGCAATTATGTCCATCGGAGCTGTCAAGGGCTTTGAAATTGGTGACGGATTTGCCGTTTCCAATTCTACCGGAATAACTAATAATGATTCATTTGTGTTTAAAAATAACCATATAACCAAAGAAACAAATCATTCCGGTGGAACTTTAGGTGGTATGACTGACGGAAGCCCTCTTGTGTTAAGGGCTGCCATCAAGCCTACTCCTTCTATATCGGCTACACAAAAAACCGTAAACAACAAAGGCGAAGAAATCGAAATTAATATAAAAGGTCGTCACGATCCAATTATAGTTCCTCGTGCTGTTGTTGTAGTTGAATCAATGGCTGCCCTTACAATTGTGGATGCTCTTTTTTCAAATATGACTGCAAGACTTGATAAAATTAAAGAATTTTATAATAAATAACATATACATATTCCTGCTATTTCTGCATATATTCTATTAAATACAATGTTATATTTATTTAATGAAAGGAAAATCATGTGCGGTATAGCAGGTTTTTATTGTTTTAAGAAAAACTTAACACAAAGCACATACGATAATCAGGATTTACTAACCTGTATGCATAAGACACTGTCACACAGAGGAAAGGATAATTACGGTACATACCTTGGAAATAATGTCGGTCTTTCACATGCAAGACTTAGTATACGAGATGTTAACAAAGGAAATCAGCCAATGTCAATAACCATCAACGGATACGAAACTGCCATATGCTATAATGGAGAAATCTACAATACCGAGGAATTAATTCCGGAATTAATAAATGCCGGTTATCATTTCAAAACCACATCAGATACCGAGGTAATTCTTTATTCTTTTTTACATTACGGTCCGGATTTCGTAACAAAACTTAATGGAATTTTTGCATTTGCCATATGGAGTTCCTCTGACAGAACTTTATATTTATACAGAGATCAAGTGGGTGTAAAGCCATTATTTTATTCTATTACACCTCAAAAAATTGTTTTTGCTTCAGAGCCCAAGTCAATATTCTGTGACAAATCAATATCACCTGACATCGATTTAACAAGTATACAGGAAATTCTAGGTATCGGACCAGCCCGTACCATAGGATATGGAATTTTTAAAGGAATAAATGAAGTTTCCCCAGGTCACTATCTTAAAATACAATCTGATAAAATTTCCGACATAACATATTGGGATTTACCATGTATTGAACATACTGACAGCTACGAAAAAACAGTAGAAAAAGTTTCCATGCTGGTAGAAAATGCTATAAAAAGACAATTAGTTTCAGATGTACCTATATGTACTTTTCTATCCGGAGGAATTGATTCATCCATTGTAACAGCCGTTGCCTACAATGAAGAAAAGAAAAATAATAATATAATAAATACCTATTCATTTGATTTTAAGGATAATGCACAATATTTTAAACCAAATTCATTCCAGCCGGAACGTGATATTGACTATATAGAACTAATGCTAAAAAAATATCCTACCTCTCATCATTATCTTGAATGTGATGAAACTTCCCTGTTTAATAAATTACTGCCAGCAGTTGATGCCAAAGACTATCCTGGAATGGCAGATATTGATGCATCTTTGTTATATTTTTGTTCTCTTGTTTCCAAAACAAATAAAGTGGCATTAACCGGTGAATGTGCTGATGAAATTTTCGGAGGTTATCCATGGTGTTATAAAAATAATTTAACGGATAACTGTAATTTTCCTTGGATTTCAGACACATCTGCCAGAAGTTGTTTATTAAAAGACGAATGGATTTCCCGTTTAAATTTGGAAGAGTACTCCCAGGAAAAATACAAATCAGAACTTAATAAAATAGAATACTTATCTAATGAAAAAACTGATGAACGAAACCACAGAGCAATATCCTACCTGAACATTAAATGGTTTATGCAAACTCTTCTTGAAAGAATGGACAGAACCAGTATGTTTTCTTCTTTAGAAGCACGAGTTCCCTTTGCAGACATTAATACTATAGAATATGTTTATAACGTTCCTTGGAATATGAAATATAGAAATAATGTAGAAAAATCCCTGTTAAGAGATGCAACAAAACATCTTCTCCCTGAGAAAGTTCTAAATAGAAAAAAGAGCCCCTATCCTAAAACTTATCATCCCGGATATGAAAGGCTCTTATATTATGAATTTCAAAAAATACTGGAAAATAAATCCTCACCAATTTACCCTCTTATAGATAAGGATAAATTCGAAAGATTTAAAAAAGCTCCTACACAATATGGAAAACCATGGTATGGACAATTGATGGCCTCCCCTCAATTAATTGCGTACTATATTCAATTAAATTACTGGCTTGAAAAATATAATCTTGAATTACCATAATTATTCAAGCGAAATACTTCCATCCTCTTCTTGTCTTCTTAAAATATCATATTCGTTAAGTTCAATTCCCAAATCAACATAAAAAATCTGTTTTGGATGTGGGCAGGAATCTATTTCCTGTCCTTCTTCATCTTTCATAGCTTTAACAACAACTTCGATATTCTCACCGTTTGGTTTCATTACCTCAATTGTTTCTCCAACAGAGAATTTATTTCTCTGTTCCAATCTATACATTCCTGACTCATCCTTTTCACCAACAATTCCCAAATAAGTATAACCCTTTTCATAAGTGTTATTATCATATATCTGAGTTTCTTCTGATGGTTTTCCATAGAAAAAGCCTGTTGTGAACTGTCTGTAAGTACAGCTTTTTATCTGCTCCAAATACCAAGGCATGTTATTTTTATATTTTTCAGGAGATTCAAGATAATCATCAATTGCTTTTCTATATGTTCTTGCTACTGTAGCTACATATAAAGCAGTCTTCATTCTTCCTTCTATTTTGTAGCTGTCAATTCCTGCATCAATTAAATCTGGAATATGCTCAATCATACATAAATCCTTTGAATTGAAAATGTATGTGCCTCTTTCATTCTCATATACTGGAAGATATTCTCCTGGTCTTTTTTCCTCAACAACAGAATACTTCCATCTGCATGGATGTGTACATGCACCCTTATTAGCATCTCTACCTGTGAAATAATTTGATAATAAACATCTTCCTGAATAAGATATACACATAGCACCATGTATAAATGTTTCAATCTCAAGGTCATCAGGAATATTTTGTCTTATCTCCTTAATTTCTCTAAGGGATAATTCACGAGCTGTAACCACTCTGGTTGCACCTAACTGTTTCCAGAAAAGATATGTTCCATAATTTGTATTATTTGCCTGTGTGCTAACATGTCTTTCTATATCAGGACAAACCTCTTTTGCAATCTGAAATACACCAGGATCTGCAATAATCAACGCATCCGGTCTTTCAGGCTTCATCTCGTTTAATTCTTTAAAATATTCCCTGACACCATCCAAATCATAATTATGCGCTAAAATATTGGCAGTTACATATACCTTTACATTATGCTCATGGGCAAATCTGATTCCCTCTGCCATTTCTTCCATTGTAAAATTTTTAGCCTTTGCTCTTAATCCAAATGCTTCTCCACCAATATATACTGCATCCGCACCATATATTACTGCAATTTTTAATACTTCCAAACTACTTGCTGGAACTAACAATTCTATATCTCTCATATTATATCCTTACTAAACAATATTATATTTTAACACTAACAGTTATTCCATCACCAACTGGTAATACTGAAGTAACAAGTTCATCATTATGGGTTAATTCATACAGATATTCCCTCATTCTCTTGTAGATTGTCCTGTTTCTTCTTTCAACAACAAAATGTGATTCTATTATATCACCATCCTGAAGAACATTATCTGAAACTAATACACCATCTTTTTTTAATAATCTTAAAACCTCTGGCATAAAATTAATATACTGTCCCTTAGCAGCATCCATAAATATTAAATCAAAAGGGTCATCAATTGTTGGCAGAATTTCTGCCGCGTCACCTTCTAGCAATTTAATCTGCTTTTCTTTGCCAGCTTGCTTAAAATTATTTTTGGCAATTGGAATTCTTTTTTCATAATTCTCAATCGTAACAATTTCAACATCTTTTGGTCCATACTCCGCCATTAAAACTGCAGAAAAACCAACCGCTGTTCCCACTTCGAGAATACGCATTGGTTTTTTCATAGCTAATAACAGTTTAAGAAAAGTCTGCATTTCTTTACGTATTATAGGAACGTAAGTGTCTAATGCTTCTTTTTCTATTTCATCAAGAATTTCCGAATTGCCACGATCTAATGAATTAATGTAAGTAACTAATCTTTCATCCACAATCATGTTAACTGTCATCCACTTTCTATTTAAAAATTAAAATAATTCAAAATTCTTATGTCTCGGTAGCTTCTTCAACTTCTTCAGTTGACATAACCACCATCATCTCCTTAGCTGTCATGGACGTGTTAAGTGTATATCCCCCAGGAAGAATCCTCTTACTATAAGCAGAAAGCATTATTTGAAGGTAAAATAAATCTGCATCTCTTACCAGGCCTTTTTGCTCTAAAATTTCTCCCAATTCCCGATTTGATGTACCTTCCTTTACTTCTACCAGAATATCTCTTCCCGGAACCTCTTCTATCGCTGGCTCCGTAAATACTCTGTATCCGAAATCATAACCCTTGCTACTTAATTTTACTGCTGCAATAATTACTAGTAAGGCAACCATAATCGTAAATGCTATTCTTATAAATTCAAATAATGCTTTATTAAGATTCATCTATATCTCCCTACACTTCCATAATAATCGGTATAATCATTGGTCGGCGCTTAGTCTCTTTCCAAACAAAATCTCCCAAGGTGTCTTTCACCTCATTTTTAATCTTTCCCCAATCCGTAATATTATGACTCATACAATAATCCATAGTATTATCAAGGATTGTCTTTGCCTCATCCATTAAACTTTCAGAATTTCTAACATATACAAATCCTCTTGATACAATATCAGGACCTGCAAGAACCTGACCTGAGCCAGCTTCAAGTGTCATAACAACAATTATTATACCATCCTCAGCCAAGCGCTGTCTGTCTCTAAGTACAATGTTACCAACATCTCCAACTCCAAGACCATCTACCATGATATTTCCTACATGGACTTTTCCTGTTATCTCTGCTCCATTTTCATCAATTTCCAACACATCTCCGGATGACAAAATCCTTATATGGTCAGAATCATATCCTAACTGCTCTGCAATCTTTGCCTGTGCAACCAAATGCTTGTATTCTCCATGTACAGGAACTGCATATTTTGGATTTACAAGCGAATATATAAGCTTAATATCTTCCTGGCATGCATGACCTGACACATGAACATCCTGGAATATTACATCTGCTCCCTTACGCATTAATTCATTTATGATACCAGTAACGGATTTTTCATTTCCTGGTATAGGATTAGAACTAAATACAATAGTATCATTAGGTTTAATAACAACTTTTCTATGAGTACCATTTGCCATTCTTGACAACGCAGCCATTGACTCGCCCTGACTTCCTGTTGTGATAATTACAGTCTGCTCATCAGGATAACTTCTAAGTTGGTCAACATCAATTAGAATATTATCCGGCAAAGACAAATAGCCTAACTCAGAAGCAATGGAAATAATATTCACCATACTTCTTCCCTCAATTGCTACTTTTCTCCCATATTTTTCAGCCGAATTAATAATCTGCTGAACCCTGTCAACATTTGAAGCAAACGTTGCAATAATAATTCTGTTATTTCTATGATCATCAAAAATATTATCTAAAGTCTTTCCGACAGTTTTTTCTGACATGGTAAAACCAGGTCTTTCAGCATTAGTACTATCACATAACAATGCTAACACACCTTTTTTTCCAATCTCTCCGAATCGCTGAAGATCAATAGCATCACCAAATACCGGTGTATAATCAACCTTAAAGTCGCCTGTATGCACAACAATTCCCGCTGGAGAATAAATAGCTAATGCAGCTGCATCCTGTATGCTGTGATTTGTTTTTATAAATTCAACACGAAAACATCCAAGATTAATATGCTGACCGTACTTAACTACCTTTCTTTTAACCTTCTTGAGCATATCATGTTCCTCAAGTTTATGGTCAATGATACCAATAGTCAGCTTTGTGGCATAAATTGGCACATTAATCTCTCTAAGGACATATGGAATAGCTCCAATATGATCCTCATGACCATGAGTAATAAAAAAGCCCTTAACCTTATCGATGTTCTCCTTTAAGTATGTCACATCAGGTATTACAAGGTCAATTCCAAGCATATCATCCTCTGGAAAGGCTAATCCGCAATCAACAACAATAATACTGTCTTCATATTCGAAAGCAGTAATATTCATTCCGATTTGCTCAAGACCTCCAAGAGGAATGATCTTCAACTTACTATTCTGTTTTTCTTCTTTTTTCAAAATCTTACCTCCGATTTATTTATTCCGTCACACTAATATTCAAGTGTTGTATCATCATCCGTAAGTTCAGAAAACACCTTTGCCAAAGCAGCGAATTCAACATCATCCTCCACCATCTCGTAAAGTATCTCCTCATCTTCGGTTTTAATCTCTTTTAATATATATGCTTCACAGTCATCTTCACTAATTTCTTCTGAAACCAAAATGTATTTAATTCCATTTAACTGTGTTTCTTCTTCTACTGAAAATTCTACGCTCTCATTTGTTTCTGGATCTGTAAATGTAATCTTCTCCATAACAATCTCCTTCTCAAAACAACCGACCTATGGGGATATCCCCATAGGCTGATTCAACTTATTGTGTCTGATTTTTTAATATAAATATCCCTAATTGTTTACTAACCGCTTCTGTCATAAGCGATTTTCAAATACCATTCTCCAATACATAATGCTTTTCAAGTCACTATATAAATTTCTCTATACCTAATGTAACTCTCAAAATTTCTGTAAATGTCCTTTTTAATACATCTAAAATAGCTTTCCATAAGAACTATTCAAAATTATTGTGTATATAAGTCTTTAGAACTTCTTCAACCAGTTCATCTCTCTCAACTCTCATAATAAGACTTCTTGCATTATTATGACTTGTTATATAAGTCGGATCTCCAGACATAATATATCCTACAATCTGGTTTACCGGATTATAGCCCTTTTCACTAAGTGCACGATAAACCACCTCCAAGACATCTTTCACCTGAAGCTCTGGCTCCTTTTGTACTGTAAAAAATTGTGTATTATTTAGATTGTTTTCCATACTGTTCACGCCCTTGCTTTTGTTTTTAACACAATAAGCTCTTGTTGTTACTATTGTAAACGAAATGAATGAAAAATACAACCTTTATTAATGAATGCTTTCCATAATATACACATTATCATCAGCAAAACCTGTAATTTTTCCTTTAACAAGCTGGTTTTCAATCATTTTTTCCGACTCAACCGCTACTTTAACATATTCTTTCGTATATCCTACATACATTTCTTTTGAATTAATAATTGTTTTTTCTTCAAATAAAACTTCCTGTTCCTGTCCCAGATAATAATCCCTGAATTCCTTGGACATTTCATTTCCAAGGGATATAAGCTGTGCACTTCTTTTGGTTTTAATTTCTTCCGGAACCTGATTTTCCATGGTTGCAGCCCTTGTTCCCTGTCTTTTTGAATATTTAAATATATGCATTTCATAAAAATGTATTCTTTCAAGAAATTCTTTTGTATTATTAAATTCTTCTTCTGTTTCTCCAGGGAAGCCAACAATTACGTCAGTTGTTATTGCCGGATGGTCAAAATATTTTCTTAAAATATTGCAACCGTTCTCATATTCAGATGTTGTATACTTTCTATTCATTCTTTTTAATGTCTCATCACATCCACTTTGAAGCGAAAGATGAAAATGAGGACATATTTTAGGGAGTTTCGATAACTCTTTAACAAACTCTTCTGTAATAATTTTAGGTTCTAAAGAACCTAAACGAATTCTTGATATACCATCAATTTTATGAACCTCTTTAATTAAATTCAACAAACTGTCTTCGCAATCAATTCCATAAGAACTTAAATGTATACCAGTAAGAACTACTTCCTTAAAACCATTAGCTGCTAATCTTTTAACCTCTTCTATTACGTTGCTGATTTTTCTGCTTCTGACTCTTCCTCTTGCATATGGGATAATACAATAACTGCAAAACTGATTGCACCCATCCTGAACTTTAATAAATGCTCTTGTGTGTTCAGCTGTTTCTTCAATAAACAATTCTTCAAATTCCTGTTTATTGTCATTTATATCAATAACATCTGCATTTTCTCCATTTTTTTCAAAAGCATTAATCCTGTCAATCAATTCATGCTTTTTGTTGTTACCAATTACAATATCTATTGCAAGATCTTTGAGTGCTTCCTCTTCTTTTGTCTGAACATAACAACCTGTTGCTACAACAATTGCATTTTCATTTTTATGTTTTGCTTTGTGCAACATCTGTCTTGATTTTCTATCTGCCATATTTGTTACGGAACATGTATTAATAACATATACATCTGCCACATCAGAAAATGGAACTATTTCATACCCTGCATCTTCAAGCATCTTCTGCATCGCTTCAGTTTCATATGCATTTACCTTACAACCTAAATTATGTAATGCCGCTTTTTTCATTTTTCTCTCCTAAATAATTGACTTTTTATGTAAAAAACATTACTATTTGTATAGACACTTTGTAATTTAAGGAGGTTTTCTTATGAAAACAGTACAGATTTCTTTAAACTCTATTGGAAAAGTTAAATCATTTGTAAATGCTATTACTCAATTCGACTTTGATTTTGATTTAATCTCCGGAAGATATGTAATTGATGCAAAATCAATTATGGGAATCTTCAGTTTGGATTTATCTAAGCCTATAGATTTAGCAATTCACACTGATACTAACCTTGACGAAATAATGGAAGTTCTTAAACCATACATTATCGAGTAAGATAAAGTTTAAAGCATTTAAAGCCTGTCATATTTGGCAGGCTTTATTTTTATATATTACTATACTATTACACCTATCTAATCACACTACTCTGCATCTACCATGATTACTTCAGTTGTTTCTATGGCAGTTTTAACAAGCTCATCTATACAATCTGCTAATTTTTCCTCTGATTTTTTGATATATGAAATATTTGGTTTTGTAACAGGATGTTTTGCAACAAATATAGTACAACAATCTTCATAAGGTAAAATTGATGTCTCATAAGTATCAATTTTATTCGAAATCTCAATAATATTATTCTTATCCATTGCAATTAAAGGACGATATACAGGTAATGTGCATACTTCGTTTGTTGCTGCAAGTGACTGCATTGTCTGGCTTGCTACCTGTCCGATACTTTCTCCTGTAATTAAACCAAGACATTTATCCTCTTTTGCAAAATGCTCAGCAATTTTCATCATATATCTGCGCATAATGATTGTTAATTCATCATGAGGACATTTCTCGTAAATTGCAAGCTGAATATCTGTGAAATTAACCACATTAAGTTTAATAGGACCTGAGTATCTTGCTACCTTCTTAGCTAAATCTACTACCTTTTGTTTTGCTCTTTCACTTGTATAAGGTGGTGCATGGAAGTAAGTTGCCTCTAATGTAACTCCACGCTTTGATATCATATAACCTGCTACTGGTGAATCAATTCCTCCTGATAATAACAACATTGCCTTTCCTGCTGTACCTAAAGGCATACCTGCTGGTCCTGGAATTTCAATTGAATATATGCTGATCATTGGACGAATTTCAACATTTAAAAGGACCTGTGGATTATGCACATCTACTTTTGTTTCTGGGAATGCTTCCAGAATCTTTTCTCCTAAAGCTGCATTTAATTCCATGGATGTCATTGGATAATTTTTTCTGGCACGTCTTGAATTAACCTTGAATGTGAAATTCTTATCCTCATAAGCATCCTCAATATATTTGATAACATCACTTGCTAATTTATCAAATCCTTCATCTTCAACCATAACAACTGGACAAATACCTACGATTCCGAATACTCTTTGTAAAGATGCAACTGCTTCATCATAATCATAATCCCCATCCATCTCAACATATATTCTTCCTGTTTCTTTACGAACCGAAAAATTTCCATCAACATTTTTTAACTGATATCTAATATTATTAACTAAAGCGTCTTCGAACATATATCTGTTCTTACCCTTTATTGCAATCTCCGCATACTTAATTAAAAAAGCCTTGTACATGACATCTCCTTTTCATTCTATCTTCTTGTATATTTTTGTAATTTTGGAATAACATCATTCATAATTTCCAGTGCATAATCAACTTCTTCTTTAGTTGTATCCACCGCAAAACTAAATCTTACAGTAGAATCAAGTAATTTATTTTCCACACCAATACTCTTTAATGTAGAACTAACTGACTGTTTATTTGATGAACACGCACTTCCTGAAGATACGAAGATATTCTTATCTTCGAGTGTATGAAGCATAACCTCTGCCCTTACACCATCGATACTGACACTTACAATATGTGGTGCAGATTCTCTATCTGTTTTCCCGTTAACTGTTATTCCTGATATTTTTGTAACCTGTTCAATAAAATAAGATTTAAGTGCATATAACGCATCTATCTTTGCTTCAAAATCTGTATATATTTCCTCAGCGGCAATACCTAAACCTACAATGGCAGGAACATTCTCTGTTCCTGATCTCATACCTTTTTGCTGTCCTCCACCATAAATAATTGGTTTTATTTTTGTCTTATCTTTTATATACAAAAATCCGCTTCCCTTTGGACCATGAATTTTATGACCGCTGACTGACATAAGATCACAATTTATTTTCTTTGGTCTAAGTAAAAATTTGCCATATGACTGAATCGCATCAATATGATAAATAATTGACGGATTAAAATCCTTAATTATTTTTCCTACCTCTTCTACAGGTTCAATTGCCCCGATTTCATTGTTTACATGCATAATTGAAACAAGAATTGTATCATCTCTCAATGCAGATTTTAATTCATTTGTATCAATATTTCCATTTTTATCTACGTTAAGGTAAGTAACCTCAAATCCATTTTCTTCCAGATAATGCATTGGATTCAATACGGATGCATGTTCAATCGAAGTTGTAATAATATGCTTTCCTGCTCTTTTATTTGCGAAAGCTGAACCTATTAAAGCCCAGTTATTTGACTCAGTTCCGCCAGATGTGAAAAATATCTCTTTTTCTAAAACTTTTAGTGTTTTTGCAATCTTTTTCTTTGCATCATTGATATAATTCTCAGCTTCTATTCCTTTCATGTGCAATGAAGACGGATTTCCATAATCTACAGTTAATAACTTAACCATCGCCTCTGCAGCCGCCTTACTGCACCTTGTAGTTGCGGAATTATCTAAATATGCTTCCATAATTGCTACTCCTTTATTCATCAAGTTTATACACCAGCATAGCAAGTGTAGCAAGTCCTGCTGTTTCTGTCCTTAATATTCTACGGCCAAGACTTATTCTCTTAAAATTCTCATATGTATCTGCATCTTCAATTTCATCCGATGAAAAGCCACCCTCAGGTCCTATAATAATTCCTATCGATTGCCCTTTATCAATTCCATTAATGACTTCTCTTGTCTCTTCCATGCCCCTTTGATTTTCATATGGAACCAAAACAACATCACATTTTTGAGCCATATTACATGCATCTTTCCATGACAAAGGCTCTAAAATCTTAGGAATTATCGTTCTCTTAGACTGCTTTGCAGCACTGACAGCAATATTTTGCCATCTAACAATTCTTTTTGCAATCTTTTTTTCATCTAATTTCATTATACAGTTTTTCATTGTAACAGGAATTATCTCGTAAACACCTAACTCTACAGCTTTTTGGATTATCAATTCCATTTTGTCGCTTTTAGGCAGTCCCTGAAACAGATAAATTTTATTGGACAACTCAGTTCCAACCTCATCTTCATACTCTATGGCACACAAGACATATTCCCTGGCAATTTCCTCAATATGACAAAAATATGATTTCTCGTCATCAGAACTTATTCGTACTTTTTCATTTACCTTCATTCGCAAAACATTACCAATATGGTTAACATCCTGACCTTCTATTCTTATATAGCCATCTTGAACTTGAGTACTTTCCACAAAAAATTGATACATATTTACCACCTGTTAATTTTTTCTAGCTGTAATATTTACCCACTCGCCCTGATGATTAATCTCTACCACTTCAAGTCCGGCATCTTCAATTGCTTTCTTAACTTCATTTTCTTTAAAATCAATAATTCCGGAAGTGATAAAATATCCGCCTTTTTTCAATCTGTCAGGGATAACCTTTGCCATTGGAATAATAACGTCTGCTAAAATATTAGCTACTACAACCTCATACTCCTCAAAACCAACTTTTTCCTGAAGTTCCTCATCATCAATAAGATTACCTACATAAAATGTACCTAATTTCTCATCAAGGTGATTCACCTTCATATTGTCACGAGTAGAAATCATACAATCTGCATCAAGATCAGTTCCTACAACTTCTCTTGCACCTAATTTGAGGGCAACAATGGATAAAATTCCACTACCGCATCCTACGTCAAGTACTTTAACAGACTTACCCTTTACATATTTAAGTAACTGTCTGATGCATAACTGGGTTGTTTCATGCTTTCCTGTACCAAAAGAGATTCCAGGATCTATTTCGATAAGGAATTTGTCCTTATCTTCCTCTTTGAGTTCTTCCCATGTTGGCTTAATTAAAATATCTTCAATCACAAATGATGAAAAATATTTCTTCCAATTGTTTATCCAATCTAAATCTTCAGTCTCAGAAGATGAAATAATTCCACTTCCAACATCAACTGTATCTCTTAAATCTTCCAATCCTCTTTTAACTTTCTTAAGAATTTCACTCTGGTCACTTCCGTCATCTTCAATATAAAAGCTAACGTAACTAACACCTTCATCTGGTGGAAGCTCAGGCAAAAAATCTATAAACATATCTGCTTGGTCTTCTTTTGTTAAAGGAATATTATCTTCTATTTCGATTCCTTCAATTCCAATATCCATCAACATACTACTCATAAAATCTTCTGCTTGTGTTGTTGTTTCTATAGTGTATTTTTTCCACTTCATATTCTATTTTCCTTTCAATATTCACGTTATCACATGCCTATCCGCTATCATAACACATATTTTAAATAAATGCAAAAAAAGAAGAATTACTTCAGCAATAATTCTTCTTTTTGATACATTCAATGCATTAAGCAAATACTTTCTTTAATTGATCATATTCCTTATTAATCACCTGAATTACATGATTATCGCCGTTAATATTATCCGGGTGATAAATCTTAATCAAATCTTTATAACGCTTCTTTAGGGATTGTTCATTTCCTACTCCACAGAAAAATAATTCTCCTGCAACAAAATCATTTGTCTTTGATTTATTATTATTTTCTTTTTCAAAATCATTTGTTTTAGTTTTTTTGTTATTTTTCTGTTCAAAGTCATTGATACGATTATAGAATTCCTTCTGTTTCTCTACATACCTTTTCTCGTTTGCAAGCTTTGTAAGCTCCTCTTCAAGAATGTGAAATTTCATATCAACCAATCTCTGTTGCTGTTCTAATCTTCTGTCTTCAATTTCAACCCTTCTAGTAAATTCCTGTCGTTCTCGTTCTAGTCTGCGTCTCTGTTCCTCTAATGCTCTGTTTTCTTCTTCAAAAGTCATTATAATAAACTCCTCACATAACTGTATTATTTCTACGATTCAAGACTTGTCAGTCACTTAAAACATAAAAACATTACCTGACTGACATACAATTTAGTTTCTAGATGTTGCAAGATTATGTCGTAACCTAAACATATTATACTTCTTTCTTTAATCAAAATCTATAGTCTTTTTGTATCAATAAATGCAAAATGGATGTTTTCTGTAAATATACAAAAAACATCCATTTATTTTTAATGCAAATTTAAGTAACTAATTATAAATCATCTAATGACTCTTTAATTTTGTCCATAAAACCTTTTTTCTTGTGGGTTGTAGTTGCTCCGCCTTCCTGAGTCAATGATTTTTCAGAACACTCATCGAATTTTCTAAGAGCCTCTTTTGCTTCTTTACTAAGACCTGTAGGAGTTACTACCTTAAGAGTTACAAACTGATCACCTCTTACTTCTTTATTTCGAATAGAAGGTACACCTTTTCCTCTTAATCTTATTCTTGTTCCTGTCTGTGTTCCTGGAGATACTGTGTATACAACATCGCCATCAACAGTCTTAATTCTGATATCTCCGCCTAACGCTGCAATTGCAAATGAAATATTTGCCTCTGAATAAATACTTGATCCATCTCTCCTAAATGTATGACTTGGCTGAACCATTATCTCAACCAAAAGATCTCCTCTTGGACCACCATTTTTACCTGGCTCACCGTAATCATGCACTCTTATACACTGACCGTCTGCAATACCTGCAGGAATATCGACTGTCTTTTTAATTCTCTTAGGAATATAACCTGTTCCCCTACAATCTGTACACTTTTCTTTAACAACCTTACCACTACCGTTACACTCAGGACAAGGCTGAACGTTTTGAACCATTCCAAAAAGTGACTGCTGTGAATATACAATCTTACCCTTACCGCCACACTTTGAACATGTCTCAGGGTTTGTTCCAGGCTTTGCTCCGCTTCCATTACATGTAGAACATGTTTCTTTATAATTAAATTCTACTTCTTTTGAGCATCCAAAAACAGCTTCTTCAAATGTAATTCGAACAGACAAACGGATATTTGCACCCTTAACAGGTCCATTACTATTCGATCTTCTTGAGCCTCCAAAAAAGTCTCCAAATATATCTCCAAATATGTCACCCATATCCATGCCAGAAAAATCAAAGCCACCTGCTCCGCCGCCAGCACTTCCATCAAATGCCGCATGACCGAACTGATCATACTGACGTTTCTTTTCCGGATCACTTAATACAGCGTACGCTTCCTGAGCCTCTTTAAATTTCTCTTCACACTCTTTATCACCAGGATGCATATCAGGATGATATTTTTTCGCTAATCCACGAAATGCTTTTTTAATTTCTGCGTCACTTGCCGTTTTCGAAACGCCAAGCACTTCATAATAATCTCTCTTATCTGCCATTATTCTATTCCTTATATAATCCTTAATATGCAAATGTCGAGATGGGAAATTATCCCATCTCGAATTCATATCCTATTTTATACTTCCTTGAAATCAGCGTCAATTACATCATCATCTGCTGATGTATTATCTGTCTGTGCTGATGCACCACCCATATTGCTCATGTCAGGACCTGCACCTGCTGCCTGCTGTGCTGCCTGTGCCTGCTCATACATCTTAGCAAATACTTTCTGTGCACTCTCTGTAAGCTTCTCCTGTGCTGCTTTTAATTCTGCAACATCTGCTTCTGTAAGTGAATCAGCTTCTGGATGAGCGTCAAGAATTGCTTTAACTGCTGCAATATCTGCCTCAACAGCTGACTTATCAGCAGGATCAATCTGCTCTCCAACCTGATTTAAAGCATCTTCTGTCTGGAATACAAAGCTTTCAGCTTCATTTCTTGCATCAATTGCCTCTTTCTTCTTCTTATCCTGTGCTTCAAATTCTGCAGCTTCTTTTACAGCCTTATCGATTTCTTCATCTGACATGTTAGATCCTGAAGTAATTGTGATATGCTGCTCTTTACCTGTTCCAAGATCCTTAGCTGAAACATTTACGATACCATTAGCATCGATATCAAATGTTACTTCGATCTGTGGAACTCCACGACGTGCTGGTGGGATTCCATCAAGGCGGAACTGTCCAAGTGACTTATTGTCACGTGCAAACTGTCTTTCACCCTGTACTACGTTGATATCTACTGCTGTCTGATTATCTGCTGCTGTAGAGAAAATCTGACTCTTCTTTGTAGGAATTGTTGTATTTCTCTCAATAAGTCTTGTAGCAACTCCACCCATTGTCTCAATTGAAAGTGAAAGTGGTGTTACATCAAGGAGAAGGATTTCGCCTGCACCTGCATCTCCAGCAAGTTTTCCACCCTGAATTGATGCACCAAGTGCAACACACTCATCTGGGTTAAGTGACTTACTTGGCTCTTTTCCTGTAAGCTGTTTTACCTTTTCCTGTACTGCTGGGATTCTTGTAGAACCACCAACTAATAATACCTGACCAAGATCTGCATTTGTAAGTCCTGCATCTCTCATGGCATTCTGAACTGGTACTGCTGTTCTTTCTACTAAATCACGAGTTAAAGCATCGAACTGAGCTCTTGTAAGGTTCATATCAAAATGCTTTGGTCCTTCAGCTGTTGCTGTGATGAATGGAAGGTTAATGTTAGTAGTTGTAGCTGATGATAACTCTTTCTTAGCCTTCTCTGCAGCTTCTTTTAATCTCTGAAGTGCCATCTTATCTGTTGAAAGATCAATTCCTTCAGCTTTCTTAAACTCATCAATCATCCACTGTGTAATCTTATTATCGAAATCATCACCACCAAGACGTGTATCACCGTTTGTAGATAATACTTCGATTACTCCATCACCAATTTCAATGATAGATACATCAAATGTACCACCACCAAGGTCATATACCATAATCTTTTGTTCTTTTTCATTATCAAGACCATATGCAAGTGCAGCTGCTGTTGGCTCGTTGATGATACGTTTTACATCAAGACCTGCAATCTTACCTGCATCCTTTGTAGCCTGACGCTGTGCATCGTTGAAGTAAGCTGGAACTGTAATTACAGCCTCTGAAACTTTCTCTCCTAAATATCCTTCTGCATCAGCTTTTAATTTCTGAAGAACCATAGCAGAAATCTGCTGTGGTGAATACTGTTTATCATCGATTGTTACTTTATAGTCATCACCCATATGTCTCTTAATAGAAGAAATAGTCTTCTCTGCATTTGTAACAGCCTGACGTTTTGCTGGCTCACCAACAAGTCTTTCTCCTGTCTTTGTAAATGCAACGATTGATGGTGTAGTTCTAGCACCTTCCTGATTTGCAATTACTGTAGGTTTTCCACCTTCCATAACAGCAACACAGCTATTAGTTGTTCCTAAATCAATTCCAATAATCTTGCCCATTTTATTTTCCTCCTGACTATTTATTATACAAATAATGTTAACTACCTAAACTATTGTACTACAGCAACCATACTATGACGAACAACTCCGTCTTTGTACATGTAACCCTTTAAAAGTTCCTGTGCAATTATTCCTGCTTCATATTCTTCACTTTCTACCTGCATTACTGCATTATGAAACTCAGGATTAAATTCCTGACCAACTGACTCAATAGGTTTTACCCCGATAGAATCAAGTTCTGTCATCATCTGCTTATATATTTTATCCATACCATCTACAAAAGGATCATCCCTTTGTTCATCTGGTACAGCTGCCAAGCCTCTTTCAAAGTTATCAACAATTGGGAGTATCTTTTCAATTATTGTTTTTGCTCCCATGTCAAACATCTGTGACTTTTCTTTTTCTGAGCGTTTTCTGAAATTATCAAATTCTGCCATCTGACGTTTTACTCTGTCATTAAGTTCTTCAATCTGCTCATCTTTCTTATCTTTCTTTTTCTTAAAGAAGCCTTCTTTTTCTTTCTTAGCAGTTTCTGCTGACTCAGCAGATTCTTCTGTTTCTTCCTCGTTAGCTTCTGTTTCTGCTTCGTTGGAAGTTTCTGTTTCTTCTGTTTCCACCTCTTCAGCTACAGCCTCTTCAAATTTATTTTCCATGTTTTCATCCATGACATCCTTATTCATTTCGTCTGCCATAAGTTACCGCCTTTCTAAGATTTATTATCTGAACTAAAAATATCATCCAACTGTTTTTTCAGTGTTCTTATATTGTCCACTACATTCTCATAATCCATACGCTTAGGTCCTACAATTCCAATTGTGCCCTTTACTCCTTCGCCTAAGTCATACGTTGCAGTAACAACACTGCAATCCTTCATGGTCTGAACAGGAGATTCATTTCCTATATACACCTGAATTCCGGTTTCTTCCCCATCACCTGATAATGATGATGATACCAGACTTCTTAATTCATCTTTTTCTTCAAAAGTTGAAAGAAGATTTGAAACATTTTCCGTATCTGTCAGTTCCGGATACTTCAAAATATTTGTAGCTCCACTTGTATATATCTGATAATCTTCTGACTCTCCTAACATCTGTGCTAATGCATCTATTACGTCATTCACAATCTTTGAATGTGAACCAGCCTGTTCTTTTAATTTTGTAATGGTTGCTAAATTTATTTCATTTAATGTCAGGCCATTCAAAACCGTATTCAACAGGATATTCAGTTTTAGAAGAGTTTCATTGTCAATTGATTCATTTATCTCTATCATCTGATTCTTAACCATGTTACTATGCATTACTATTACAGCTAATACATGACTTTCATCAACTACTGATAACTGAATAAACTTTATTTTATTTTGATTATAAGATGGTGCTGACACCAAAGTAGCATAATTTGTATTGTTTGCCAGCAATTTTGCAACTTGCTTTAGAACCTTTTCCATTTTCTCAGTTTTCTCAATCACAAAATCTTTCATCTCACAAACTTCTTTTTCTTTTTCCCTCATTAAGTGGTCAACATAAAATCTGTAACCTTTGTCTGATGGAATTCTTCCTGCCGAAGTATGAGGTTGTAAGATATATCCCAGTTCTTCAAGATCTGACATTTCATTTCTGATTGTAGCTGAGCTTAAATTCAAATCTGAATATTTTGAAATTGTTCTTGAACCAACAGGCTCACCCGTTGCCAAATAGTTACGAATTATCGCATCAAGAATTTTTACTTTTCTCTCACCTAATTCAATTTCACCATTATCCATTCGTTTACTCCTATGAATCGATTGTTGTTAGCACTCATCTTATTGGAGTGCTAATATCTTTCTGTTAATAAAATAGCACCATACATGTTAAATGTCAACACTTTGGTGCTATTTTTTTTATTTTTTGTTATCCTATTCTTTTTTCATGATTAAATCCATTGTTTTTAGTCAAAAAGGAACATTGACATACAGTAATTCGAAAGGTCCATTCCTTTATCTGTCAAAAAAATTCTACCCTCTCTTGCCATCATAAGATCCTGACTTTTCAATGAGTCTATCTGCTCTTTGTAAACTGCCTCTATTGGCATACCAAAAGTTCTTTCAAATGCATCCCTTGATATTCCGCAATTCATTCTTAACCCAAGGAACATAAATTCTTCCATTTGACCTTTACGTTCTATTACTTCTTCCTGTCTGTGATATTGTCCCTTAATATATTCATAAATATCCGTCGTATTTGAATATCTTACGTTTTCAAATAAAGAAGCTGCACCAATTCCAAAACCGATGTAATTTTCCCTGGTCCAGTAACCGATGTTGTGAATACACTCATAGCCTTTTTTAGAATAATTTGAAATTTCATACTGCATATAGCCTGCTTCTTTCAAAAGCATCTGAGTAATTTTATACATTCTGTATTCTTCATCTTCACTTGGCAAAAATTCCGTTTCCATGCCTGCATGCTGCTTAACTGCGTCAAATTTGTACATATCATAAAATGGCGTGCCCTTTTCTATAATAAGAGAATATGAAGATATGTGTTCAGGCTTTAAATTTATTACTCTCTTTAATGTCTCCGCAAAACTTTCACCGGTCTGACCTGGCAGTCCACTCATTAAATCTAAATTTATATTATCAAAACCAACTTCCCTTGCAAGTTCATACCCTCGCAGGAATTGTTCATATGTGTGTATTCTACCTAATAATTTTAATTCTTCTTCCTTTGTGGACTGAAGACCAATAGACAGTCTGTTAATTGAAATATTTTTATATGCTTTTAATTTTCTTTCCGTTAAAGTACCCGGATTACATTCTATTGTAATTTCTGCGTCACTTCGTACATTAAAAGTATTATATATTTCAATTAAAATTTTTATTATCAGATTTTCATCCAGCCAGCTTGGTGTTCCACCGCCTATATATATTGTCGATACCTGATACCCAGCACAATCAGTTACATAACTTTTAATTTCATCTAACATTGCTTCAACATATTTTCTCTGGGTATTTTCATCAGCCGAAAAGGATAAAAAATCGCAATATGCACATTTTTTTATACAAAATGGAATATGCACATATAATTCAAGATTTTTCATGACATAATCCACCTTCGTTTTTAATCTTCATCAAGTTTCAATACGCTCATGAATGCTTCCTGTGGAATCTCTACATTTCCAACCTGACGCATTCTCTTCTTTCCTTCTTTTTGTTTCTCAAGAAGTTTCTTCTTACGGGAAATATCTCCACCGTAACATTTTGCCAATACGTCTTTTCTCATGGCCTTAACAGTTTCCCTTGCTATAACCTTTCCACCAACTGCCGCCTGAATTGGAATTTCAAAAAGATGTCTTGGAATCTCTGTTTTTAGACGTTCACACATCTTTCTTCCTCTTTCGTATGCACTGTCTTTAAACACAATGAAGGATAAGGCATCAACCATTTCCTTATTAATTAAAATATCTAATTTAACAAGTTCGGATCTTACATATCCTTTCATTTCATAATCAAAGGAAGCATATCCCCTTGATCTTGATTTTAAAGCATCGAAGAAATCATATATTATTTCATTTAAAGGTAAATCATATTTAATAAGAGCTCTTGTTTCTTCAATATACTCCATGCTCTTATATATACCACGCCTTTCCTGGCATAATGTCATAATAGCTCCGACATAATCACTTGTAACCATAATTTCTGCTGAAACAAATGGCTCTTCCATATAATCAATCTCTGATGGGTCTGGTAAGTTTGATGGATTAGTTAATTCTATCATCTCACCATTTGTCTTATATACTTTATAGATAACACCCGGTGCTGTTGTTACCAAATCAAGATCAAATTCTCTCTCCAGCCTTTCCTGTATAATTTCAAGGTGGAGAAGACCTAAAAATCCACATCTGAATCCAAACCCAAGAGCAAGGGATGTTTCAGGCTCATAATGTAATGCAGCATCATTTATCTGTAATTTTTCCAATGCATCTCTTAAATCTGGGTATTTTGCACTATCAGCAGGATATACTCCGCAGTATACCATTGGATTAACTTTTTTATATCCCGGTAAAGCTTCATCACAAGGTCTGTCCACTTCAGTTATTGTATCACCAACTCTCGTATCGCTTACATTTTTTATACTTGCAGCTATATAACCTACCATACCGGCAGATAATTCCTCACAAGGAATAAACTGTCCTGCCCCAAAATATCCAACCTCTGTTACAATATCCTGCGCACCCGTTGCCATCATTTTAATCTTTGAACCAACTTTAACAGTTCCCTCTTTGATGCGGCAAAATACAATTACACCCTTATAAGGATCATACAAAGCATCAAAAATTAATGCCTTTAAAGGATCTTTAGGATTTCCCGCAGGTGCAGGTATCTTTGTCACAATCTGTTCTAACACTTCTTCAATATTAAGTCCTGTTTTCGCAGAAATTCTTGGAGCATCCATAGCTTCAATACCAATTACATCCTCTATCTCCTGTGCCACCTCATCAGGTCTGGCACTTGGAAGATCAACTTTATTAATAACCGGTAAAACATCAAGATCATGATCTAAAGCAAGATATACATTTGCTAATGTCTGTGCCTCAACACCCTGTGCAGCATCAACAACAAGAATTGCTCCGTCACACGCAGCCAGACTTCTTGATACTTCGTAATTAAAATCCACATGACCTGGTGTATCAATTAAGTTAAAAATATATTCCTCACCGTCTTTTGCTGTATATATTATTCTTACAGCCTGAGATTTGATGGTAATTCCTCGTTCCCTTTCCAAATCCATATTATCAAGTACCTGTGCCTGCATTTCTCTGCTTGTAAGTGTACCTGTTTTCTCAATAATTCTGTCAGCTAAAGTTGATTTACCATGATCAATATGCGCTATAATACAAAAATTTCTAATCTTGCTCTGATCGATAGACATCTCTAGTCCTCCCACTTTCTAAGTAAATATTCTTTACAATCATCATCTGCAAAAATCATATCTACAGAATCAGTATAAATTTTTCTTAAATCTTCATCTGAAAGATTAAATTTGTTAACTATTCTTTCAAATTCCTTTGTGCTTGTAGTTTCACTTACCGTTCTATTATCAGTATTAATTGAAACCATCACACCATTTTTCTTCATAATATCGTATGGATATTCATCAAAATCCTTCACAGCTTTTGTTTGTAAATTACTTGTAGGACAAAGTTCAACTCCGATTTTCTTATCTGCACACAACTTCATTAAGTTTACATCTTTTTCCATTGCAATGCCGTGTCCCAGCCTTTTTGCACCATAATCAATTGCTGTTTTAATATTTTCCACACTGCCACATTCACCTGAATGAATTGTAAATGGCATATCGTATTTTCGTGCCAGTTCAAAAAAATCATAAAACAGACTTGTCTTATATGCCTTCTCATCGCCTGCAAGATCACACGCAACAACACCATACCCAAGCATCTGTCTTGCCTGCTTAAGCATGTCTAAATTTACTGAATTATCCAGATTTCTCATTCCGCAGACTATTATGCCTGTTCTGATGTCACTTTGGTTTTTGGCAAATTCCAGTCCCTTTTCCACACTTTCAAGAATCTGCCTGATACTAAGGCCTTCTGATGTGGAAAATGATGGTGCAAATCTTACTTCTAAGTATTTTACATTTTCTTTTGCTGCCGATAACGCTAATTCTTTTGCAGCGGTAAATAACCCTTCTTCAGTCTGGATACACTTAATAGGTATATCAAAACTTTTTAAATATTCTGCTAAACTGTTACATTCCTTTGGAGCTTTTAATTCTTTCTCCAATTCCTGTAAAGAATATTCCATTCCCATACTTTTTAATATATTCTGTGTACTTAATAATTCCATAGACCCATCTAAATGACAATGAAGATCTAATTTTGGCATCTTATATAAATCCATCAATACTCTCCCCTTATCATATGCAAAATCCATACAATGCTCATATTATATTATAAACTACTTCAATAAATCAAGAACTGATATTCCAATTGTATTTTTTGGCATGGAAATACCAAAATTATCAGCAATTGTAGCTCCAATAATACCAAAACTATCCTGTTCCGGCATCTTGCCCCCTGACTCAAAAGAAGGTGAATATGCTATGAAAGGAACTTTTTCCCTGGTATGATCTGTTCCTTTGTATGTTGGATCGTTTCCATGGTCTGCTGTTATAATCAGTAAATCATCTTCCTCTATAATTTTAAGAAATTCCTCTAATTTAGAATCAAATCTTTCGATTTCATTTGCATATCCAACCGGATTTCTTCTATGTCCCCACAAAGCATCAAAATCAACAAGATTTGTAAAACAAAGACCTGTAAAATCTTTTTGAGCTATTTCTATGGTCTGTTCCATTCCATGAACACTGCTATTGGAATGATTGCTTTCAGTTATTCCCTCTCCCACAAAAATATCATTTATCTTACCTACTGAAATCACATCAAAACCATTATCCTTTAATTCATTTAAAACAGTTCTTCCCGTTGGCTTAAGTGCATAATCACGTCTGTTGGAAGTTCTTTTAAATTCCCCTTTTTTACTACCAACGTATGGTCTTGCAATAACTCTTCCGACTCTCCACTCGTCCTTCATCGTAAGTTCCCTTGCAATTTTACAATAATTATAAAGGTTAGACAATCCCATTGTTTCTTCGTTTCCGCATATTTGCAAAACGGAATCAGCCGATGTGTAGACAATTAATTTATTTTCCTTTATTTCTTCTTCGCCTAATTCGTCAAGGATCTGTGTACCACTGGCTGATTTATTGCCAATAATCTTTCTATTACATCCTTTTTCAAGTTCTTCAATCAGCTCTTTAGGAAAACCATTCTCCGTAAATGTAATAAACGGTTTTGTGGTTTGAATTCCCATCATTTCCCAATGCCCGGTCATTGTATCTTTTCCATTGCTGGCTTCGTTTAATGCAGTATAATATCCTAGCGGATTATTTACAGGTGATACCTGCTTAAGGCTTTTTAAATTTGCCAGTCCTAACTTTTGTAAATTAGGAATATTAAATTCTTCAACAGTATCAGAAATATGTCCTAAAGTATCCACTCCAACGTCCCCAAATTTTTCAGAATCCGCCATGCTTCCTATTCCCATGGAATCCAAAACAATCAAAAATATTCTTTTAAATCTATAATCCATATTTTTCTCCTTATAGAAAATCCACAATATACTCCCTTATAAGCTGTCTGGTCCAAATCCTAAGGGTAATATATCCTTTAATTTTACAGTCTTTATTACTCCACTTGTCGAACCTAAAATTATATCAAAATTATCATAATCACAAAATTCCATCATAACCTGTCTGCACACACCACATGGCGCACATATTTTATCAGGTGTCTTTTCACATTCTCCCCCCACAATTGCAATTGCTTCAAATTCTTTGTTTCCATCACTAATTGCCTTAAAAAAAGCTGTTCTTTCTGCACAATTAGTAACGGAAAAACTGGCATTTTCTATATTACAACCTGTATATACCCTGCCATCTTTTGCAAGTAATGCTGCGCCAACAGAAAATTTCGAGTACGGAGAATATGATTTTTTTCTGGCTTCCAATGCCATTTCAACCAATTGAGTTTTATCCATTATTCTCCTCTTTTCTTATCTTTCTTTATTAATTCTTTCAATGCATCACAGGCAATTTCTATTGCAATTTCAGTATCATGAACCTGAATATTTTCAAGATTCTTCTTAGCCCTTTCCTGATTTGCTATTACCAAAAGGCATGTACCAACCCTGACTTTAAGAAAACTTCCTGCAATAAAAAGCGCTGCCGATTCCATCTCAGATGCCAGACATCCCATTTTAATGAAAGCCTGCCATTTATTTTCCAGTTCATAGGAAACCGGCATAACCTCAGGTTCATGCTGACCAAAAAATGAGTCTTTGCACTGCACAACACCAGCATGGCTTCTTACGCCTTTTTCATCTGCTACGTAGGCAAGTGTCGACAACACTTCATAATCAGGAACTGCCGGATATTCTATTGGCGAATATTCTTTACTTGTCCCTTCCATTCTGACTGCACCATTTGCTATAACGATATCTCCTCCAAGAACGTCCTCCTGCATTCCTCCGCAAGTTCCAACTCTTATAAAGGTATGCGCCCCACACTTAGATAATTCCTCAATTGCAATCGCTGCCGATGGACCGCCTATTCCTGTTGAAGTAACACTTACCTTTACACCTTCTAAAGTTCCTGTGTAAGTCACAAACTCCCTGCTGTCTGCCACAAGTACGGGATTTTCAAAATTTTTTGCAATCTTTTCACATCTCTTAGGATCACCTGTCAAAATGACATATTTTCCTATACTATCTTTACTAACACCTGTATGATATTGTTTTCCTGAACCTTCTGTATAATCTACCATTTTCCCCTCCATTTGTGCGATATCTTTCTATATTTAAGTATATCATTTTTTTATTATAAAAAAAAGAGAAGAGAGTAATTCCAATGCTCACTGTACGAATAGCACCGTTACTACTTCTCTTCTCTTAAATTCAATTTAGTATATTAATTTAAATAATTAACTTTTACATTATCTTCTGTCTTAAGTTCTTTATCTATCTCATTTGAGACAATAATTTCTTTATCTTTTATTGCAGTCTTTACATTCTCATAATCTTCTAAAGAAAAATTTTCAAATTCCCATGAATCTTCATTAGTAGGAAGCCCAACATAATCTCCATTTTCTAATCCAAACTGCTGAGACTTGCCGCCAATTTCATTCCATTCACCATTAAAGTATTTGTTTAACGCAAAATTAAGTGTTTCATTAAGACCTTTCATTGCAGAAGTAACAATTGGATTATCGGAATACACTTCCCCTAATGCATGCTGGTCAATATCTACTCCAACCATCTTGCCATTACATTCAAAAGCCGCATCAAGTACAGATGTATATAATCCTTCTCCACAAGAAAAGACAACTTCTGTTCCGCCTTCATACCAGCTTTCCATCATGTCAAGGACTTCATCATCCCCTACATATTTTCCTGCGTAGTAATAATTCACATTTACGTTTACATCACTTTCCTTTGCGGCCTCATTTATTCCCTGAATAAATCCGTATCCATATCTTTGAGAAGAACTTTCCTTAACTCTGCCTAAAAAGCCTAATTCTTTATATCCGTCTTTTACAAGACCGTATCCTGCAAGAAATCCAGCCTGTTCTTCCCTGAAAGAACAAAGATATACATTGTCTCCCACTGGAACATTGTCACCGCTCTTTACTAAATCTTTTTCATCAACATCTATACCTATAAAGCAAACATCTTCATATTCGGATTGAAATTCTGCTATGATTGAACCAAATGTACTTCCAGGTGTAACAACAACCGTAGCCCCTTCTTCAATGGCAAGCTCTACGGCATTGGTACGCTGCTCAATACTGTCCTCAGTAGGTTTATAATACTGATATCCCACTTCATTAGCATCACAATATGTAGATATGGTTTCCCAAATAATCTGATTAAATGATTGATCATCTATATCTCCTGAATCTGTTATCATTGCTATAAGCTCTTCGTCACTGGTTTCAACTACTTCAACATCATCACTCTTAACCTCTTCTTTTTCTTCTGCGGCTTCTCCACATCCTGCAAAAAATAAACTAGTCATTGTGGAAATAAGTAGTATACCTAATATTTTTTTCTTCATCTCGTTGCCCTTCCAAAATTGTAAAATATTTAAAAATTTCAAAACCAAGCACTATTATATATTATATCGTATGACATTGCAAAGGGTTTATTTCAAAACATCATATAATATTTTAGCTAATGGTTCCATTGCATTAAGAGCCTCTTCAATGGTGTTATTCTGAGCCCCAACTTCAACCAGAATCGACTTCGGACACATATGCATATTATACCTGTAGCCTTTTAGATATATCTTTCTTGATAACCCTGGAAATTGTTCCTGTGCCTTTAATTCCAGCTGGAATGACAATGCCAGATTACTGTCTATATATGGATTTTTCAAACTTGCAATATTACCTTGAGAAGTTGTTCTGCTTAATCCATTAAAAAACATTATCTGCGCTGTCTTTTTTCCATTAACTTCTGTTACAAGATGCGTATTTTCACTTACTCCGTCTCTGTGTAAATCTATAACTACCTGAATGGAAGGATTATCCTGAAGTACCTTTCTTAATCCCGGTTCTGCGTTGGAATATGCATGGTCTCTGTCATTAACATCATATTTTCCCTTATGGTGAAGCACATTAAAACCATATTTTTCTTCTAAAATTTGCTCCAGATAATCTCCAACTTCCATAACTGTATTTCCCTCACTGTAATTTCCACTTTTAAGATATCCTTCCTGTGAATGTGTATGATATATAAGAATTTCCGGAAGATTACCTTTTTTATCAATGGACATGTCCATGTTTAATAATTTATCAACATCTAATTGCTCTTTGCTAATCGAAGTCGTGCTGTCTACCCTGTAAAAATTTTTTCTTAAATAATCAAAATCTCTTAATTTATTTATGTTGTATTTCTTTTCTGTTTTTTCAATTTGAATTTCTTCACCTATATCTTCTTTCTTATTATCCATCTGGGCTTCATCATTTTCTTTTAATAAAAATTCTATCTGCTTATTCTCATCTTCAAGTAATGACAGATAATCCTCTTCCTGATTTTCACTGTTACGCATTTGGTACTCAAAATCAAATGCAGGCATAATCCTTGCAATAATTTCATCATATATATTTAAACCTCTGGTACTACCATCATTTTTCGCCTGTGGCAAACTTATTTCCAGTATTTCATTATATAATTTTATTCCAATTTTTTCTTTAAATGTTTTTTCAAATCCATTTCCAAATTTTGCAAAAAACAATAAGAAAAAAATGCACTGTAAAATCACAAAAAGAACAGCAATTCTATATAAAAAAATATTTTTATTTTTGTCCATATATTCACCCTCGCTTACCATGATTATATGAAAACTAAAATAAATATATGCTTATGAAAATATGAGATTTTTAAGATAAATCTTTAATATTATTATTCTCCAGATTTTCTTCAATTTTTTTATTTTTATCTATTGACATATTATCAAGGTTGTCCTATTATTATCTAGTATGTTTCATGTTGAAGCGTCCGTGTCAGTTTCAACATAAAAAGTTATTATTATTTTAAAATCTACGGAGGTACATGAAGTGGCAAATATTAAATCTGCAAAGAAAAGAATTTTAGTTACACAGACTAAGACAGCTAGAAATAAAGCAATCAAATCTGAGGTTAAGACATCAATTAAGAAGGTAGAAGCTGCTGTAGTTGCAAAGGATAAGGAAGCTGCTGTAGCTGCTCTTAAGAACGCAACATCAGTAATCGAGAGCGCAGCTTCAAAAGGAATTTTCCACAAGAACAACGCTGCTAGAAAAGTTTCTCGTTTAAACAAACTTGTTAACACAGTAGCTTAGTTGATTTATCACCCTTAATATAAAACAGACCTGATACCGTCATGTCAGGTCTGTTTATTTTATTAAATAATATCAACATAATAAAACGTTGGGAATACTAATGTAAATCGTATTTCCCAACGTTTTATTGTTTACTAAATCTATTTTTTTGAATATTGCACGATAAAAATCTCAACAGCCATAGTATCATTCATCATTCCAGTTTTACACATCTGCTCATATTCCACACCAGTGTTGATAATCTCTTTTAATTTTTTAACTGTATATTCCTTTGCCTGAGTCTGGTATTTTCTTACTGACCATTCCGGACACCCAACCTTTGAAGCTATCTCTTTATTACCGTATCCCTGATTCACCATCAGCTTGACTTTTAATAATATCTCAAACTGTCTTGAAATCAGAAACATAATTTTCATTGCTGGTTCCTTTAACGCCAGTAAATCATAATACAAATCTAACGCTTGTTTTTGTTTATGAAGGCATATGGCATCAACCATATCAAATATTTTGCTTTGAATCTGTTCAGTGGTAACACACATAACATCAGATACTTCTATTGTCTTTTTATCCAGACAATAACAAAGTAATTTTTCCAATTCTTTATCGATATTTTCCATATCGCTGCCTGTTTTACTGATAAAAAGATTATAAGCAGCCTGAGTCATACCCTTTCCTTCTGTTTTAATTCTTTTAGCTATCCATTTTGACAACAATTCATCACTTTGCTGAGCAAATTCTGTGCATCTGCCATTTTTATTTATATTTTTATATAACTTAGAACGTTTATCTATACTTTCTTCTACAAAAATAAAATAGGTGCTTTCCGGAATATTATCCATATATTCCACAAGGGGACCATTTGATTTTGATTTATCAGTCCCAAAGAAACCACCATCTTCAATTATAATTAATCTTCTCTCTGCAAAAAAAGGCATTGTTTCTGCTATATCTATTATTTCCTTTTGTTCAATATCCTTTCCCTCAAATTCTGACAGATTCATGGAATCTCCATCTCCCATTATTGCCTTTTTTAATTTATCCTTATATTGTCTGATTAAATACCTTTCTTCACCATAGAGAAGATAAGTTTGTTTTAATTCATTGTTGTTAATATCGTTTTCTATCATTTTCATGTAGACATTATAACACATATTTGTCTACTTTTTCAAAAAACCATCAACTATTATTTCCTTTTTATTGTACTTTATCGTTATCATTCCCTGATTCATTGTATAAAATATTTCGCTTTGATTTTTCTTTATGTTATTAACAGCCTCTTCCCCCGGATGCCCGAATCTATTATTTTTTCCGCAGGATATCGTAGATATTTTAGGTGAAATTGTTCCCAAAAACTTCTCGCTGGACGAATACTTCGAACCATGATGTGCTACTTTATAATAATCTACTTCTCCCACAAGTCCATTATTAACAATAAATTCTTCTGACTCCGATGAGATATCCCCTGTAAAAACAACCGAAAAATCATCCACCATAAATTCAAGTACCATCGAAAGATCATTTCTATCATCAAAATTTTCCCTGCCAGTTGGATATACACATTTCATTTTTGTACTGTCCGTCATTACTTTCTCTCCACAATCCATATATATAATTTCTATGTCGTGCTCTTTTGCAAGTTTCACCAATGAAATATAATCCTCATCCTTTGGAATATATTGTGATATAACTATATTAGTAATTTTATAATCTAAATTTATTATTTCCACCAAACCACTGATATGATCCTCATCAAGATGACTTACAAACCAGTAATCAATTTTACTGACTCCTTTTGATTTTAAAAAAGGCAATATTCTATACTCTCCAACCTTGTTTACATCAAGACTTCCTCCATCAATAAAATAATTAACCCCTTCTTCAGTTGATATGTGCACCCCATCCCCCTGGCCTACATCCAATACATTAATTTCAAATTCATCGCTTCCCCGCCAAAAGAATACAATGCATAATATTACAATAGCAATCAAATTAGTTACAATTTGAATTAACACGCTAAATTCATTTTCTTTCAGATAAAACATTATTGATAGCCCACAGGCTAAAATTATATAATATAAAAATATTTTACTTAGGGCAGGTTCTCCAAGAATCACCTTCGAATAAGGAATACTATTGAAGAAATTTCCAACTTTTTCATACACTTCCAGTATCAAAACTGAGGGAATTACAATAATTTTTCCAATCACTGGCAGATATACTCCAACCATCATACCTATAAACCCAAAACAAAATAATATATTCAACAAAGGTAACACCAATAAATTAATTACAAACGAAAGCAACGGAACTTCATAATAAAATTTTGCAACAATAGGAAGTGTTGTAAGCCAGATTCCAATAGATGTCACAATTTTATTATATAAGTCAATGCTTTTTATTTTATTTTCATTGGTAACGGTAAGTATTTTTCCGGTTACGACTATACTTAAAATTGCAGAAACTGAAAAAATAAATCCAGCATAATCAACTATAAAAGGATTATCAATTAAAATAAACAATATCATAAAACCTAAGGAATTAAGCATATCCGAGGTTCTTCCAAAAATAGCTGCAATTAAAGAAAGAGAAAGCATTCCCACCGCTCTTACCGTCGAGACCGAACCGCCTGTCATATTTGTATATCCAATAATCAGTATAAAGGTAAACAGAAAAGAAAGAAGAAAATTCATTCCTCTATTTCTCATTAATCGATATACAGACATTCCAATCATTGTAATATGTAAACCCGAGATTGCCAGTATATGGGAAATACCCGTCGCCTGATACAGAGTTTTTATCTCACTGTCTAAATTGGATTTATCTCCTAAGAACATTGATTCTAAAACTCCGGCATGTTCTTTATTTGCAATTGTTTCAAGTGATTTTTTTAATTTACTCTTTATTTCATATATTTTTTCATTAATAGAAAATGTACTTTCATGTACATCCAAAACCTGACTACATTCTGCTGCAAAATCAATTTTTTGAGAATGATAAAATTCTTCACTATCAAAATTTCCTTGATTCACAGCTTTATCAAACATATTAACTTTCCCTTTAATCTTCAATGAATCATCGAGTGAATACTCATCAGAATCGATATATAGAATAATATTATTACAAGATATAACTTTCTCATTTACAAAAAGACTACATTGTTTCAAATAATACTTAAATGAATAATTATTTTCTTCTTTTTTATATATTTTCCCAGTAAATATAATTTCTTTATTATCATATAAATTATTTAAAATGTTTGTTCTTTTATCATATTCATTATTATAATTAAATGAAGATATTAAAAACGTCAAAAGAATAATTCCTACCCAGATTAGGAAGTGCCCTGTTTCTCTTTTTAATAAATCATCTTTTATTTTAAATATTACAAGTAATATAACTACAAATATAATAGCTATATTACTTGTTTTCTCCCAATATATTCCCAGTAAATAAATTAGTGCAAGCAACAACAATGGTCGCTTATTAATAACTACTTCGCCTCTTTTTCTTTTGTCTTCTCTGATTTCTTCTCATCACTATGAACTAATGAATTATTTTTCTTATACATCTTCGATAAACTATAATTTACTCTTAATTTACCTGATACATTTCCATTAATCTGAATTTGTACTTTATCTATTCCATCAATTGAAGTTAATGAATTTACAATTGAATATAATACAACTTCCTCTGACACTTCATTATTCTGATTGTTTTTTATTGTTTCATCAAGATTTAAGTAACACACACCTTCTTCAACCCTGACATTTATAACTTTTGCCGCAGTTGGCAATGTTGCAATCTCTCCATCCTTTGCAGGTCCTTCAATTAATTGCTCAACCACTTTTTTTTCTATTGGCAAATTAGAATTATAATATACAGTTCTTTTTTCTTCTACTAACCCTGTTCCGGACTTATTAGAAAAATATAAAACAATATCATCTTTTAACGTTGTACTCATTTTTTCCCCAGGATTCTCGACAAAGCTATCCGAAGATAATTTTCCAACAACCGTTCCATCAGAATATGTCAAGGGTTTATTTCCTACTGTAAAAGAAACAGAATTACATCCCTTTACCTGTACCAAAGTTTTAACAACTGCTGACTCAATTATTATTTTCTTCTTTGAATCCAAATCGTAAAACTCATCTGTAAAATCAATTACAATATTACCATTTTCAACATTAATTTTATTTCTTATCTTTAAATCATTTTTTAAAACAGCACCATATTTACTATTTTGTGGGTTTTCTGCCAGCTTAGCTATTAATGTATTTGCGATCTCATTCGCTTCCATACTATCTTCATCAATATACACGCCTTCTGATACAATACCATTGTCTGATTCATTCAAATAATATATATAATAATTATCTTTTGAATCACCTCTGGTACATCCCATAATAAAAACGGCAACAAAACTTAACAATAAAACTATTGAACTTTTTCCTTTCATGTGCGTACTCCTATAAAATATAGCTTAAAGGAATTCTAACATCAAATGTAGTACCTTTACCCAAAATACTATGAACTTTTATTGCACCTCTATGCATTAAAACAGAATTTCTGGTTATTGCAAGTCCTAGACCTGTTCCACCTATTTCCCTTGAATGGGATTTGTCTACTCTGTAGAATCTTTCATAAATATTATCTAAAGATTCCTCTGGAATACCCATTCCTGAATCTTCAACCTTCAGATAAAAATACTGATGATCAGCATTTAACGAAACTCTAACCCATCCTGTTCCATCATTTTTATTATATTTAATTGCATTTTCGATAAGATTAGTAATCGCAAGTGTCAATTTAACATCATCAACTTCGGCTGTTACCGGTCTGAAACTTTCCAAAACAATTGCAACCTGCTGCTTATCTGCAATAGGCTGTAATCTCTTAATAATCTGTTCAACCAAATCATTAATATTTAAAGTTTCAATATTCATATCTGCTGCAGTTTTATCCATTTTTACAAGAGATAATAAATCAGTAATGATTTTATTCTCTCTTTCAATTTCATTTGTTATATCTTCCATAAATTCCTGATACAATTCGATTGGTGCATCGGGCATTGAATTAAGCGAATCAGCTAAAACTTTCATTGAAGTCAGTGGAGTCTTTAATTCATGCGATACGTTTGACACAAATTCCTGTCTGGACTGATCCATAACTCTCATTTCACTCAATACAGAATTAAAACTGTCACATATTTTCTTTATCTCTGTGCAATCATTTATTTCAAGACTATCATCACCATAACCTGCGTGAATTCTTGCAATATTGTCTGATAATTTCTTCATTGGTAACAACGCTGCATTTATCGCTAATCCACCTAGCAGAATTGCCACTACAACCATGACAAGATCTAAAATCATTGCAATCTTAGATAAAAATTCATAATTTAATTCAATATTATTTGTGGATACACTTACAACTACTACTCCAAGAACTTCATTAGAATCCAATTCTCTATTAACAATAGGAAATGCCTTTTCGATAAAACCTTCCTCGGTTCTTGCAACCGAAGATGTTGCCTTTTCAAAACAGTTAACAACTTCCTCTGACACTATCATCTTATCAGTATCTAAATCATAACTGTCTGATATAATCCGATAATCTTTGTTAACAACAATTATTCGTCCTTCATATATTGTTGTCAACATATCCATTTGTAATTTTAACCTTGTCATATTAATATCATTAACTGACTTATATTCTTCCAGATATCCGGAAGTTGCAATCTGGTCTGCCAATATCGTGGCCTGAGATGAAATCTCACTTTCCTTAATTGCAATCGCCCTTGCTTTATATGCGTTCAATAATATCTGTCCCAACAAGGTGGCTGGAATTATTGCAACAGCCAGCAAAATAACCAAAAGCCTAAATCTTAGGCTTTTGATAAATTCAACAAACTTAGTATTCTTAAACATCATAATCCTCTCAATTATTTTTGCTTATAGTAATAACCTACACCCCATTTAGTGTGGACATATTTTGGCTCGCTAGGATTACTTTCAATTTTTTCTCTTAATCTTCGTACATGCACATCAACAGTTCTTACATCTCCAGGATAGTCCTCTCCCCACACGATTTTCAGCAAACTGTCTCGGCTATATACTTTATTCTCATTCTTAACTAATATCTCTAACAATTCAAATTCTCTTGCAGTCAGATTAACTTCTTCACCAGATATATATAATCGCCTACTGTCACAATCTAACTTCAATTCTCCCTTTTCAATGCAGGAACCTGAATTTTTTGATTGTTTTGGAGATGTTCTTCGCATTATCGCCTTAATTCTTGCTTTGACCTCTAATATATTAAATGGCTTTGTGATATAATCATCTGCTCCATATTCAAGACCAAGAATTTTATCCATATCATCACCTTTAGCAGTCAGCATTACAATTGGCATATCCGAAAATTCTCTGATAGCCTGACATACTTCAAATCCATCCATTTTCGGTAACATTACATCCAAAAGCACCATATCATATGCGTTTTGTTTTGCAAGATTATATGCTTCCTCTCCGTCATATGCACAATCTACTTCCATTCCATCCTGCTCTAAGCTAAATCTTATTCCTTTTACAATTAATTTTTCATCATCAACAACAAGAACTCTCTTTGCCATGCGCTAAACCTCTACTGATTAAACAGTAACTCCTTTATTATATAGTTATATATTCTTTCATTTTTGAAAAAAGTCCATCTCCTATACCTGATACATTTTTGATATCTTCAATTGATAAAAACGAACCATTTTCACTTCGATATGCAATAATACTATCTGCCTTTGCCTCCCCTATGCCACTTATTGTCATAAGTTCTTCACGAGAAGCTGTATTTATATTTACTTTGTTACTATCTTGAGCTTTATATTCATTGGTATTGTTTTGCGTTTCTGCACTGGTTTGTTCATTTTCTTTAATTTCATCTTTCCCTGGAACGTAAATCTTTTGACCGTCAGTTACTTTTTCAGCAAGATTCAGATATTCTTTGTCTGCTTTATTGCTATAACCACCTGCTGCTTCAATCGCATCACATAATCGGGCATCTTCCTCTAATTCATAAACTCCTGGCTTAACAACCTTACCACATACATGTACATATATTTCAGTTGCTTTATTCTCCTGACTTTCGCCTGATTCAGTTGATTCTATTTGGATTTTCTCAGTGTTTTCATCACTCACAAAATAGGTTGCTGAATTTTTCCCGCAACCTATAAGTTCTGTGATAAAAAAGCAAAACAAAATTAATAAACAAAGTCTTTTTTTTATAATATTTTTGATACTATTCATATCGTACTCCTTCAATTTAGAAGGAAAATTTGATGCTATACCTATTTTACAAATTTTTTCAACTTATTACAAGCCAAATCAACATTGTTTTATATTATTTTTTGTTTTTATTTCAATTCATTAAGAGTTTTCTCAAGTTTGGATATCATTTCGTCTACATGTGCTTCTTCTATAACTAATGGTGGAACCATACGCAATACATCACATCCTGCAGTAATTACCACTAATCCATTTTCAAGTGCTTTTGCTGCAATTTGTCCAACCGGAATATCACACACAAGTCCCTGCATAAATCCCATTCCTCGACGTTCCTTTAAGCAATCAAATTTTGATACTAATTCATCGAGTTTCTTTTCTAAATATGGTGTTACTTTCTTAACATGCTCTAAGATATTCAAACGCTCATATTCATCTAAGACTGTTGATACTGCTGCACCAACAAATGGATTACCACCGTAAGTTGTTCCATGGTCACCAGGAACAAGTGATTTATCTGCAACTTTTTGTGTCATCATAAATGCTCCAACAGGAACACCACATCCAAGTGCCTTTGCACTAGTGATAATATCAGGCTTTACACCGTAATGCTGCCATGCAAACATTTCACCTGTACGTCCCATTCCACATTGAATTTCATCAAGAATAAGTAAAATATCTTTTTCATCACAGATTTTTCGAACACCTTCAAGAAATTCCTTATCTGCAGGATAAATTCCTCCTTCACCCTGAACTGTTTCCATGATAATTGCACATGTATTATCTGTAACCTGCTCAATAACACTTTCCAGATTATTATATTTTGCAAATTTAACTCCTGGCATTAAAGGTTCAAAAGCTTCACGATAATGTTCATTTCCTGTTACTGATAAAGCACCAATTGTTCGTCCATGGAATGAATTTTCCATGGCAATAACCTCATACCCTGCTTTATTATTTTTTGTATATGCATATTTTTTTGCAGATTTAATTGCTCCTTCGATAGCCTCTGCACCACTATTTGTAAAAAATACACGATCCATCTGAGCTGCTTTTAAAATTTTTTGAGCCGCCTCAATAATTGGAGTATTGTAATACAGATTTGATGTATGAAGAAGTTTATCAACCTGAGATTTTAATGCATTTTTGTAGTTCTCATTGCTGTATCCTAAAGAACAAACTGCAATTCCTGCTGTAAAATCAAGATATTCCTTACCTTCAACATCATAAAGATATACATCCTTTCCATGGTCTAAAACCATTGGAAAACGATTGTATGTATGTAATAATTCACCTTCCGCTACGTTTATATATTCCTGTTTATTCATTAAACTTATCCTCCTTGTCATCTAATATTGCTGTACCGATTCCCTTGTTTGTAAATATCTCAAGTAAAAGACAATGAGCAATTCTGCCATCAAGAATATGAACTCTTGAAACTCCGTTGTCAATTGCATCAATACAATTGTTCAATTTAGGAAGCATTCCGCCTCCAATGAAACCGTCTTCAATTAATTCTTTAGCTTCTGAAACTGTTAATTCTGAAATTAATGTTGATGGATCATTGTAATCTTTGTATACTCCCTCAATATCTGTTAAAAATGCCAACTTTTCTGCTGAAACAGCTCTTGCAATGGCACATGCTGCATCATCAGCATTGATATTATATGTATTATAATTTCCATCCATTCCAATAGGACAAACGATAGGTAAAAAGTCTTTCTCAAGTAAATCATATAAAATCTTTGGATTTACCTCTGTAATCTCTCCAACATATCCGATATCCTGTCCTTTTGATAACTTCTTCTTTACTTTAAGCAATCCGCCATCTTTTCCGCTAATTCCAATTGATAATACACCTAATTCTTCTACATGCTTCACCAAAGATTTGTTTACTTTGTTAAGAACCATCTCGGCAATTTCCATTGTTTCTTCATCTGTTTTTCTTAATCCATTGATAAATTCAGGCTCTTTACCAACTTTTTCAACCCATCTGCTGATTTCCTTGCCGCCTCCATGAACAATTATTGGCTTAAACCCTACAAGCTTAAGCAATGTAACATCCTGAATTACCTGCTTTTTTAATTCTTCATCAACCATTGCTGAACCGCCGTATTTTACTACGATAATTTTTCTGTTAAATCTCTGAATATATGGTAATGCTTCAATAAGCACCTGTGCTTTTTCCAATACTGTGTCCATGTTTGATTTCTCTGCCATTTTTATTTCCTCTTTTCTTAACTAACTATTAAATTTTGTGAGATTTTCCTCGTTAAGGGTAAAATCGTAATAATTTAAATCCTCCCTGAATGTCCACCCTTCTTCTTTCCAGAAATGATTTCCAAGTTCATTAGACTTAAAAGCCACAATGCTTACTTTATTAATCTGTTCGCTCTTAAGCGCTTTCATACATTCTACCGCCATATTCTTACCGATTCCATGTTTACGATAATCTTCTCTGACGCAAACATGGTAAAGGCAGCCTCTCCTTCCATCATGCCCACACAAAATAGCTCCAACAATTTCATCGCCTACAGTTGCAACCATACTTGTTGTCGGATTTCTTCTGATAAATCGCTCAATTCCTTCTCTTGAGTCATCTATTGAACGAATTCCAAAACCATGTATTTTGCTCCATAAAGAAAATAACTGGTCATAATCCTCTATGGTCATAATTCGAATTTGATATTTGATATTTTCCATCTTCTAATCCCTTTTTAATTAATATTTTATGGAAACATTGGAACAAGATTAAGTCCTTCTGCTTCGTCGAATCCAAATAAAAGATTCATATTCTGAACAGCCTGTCCTGCTGCTCCTTTAACAAGATTATCAATTGCTCCCATCATGATAATTCTTCCTGTTCTTTCGTCAATTACGAAATTAATATCTACATAATTGCTGCCTTCAACCCATTTTGTTTCTGGAAAACTTCCTTTTTTCAATACTCTTATGAATTTTTCCTTATCATAGTATTTATCATAAACTGCCTTAACTTCATCATATGTTGGATATGTTCCGTCAGCTTTTTTCTTTAATGTAGCATACTCAGTAGCAAGAATTCCTCTGTTCATTGGAACAAGGTGTGGTGTAAAGTTAATTGTAATAGGTCTTCCGGCCGCATAACCTAACTGTTCTTCAATCTCTGGAGTATGTCTGTGTGATGCAACTGCATACGCTTTCATATTCTCATTAACTTCGCAGAAAAGATTTGGTGTCTTAGCTCCTCTTCCTGCTCCTGATGTTCCTGATTTAGCATCTACAATCAATGTATCAGCATCAATAATACCTTCTTTTACAAGGGGATATGCTGTCAAAATTGAACATGTAGTATAACATCCCGGATTAGCAACAAGTCTTGTATTCTTATCTATCTTATCTCTGTTTATTTCACAAAGTCCGTAAACTGCTTCTTCTATAAACTGTGGACTCTTATGTTCTATCTTATACCACTTCTCATATGTCTGAACATCTTTAATTCTAAAATCAGCACTTAAATCAACAATCTTAACCTGACTTAAAATTTCTTCTGTAAGTACTCCTGCCAGAAATCCCTGTGGAGTTGCTGTAAAAATTACATCAACTTCCTTTGTAAGCTCGTCCATGTTGTCATCCATACATTTTGCATCAACAATCTGAAACAAATTACCATAAACCTGAGCATATTCCTGGTCTACATAACTTCTTGAGCCATACCATGCAATCTCAACTTCCTTATGATTCATTAAAATTCTTACTAATTCAGCTCCAGCATAGCCTGTAGCACCAATTATTCCTGCTTTTATCATATATGCTTCCTTCTTTCACTATATTAAAATTTTATGATAGATTCTCAATAAAATATTCACTATAATAATATAGTACACGAAATCGAATTCGTAAAGAGAAAAAATATACAATTTTTCGAATAACTATTCATAATTAATGTATATTTTTCCGCTTGCATTATTATGTAATTTGTTATATAGTTTAATAGTCTAAAATTTATCTAAACGAACGAAGAAAGGACACGTTATGAAAGAAAAAGTTGTATTAGCATATTCAGGTGGTCTTGATACTACCGCAATTATCCCTTGGCTTAAGGAAAATTATGATTATGATGTAATTTGCTGTTGCATCGATTGTGGACAGGGAGAGGAATTAGACGGACTTGATGAGAGAGCTAAATTATCAGGTGCTTCTAAATTATATATAGAAGACATCACTGATGAATTCTGTGATGATTATATTGTACCTTGCGTTCAGGCCGGTGCAGTTTATGAAAATAAGTACTTACTTGGAACTTCAATGGCAAGACCAGGAATCGCTAAGAAATTAGTTGAGATTGCTCGTAAAGAAGGTGCTGTAGCTATTTGTCATGGTGCTACAGGAAAAGGAAACGATCAGATTCGTTTCGAGCTTGGAATCAAGGCTTTAGCTCCTGATATCAAAGTAATCGCTCCATGGCGTCAGGATAACTGGAAATTACAGTCTCGTGAAGATGAAATTGATTACTGTCGTGCACATGGAATCGATTTACCATTCTCAACAGACCAGTCTTACAGCCGTGACCGTAACTTATGGCATATCAGCCACGAAGGACTTGAGCTTGAGAATCCTGCTAACGAGCCAAATTATGACCATCTTCTTGTTCTTGGAGTTTCTCCTGAGAAAGCTCCTGATGAAGGTGAATATGTAACAATGACATTCGAAAAAGGTGTTCCAAAATCAATTAACGGAAAATCCATGAAAGTATCTGATATCATCAGAGAATTAAACGCTCTTGGTGGAAAACATGGAATCGGTATCGTTGATATCGTAGAAAACCGTGTTGTAGGAATGAAATCCCGTGGTGTATATGAGACTCCAGGTGGAACAATCTTAATGGAAGCACACGCTCAGTTAGAGGAATTAGTTCTTGACCGTGCAACTATGGAAGTTAAGAAGGAAATGGGTAACAAACTTGCTCAGGTTGTATATGAAGGAAAATGGTTCACACCTCTTCGTGAAGCAATCCAGGCATTCGTTGAATCTACTCAGGAATATGTAACTGGTGAAGTTAAATTCAAACTTTACAAAGGAAACATCATTAAAGCCGGAACAACTTCTCCATATTCATTATACAGTGAATCTCTTGCAAGTTTCACAACAGGAGATTTATATGATCACCATGATGCAGAAGGCTTTATCACTTTATTCGGACTTCCACTTCAGGTTAGAGCAATGAAGATGTTAGAATTAGAGAACGAAAACAAGAAATAAATATTTTATAACAAAAAATAAAAATGGCTTGCCTTATGGCAGGTCATTTTTATACAAAAAACTCTGTTGCAATACACAACAGAGTCTTTATATTAATATATAATTTTTATGCCTTAGGTAATTTAAATGAGCTCTTTAACGATACAATTCTATTAAATACCGGATGACCAGGTGTTGAATCCTTACAGTCTGCACAGAAAAATCCCTGACGTACAAACTGATAACTATCATAAGCTTTAGCATCCATTAATGCAGGCTCAAGAATACAATTATCCAATACTGTAAGTGAATTTGGATTTAAATTAAGACTTCCATCTTCATTATAAACCCCAAGTTCCTCATCAACAATATTTTCATATAATCTGACAGTTGCCTTCTGCCCATATTCAGCAGAAACCCAATGAATAGTTCCCTTAACCTTACGACCATCAGGACTGTTTCCACCCTTTGAAGCTGGATCATATGTGCAGTGAATCTCAAGAATCTCACCATTTTCATCCTTTACAACAGACTCACATTTTACAAAATAAGCATTCATAAGTCTTACTTCATTACCAGGGAACATTCTGAAATATTTCTTTGGAGGCTCTTCCATAAAATCGTCTCTTTCAATATAAAGTTCCTTAGTAAATGGAACCTGTCTTTTTCCAAGTTCAGGATTCTCTACATTATTATCTACATCAAGATATTCAACCTGTCCTTCAGGATAATTATCAATAACCACCTTAATAGGATCTAAAATTGCCATCATTCGTGCTCTTTTTGTCTTTAAGTCTTCACGAATACAATATTCAAGCATAGCATAATCAACGGAACTGTTTGATTTTGAAATTCCGCATAATTCTACGAATTTCTGAATTGATTCAGGTGTAAATCCTCTTCTTCTAAGAGCTGCAATGGATACAAGTCGTGGATCATCCCATCCGTCAACAATGCCCTCTTCTACAAGCTTCTTAATATATCTTTTTCCTGTTACAACATTTGTAAGGTATAATTTTGCAAATTCAATCTGCTTTGGTGTTCCATCAGGACTTGTCTTAAATCCAAGTTCTGTAACAACCCAGTCATATAATGGTCTATGATCTTCGAACTCTAATGTACAAATTGAATGTGTAATTCCTTCAATAGCATCCTCAATTGGATGTGCAAAATCATACATTGGATATACACACCATTTATCTCCTGTATTATGATGTGTCATATGAGCAACCCTGTAAATAACCGGATCTCTCATGTTAATATTTGATGATTTCATATCGATTCTTGCTCTAAGAACCTTGCTTCCATCTTCAAATTTGCCATTTTTCATATCCTCAAAAAGAGCAAGATTTTCCTCTACTGTTCTGGTAGAATATGGATCTTCCTTTCCAGGCTCAGTAAGAGTTCCACGATATTGTCTTATCTCCTCTGCTGAAAGATCTGATACATATGCTTTACCTTTCTTGATAAGTTCAACAGCACATTCATACATTTTATCAAAATACTCTGATGCATAAAAAAGATTATCTCCCCAATCTGCACCAAGCCATTTAACATCTTCCTTAATTGATTCAACAAATTCTAATTTTTCTTTTGTAGGATTTGTGTCATCAAATCTGAAGTGAAATTCACCGCCATATTTTTTGGCTAATCCATAATTCAATAAAATAGATTTTGCATGTCCAATGTGAAGATATCCATTTGGCTCTGGTGGGAAACGAGTTTTAACTGTTTCACAATGTCCTTCTGCTAAATCTTTTTCAATTATCTGCTCAATAAAATTCTTGGAAATTACTTCGTTTTCCATCAATATTACTCCTCCTTACGTCAAAAAAGGATTGTACAATACTCTACAATCCTTTTAATTATAAATTCATATCTATTCAATGTCAATTACAAAACTACATCATCTTATAATGTTCATGGGTAAATAAATGATCCTGGCAGTATTCTCTTCCTCCATCACACTTCGAGCAGTATCTGAAAACAAGACTTGGATCATCTTTCTGGGTTCTTCCACAAATACAGCATTTATGAACAACAATGTCACTTGTCCTTTTTACCTGATTATTAAATTGTTGCTGCTGCGCTGTTTTCTTATGTCGTCTTACAGTTCTATATCTGTTCTGATTTCTGCACAGGTATACAAATATTCCTAAATTAATCAATGCAAATATAAGCTCTGCACTCTTGTAAATTCCAACAGACATACCAAATGAAAAATTCCTAATAACTTCATATGCAAGTCCCACAGCATAAAATCCCATAAGCCATTTCATCTTGATTGGTAAAACAAAATATAATCTGACCTCAGCATCCGGCATAAACAATCCTAACATAACATACAATGAGAATAAAATATAATACAAGCTTAATTCAATTGAAATGCCAGTGAAAATATAAATAATAATGCCGCCAAAAATATTAAGCAGTATACCTGTTAAAAAGTAAAGATTCATTCTGAATGAACCAAAGCAGCTTTCTAAGCTGTCACCTAACATAACAAGGCAGAAGATGAACAAAAATTCCAATATGGAAGCTGCAGACATTGGATAAAAAACCCATGTAACTAATCTCCAGACTTGTCCCTTAAGTATATATGGCATATAAAATGCACATTTATATATATACTCATCTCCTATTGCACTTAAAAAAATACTGCCGATAATCGAAATTAATGCCATATATCTTGTAATATTTTTTATGGCATATTTTCCATACTTACGTTCTAAATTGTACATCCAATTCATAATAATCTCCTAACTATAAGTTCTTCTATGTAATTATACGGATTTATATTCAATTTTGTCAATGAAAGTACAAACTATTTACAAATTCTTTAGAAATATGCGCATTGTAATTTGTCGAACTCTGTCGTATAATAATAAAAGTTTGCGATATGAAAATATTAACATATAATTAAGTTCACATATCTCAATAATTATTACACTTAATTATAGATACTAAAATTAGTTATATAGACATAATAACGGAGGAATAATATGGAAAATAACAGTCTACATAAATTGGGAATTGATATTGGTTCTACAACTGTTAAAATTGCAATTTTAGATTCAAACGATAATATCTTATTTTCCGATTACGAAAGACACTATGCCAACATCCAGGAAACATTGGCATCATTGATTAACAAGGCTTGTGATGAAATTGGAGACATGAATGTTGCTCCAATGATTACAGGTTCCGGCGGACTTACACTTGCCAAACATCTTGAAGTACCATTTGTTCAGGAAGTTATCTCTGTATCTACAGCTCTTGAACACTTTGCACCTCAGACCGACGTTGCAATTGAATTAGGTGGTGAAGATGCGAAAATCATCTACTTTGAAGGTGGCAATGTAGAACAGCGTATGAATGGGATTTGTGCCGGTGGAACAGGTTCTTTTATTGACCAGATGGCTTCTCTTATCCAGACAGATGCAACAGGTCTTAATGAATATGCCAAAAGTTACAAAGCTATATACCCTATTGCCGCAAGATGTGGTGTTTTTGCCAAAACAGATATCCAGCCTTTGATTAACGAGGGAGCAACTCGTGAAGACTTATCTGCTTCTATTTTTCAGGCTGTTGTTAATCAGACTATCAGTGGTCTTGCCTGCGGAAAACCTATTAAAGGACATGTAGCTTTTCTTGGTGGTCCTTTACACTTTTTATCAGAGTTAAAAGCTGCTTTTATTCGTACATTGGATTTAGATAACGAACATGCCATAACTCCGGAGAATTCTCATTTGTTTGCTGCTATTGGTTCTGCACTTAATTATAAAGAAGAATCTCAGACAACACTTTCTTCATTATTAACCAGATTATCCAATGGAATTACCATGGAATTTGAGGTGGCCAGAATGGAGCCATTATTCAAGGACGAATCTGAATATAATGAATTTATTGAGCGCCATGGAAATAATCATGTAAAAACAAGTGATCTTTCTACATATGAAGGTAACTGCTATTTAGGAATAGATGCCGGTTCTACTACAACTAAAGTTGCTTTGGTTGGAGAATCCGGAGATTTACTTTATTCTTTCTACAGTAACAATAACGGTAGTCCGCTTGCTACTGCAATCCGTTCTATTCAGGAGATATATTCTCAATTACCTCCTAATGCGCATATTGTTCATTCATGCTCAACAGGTTACGGAGAAGCTCTCCTTAAGGCCGCTTTAATGCTTGATGACGGTGAAGTAGAGACTGTTGCACATTATTATGCCGCAGCATTTTTTGATCCTGATGTTGACTGTATCCTTGATATTGGTGGTCAGGACATGAAATGTATCAAAATTAAAAACCAGACAGTTGATTCAGTTCAGTTAAACGAGGCTTGTTCTTCAGGTTGTGGTTCTTTCATTGAGACATTTGCTAAATCACTTAATTATTCTGTTCAGGATTTTGCAAAAGAAGCTTTATTTGCTCAAAATCCTATTGACCTTGGAACAAGATGTACTGTTTTTATGAATTCCAAAGTTAAACAGGCTCAGAAAGAAGGAGCAACTGTTGCAGATATTTCATCAGGATTAGCATATTCCGTTATTAAAAATGCATTATTTAAGGTAATCAAACTTTCTGATGCCAAAGACCTTGGAAATAATATAGTTGTTCAGGGTGGAACTTTCTATAATGATGCTGTTTTAAGAAGTTTTGAAAAAATTGCCGGTGTACATGCTACCCGTCCTGATATTGCAGGAATCATGGGTGCATTTGGTGCTGCATTAATAGCCAGAGAACGTCATGAAGCTGACTATAAGACAAGCATGCTTACTATTGATGAAATTAATAAACTTTCTTATACAACAAAACTTTCACGCTGTCAGGGATGTACAAACCACTGTCTTTTGACAATCAACAAATTCTCTGATAACAGACAATACATCACTGGAAACAGATGTGAACGTGGTATTGGAAAAGTTAAAAATAAAGAAAACATTCCTAATTTATTTGAATACAAGAACAAACGAATTTTTGACTATGAACCATTAAGTAAGGATGAAGCCACAAGAGGAACTGTCGGTATTCCAAGAGTTCTTAATATGTATGAAAATTACCCATTTTGGGCTACTTTCTTCAAGAAATTAGGATTTTCAGTGGTATTATCCCCACAATCTACAAGAAAAATATATGAATTAGGAATAGATTCAATTCCAAGTGAATCAGAATGTTATCCTGCAAAACTTGCTCATGGACATATAAGCTGGTTAATCAGCAAGGATGTTGATTTTATCTTCTATCCTGCAATTCCATATGAGAGAAACGAATTTCCAGATGCAAATAACCACTACAACTGTCCAATTGTTACTTCTTATTCCGAAAATATTAAGAACAATGTTGACGAAATCACAAGCGGACAAATGAAATTCTTAAATCCTTTTATGTCATTTACAAACGAGGAAACTATTTCAAAACAGCTTGTTGAGACATTCTCAAAAGGTGATTTTAATATTCCTGAATCTGAAATCAGAAATGCAGTTTCAGATGCATGGAAAGAATTAGCCATGACACGAGTTGAAATGCAAAAGAAGGGTGAGGAAGTTCTTGAATATATGTCCAAAACCGGAAAACGAGGAATCGTTCTTGCTGGACGTCCATACCATATTGATCCTGAAATTAATCATGGTATTCCAGAACTTATCAACTCATACGGAATATGTGTTTTAACTGAGGATTCTATTTCTCATTTAGGAAATTTAGAGCGTCCATTAATTGTTATGGATCAATGGATGTATCACTCAAGACTTTACGCAGCAGCAAATTATGTTAAGACTCGTGATGACCTTGATATGATTCAGCTTAACTCATTCGGTTGTGGATTAGATGCTGTTACAACAGACTGTGTAAATGATATTTTAACAAATTCAGGAAAAATATATACCTGCCTGAAGATTGATGAAGTTAATAACCTTGGTGCTGCAAGAATCAGAATTCGTTCACTTTTATCTGCCATCAGGGTTAAAGAGAAAAAACAGGAAGTCCGTACAATTAAACCTTCAAATTATGAAAGAGTTGTATTTACAGAGCAAATGTTTAAGGACAAATATACAATTATCTGTCCTCAGATGTCGCCAATTCATTTTGATTTATTACTTCCTGCATTCAAAGCTGCAGGCTTTAATCTTTCTATTCCTGATATTCCTGCAAAGGAATGTGTTGACGTTGGATTAAAATATGTAAATAACGATGCCTGCTACCCTTCATTGATTGTAATAGGTCAGATTATGGCAGCTGTTTTATCTGGCGAATATGATATGGAGCATACTGCAATTTTAATTTCGCAGACTGGTGGCGGATGCCGAGCTACAAACTATATCAGTTTTATAAGACGAGCTCTTATTAAAGCCGGCTACGAGAATGTTCCAGTTATCTCAATCAACATGGTTGGACTTGAGAAAAACCCTGGTTTTAAGCTTACTCCAAGCCTTATTCAGCATGGATTATATGCCCTTGAATTTGGTGATATATTCATGAGATGTTTATATCGTGTACGTCCATATGAATTAGTTCCTGGAAGCGCCAACGCTTTACACGAGAAATGGAAGAAAAAAGTTATTGAATTCATCGGCAATACCAAGATTCTTTCACACAGAAAATATAAGAAATTATGTCGTGAAATAATTAGAGATTTTGATAATCTGCCAATGACTGATGAAAAGAAACCTAGAGTAGGTGTGGTTGGTGAAATTCTTGTTAAATTCCTTCCTGCTGCCAATAACTACATTGTAGATTTACTTGAGGAAGAAGGCGCAGAGGCTGTTGTACCTGATTTAACAGATTTCTTACTCTACTGCTGCTATAATGCAAACTTTAAAGCAGATAATTTAGGTGATTCAAAGAAGGCAAAACGTAATAATAATCTTCTTATCAAATTCTTTGAGTGGATGAGAAAAGATGCCAGAGATGAACTTGCCAAGAGTAAACACTTTGAGCCAACAGCTTACATAGAAGATTTAGCAAAGCTTGCTTCTCCAATCGTTTCCTGCGGAAATCAGACTGGTGAGGGATGGTTCTTAACTGGTGAAATGCTTGAATTAATACATCAGGGAGCATCAAATATTGTCTGTGCACAGCCATTTGCATGCTTACCTAACCACATTGTAGGAAAAGGTGTTATTAAGGAAATCAGACATCAGTTCCCATCTGCTAATATCGTGGCAATTGATTACGATCCAGGAGCTTCTGAGGTTAATCAGCTTAACAGAATTAAATTAATGCTTTCTACTGCTCAGAAGAACTTAAAAAAGGAATTAAATAATAATTAAATAGTGATTAATTTATAAATATTATTAATTAGAAACAAAAAAGACTGTAGCTTAACGATTAAAAATTCGTAAGGCAACAGTCTTTTTTATGTTATTCTAAATATGCAAATTTCTCTTTTAATTACTAAATATTTATTTTATGATTTCTTAAATTTAACTGGCAATCCCTCTCCACACACAGGATACTTCATATCCATAGGATTTTCCCTTTGCAATTGAATATGCAAATGTGGTTCGGAAGTAGTTCCAGAATTTCCCACCTTTCCTATTAAATTGCCTTCTTTTACACAGTCTCCATCAGATACTAAAACACTGTCTTTCTTTAAATGTGCTAATATTAGATATGCATCTTCATTTTCTACTTTAATAACAATATAATTTCCCAAAGAACTAATATACTCTGTCGCATTTGGTAAAATATCTGCTTCGTCTGCCTTCACATCAACAACAATTCCATTTACCGGACAGAATATGTCAGCGCCATAAATTCCATAATCATCCAAATTATTACTTTTAATATCATAAGGTTCTTTCAAAACATCATATGCATAGCACTCTGCCGGCCAATAGGCATGTGTTTTATAATCTTTTCCTCCAAAATATATTCCGTCTTCTATTGGTTCTGAAATAGTAAGCGGAGGTTCCGACATTTTCCATGTCGGATAGGTAATTGGTGATTTGCCAATCAAAACAAATGTCGGTAAAGCATACACAACCGATATCAACAAAAAAATTACATTCCAACATATTTTCTTTTTCCGATGCAGGCAGACAAGCAGGTAAATTATTTGTCCTAATATTAAAAAAACAGCAATAGGTGCTACTGCAAAAACAGTCAAACACCAGACATATGCTCCAATTTTTCCTCCAATTCCAAATACTGCTCCTATAATAAATAAAATACCTGATATTAATATCATTAAAATACTCTTTTTCATAATTCTATTCAACTCCAAAATTCTTTTTAAGCCGTAAATAATCTGATTCAAGTTATTATGTACTGCATGAAGAATAATTGCCGGCCAAACGCTTTTTGACTCTATTGTTAACAAACCTGCAATAATTCCAACTGGAATAATGCACATTAGAAATGCTATTATCTGATAACACAAATTTCCTTTATCCATATACAATCCTGTTGCAATTAACGGAATGTGCCATATTCCCCAAATCAGACTTGATAAAATTAAGCTGCTACTGCTAGAGAAAACATTAAAATTGCAATATACAATTCAATCTTTCCCTGTAATATTGTAACACTCTCACATAAAGCACTTATTCCTGCCACTAGTATAAAAAATATCCATACTGATTTAACTGTATACACTTTTCCCTTCATAATTTTTCTCATTCCTTTCTTTTTTCTTCATCAATACTAACAAAGAAAAATTAAAAAAGTTGTAAGAAAAACTTACAACTTAATTACAATTTACTTATTTGCTTTTTTAAAATTAATAATAATTGACATTCGTTTTATTTCTTCATCACACTCTACATGAATTGTTCCGGAATGAATTGCAACAATTTTTGCAACAATTGCAAGCCCTAACCCCTTACTTTCCGTTTCATATTCTTTTGCATTTCCTCCTTGATAAAATGGTTCAAAAATGCGTTCTGCTTCCGCTTTTTTCATCGCTGAACCATAATTAGCAATTTCTAAACATATGCTTTCTTCATTTTCACTTAAAACAGCTTCTACTTTTTTTCCTTCTTTCCCATAACGTAAAGCGTTATTTATCAGATTTTCCAACATACGTATCATCAAGGCTGCATTACACTGCATTTTATGCTCATCTTCATTTCCGTATAAAACGTAAGTGATTTGATTTTTTTCATATTCTGGAATAAAATCAATAAAAATCTGCTCAACAAGTCTGCTAAGAGATAATTCTTCAAATGTATACTCTTTTTCTTCAAATTGAAGAATGGAATATTCCAATAACTCCGCTATTTGTGCAGAAAGTTGTTCCGATTTTCGCCGAATAATTTCAACTTGTTCTCGACTATGTATTGATAAGTCTTCATTTTGTTCCAATAACTGAGCATATCCTTGAATTGATGTAACCGGTGTGCGAAGGTCATGTGCTATATTACAGACCATTCTTCTTTCATCTTCCATTGATTTTGTCAACATTTCAGATATCTCGCAAATACTTCTGGAAAGTCCACCTATTTCATCATTCTTATTATCCAAAGGTATATTATTCATATTGCCCTTTGATATTTTTTTAATACTACTGTTAAGGATTTCAATTCTTTTTACAAAATTCCTTGATAGCAATAGAAAAACAATCACTGTTACAACCAAAAAAAAGATATCCATAACAATAGCTTGCCAGCCTGTTTCAAATAAAATTTGCGTATTTTCTGCATCCAGCCCATAATAATAGCTGTATAATGCCTCTTTCAAAATAATTGACACAATTCCAGCAAATAAACTAGCAAACATAATTAATACTAATTTCCATTGTAATATATGCTTCTGATATTTCTTAGTTATCAATTTTGTACCCCACTCCCCATACATTCTTAATAATTTGTGCTTTTCTTGGATTATCCTCAATTTTTTCCCTGAGTCTGGCAAGATGTACCATTACTGTATTATTTCCTTCGTAATATTTTTCTTTCCAGACACTCTTGAATATTTCTTCTGCACTAAACACTCTGCCTTTGTTTTTTGCAAGCAGTTCAAGAATGCCAAATTCTGTTCTTGTCAATATAATCTCATTTCCATATTTTGTCACCTTTCTGGAATTAATATCCATAGTTATCACATCACTAATCGTTATAACATTCCTATTTTGTGTTGGATTTGCAATATAATTATAGCGGCGAATTAAAGCTCTTACCCTTGCCACCAGCTCTATGGTACTAAATGGCTTTACCATATAATCATCACCGCCGGATGACAAACCTACCACCTTATCAAAATCTGTTCCTTTCGCACTTAAAAACAAAATAGGCACATGACTTTGTTTCCTAATTAACTGACATACCTCATATCCATCCTTGCCTGGCATCATCACATCCAGAATAACCAAAGACATATCTGATGCAAATCTTTCAATTGCCTCGTCACCATTATAGGCTTTAACCAATTCATAGCCTTCCTTTTCCAGTATATCACCTACCAGATCCGTAATTTCTTTATTATCATCTGCTACTAAAACTTTATACATTAAAAATCCACCTTATGCATATTCTATTCCTTTACAGAACAATCACTTTTGCCATTATTAATTGTTGCAAGTACCAAAAACACATCAAACAAAAACTTACACTTGCAACTACATATAAAATATTAACATCACTTATTTTCCTACACAAGCAAATTTATTCTCCAAATGCACCTTAATAATAAAAGACTATCGCCCTAATAAATATTACCTTAGTGCGATAGTCTGTTTCTTTTTACAATCTATATAAGTTCTGCTGCTCTTGTAAGTGCATCATCTATATGCTTACAGAAATTATCTCTTCCAACCCTTTCTACAAAACCATCCTTTTCCATTGTTCTCATTGGCTGCTCATTTACATGTGAAAATACAATCTGAACTTTTGCTTTCTCACATTTTTCACAAAGCAATTCAAGTGAATGCATTGCTGTTGCATCTAATGCAGGCACTCCTCTCATTCGAATTACAAGGCATTTTGTAAAATCTTTAACTGTAATTTCATTTATTAAATCTGACATACCAAAAAACATTGGTCCACTGATTTCATATACACGAACCTGCTGTGGTACGGTTCTTAACTCAATTCCATCAGGATCATCTTCATCATCAAAATATTTCCATCCCTTAACCTGTGCCTCTTCGCTCATTCTCTTCATAAACAATACTATGGCAACAATCATTCCAACCTCAATTGCAACTACAAGGTCAAAAATTACTGTAAAAACAAATGTTAATACTAATACAATAATATCACTTTTAGGTGCTGTCTTGCATAAATGTGCAAATGTGCGCCAACCACACATATTATATGCTACCATAAATAAAATTGCTGCTATTGTAGGCATTGGAATTAATGCTGCATAAGGCATTAAAATAACCAATACTAATACAAGTACTATTGAATGAACCATTCCTGCAACCGGAGTTTTTCCGCCATTTTTTATATTGGCAGCGGTTCTTGCAATGGCACCTGTGGCAGGAATTCCACCGAAAAGAACTGAACCAATATTACCAATTCCCTGAGCAATTAATTCCATATTTGAACGATGCTTTGAATTAATCATACTATCTGCTACAACGCAGGACAATAATGATTCTATTGCTGCAAGAATTGCAATCGTAAAACCATCAGAAAGTTCTGTCTGTATAAGTTTAAAAGATAAATTTGGTATATGTAAACTTGGTAATTTGTTACTGATTGTATATAAATCTCCAATTGTATTTACGTCAAGTTCAAGACACTTGACCATTAAAATTCCTGCAATTACCGCAATAAGTGAGCCTGGAATTTTTTCACTGATAAATGGCCAGATAATTAAAATTGCAAGGCATACAGCACCTACTATTAATGCCCGAACATTACAAGTTCCTATATATTTTGCAAATGCTGATACTTTTTCCATTGTTTCAACAGGCTTAACTCCGTTTGCATAAGTTAATCCAAAAAAGTCCTTCAGCTGTCCAATTAGTATTGTTACAGCAATTCCGGCAGTAAATCCGGTGGTAATTGTATAAGGAATAAATTTGATTAAATTACCTAATCTGAATATTCCCATTAAAATCAAAATAAAACCTGCAATTAATGTAGCTGTAATAAGTCCGTCAATTCCGTTTGCTGCTACTATTCCTGCTACTATTGTGGCAAATGCAGCTGTTGGTCCAGCAATCTGTACCCTGCTTCCACCAAAAAATGAGATTAAAAACCCTGCAATTATTGCAGTATATATTCCCTCCTCCGGTCCTACTCCTGATGCCAGTGCCAACGCTATAGATAACGGCAATGCAATTATTGCCACTATAATTCCTGAAATCACATCACTGATAAATTGTTGTTTATTGTAGGTTTTTAACACACTAAACAACATTGGTTTAATTTTTTCTTTTCCCATTATTCTTTCCTCTCTTGGTACTACTTAGTGAATTAAAAATATAGGTTTTTATTCACATAAAAACACCCCTAAATAAAGGGGTGTCTCACTCGCCTAATAAAGTATAGATTTCAAAAATAAGTTTGTCAAGTATTTATAAACTTTTTCTTAATTTTTTATAAACTTTTTGTTGTAACTATTCTAAAATATTAACCATATTTTTCTGCTGATACTCTATTGGAGTCATTTTAAATTTTTGTTTAAACAATCTGCTAAAATATGCAGCATCCTTATAACCTAATAATTCAGCTAATTTGGATATTCTAATGTCTGATGTACGAAGCAGATATGCGCCTCTATACAGCTTTACATTTGCTATGTATACACCAAAATACTCATTTACATGGGTTTTAAAAAGCGTACTGAAAACAGAAGTATTCATATATATTTTTTCTGCTATATCCTTTTGAAGCAAATCTGTTTCAGGATTATTTAATATATATATAATCGCCGCCTCAATCTGAGCCTGTGGAACAATTTTATATAATTCACAAAATACATTAAATAAATTATCGATTTTATTTCTTATATAATCAGCATATTTACTGATTTCATCCTTTGGCATATCCAAAATGTCTAACATTTCATCTTTAGAGACATACATATCCAGCCAGCCATATTCATCATATATTTTTTCAATTAATTCCCCATAAGCATTGCAGGATTTTTTGTATATTTCCGGAAAAAAAGTGCTGTTTTCAGATATCCAGGAAACTGCTTTTTCAGAAAAGAACAGGAAATCTTTATTTTGGTTTTTGAACAATTCCATAGCCTTATTTATATATGAGCTTTGAGCATTTGTTTCAGATATCATCTCATTTTTGATTCTGCCAACCATATCCATAAATTGTTCTTCACCAATCGGAAATATCATATAATCAAATACATTATTTCTTATTCCAAATAAAGCCCTGTCAAAATTCTTTTCTTTACCGCACATAATAACATATTTACACAGATTTTCTTTTTTAACACATTCTATTAATGAAACGTTATCAAAATTTGCCAAATCATCCTGGATGAGCATTATATCATACTCATTGTTTTTTGCTTTTATATATCCTTCTAACGCATCCAAAGCCACATCAGTAACCATAAACCCGCTTGTCTTTCCCCAGTAGGTAAGAGACATAAGTTCATCCACTAATTTTGTTTCTTCAAATACTAATAATGATTTATACATTTAGTTACCTCTTTTATCTTTTTTGTATATATCATTATTATGATAGTTCTGGCAAACCTTTTCAAGTTATAATTAGTCAGATATTGTTGAAATTTTGTATATTTTTTCTACTGCATCTGATACTGAACCACCATCAGCTGTTGCATCATCAAAATATTCAATATCTTCAATATCCAGATTAGATAATTTGTTATCGTTAATTACTAATACAACAATTCCAGCCTCATAAAGATTTTTTATTACTTCTTTATCAATATTTTCTTCTTTTGTTTCATATATAAATGTATGTCTTCCAAGATTACTTAATCCCTGCTCTGTTTTATCAACAAATTCCTTAGTCACTTTATCCTTATTAAAGACAGCAACTACTGGTTTTTGTCCTTTCCACTTACCTCTTACACTCTTGTCAATAACGATTTCTTCATCTACATTTACTTTTGTTACAACACCACATGCAGCTGTCATGTTAGTAACTCGGTCAATTAAAATTACTTCACCTAAAGTTTTATTTTCTGTAAATAAATCTGTAACTACCTCATCACTAAGGCTAAGTTTACATTTTCCAATTTCATTCTTTCGTAAGAAGTGAGTTTCCTGTTCCTTACCTGTATTTACATCTATGGAATTAATAATTTTATCTACTGTTCCTGTAACCTGCTTTGTTCCAATTTTAATAAAGAAATTCTTTGATTCACTTAATTCCACATCATCCATCCATAATAATGTAAGTTCTAATGAAGAGCAAACCGGAATGTCATTGCTGTTTGTAAGAACACAACCTCTTGAAACGTCAATTTCTTTATCTAACTGTATAGTTACAGGATCTCCTATTGAAGCTTCATCTACTTCTTTATCTGTTACATGAATACTCTTTACATGTGCTTTTTCATGGCTTGGAAGAATAATAATCTCATCACCAGTCTTTACCTCACCTGATTCAATCTGTCCCTGAAAACCTCTGAATGAATGATTTGGTCGGCACACTCTTTGAACAGGCATATAAAATTCTTTATTAGTATTTTCTTCCTTAATGTCAACAGTTTCAAGATATTCTAACAATGCTTTTCCTTTGTACCAAGGCATATTATCGGAAACTGTTGTTACATTATCTCCTTCTGTTGCTGATACCGGAATAATTGTTATATTTGCCAGTGATAATTCCTTTGACAATTCTTCTATCTGCTTTGTTATTTCCTGAAAACGTTTTTCACTATAACCCGCAAGGTCCATTTTATTAACGGCAAAAACAAAATATTTAATTCCCATTAAAGAACAAATTCTTGCATGTCTTTTTGTCTGTGATAAAACACCACTTTGTGCATCTATTAAAATAACTGATAAATCTGCAAAGGAAGCACCTACCGCCATGTTTCTTGTGTATTCTTCATGACCTGGTGTATCTGCTACGATAAATGATCTGTTATCAGTAGTAAAATATCTGTATGCTACGTCAATTGTTATTCCCTGCTCTCTTTCAGCCATAAGACCGTCTAAGAGTAACGAATAATCAATCTCACCTTCCCTGCTTCCTACCTTAGAGTCTAACTCTAAGGCTTTTTCCTGATCTGTATATAATAATTTTGAATCATATAAAATATGTCCAATTAAAGTTGATTTTCCATCATCTACGCTTCCACATGTTATAAATTTAAGTAACTGCATTTTAGAAATATCCCTCCCTTTTTCTTCTTTCCATACTTCCTGCTGCTTCATTATCTATTACTCTGCTTGTTCTCTCACTTAAAACAGCACTTAAGGTTTCTTCTATTATTTCATCTAAAGTTTCAGCATCTGACTCAACACCACCGGTTAATGGATAGCAGCCTAATGTTCTAAATCTTACCTTTTTATTTACAACCTGCTCTCCTTCCTTTAATCTCATACGATCATCATCTACCATGATAATGTTTCCATCTCTGTATACAACCGGTCTTTCTTTTGCAAAATAAAGTGATGGAATTTCAATATTTTCTCTTTTAATATATTGCCAGATATCCTTTTCAGTCCAGTTTGATAATGGGAAAACTCGAACTTCTTCTCCCTGGAACAGCTTAGTATTGAATAATTTCCACATCTCAGGTCTTTGATTCTTTGGATCCCATGCATGGGCTTTATTTCTAAATGAGAAAATTCTCTCCTTTGCTCTTGATTTTTCCTCATCTCTTCTTCCACCACCAAAAGCAGCTTTAAAACCATATTTATCAAGAGCCTGCTTTAAAGCCTGTGTTTTCATAATATCTGTATATGCTGAACCATGGTCAAATGGATTAATTCCCTGCTTTACACCATCTTCATTTGTATATACCAGCATATCCAATCCATATTTTTGTGTAACATGCTCACGAAATTCTATCATTTCTTTGAATTTCCATGTTGTATCTACATGTAAAAATGGAAATGGTGGCTTCTCCGGATAAAATGCTTTCAATGCAAGATGAAGCATTACGGAACTATCTTTTCCAATTGAATATAACATAACCGGCTTCTCGCATTCTGCCGCTACTTCCCTCATTATATATATTGCCTCTGCTTCAAGTTCATCTAAATGTGTATCTCTGCTCATATTCTTCACTCCTCGTATAATAAGTTTATAGACCTCATTCAAAGAGGCTATAGACTTATTTTTTATGATGCAGGTATTGGATGAATTGTTGGACATCCTTTTACACCCACATAGTTAATAAGTTACTTTATAGTCATGGTCCCAG